>CAVZGW010000024.1:0-57918 GCA_963774825.1 uncultured Actinomycetes bacterium | reverse complement strand
TCGGGTACCAGCGCTGGAGGTCCATCAGCGGGAACTTGCCGGCCGGGTTGCGCGGATGGGGAAAAAGGCTGCCGCTGGAAACATGGATTGCGTGTACGCCCGCCTGCTCCAGCATCTTGCAGAGCTCGACTCTCTTCGTCGAGCGTGTTGCCTGCCTGTACCAGGGAACAGGGCGTTGTTGTGGTCGCGTCCGTTGATCTTGCACTGGAGGTGAAAGCCCTCGTAGCCCGCTGCCTTCGCCCGGGATGGCCTCGACGATCTCCAGGAGAAAACGTGCCCGGTTTTCCAGGGAGCCGCCGTATTCATCCGGCGATCGTTGATGCCGCTGCTGAGGAACTGGTTGATCAGGTAGCCGTTGGCGGAGTGGGTTTCGACGCCGTCCAACCCGGCCTGGCCTGCGCTCGCCGGGCTCCCTGGCCGAAGCATTCCACGAGTGTCCCGGATCTCCTCTTCGTCATCGCCTGGCAGAGGATGCCGTGGAAATAGTCGCGCTGGCTCGTCGAACTCATGCGCCTTCTTGAACAGGTTCTCGACGCCGCCCATGTCCTGCTGCCGGCCCGAGTGGCTCGAGCTGCACGATGTACTTGCAAGGTACGCCGTTGTCGTCCTTGTACCGATGGACGCGCTCTGCCGACGGCCCGCCAGAAGGTGAATTTTGTCGTCGTGTCGATCATGGCGAAATTCGGCAGAATCCGGCCCGGCACGTGGACCGGGGACATACGAAGAAATGATCGCGCCGACGCCGCCACGGGCGAATTTCTCCTCCCAGTTGATGCGTGCATGCGTGCCGGACCCGTCGTAGTTGTCGAACCTTCCGGAAATACTCGACCGAAAGATGCGGTTCTTGACGACGCCCAAGCTCGACGTGAATTTCAGCGGCTCGAAAATCGGATCGCTGGGCATGTGTCGCTTCCTCTGGGTTTGCAGTTTTCGAGGTAGGTCAGGCTTTCGAGCCTGACATTCGGAAAGTCGACGCCACCAGTCAGGCTGGAAAGCCTGACCTATCGAAAAAGAACCGGCCAAGGACGTTTTAGGCCAGGCGATCACGATAACGCCTCGATGTAATTGTCGAGCGAATGATTGGCGGCCGCGCTCCCCTTGCGAAAAGTGATGAGCATGAAATCGGAAACGTGCTGGTAAAAATAAGTCTTGAACAGGGTCAAAGGATCGATGATGTGTTCCGGCGGCAACTGCGGCACAAAATCGGCCATGTTGACGATGCGCGGCAGCTGCTGGTGTTGTTCGTGACCACGACGGCATCGAACCGATTGGCGAAGTCGGGATCGCTGACGCGGGGGCCGGCCAGAGTATACATGATCGGCGAATGAAACGCCGTGTTGACCGCGATGTCCAGAGTGGCCAGAACAGCCAGGGCCCCGCCCAAACTGTGGCCAGTCACGTAGAGCTGCAGACCCGCCGGCAGGGCCCAGACGGCCGCTTTCATGGTACGGGCCCTTGAACCGGATGACGTCCCGTTCGTGACCGAGGCAGTGCGGTCGTGGTGGCTGAGCTTGGCGCGACGCCGCTGATCGGCTTCGCTGGCGGCCCGTTCACCATCGCGTCTTACCTGATCGAGGGCGGCCCCTCGAAGAGCTTCGAAACGACGAAGTCGCTGACCTACGGCGACCCGCCGCTGTGGAACGCCTGCTCGGCAGGCTTGCCGAGATAACGATCTCGTCCTGCAAGTCGAGGTCGCCGCCGGGGTGGCCGCCGTCCAGCTGTTCGACTCCTGGGCCGGAGCGGTCAGCCCGGCGGACTACCGCCGGTCGGCGCTGCCCCACTCAGCCCGCATTTTCGGCGCTCTCGCCGCCGCCGGGGTACCGCGGATCCATTTCGGGGTCGGTACCGGCGAGCTGCTCGGGCTGATGGGCGAGGCTGGTGCGGACGTAGTCGGAGTGGACTGGCGGGTGCCGCTCGATGAGGCGGTGCGGCGGGTGGAGCCAGGCAAGGCGCTGCAGGGCAACCTTGATCCGGCGATCCTGCTCGCTCCCTGGGAGGTGATCGAGCAGCGCGCCATCGAAGTCCTTGAAGCTGGCCGGACCGCCGAGGGGCACGTGTTCAACCTCGGTCACGGAGTACTGCCGCAGACCGATCCTGACGTGCTGGCCAGGCTCACTGACCTGGTTCATTCCACCCCGGCCAGGCTCCCGCGCTAGCCGCCGCCGGCGCTTGAACCCCTCGGCTGGGCGCGCCGCGAGTGGTTCGGGGTGCGCGTCTTTACTGACCACCTCGATCAGCCTGCTCCCCGGCCTGATGACCTGCCGGAGCCGCTTGCCGCCGAGCGCGAGGCAGGCCGCCGGGACCCTTACCGCAGCGTGGCCGCGCTGCTGCACCTGGTCTACGGCAGAGTGAGAGGATGACAACTCCCGCCGGGCGCCCGGTGATCGCGATCGTGGGCGGTGGCATCGCCGGGCTGGCCGCCGCGTTCTTCCTCGCCGACACCGGCGCCGCGGTGACCGTACTTGAGGGCTCACCGCGGCTCGGCGGCAAGCTGGCCGTGTCCGAGATCGCGGGCCTCGCCGTCGATGAAGGTGCCGAGGCGCTTCTGGCCAGGCGGCCGGAGGGCACCGGCCTGATCAGCGCCGTCGGCCTGGACGGACAGCTTGTGCAGCCGGGCACCGACCGCGGCGGCGATCTGGACCCGTGGCCAGCTGCGCCCGCTACCCCGGCGGCAGTTCCTCGGCGTGCCCGCCGACCTGGATGAGCTCGGCCGGTCGGAAATCCTCTCGGCGGCGGGCCTGGCCCGGGCGCGGGCCGAACCGGATCTTCCGGCCACGGCCAGGACCGGGGACGTCAGCGTGACTGCCTATGTTGGGGCCAGGTTCGGCCAGGAACTCGTAGACCGGCTGGTCGACCCGCTTCTCGGCGGCGTCTACGCCGGCCGCTGCGACCAGCTCTCCTTCGAGGCGACCATGCCCGGCCTGGCCAAGGCTGCCCGGTCGCACCGTACACTGGCCGGCGCGGCGCGCTCATTGCTGCCGGATCCGGCGACGCCACCAGCCGCTCCGGTCTTCACCACCCTCACGGGCGGGCTCGGGACGCTGCCAGCGGCCGTGGCCGCCAGGTCCGGCGCCGTAGTGCGCACCGGTGCGATGACCCGCGAGCTAGCCCGAACCGCCGACGGATGGCGGCTCACGATCGGCTCAGCCCGCGCCCCTGAGCGGCTGGACGCCGATGCCGTGATCCTGGCCCTGCCTGCCCGGCCCGCCAGCAGGCTGCTGGCCGCCGCGAGTCCCGCCGCGGCCGCCGCGCTCGGCGAGATCGGCTACGCGAGCATGGCGATCGTTACCCTTGCGTATCCGCAGGCGGCGTTTCCCAGCCTGCCGCACGGCAGCGGCTACCTGGTGCCCGCGGTCGACGGGCGCGCGGTGAAGGCGGTGACTTTCAGCACCGTCAAGTGGCCGCACCTGCAGGCCGCAGGCCCGCCCGTGCTGGTGGTCAGGTGCTCGGTCGGCCGGGTGGGGGAGGAGGCGATCCTGCAGTCCGGCGACGGTGAGCTTGCCGCGATCGCGGGAGCTGAGCTAGCCGCGGCCACCGGGGCGCGCGGCGCGCCGATCGATACCAGGGTCAGCAGGTGGGGCGGCGGGCTGCCGCAGTACACCGTCGGCCATCTGGAGCGGGTGGCGCGGATCAGGGCCAGCGTCGCCGGCCAGCCGGGGCTCGCGGTGTGCGGCGCCGCCTATGACGGAATCGGGATCCCGGCCTGCATCGCCTCGGCGCGGCTCGCGGCCACCCGGGTGCTGGCCTACCTGCAACGTCAAGAGCGCTGATGCGGCAGCTAGGATGGCGGTTCCGGCACATACCAGGGAAAGCGGTCAAAGTAACAGCCCGGCAGCCGCACCGGGCGGGGGGCGGGACAGGAGATGGCCGGTGATCGGGATCGAGCGGGACGGCGACGTCTGGATCCTGCGGATGCGCGCCGGAGAGAACCGGTTCAATTCCGAGTCCGTCGCCGCACTCCACGAAGCGCTCGACCAGGCCGGACCTGCCGAGGGACCGTCGGCGCTGGTCACGACGGGGGAGGGCAAGTTCTACTCCAACGGCCTCGATCTCGACTGGCTGGCGGCGGCTGGCCAGGAAGCGTCCGGTGTCGTTGACGGGGTGCACCGGCTCCTCGGCCGCGTTATCGGCTTTCCCGCAATCACTGTGGCAGCGGTCAACGGTCACGCCTTCGCCGCGGGCGCGATGCTCGCCATTGCCCACGACTTCGTGATCATGCGCGAGGACCGGGGCTACTGGTGCCTGCCTGAGGCCGATCTCGGCCTGCCGCTGACCCCCGGGATGTTCGCTGTCGTTACCGCCAAGCTGCCGCGCCGCACCGCGCACGAGGCGATCATCACCGGCCGCAGGTACGACGCCTGGCAGGCGCAGGCGGCAGGCATCGTGCACCGGACCGCCACCGAGGATAAGGTGCTGACCGCCGCGGTCACGCTGGCCCGCGAGCTGGCCTGGCAAAGACCGCGGGGTGCTGGCTGTGCACAAACGGCTGCTGTACGGCGAGGTGATCCGGATCTGCGGTGCCGGACCGCCTGGTGGACAATGAGGGCATGGCTGCGACCGAGAAGAGTGAGCCGCGAGTAGCCGCAGAGCCGCCCAAGGCAGCGCAGCGGCCCAAGGCGCGCGACTTGAACGAGCAGATCCGTTACACCATGTGGTCGGTGTTCCGGGTGCCCGATCCAGCGGCGCTTGACGCGGCCCCATCTGCCGCGCTGACCGGCGAGAGCGGCCGGGCCGGCGTGGCCGCTGAGGTCACGCAGGTATGCGAGCAGGGCGCCGAGAAGGGTGTCGTCACCCGAGGCTGCTACGACGTGCAGGGCCTGCGCGCCGACGCGGACTACATGTTCTGGTGGATCGCGCCGTCCTCCGATGAGCTGCAGGAGATGTATTCGAGATTCCGCAGGACCGGCCTGGGCCGGGCCAGCGAGCCGGTGTGGTCGGTGATGGCGCTGCACCGCCCGGCTGAGTTCAACAAGAGCCACATCCCGGCGTTCCTGGCTGGGGAGGAGCCGCGCGGCTTCGTTTGCGTCTACCCGTTCGTCCGGTCGTATGAGTGGTACCTGCTCGACGACGGCGAGCGCCGGGCCATGCTCGCCGAGCACGGGCTGATGGCCCGCGAATACCCCGACGTCCGCGCGAACACGGTGTCCTGCTTCGCGCTGAACGACTACGAGTGGATGCTCGCCTTCGAGGCCGACGAGCTGCACCGGATCGTTGACCTGATGCGCCACCTGCGCGGCGCTCGCGCCAGGCTGCACACCAGAGTGGAGGTCCCGTTCTATACCGGACGGCGCAAGGCGGTCCGGGAGCTGCTCGCCGCGCTGCCGTGAGGGTGCTATCCGCCCGGGAGCAGATCAGCACGGAGCTGCCCTGGGCGGGCCTCGAGCCGGGTGCTTCCCGCGGGCACCAACCCTCCCGCAGTGTCAGGAGGATCAGTGTCAGGAGGATCAGTGTCAGGAGGATCTCAGCCGGGTTCCGGCCCGCAGCCTGGCGACGGGCCCGCCCCTGGGCTCGCCTGGCGCCCAGCGGCCGGTGACGCACAACGCCAGCAGCACAATAACCGTCAGGATGAGAGCCCAGGGGACCAGCCGCGTGGACAGGATGCCGCCTATCGCGGACAGCCATGAGGGCCGTAGGAAGACGTAATAGGTCACGCCGGGGAGTTCGGCTATGGTGGCGGCGGCCGCCCTGAAGAGCACGATCCAGTCCAGCCGGGTGGCGGGCATCATGGCCAGCAGCGGGAAGAGCATCGCGTCGTACCAGGGACGTTGCTGAGGTGAAACGATAAGCCAGGCCAGGGTGAGGGCCAGGGCCGGCCGGACGGACGGCAGGCCGGGCGGCCCGGCGGGCATCCCCCACAGGAGGATCGCGGCTAGCACCGCGAACGCGATTGCTCCCGCCGTATCGATCCTGTGGGCGGCCCCAGTCCAGTGCAGCGCTCGGGCCAGCAGATCCCAGGGCACGTAGAATACCGGCGCCCCGTTGGCCCGGTTGACGACGGCCGATATCGCGCCCGGGCCGGCTAGCAGATAGGCCGGGACCGCTGTAGCGGCTGTCCCCAGCCCGAGGGCGGCGAGGGCCCGGGGCGAGCGCCGCGCTGCCCAGACCAGGCCGGCCCCGAAGAAGATGAGCGGCGCCTTGATCGCCACCGCCGCGCCGAGTAGTGCCCCCGCCAGCAGGCCGTGGCGGGCATCGATCCGCCGCATGACGATCAGCGCCAGGACTGCGAGGCAAGCGGATAGCCCGTCGATATGACCGCCGGCCATGACCGCGAACAGCATGAGCGGGTTGACCGACCACAGCAGGTGCGCCCGCACCCGCTGGGCGCTGTCACCGCGCAGCAGCCGGTCCAGGGCCAGCACCAGCGCGAGGTAGGCCAGCGCGTTCCACAGCTTGAGCCAGAAGATGGTCCTGGCCACCGAGTCCCCGGCCAGCTTTGATGCCGCCCACTCGCTAGCCGTGCCAAGCGGGCCGTACACCGAGGGATCGTGCTCGAACAGGACCGGCGTGACGGTCCCGATCGGATCGCCGGAGACTTTCAGGCTGAAGGGGGTCATCAGGTACGGGCTGTGGCCAAGCACGGCGATCCGCCCGTAAGCCGCGTAGTCCAGCATGTCCCCGGACCCCATCGGCGCGGTCAGCGTGAATGCCACGACCGCCACGGCGGAGCCGATGATCAGGAGCCGCGGCCGCGGCCGCCACCCGCGCCGCGCGGCAAGCAGCCCTAGAGCCACGCCGGTGCCGCCGGTCAGCGCCGCGGCCCACATGGCCAGGGAAACGGCCACGACGGACAGATGCGTATCGGCGGACCATGGCGGCCAGGGATGCGCGGCGGGGAAGGCCGGCTTCCGCCGCCGACGGTCGCTGAGCCGCTACCGCAATCATCACGGTGAGGCTGACGCCGATCGCGGCCAGCGCTGCTGTCCCCATCCACCGGCGCGGCCAGCGCCCGGCTGAGGCGCGACGGGCTGAGGCACCGGTCGAGCCAGCACGGGCTCCCTGTCGGGATGGCCAATCACTAGAAATCACCAGGATCCGGTACATGAGCTGCTTGCTAACCTTACGCATACCCATGCGGCGCTGGCTGGCTACCGCGCCCTTTCGACGGATCAGTCACCCGGACGCCCCGTCACCGCGGCTATCTCGCAGTTCGCGGCAAATATCACGCGCTGCGCGGCGTGCCGCCGGCCTTGGCCAGGAATTCGGTCAGCCTGGCCAGGGGCCAGGTATTGATCACGTCGTCGGGCGTGAGCCAGCCGCGCTGGGCGGTGCCGACGCCGAACCGCAGGTTGTCCAGGTGGGCGGTGGAGTGGGCGTCGGTGTCGATGGCGAATCTCACCCCCGCGTCGCGCGCCGCGCGGATGTGCGCGGAGGGCAGGTCCAGCCGGGCCGGGTGGGAGTTCACCTCCAGTGCAGTGCCAGTCCGCGCGCACGCCGCGAACAGCTCGGGCAGGTCCACGTCGACCGGCGCGCGACGGCCGATCTTGCGGGTCAGGGGGTGGCCGATGATGTTCACGTGCGGGTTCTCGCAGGCAGCGACGAACCTGCGGGTCATTTCGCGCCTGGGCTGATCGAAATGGGAGTGCACCGAAGCGACGCAGAGGTCGAATCCGGCGAGGAACTCGGCAGGCCAGTCGACCGAGCCGTCCGGGGCGATGTTGAGCTCGGTACCGTGCAGCAGCGTCATCGGAGCGCAGCCGCGCCCCGCGCCGAGCTGCCCCGCGAGGGCGTGCAGGTGCTCGCGCTGTGCAAGCATCTTCTCGCTGGTCATCCGCTGCATGAACAGGTTCGGCGCATGATCGGTAACGGCGTAGTACTCGTATCCGCGGGCCTGCGCCGTCGCTACCATGTCAGCCAGCGAGGCGACGCCGTCGGTGAGATTGGTGTGCGTGTGCAGGTCACCCCGGATGTCCTGTTCGATGACGAGCGTGGGCAGCGCACCGCGGAGCGCGGCCTGGACCTCTCCGGAGTCCTCGCGCAGCGTGGGCGGCACCCAGGCCATGCCGAGCCTGCCGTAGACATCCTCCTCAGTCCTGGAAACGATGAGGGCCCCGGTCTCGGCGTGGAACAGGCCGTACTCCGACAGCTTGAGCTTCTTGCGGACCGCTATCTCGCGGACCCTGACGTTGTGCGCCTGCGAGCCGGTGAAGTACTGCAGCGCGGCGCCCCAGCAGTCCAGCGGTACCACCCGCAGATCCACCTGCAGGCCCCGGACGGTGCGGATCGATGTCTTGGCCTCGCCGCGAGCGATGACCTCGGCCGTATCCGGCGCCGCGGCGAGTGCTGTCATCAGCGGTGCGCTGTCGGCGGCGGCGGCGAGAATGTCGATGTCACCTATGGTTTCCCGCATCCGGCGCAGCGAGCCTGCATAGGTGCACCGCTCGCAGCCAGGAACTGCGCCGATGGCGGCGACCAGGTCACTGGCGGTATCCATGGCGATGTTCAGCTGGACCCGCTGGCTGGCCGCCTGCATGATGTCGATGCCGTGCAGGAGCCGTTCCTCGCTCTTGGGGCCGAAGCCCCTGAGATCACGCAGCCGGCCTGCCTGGATGGCGTCGGCGAGTTCGGCCACGGAGCTGACCTGCAATTCCCGGTAGAGCGTCATGGCGCGGGCGGGCCCGAGGCCAGGGATGCCGGTCAGCTCGCGCACGCCAGGCGGGATCTGGGCGCGCAGGGCATCCAGCACCTTGATGGTGCCGGTCGCCGCGGCTTCGCTGATCTTGTCTGCGATCGACTTGCCCACGCCGGGGATGAGCCGGAGCTCGGCCGCGGAAAGCCGGGAGACATCGCCCGAGTACCCGTCGACGGCGCGGGCCGCCTTCTCGTAGACGCGGGCCCTGAAGGCGTCGCCGCCGGTGATGCCGACGAGGTCGGCGTACTCCCGTAGCAGGGCAGCGACCTGCTCGTTGACCCTTGGCATGGCAGCATTCTTCCAAGTGCACCGGGTTCAGCTCGCCTGGGTCAGACTGCAGGGCTGACGGCTTGCCGGGGTGTCCGGGGCCTCAGAGGCCGTCCACGTTGACGACGATGGCTTCCTGCGTCGAGCGGGCGACCACGATGACCGCCTCGGCGTCCGGCGAGGGGTTCTCCTCGCGGTGCGGGACCTGCGGGGGTACCCAGACGTAGTCGCCCGGGTGCGTCTGTAGCCAGGTGAGCTGGCCCGTCTCCGGATCGCGGTAGACGAAGACGGGATCCCCCGACGCCACGAAAATGCCGGTTTCCGACTGGCCATGATGGTGGTCGCCCGAGGAGACGCCGGGCGGCAGGACGGTGCGGCCCATCCATAGCGAGCGCGCACCGACCAGGTCGCCTGAGATGGCCGCCGCCCGGTCCATCCCGCTGGTCTGGGCGGTCGAACCGGACAACTCGTCCGCCCTGATCAGCCGGAGGGCGGCGGCCGCCGGCGAGCCGGTCACTGGCCGGCGTCGGGGGGCGGGGCTGCGCCTGCTTCGGGCTCCAGCGTGAGCGAGACCGAGTTGATGCACCAGCGCTGGTCGGTCGGGACCTGATAACCCTCGCCCTCGAACACGTGACCGAGATGCGAGTCGCAGTTCGCGCACCGGACCTCGGTCCTGACCTGGCCCAGCGAGCGGTCCTTGAGCAGGACCACCGCATCGCCGTCGGAAGGCTGGTAGAAGCTCGGCCAGCCACAGTGCGATTCGAACTTGGCCTGCGACCTGAACAGTTCGGCCCCGCACGCGCGGCACCGGTAGACACCTTGGGTGGTGGTGTCGGTGTACTCGCCGGTAAACGGGGCCTCGGTGCCAGCCTGCCTGAGCACGTGGTACTCCTGCGGGGTGAGCCGCTGCCGCCATTCGGAGTCTGTCAGCTGTGCCTTGTCCATGCTGGCGAGACTACCCGGGCGGCCCGGATTCCTTAGCGCGCCTATATGCGCGGCTACAACAGCACCTCATGTGCCGCGGCAGCCGGGTCGGCCGGACGCAGCTCGACCTCGGCGATCCGCCCAGCAGCCATGATGTCGCGCCGCATCGCGGCGACGGCATCGAGTTCAGCGGTCGGAGCGGACACGAGCAGCTTGTGCACGCTGGCTCGCATCGGCAGCCGCGCCTGCGACTTGGCCTTCCGGACGGCGGCGATCGCGGCCGACGCAGCGTCAAGCGCCGCATCGCCGGCCGGCCAGCTGGCCACCGCGCGCAGCCCGGCGGCGTCCGGCCAGCTTGCCCGGTGCACCGAGCCGTCCTGCCACCACGACCAGACCTCCTCGGTGACGAACGGCAGGAACGGCGCGAACAGCCGCAGCACCGCCGAAAGCGCGAGCCGGAGCGACCGCCGGGCCGAAGCCGCGGCTGCCGGGCCTTGCTCGCCGTATGCGCGGGGCTTGACGAGTTCCACGTAGTCATCGCAGAAGAACCAGAAGAACCGCTCCGTCAGCGCCAGCGCGAGAGCGTGATCGAAGGCCTCGAACGCGGCGGTGCACTGGTCGATAACGTCAGCGAGCCTGCCGAGCATCGCCCGGTCGAGCGGCTCGGCGAGATCGGCGGACGTCCCTGCTGGGTCGGCCGGCGGAATTGCTGCGAGCACGAACCTGCTGGCGTTCAGGATCTTGATGGCCAGCCGTCTGCCGATCTTGAGCTGGCCGGGGTCGAACGCGGTGTCAACACCGAGCCTGGCGCTAGCGGCCCAGTACCGGACCGCGTCCGAGCCGTATTCGCGCAGGATCTCCACGGGCGTCACCACGTTGCCCCTGGACTTGGACATCTTCTTGCGGTCCGGGTCCAGGATCCAGCCAGAGATCGCTGCGTGCCGCCAGGGCAGGACGCCATGCTCCGCGTGCGAGCGGAGCACCGTGTAAAACAGCCAGGTCCTGATGATCTCGGGTCCCTGCGGCCGCAGGTCCATCGGGAACACCCGCCGCAGCAGATCCTCATCTGTGCTCCAGCCGCCGCAGATCTGCGGGGTCAGCGACGAGGTCGCCCAGGTGTCCATGATGTCGGGATCGCCGATGAATCCGCCGGGCACGCCGCGCTGATCAGCGGTGTAACCGGGCGGCACATCGGTCGCCGGGTCCACCGGCAGCTCGGCGTCGGCGGGCAGCATTGGCGCCGCGTAGCGCGGCGCGCCTTGGTCGTCGAGCGGGTACCAGACCGGGATCGGGACGCCGAAGTAGCGCTGCCGGCTGATCAGCCAGTCTCCGGCGAGGCCCTGCACCCAGTCCGCATAGCGGGTTCGCATATGGTCGGGGTGCCAGGAAAGCTCGCGGCCCCGGGCGAGCAGCGCCTGCCGCAGGCTCGCGTCCCGGCCCCCGTTCCTGATGTACCACTGCCGGGTGGTGACGATCTCCAGTGGCGCCTCGCCCTTCTCGTAGAACTTGACGGCGTGCACGACGGGCTCAGGATCGCCGCGCAGGTCCCCGGAGGCGCGGAGCAGGTCGGTGATCCTTGACCTGGCCGCTGCCGCCGTCAGCCCGGACAGCTGGGCGTAGGCGGCAAGGCCGGCGGCGCCGGTGATGCCAGCGGGCGGCTCGGTGAGCAGCCTGCCGTCCCTGCCGATCGCCGGGCGGGTTTCCAGATCCAGATCCCGCCACCAGGTCACGTCGGTCGTGTCGCCGAACGTGCACACCATGGCGATGCCGGTGCCCTTGGCCGGCTCGGCCAGTTGGTGCGCGAGCACCGGCACCCGGACGCCGAACAGCGGCGTGCGGGCGGTCGTCCCGATCAGGCCGGCATACCGCTCATCGTCGGGATGCACGACCAGCGCCACGCAGGCGGGCAGCAGTTCCGGCCTGGTCGTGGCCACCAGCACGGTATCGGCCAGGCACCGTATTACCGGCCGGCACCGTATTACCGGCCGGCACCGTATTACCGGCCGGCACCGTATTACCGGGCGGCACCGTATTACCGGCCGGCACCGTATTACCGGGCGGCACCGTATTACCGGGGGCTGATGGTCCGCGCTCGATGCCGAACGCGATGCGATAGTACGCGCCGCTGACCTGGCGCTCCTCGATGTCGGCCAGGGACACGGCCGTCCTGAACGTCGGGTCCCACAGCGCCGGGCCCTCGGCGAGGTAGGCCTCGCCGCGGGCCAGGTTGTGCAGGAAGGCGCGCTGGGAGATGGTACCCGGGCGGTCCTCGACAGTCCGGTAGGCCATGCTCCAGTCGACGGACAGGCCGAGCCGGCGCCAGACGTCCTCGTATGCCCGCTCGTCCTGCTCGGTCAGCTGACGGCACAGCTCGATGAAGTTGCGCCGGGAGACCGGGAGCTGCTCGCGAGCCGCCGCGGCCTGGCCAGCGGGCGGGCCGGCGGCAGGCCGGCCTGAGCTCCGGGTCGTACGGTAGCGCGGGGTCGCACCGCACGCCGAAGTAGTTCTGCACCCGGCGCTCGGTGGGCAGCCCGTTGTCATCCCAGCCGACTGGGTAGAAGACCTCTTTGCCGCGCATCCGCCAGAACCGCGCCACGGTGTCGGTGTGGGTGAACGAGAAGATGTGCCCGATGTGCAGCGATCCGCTCGCGGTCAGCGGGGGAGTGTCAATGGCAAAGACGTCGGCGCGGCCCTTAGTCCGGTCAAAGTTGTACTACACGCGCCCGGGCCCACTGACGCGCCCAGCTGTCCTCGATGCCATCAAGGGTGGGCTTATCGGGCACACCGCGGCCGGTGCGCCCCTGCGGTGCACTCCCGGGACCGGAATCAGGGCTCATGGCACCGATGGTACCGCGGGCAGACCGGCAGACGCTCTGCGGTCATCGTGACATCAGGTGGGCCGCCGCTTAGCCCGGTGGGCCGCCTCCTAGGGTGAGAACCATGGAAATGCGTGTACTCGGTAGCACCGGTATGCGGGTGAGCCCCCTCTGCCTGGGCGCGATGATGTTCGGAGCCTGGGGCAACCCCGATCACGACGAGTCGGTCCTGATCATCCACAAGGCACTCGACGCGGGCATCAACTTCATCGATACCGCCGACGTGTATTCAGGTGGCGAGTCGGAGGAGATCGTCGGGAAGGCGCTCGCCCCCGGGCGGCGCGACAGCGTCGTACTGGCCACGAAGGCTCACGCTCGGATGGGTGACGACGTCAACGCGCAGGGAAACTCGCGTCGCTGGCTCGTCCGCGAGTGCGAGAACAGCCTGCGCCGGCTGGGCACCGACTATATCGACCTTTACCAGATCCACCGGCCCGATCCGAGCGCCGACATCGACGAAACCCTCGGCGCGCTCACCGACCTGATCAGGGCGGGAAAGATCTGCTACGCGGGCAGCTCGACATTCCCGCCAGCGCAGATCGTCGAGGCCCAGTGGACCGCACAGCGGCGCGGACGGGAACGGTTCGTGTGCGAGCAGCCGCCGTATTCGATCCTGGTCCGTGGCGTCGAGGCCGAGGTGCTGCCGGTCTGCCAGCAGTACGGGATGGGCGTGATCCCGTGGAGTCCGCTTGCGAGCGGCTGGCTGTCCGGCAGGTACCGCAAGGACAGGGAGCTGCCGACCAGCGGCAGGGCGCAGCGGATCCCGCAGCGATTCGACATGAGCCTGCCAGGAAACCAGGCGAAGCTGGAGGCCGCCGATCAGCTGGCCCGGCTGGCCGATGAGGCGGGCCTGTCGCTGATACACCTAGCGCTGGCCTTCGTGACCAGCCATCCCGCGGTCACCTCAGCGATCATCGGCCCGCGGACCATGGAGCACGCGGAAGACCAGCTCGGTGCCGCCGAGGTGGTCCTCGAGCCCGCGATCCTCGACCGGATCGACGAAATCGTGCCGCCGGGCACCAACCTGAACCCGACCGACCGCGGCTACGAGCCGCCGGCCCTCACCAACCCGTCGCTGCGCCGTCGCTGAGCCGCCGCTGACTGACCCGTCGCCGCGCGCTACTTAGGCACTGCCGCGCGCTGGCCGAGGGTTGCCGCTAGTCGCGCTTCCAGTGCGGCCGCCCGAACATCCGGCCGAGGCGGTCGTGCAGCGATCCGCCGGTGTCGTCGAGGGCGTCCACGTGATAGACCGGCGGGCCGTCCGGCGGCTGCAGGTTGGCTGCCTCGGCGTCGGTTATGCGGCATTTGATATAACTGCGGGTGATCTTCTCGATCCGATCAGGGTCAACGAACCGCAGGCCAGCGTGCGTGTGGATCACGATCCCGTCGAACAGATCGAGCTGCGGCACCTCGAGGACATGCTCCAGCTTGCCGATCTCGTGCCCGCTGGCAGAAAGCACTCGCGATCCGTGGACCGCCGCCAGGTAGGAAACGGCCGTATCGTCGTCCATGTCGGGCTCCGCTCCGCGGAAGGGTCAGGTGATGATGGCTCCCGAGATCAACCTAGTGGACCCGGACAGCTACCAGCGCGGTGGTGCCCCGCACGATCAGTTCGCCTGGCTGCGCGAGCATGCTCCGGTCTTCTGGCACGCCGACGGCGGCGGCGCCGGCTGGCCCGGCTTCTGGGCGATCACCAGGCACGCCGATATCGGGCACATCTCGCGGCATCCGGAGATCTTCTCTTCCGCGCGCCGCCTGGTGATGCTGGAGGAGAGCTCGGACGCGGCGATCGAGGCGCAGCGGCTGCTGATGCTCAACATGGATCCGCCACGGCACTCCCGGCAGCGCAGGTTCGTGAGCCGCGAGTTCACGCCGCGGCTGATCGGCAGGCTGGAACGCCGCGTCAGGGAGATCTGCGAAACGCTGATCGACGAGGTGGTGCCCCGCGGCGAGGCGGACTTCGTCACCGACATCGCGGCTCCGCTGCCGCTCTACGTGATCTGCGAGCTGGTCGGCGCCGCGCCGGAGGATCGCAGCTGGATCTTCGGGCTGTCGAACCGGCTGGCGGGCTTCGACGACCCCGAGTACCGGGCATCCCGCGAAGACGGGATGCGGGCCGCCGCGGAAATCTACGCCTACGCAGGCGAGCTTGCCGAGCGGCGCCGCGCGCGGCCCGCCGACGACATCGTCACCCGGCTGCTGCGTCCCGACGACGCGGGTCAGGTGCTGACGGCTCAGGAGTTCGACCTGTTCTTCCTCTTGCTGACCGTGGCAGGCAACGAGACCACCCGCAACGCGGCGGCTGGCGGAATGCTCGGGTTCTTCGAGAACCCCGGGCAATGGCGGCGGCTGCTGGCCGACTCAAGCCTGATCCCCACCGCCGCCGAGGAGATCGTCCGCTGGGTGAGCCCGGTGAACCTGTTCAGGCGCACGGCAACCTGCGATACGGAGGTGAGCGGCCAGCGAGTCGCCGAGGGCGACAAGATCGTGCTCTTCTACCCCTCAGCGAACCGGGACGAGGACATCTTCGCCGCCCCGTTCACCTTCGACATCAGCCGCGAGCCCAATCCGCACGTCGGTTACGGTGGCGGCGGCCCGCATTTCTGCCTGGGCCGCCATCTGGCTGCCCTCGAGCTCCGGGTGCTGCTGGAGGCGGTGGCTGAGCGGATGCCGGACATTGAACCTAGCGGCGAGGTCAGCAGGCTTCGATCCAGCCTGATCAACGGGATTAAGCACATGCCGGTGCGGTTCGCTCCGTCGGCTGCCCGGGCCTGAGCCGTAACATGCTGTCCGGGCAGGCAGCCCTCGACGACATGCCGGGCCCGGCGGTGTCCTAAACATGCCGGGGGAGCCGCGCCGGATGAACAACCACGGCGGGAACCAGTTAGTCCCCCGGGACGTCGAACGGGTGCCGGGCATCGGAGCGCCGGCAGCCGTTGCACGTGCGTAACGGGTCCCGGTCAGTTCGAGATAGGTCGAGATAAGTGCGGAGGTGCGGGGTTGGGACTGACGAGCCCTGCCCTCGTCGCGGTGCTGTCGGTGGCGGTCATCGCGGCGCTGGCCGCGATGCTGTGGTGGTGGCCCAGGCTTGCCGTCCCTGGCCCACGCGCCGTGATGCTGCGGATCGCAGCGCTCGCCGCACTCCAGGCAAGTGTGCTCGGCCTCATCTTCGTCATCGTCAACCGGTCGGCAGAGTTCTATTCGTCGTGGTCAGATCTGGTCGGAACGGACGACGCCAGCGCTGCGATCGTGGCCGTAGGTTCCGGGCCGACCCGGGCTATCGCGCCCATCAAGGTCATCTCAAGCACGCCCGTGCCGGTCCCAGGCCGGCCCAAGGCCGCTGGCGGCCGGCTCCAGGCGGTGCAGATCCACGGGCAGCTATCCGGGCTGGCCGCGCCGGCTTACGTGTACCTGCCACCGCAATACCCACGGGCGGGCAGGCCGGCGAAGCCGCTTCCAGTCGACGTCGTGATATCCGATCGAATAGGCAGCCAGGGCGGCGTGTACAGCGCGGGGCAGCTTGCCGCCACCGCGGCGGGTCAGATCGCGGCGGGACGGCTCAGACCGGTCATCATGGTCATGCTGCCAGCTACTGTGGGCGGCCGGGTTGGTGCCACCGATCTGGGCTGTCTGGACGTGCCTGGCGGCGCGCAGGCTGCCACCTTCTTCTCGCAGGACCTGCCGCAGGCCTTGCACTCGGCATATCAGGTTGTCAGCGGGCCGGCCGGGTGGGCACTGCTCGGGGACTCCTCGGGCGGATATTGCGCAGTGCAGCTTGCCATGTCGAGCTCGCAAGTGTTCTCCGCGGCCGTGGCGCCGCCGGCTGACTACGCCGCGCCGCCCGGATCCGGGGAGTTCGGCGGCAGCTCGCAGATCCGTACCCAGGACAACCTGCTCTGGCGGCTGCAGCATCAGCCCATGCAGCCGATCTCGGTGCTGTTCGCGGGCCCGGGGCAGGCCCGGTCGTTCCTCTCGCTCGTGCGCCCGCCGATGCATGCGGGCTCGATGCCCGTTGCGGCTGGCAACTGGCCGCTCGGTCCGGTGCTTGACTGGATCGGCCGCACGACAGGCCCGCAATCATGACCATGGAGCGAAGCACATGGGACTGACCAGTGGCTCGTTCATCGCAGTGGTGGCGATCGCCGCTTTGGGCATGCTCGCCGTGACCGTCTGGCTGTGGCCGCGGGTGGCGGGCCGGCGGGTGCGTGACTTCGCTGCCAGGCTCGGCCTCCTTGCGGCCTGCCAGGCTCTCGTCATCTCGGCGTTCCTGGCGTTCATTAACGGCTACTTCTCGTTCTTCGGCTCATGGTCCGAGCTTCTCGGGACCTCCACGCCGGTGGCGGCCCAGCTCATCAGGCCCGGCGGGAGCGCCAAGCCGCTAGTCGTGACCGCTACCGAACTGGGTCCGGTACCTGGTGGCTCAGTATTGCCCGTGCTGGCGGACGGCACCATTGCCAGGAAGCCGCCTGGCAAGCCGCCAGTGATCGCCTGGCCGGGGCGGTCACGAAGGCCGCGTCCGTCCGCCAGCCCGCATCCATCCGGCGGTCCGCCTCCGGCCGGCGGTCCGCCTCCGGTCGGCGGGCCGCACCCGGCCAGCTGGCTCCGCCCGGCCGGCGGCCTGGGTTCCGCGGCCGGGCAGGTGTCAAACGCGAAGGGGCAGGCGTCGGAAGCAAAAGGGCGCCCTGGCGCACCGAGGCGCCCGGGCAAACCCGGTGCGACCCGCCCCGCCAAGTCGCACAACGCCGCGGCGGTCAACGGCGAGGTGCTGCAGGTGGCGATCAACGGGCAGCGATCCGGCATCGCCGTGTCCCGGGACTACCTCTACCTGCCGCCCCAGTATTTCCAGCGCGCGTACGCCAGGGCCAGGTTCCCTGTTGTGCTGGCCCTGACCGGATACCCCAACGAGCCGTGGAGCATCGTCAAGAGGCTCGCACTGCCTGCCACGGCAGCGCGCCTGGTCGCCGCCAAGCGGATCAAGCCGGCGATCTATCTCATGATGAACGTGTCGCCGGCACTGCCGCGCGACACCGAGTGCACCAACGTGCCTGCCGGCCTGCAGGTGCTGACGTTCTTCGAGACCGACGTTCCGATGGCGGTGGAGCACGCGTTCCGTGTCCAGACCGGCCGGACCGGCTGGGCCTCGCTCGGCTACTCGACTGGCGGCTACTGCGCGACCAAGCTCGCCATGATGGACCCGGGCCAGTACTCGGCCGCGGTATCAATGGCCGGTTATTACAACGCGATCAAGGACCGGACGACAGGCGACCTTTACGGCGGCAGCGGCGCTTACCAGAACGAGAACGACATGTTCTGGCGGCTGACCCACCTGCCCGCCCCGCCTGTCTCGGTACTGGTCACCTCGAGCCGGGTCGGTGAGCGGACCTATCCGGGCACGATCGCCTTCCTCCGGCTGATCCACGCGCCGATGAGCGGGTACTCGCTGATCCTGCCGCAGGGCGGCCACAACTACGGCACCTGGGACCGCGAGCTGCCGCAATGCCTGCAGTGGCTGAACCAGAGGCTTACTCCCGCCGTCCCGCAGTCGTCTCTGACCGTCCAGCGCAGCTGAACCGCGTTCAGCGCAAGGCAGGGTGAACCGCGTCCGGTACAGCTGAACCGCGTCCAGCCCAGCTGAACCGCGTCCAGCGCAGGCTGAACCGCTGGGATGCCAGAAATGTCGGAACCGGCTGGGATACTTTGAGATGTGCTGGATGTAACCAGAGGCAGGCTGGTCGGCAGGGCTGCGGAGCTCAGCCGACTGCAGGGCCTGCTGACCGCGGCAGCTGCCGGCCAGCCCGTTGTCGCCCTGGTCAGCGGTGACGCCGGTGTCGGCAAGACCCGGCTGGTAGCCGAGCTGGCAGCCGGGGCGCGCGAGCGCGGCTTCGCCGTGCTCGTCAGGGCGCTGCGCCGAGCTCGCGGACACCGTGCCCTACCTGCCGCTCGCCGACGCGCTGCGGGGCGCTGCCAGCGGCCCGTCCACGGGCGGTCCGCTATCTGACGCGCTGGCCGCGAGACCGGTCCTGTCCCGCCTCCTCCCGGATGCCGGCGTTGGCCAGCCGGCCAGCGCGGACCTGCCTGGATTGGCGCAGCAGCAACTGTTCGGCGCGGTGCTCGGCATGCTGGCCGAGCTCGCCGAGGCAAGCCCGGTGCTGCTCGTCCTCGAGGACCTGCACTGGGCTGACCGGTCCACGCGCGACCTCGTCACCTTCCTGAGCCGGGTGATGCACCGGGAGCGGCTCGCCCTCGTGGTCACCTACCGCACGGACGATATGCACCGCAGGCATCCGCTCCGGCCGGTCATCGCCGAGCTGCTGCGGCTGCCCGGGGTGACCGCCGTCGGCCTCGGCCCGCTGCCCCCCGCCGCGATGGCCGAGCACCTGACCTCGATCTCCGCGGAGCTACTCGACGCAGCCCGGCTCGGCAGCCTGATCGACCGCGCCGAGGGCAACGCCTATTACGCCGAGGAACTGCTCGCGGCGCGCGGCGCGGTCGGGAGGCGCGCGAAGGCCAGCGCCAGCGCGGGGCGCGGCGACAGTGCCGGTGCCGAGCGCGCGTCCGCGCAGAACTGCCGGCGGGCCTCGCTGACCTGCTGCTGGCCCGGATGGAGCGGCTGGCCCCGATCGCGCAGCAGGTCCTCAGGGCCGCCGCGGTCACCGGACGGCGGGTAGACGATGAGCTCGTCAGGCGAGCCTCTGGGCTGGCTGAGCTGGAGTACGAGGACGCGGTCAGGGAAGCGGTCGCGCATCAGCTACTGGTGCCCGATGGCGGCGGCGGATACGCGTTCAGGCACGCGCTGCTCCGCGAGGCCATCTATGCCGACCTGCTGCCCGGCGAGCGGACCAGGCTGCATGCCAGCCTCGCCGCCCTGCTCCGCGACGAGCGGCGGCTTGCCCAGGTGCCCGGATCCGCCGCCGAGCTCGCCCAGCACAGCCTCGCCAGCCACGACATCCCCGGCGCGTTCACCGCGTCGATCCTGGCGGCGCGGGAAGCCGAGCGGCTGGCCGCCCCTGCCGAGGCGCATCGCCACTACGATCTCGCGCTGTCGCTGTGGGAGCGGGTCAGCGACCCAGAGCAGCTTGCCGGGTTCGACCGGGGCAAGCTGGCGTTCCGGTCAGCGGTCAGTGCCGCGGATAGCGGCGACGTGCCGCGGGCTGTGCAGCAGCTCAGGCGGCTGCTCAGCTTCCTGGCCACGGAGTCCGATCCGGTGCTTTACAGCAGGGCCAGCGAGCGGCTCGCCTACTTCCTGCTGGAGCTGGATGAGCACGACGCTGCCGTTGCCGCTGCCGCCGCTGCGGTCGACGCGCTGCCCGAGGATCCGCCCCGGTGGGAACGTGCCCGTGCCCTGGCCACCCATGCCCGCACCCTGCTGTGGATGAAGGACCAGCATCCCGCGCAGGCCCGGGCCGAGGAGGCCGCGGCTGCCGCAGAGGCCGCGGACGCCCAGTGGGTTCAGGCCGACGCCCTGGTGACGCTCGGCTTGCTCAGCGAGCGCGCCGGGCAGCATGACGAAGCGATCAGCAGGCTCACCAAGGCGCACCATCAGGCGGCTGCGGCCGGCGTGCTCGGCGTCCAACTGAGGGCCGCGTTCCAGCTCGCAAGGGTGCAGCTGGAATGGGGCAATCTGGTCGCCGCGGGCACCACCGCGCATGTCGGCATGCAGCTGGCCGCCGCGGCAGGCCTCGGCCTGGCACCGGACGGCCTTGACCTGACGTATCTGCACTACCTGGCGCACTACGCGGACGGCGACTGGGATCACGCGCAGGACCTGGCGGACGGATTCGCTGTCCGGGTCACCAGCATCGCCGAGGCGCGGCTCTCCGCGATGGCGTTGTTCATCGAGGTCGCACGTGGCCGCGGGACCGGCGTCGCCGAACGGCGCGCCTGGCTGGAGCCGTTCTTCGCCAAGGACAGGTTCGCTGAGTACATCGCTCGCGGCCTGCTGGCCGAGAACGTGCTCTGGCAGGGCGATGGGGATACCGCGCTCGCCGAGGCGCGAGGCGACCATCAAGGCGGTCGAGGCGTGGGACGAGGGCGTCGGGCCGCCTGCCATCCGGGCCGCGGCGATCGGCCTCGAGGCGCTCGCCGACCAGGCCAGGCATGCCCGGGCGGCGGGCGAGCAGCACCGTGCGGCCGCGGCAGCGCAAGCCGCCGGCGACCTGGTCGAGATCGCCAGGCAGGGTGCGCTCGGCCGCCGTGGCGTGAAGTCAGCGCTTGGCGTCGACGGGCGGGGCTGGCTCGCGCGCGCCGAGGCCGAATGGCGGCGGGCGCGAGGAGAGAATGCCCCCGAGCAATGGCAGGCCGTGGTCGACGCGTTTGGGCCTGGGTATGTCTACGAGACCGCGCGGTCGCGCTGGCGGCTGGCCGAGGCGCTGGTCGAGGCGGGCCGTCGCGATGAGGCGGAGCGGGAATGGCGGGCCGCCGCGGTGACAGCGGACAGGCTCGGCGCGGCACCGCTGCGGTCGGCGCTTGCCGACCTGGCCCGCCGGGCCAGGCTGGCGACCGGCGGCCCCGGCCGGACGGGCGCGGACGGAACATGGACAGGTGCGGCACCCGAGGGCCCTGCCGCTGGCCGTCAGCACAACCCGCTGGCCGGGCTGACCGGCCGGGAGCTCGAGGTGCTGCGGTTGCTTGCCGCGGGCCAGAGCAACAAGGAAATCGGCGCGGAGCTGTTCATCGCCACCAAGACAGCGAGCGTGCACGTGTCGAACATTCTGGCCAAGCTGGGCGCCGCCAGCCGCACCGAGGCTGCCGCTATCGCGCACGCGCAGGGGGTCGGCCTCTCGGCCGGGCAGCCACGCTGATTACGAGCCGGGTGCCAGCGCGTCGAGTATCTCGGTGGCCCGGGCAGTGGCAGCGGCGAGGTCGGCGTCCGGGGCACCCACCTCCGGATCCCAGTTCAGGTCGTAGAAGAGTTCAGTGACCCCCTGCGCAGCCAGCCATCGGGTGTCGGCCCGTATCTGGTCATAACCACCGGACAGCAGCAGCCTGCCGCTGCCGTCGGATGCCATGGCGTCAGCACCGGCCCGGACCACGCCACGGCAAACGATCCGCACCTCGCCTGGATCGCGCCCGACTGCCGCGGCGGCTGACCTGACCACGTCGATGCCCTCGCCGATCCGCGACAGGTCAGTCCTGCTCGAGGTCAGCCAGCCGTCGGCGATCCGGCCCGCGCGCTCAAGCGCAGGCCGGGCCATCCCGCCGAGCAGCACAGGCGGCCCGCCCGGCTGCACAGGCTTGGGCGCCATCCGGCTCCGCGGCACCGTGTAGAACCCGCCCGAGAATTCGCTCACCCCGTCCGCCCAGAGGTTCCGCAGGACCGCGACGTACTCGGCGGCGCGCTCGCCCCGCCGGGCCATCGAGGCGCCGGCCGCGGCGAACTCCTCCGGCAGCCAGCCGATGCCCAGGCCCAGGTCCAGGCGGCCGCCGGACAGGAAATCCACCGACGCTGCCTGCTTGGCCAGATAGGCGGGGGAGACGAACGGCAGGTTGATCACCGCCACGCCAAGCCTGATCTTCGACGTCGCCGCGGCCGCGTAGGCCAGCGCCACGATCGGGTCGAGCACGCTGGAGTACACCCGCTCAAGGGCCGAGCCCTCGGGCACGATCAGCCGCTGAAAGCTCCACAGTGACGCGTAACCGGACTGCTCGGCCCGGACGGCGAAGGCCGCAAGGTTCTCGGCGGTCGCCCAAGCGCCGGATACCGGCGCACCGAAACCGATCCTCATACCGATCACCCTAGACTGCCAGTAGCCGGTCATCGGGCAGCCTCGCTCGTACCTTCGCCCACGGTGGCCCTACAGCCACGTCCCCTGAAAATCACGTCCGCTGAAATCCGCTGAAATGGAGTCACCGATGGAGTCAAACCCACACGTCTGGATCGCCGCCCTCCGCGGCTCCCATGAGCGGCTCGCATCTGTTGTGCGGCCGCTGACCGCCGATCAGGTCCGGGCGCCCTCCTACTGCAGCAGCTGGACGATTGCCCAGGTCCTGTCGCACCTGGGCAGCGGCGCTGAGATCGGCCTGATGATGCTGCCCGTGGCGCTAGGCGAGGCGGAGCCGCTGGGCGGTGAAGCGGTCCGGCCAGTGTGGGACATCTGGAATGCCAAGAGCCCCGACGAGCAGGCGGCGGACTGCCTGGTGGCTGACGAGCGGCAGGTCGTTGCGCTGGAGCAGCTCAGCGATGCGGACCTGGCCAGGATCCGGTTCCCGTTTATCGGGCTTGAACTTGACGCCGCGGGTCTCATCAGGCTCCGGCTCGGCGAGCACGCGCTGCACACCTGGGATGTGGCGGTCAGTGCCGATCCGGCGGCCACCGTCGCGCCGGACGCGGTGGCGCTGCTGGTCGACACCGTGCCGGAGTTCATTGCCCCGCGGCTCGGAAAACCACAGGGCGAGGAGTTCCGTAACCGGATCATCACGACCAGCCCGGACCGTGACTACCTGCTGACCGTCACCGAATCGTGACCATGACGGACTGGCCCTGGACGGCGAGGAAGCCGCGACCGAACTCGGGCTGCCTGAGCTCCGGATGCCGGCGGAGGCGCTGCTGAGGCTTTCCTACGGACGGCTCGACCCCGAGCACACCCCGGCGGACGTGGCAGCGGACCCGGCCGACCTGGACCGGCTGCGCAAGGTGTTTCCCGGCTTCTGATTTCCGCGCCGCGACCCCGCAGGGCCGGGGGTGAGCGGGGCGGCGAGCGGCGAGCGGCGAGCGGTCCTAGCCTCGACGGCGTTCACGATGTCGACCGCGCAGCCCCAGGACAGCGTTATTCCAGCGCCGCCGTGGCCGTAATTGTGCAGCAGCCGGCGTCCGTCACCAGCTCGTCGGCCTCAAGCCTGACGGTGGGCCGGACCGGGCGCAACCCGACCCGGTGCCCGATGACCTCGGCCCCGGCCAGCCTCGGCTCGATGGCCGTGCAGCTGTGCATGATCCGTTCCGCGGTTCCGGGGTCGGGCTCGACGCTCCAGTCGTCCGGCTGCTCGGTTCCGCCGAGCACAACGGTGTCCCGGTGCGGGAAGAGATAGACCAGGTCATCGGGATCCTCGCCAGCGCCGACGAAGAAGTCGCTGATCCCTGGATTCGCGACGACCACCACCTGGCCCCGCACCGGCGTCACGGCCGGATCAGGAACGAGCGTGTGAGCGCCGATCCCAGAACAGTTCACGACCACCGGGGCGCCGGTCTGCTCGATCGCCTCGGGCAGCGACCCGAACGTGCAGTCGTCGCGAACCTCCACGCCGCTCCGCTGTAGCCGGTCGAGCAGGTAGCCGAGATAGACGGGCATGGCGACCAGCGGCGCGGTACGTTCCCACCCGGCCGCGTACCCGGCGGGCAAGGCGCTGGCTGGCCGGGGCGGCTGGCCGTCAGCGGAGGCAAGCCAGGCAGGCGGGTCCTGCTGCGGGGACCTGGATGCCTCGATCCCGGAGACGAGCCGGACGCCAGTCGGCTGATCACCGAGCATGTCGAGCAGCCTGGCCAGCGTGATCTCGGCCCACCTAGGGACCCGTTCATCCATGCGGACGAGGTGCAGGCCCCAGAGCGCTCCTGCCGCTGCCGATGTGGTCGCCAGCGGCGGCTCGGCGGCACGTACGCTCACTGCCAGGCCAGCCTCGGCCAGGCAGATCGCCGTCGTCAGGCCAGATACCCCGGCGCCGATGACCACGACGTCCAGTCCGCTGCCCTTCATGCTCCGACCGTAACGTGGTCCGCGGCGATCGGGGCGGCTTAGTTCCGGCTAGCTGTGCTGCCGCACTCAGGGACCAGGCCGCGCCCCGTAGGTTATTGCTAAGACCTTGAAACGGGTATCGGTGGTGGCTGGGGATCACGACAGGAATGTCAGCGGGTGTCGATAGCATGTTCGAAGAAGTTCGGCGACCCGACGGCAATCCGGCGGGAGGAGGTTAGGTGGCAGACACGCACCCGCCGCCGCCGGTGGTGGCGGCCACCAGCCGGGTGAGCGCCCGCGTCGCAGCGCGTTCTTGAATGCGGATGCCTGCTGGCCGCTTGGGCCGGAGTCATGGCTGGCCGGACTGACCACGGGGATCCGCCGTCAGCTGCCGGATGACCAGAGCGGCGGCGTAGTGCCCGAAGCCCTGGCGGCCGGGTTTACCCACCGTGAGCCTGGTGCGGAGGGGACGGGGTTCGCGGCAGGCCGGGCGGCTGACCGGCTGATTCCGGGCCCGGCGCTGGCCGAGTTCACCGCTCGTGCGTGGACCGGGGGGCTGGGTGCCCTGACCGATGATGAGGTTGTGGGGGTGTTGTGCGGGTGGCGGCGGCTGGCCTCGTGGGCGATGGCGGGTGAGCTGGCTGCGGTCAGTGTCCTAGCGGGTCGTCGGCCTGCTCCGGGCCCGAAGGATGACGGGCACCTCGATGAGGAGATTGCTGCTGCGTTGACGCTGACCGGCCGGGCCGCGTCCCGGGTGACAGGCCTGGCGGCCGGGCTGGCGCGGCTGCGAGGGACGGCAGCCGCTTTGGAGGCGGGCCGGATCGACGGGCCGCGGGCGGCGGTGATCGTGGATGAGACCTGCTTGCTTGATGATGCTGCGGCGGCAGCGGTGGAGGAGCGGGTGCTGCCGGCGGCACCGGGGCAGACGACCGGGCAGTTGCGGGCGGCGTGCCGCCGGGCGGTGCTGGCGGTTGACCCGCAGGCCGGGATCCGGCGGCGGGAGAAGGCGCAGAAGGATGCGCGGGTGGAGGCGTGGACCGAGTCGTCGGGGACTGGTGCGCTGGCCGGCCGGGATCTGCCGCGAGGCCGAGGTGATCGCCGCGGATCAGCGGGTTGATGCGCTGGCCCGCTGGCTGAAGGAACACGGTGCCTCGGGGACCTTGGAGCAGTTGCGCGCCAGGGTGTTCACCGCGCTGCTGGCGGGCCGGGGTCCCGAGACCCTGCTGCCCGAGCCGGCCGCGCCCTGAGCCGGCCGCGCGCGAGCCTGCGGTGCCCGATGATCGGGGCAATCCGCACCCCGGCCCGGGCTGCGGTGCCGGTGTTGGCCGGGCGCGGGCCGACGGGCCAGGCGATGGCAGGCCGGCGACGGCAGGCCGGGCGATGGTGCGGCCCGTCGCGGCGCGGACCCGGGTGGCGGCGGGGCGGGCCGCCGGCCGCCCGGGCTGGGCGGCTCGGTGAACTTGACGATGCCGCTGGCCGCCTGGCTGGGCCAGACCGACCAGCCCGGTGAGGCCGCGGGCCTGGGCCCGCTAGACGCCGGGACCTGCCGCGATCTGGCCGGGCTGCTCGCCTGGCCAGCCGGGTTCTCGCTGGTGCGTGACGCTGACCAGCCCAGGGGGGCGGGCCATCGCGCATGGCTGCGCCCAGGCCCGCCCCGGGCCGCCGGGCTCCGGCCTGCCGGGTTCTGGGCTGCCGGGTTCTGGGCTGCCGGGTTCTGGGCTGCCGGGTTCTGGGCCGCCGGGTTCTGGGCCGCCGGGTTCTGGGCCGCCGGGTTCTGGGCTGCCGGGCTGGCTGTCCGGGATCAGGATCCGCTGGCTGGCGACCGGGACGTGCGCCCACGCGCGGGAAACGCCCGGGTACCGGCCGTCCCGGGTGCTGCGGCACCTGGTCAAGATCCGGGACCGGGTCTGTTCATTTCCTGGCTGCCGGCGGCAAGCGGTCCGCTGCGACGACGACCACACCATCGCCTATGACAAAGGCGGCAGGACGTGCGAGTGTAATGTCTCACCGCTGTGCCGACGCCATCACCGGGCGAAACAGGCACCCGGCTGGCAGCTCAGCCAGCCTAGCCCAGGAACCCTGACCTGGACTCTCCCGCACGGCCGCAGCTACACCACAACACCCGGCCACTACCCCGGCTAGCCGTGACCAATGTCAGGTCAGGGAACAAGCGCCGGCCCGAGCCGAGGACGAGCGGATGGATGAGGAGCACGTACTTGTCGATGACGTTGCGGCGCGCGATCGACTGAATCAGGTCTCCGCTGCCCAGGATCGCGATAGCTGGTGCTGTCAGCGCCCTGGCGTGAAGATCCTGAACAGGACGCGCAAGATGAGCACGCTGCTGACCACGATCAGGTTGTAGCCGATCACCTGGAACAGGCTGACCGTAGGGGTGATCGTCGGGCCTCCGTGCGTGCCGATCAGCAGCACGGCGATTATGCCGATGGCCGCGCCGAGGAACGTCAGGAGGGCCAGGTGCACCAGGCCGGTGACCACCTCGCGGTCGCGCTCGTCGGCGAACAGGCGCACGTTCAGGCTGAGCCTGCCTTGCTCCAGCGCGCCGGTAATGCGCTCGATGCGGCGCGGGAGCCTGCGTACCACCGGCAGCAGCGCGAGCAGCTCGTCCGTGGTTGTCTTGCGGACCGCCTCGGGCGTCCATCGCTCGGCGATGTGGATGCTGGCGAACTCCCGCGCCTCGGTCACGATGTCGAACCCGGGCGCGAGCTGGGTGAGCGTGCCCTCCAACGTGGCGAGCGCCCGGAACACCGCCGCTATCTCTTGCGGGATGCCAAGCTCGAAGCGGGAGACCAGCCGGAACAGGTCAGTAAACATCTCGTTGCCAGCCGCCGACCCGCCCGCGAGGTGCAGCGCCAGGAACTGGCCGAGTGCCCGCTCCAGCCGTTGCTCGTCGATATCGTCGGGCCGGGCCACCAGATCGAGCAGGGCGTCGCAGAGCGCGGCCGGGTCCCCGCGGCCGATCGCGAGCAGCAGGTTCTGTAGCGCGAACTGGAACTGCCCGTCGAGGCGGCCGACCGAGCCGAGGTCGAGCAGAGCAAGCCTGCCGTCGGCGAGCAGCAGGATGTTTCCCGGGTGCGGGTCGGCGTGGAAGATCCCGTCGACGATGATCTGGCGCAGCAGGCAGCGGATCATCGACCGGGCAAGTTCGGCCCGCTCAAGACCCAGCTGCTCCACCACGGGACCGGCGGCACCCAGGTTGACTCCGTTCAGCCATTCGGTGACCAGGACCTGGCGAGTGCAGTACTTCTCCCGCACGTTAGGCACCACGATCGGAACGCCGTGCGCGGCGGAGTGCTGGTCGGCTGACCAGGCGGAGGCCACCGCCGCGGTGTTGCGTGCTTCCACCCGGAAATCGAGTTCCTCACGGATCGCGGCCGCGAATCCCTGCGCCAGGGCGACAACGCCAAGCGATCGTGCCCAGCGGGTGCGCTCCTCGAGCGTTGCGGCGAGCCGCAGCACGATGTCCAGGTCGCGCTCTACGGTCGACTCGATCCCGGGGCGCCGAACCTTGACGGCGACTTCCGAGCTGGCGCCATCACTGCGCAGTCGCGCCCGGTAGACCTGGGCGATGGAGGCGGCAGCTACCGGCTGACGGGATAGCTCCGTGAAGACCTCGCCGGGCGGCGCGCCGAACGACTCGCTGAGGATCGGCTCGATCTGTTCCCACCGGGCTGGCGAGACCTGATCTTGCAACCGCGAAAGCTCCGCGATGAATTCGGCGGG
The DNA here is from genome assembly GCA_963774825.1 of uncultured Actinomycetes bacterium. GTDB lineage: Bacteria > Actinomycetota > Actinomycetes > Streptosporangiales > Streptosporangiaceae > DATBGO01. The sequence continues at coordinate 29,815 of CAVZGW010000024.1, read as the reverse complement.
AAGCAAGTCACGCCGGGTGGACAACAGCTGGCCGAGCTTGACGAAAGTGACTCCGCCGTCCTCAAGCGCCTGCCTGAGCGAGGAGGCCAGCCGCGAGCCCCCGTTAGCGTCGCCGTCGTCCAGCCGCCGGCCGCGGAGATAGGGCCCAAGCCCGTGGCGCACGGCGATGCGGCTGATCTGGGAATACCGCCGGGCCCGCGTCAGCCGCCGCCGGAACGCCCGGATCATCTCCACGGGACCGGGTCGGCTGCCCCTCGGCACCAGCGCCTCGGCTATCACGATGAAGATCATGGCGACGATCACCGGCACGCCGAGCGAGACGGTGAAGAACACGACCAGGTGGCCACCATAGGCCGGCTGAATGGACCTGCCGAATGCCTCGGCCGCGGCGACGCCAAGCAGCCCGGCGATCAGGGCCCGGATCGTGCCGACCGGCAGGCCGAGCAGCCGGCGTGATGCCCAGGCCAGCCCGATCACCAGCGCGATGCCCGTCAGCAGCACCACGGTCGTGAACCCCGGGCCTGAGATCGGCGCCGAGTGCGCGGCCAGCATGCTCGTTCCTCCCGTCATGTCCGACATACCCACGCGTCCAGGATGACATCACTGGAAGCCGGCGGCGGGAGTGAGCGCCTTCAGCGGCTGGCGATGCTATGGCATAAGCAGCTGATCGGCGATGCGCGGCACGGCCGTCCCGATGGGGTCGCGGATGACCGCGGTGGCGGTCTCGTCGTAAGGGGTGGGCTCGTCGTTAACGACGACCAGACGCGCGCGTGCCCGGACGGCTACCGCGCAGAGCGACGCGGCAGGCTCGACCATGAGCGTGCTGCCCACCGCGATAAGCAGGTCGCAGCTCGCGGCTGCGATGGCGGCCCGGTGGTAGACGCCGGGCTCCAGCATCTGGCCGAACATGACCGTCGCCGATTTGAGAATCCCGCCACATTGCACGCAGCGCGGGTCGTCCTCCCCGGACCGCACCCGGGCAAGCGCCTCGGCCATGGCCGTTCGGTCACCGCAGCCGGTACAGACAACGTCGAACATCGTTCCGTGCAGCTCGACGACCCGCTCGGGCGGCGTGCCCGCGCGCAGGTGCAGGCCGTCGATGTTCTGAGTGATCACGCGGGTTTCGATCCCGGAGCGGGCGAGCACGGCAAGCGCGAGATGCGCCGCGTTGGGCTCGGCTGTCCAAGCCGGATGCGCCAGCCTCGCCTGCCAGGACCGGCGCCGCAGCGCGGAATCGGCCATGTAGGCCTGGTAGGAGGACAGCTTCTCGGCGCCCGGGTTGCGCGTCCACACGCCCTGCGGTCCCCGGAAATCAGGGATCCCGGAGTCCGTCGATACCCCGGCGCCGGTCAGCACCACGAGACGCCTGACCCCGCGCGCCCATGCCGGGCGGCCGGAAGGCCTGGCTCCCGTTATCTCCTGCTGCATGCCGACGATGCGCTCAGCGTTGTCATCATTGTTGAGGATACCTACGCAGTCGGCCCGGCGCTCTGGCCAGAGCGCCGGGGCGGCGGCGGGCGCCGTGGTTACCGCTGGTCTCGGTTTGGCCACGAATGTGGTTGAAGGTTGCCATCGGCACGCAGATGCCTTGAACCTGGGTTCACCACACGGTAGTGCAGCGTCCCGGAGCAAGGGATCACCCGGTGAATGACGGTTCATTGGACGTCCAGGGCGTCACTGTCCGTTTCGGCGGCCTCACAGCGCTCGACAACGTTTCGCTCACTGCGGCTCCCCGGCAGGTAACCGGCATCATAGGGCCGAACGGGGCCGGCAAGACCACTTTGCTCAATGTGCTGTGCGGCTTCGTCCGGCCAGACTCCGGCGCGATCCACTTCGGCGGCCAGGAGCTCATAGGCCTCCGGCCGCACCGGCTTGCCCGCCTTGGTATCGCGCGCACGCTGCAGGGCGTGGGCCTGTTCGGGGGCCTGTCCGTGGTCGAGAACGTGATGATCGGTGCGACCAGCCAGGCGCGCGCCGGATTCTGGTCCGCGCTGTTCGGGTTGCCCTGGTCGGACCGGGATGAGCGGGCGCTCAGGGAACGGGCCTTGCGGACGCTCGATCAGGTCGGCGCGGCGGCCCTAGCCGACAGGATGCCCGAAACGCTGGCCTACGGCTCGCGCAAGCGGGTTGCGCTGGCCCGCGCGCTGGCCGCACGGCCGCGGGTGCTGCTTCTCGACGAGCCCGCCAGCGGCCTGTCGGAAGCCGAGCTGCCCGAGCTCGGGGACCTGATCGAAAAGCTGGCGGCCGACACCAACGTGGTGGTCATCGAGCACCGGATGGACCTGATGATGTCGGTCTGCAAGACGATCACGGTGCTGGACTTCGGGAAGGTGATCGCCGTCGGCACCCCCGAGCAGGTCCAGGCCGACGCGGCCGTCACCGCCGCGTACCTCGGCATTGACCAGGACGTGCCGCCCGGCCGGGATGCGGAGCCAGGCCGGGACGCGGAGCCAGGCCGGGACGGGGAGCCGGGCCGGGACGCGGAGCCAGGTGAGGCTGATGATGAGTGAGGCCGCGGCGCTTGCCATCGAGAACATCGTGGCCGGGTACGGCGGAGGACCGGTACTGGACGGCTTGTCGATCTCGGTACGGCCTGCCACCATCACTGCGGTGCTTGGCGCCAACGGAGCCGGGAAGACGACGCTGCTGCGGACGATCAGCGGATTCGTCCGGCCGCGCCGGGGGCGCATTGCCCTCGGTGGCGTCAACCTGGCCAGGCGCCGCCCCGAGGAGATCGCCCGCGCCGGGGTCGCGCACGTGCCCGAAGGCCAGGGCGTGATCACCGAGCTCACCATCGAGGAGAACCTGCGCCTCGGCGCTCTCATCCGCCCGGCGGCCGACCGGGCGGCCGCGCTGGCCGGCGCCTATGAGCGTTTCCCGCTGCTCGCCGACCGGCGGCGCCGGCTGGCTGGCACGCTCTCCGGTGGCGAGCGGCAGATCCTGGTCATCGCCCGGGCGCTGCTTGCGGCGCCGCAGGTACTGCTGCTTGACGAGCCCTCACTCGGGCTGGCGCCGCGGATCGTCGCGCAGATCATGGGCCTGGTCAGGCAGCTTCGCGACGACTCCGGCCTGACCGTCCTGCTGGTGGAGCAGAACGCGCGCAGCGCGCTCGGTATCGCCGACCGGGGCATCGTGCTGAACCTCGGCAAGATCGCCGCGGATGCGGACGCCGCCGACCTCGCGGCCGACGTCTCGCTGCGCCGTCACTATCTGGGCTTTTAGGGGGTGGCTGATGCAGGAGTTTGTTGAGTTCACGCTGGGCGGGATCAGCGTCGGCATGATCTACGCCGCGATCGCGCTCTCCCTCGTGCTGATCTGGCGCGGCACCAGGATCCTCAACTACTCCCAGGGCGGGATCGCGATGTTCACCGCCTACGTCGCGCTCGTCGTTATCAACCATACGGGCGACTACTGGCTCGGCTTTGCCGCTGCGCTCGCCGCCGGCCTGGTGCTGGGCGTGGCCCTGGAGCGGGTAGTCGTCCGGCCGGTCGCCAACAAGCCCGCGCTGAACGCGGTGATCGTGACCATCGGGCTGCTGATCCTCATCGAGGGCGTAGCCGGGATCATCTACGGCGGCCAGTTCCGGTCGTTCCCGCCGGCGTTCTCGGTCACCGGGATAAAGATCGGGTCTTTCGCGCTCGGCGTTTCATGGAACGACGTGTTCATAGCCGTGGCTGTACTGGCCGCCGCGCTCGTGCTGGCCGCGGTGTTCAGGTACACCGCGGTGGGCCTGCGGATGCGCGCGACCGCGTTCAGCCCCTCGATCGCGCGGCTGCTCGGCGTGCGGATCGGCCGGGTGCTGACCCTCGGCTGGGCACTGGCCGGCCTGTTCGGCGCACTGGCCGGGGTGCTCGTTTCGCCTTCGACCTTCCTGTATCCGAACAGCATGGACTCAATCTTCGTGCTCGGCTTCACCGCGGCGGTGATCGGCGGGCTGGAAAGCCCGGCCGGAGCGATCGCGGGCGGCGTGATCCTCGGAGTCCTGCTCAACTACGTCGGCGGCTACCTGGGCAGCGACCTCGTGCTGCTGTTCGGCCTGGTGATCCTGGTGCTCGTCCTGATGGTCCGGCCGTCGGGCCTGTTCTCCACTACCGCCGCCCGGCAGGTGTGATCATGACTCTGGCCCGCCATCTCGGCGTCGCGGTGCTCGCCGCCCTCGTGATCGTCCTGGCGTCCATCAGGCTCGACAGCTATCGCGACTACCAGTTGGCCGGGGTCGCCGCCTATCTGGTGGCGGTGGCCGGCCTGACCGTCCTGATCGGGCTGAGCGGCCAGATCTCGCTCGGCCATGGCGCCTTCATGGCGATCGGCGCCTATGCCGCGGCGCTGCTGCTGCTGCACTTGCACTGGCCACTTGAGGTGGTGTTCGCGGCCAGCGTGGTGATCACCGCTGCCGGCGGCGCGATCGTCGGCATCGCAGGAGCCCGGCTGCGCGGTCCGTACCTGGCCGGGGCGACGCTCATGCTCGCGGTCGCGCTGCCGTCTTTGGCGGACAAGTATCCGGGCGTCTTCGGCGGTGACCAGGGACTGAACATCTCCATCACGACGCCGGCGTTCCTCGGCGCGACCTTCCCGCCGACCCGGTGGCTGCTCTGGCTCACCAGCGCGGCCACCCTGATCGCCCTGGTCCTGCTGGCCAACGTGGCCCGCAGCCGGGTCGGCCGCAGCTGGCGCGCGGTCCGTGACAACGAGGTGGCAGCGGCCCTGGCCGGCCTGAACGTGGCCAGGCTGAAGATCCTGGCTTTCGTGGTCAGCGCCGCCGCCGCCGGCCTCGGCGGTGCGCTGCTCGCGGTGGTCACCACGAGCGTCTCGCCGGGCGCCTTCACGCTCGCCCTGTCGATCGGGCTGCTGACCGCGGCCGTCATCGGCGGCCTCGGCAGCCTGGCCGGGGCGCTGTGGGGGAGCCTGCTGTTCGTCTTCGTCCCTACCTACCTCACCGACGTGGCCAGCAGCCACGGTCTGTCCAGCGCGGCGAGCTCCAGCATCCCGATCGCGGCCTACGGTCTCGTGCTCATCGTCGTCATGCTCGTCTTCCCCGCCGGAATCCAGGGCGGCGTCCGCCGCCTGCTCGGGCCCGTCACCCCGACTGCGGGAACCCCTCTCAGCGCATTGCGCCGGCACCCGCCGGCAGCAGAACACCAGGAGGAAGGCAATAGATGAAAAGCCCACATCGAGCAAAAGTGGCGGCTGTCGCCGGGCTGGCCGCCCTCGCGATGGTCGCCGCCGCGTGCGGTTCCAGCGGGTCGTCGTCGCCGTCGTCAAGCTCATCCAGCTCATCGAGCAGCGCGCTGACGGCATCCGCCCCCGGTATCACGGCGACCACGATCACGATCGGCAGCCACCAGCCGCTCACCGGCGTCGCGGCGCCCGGCTATGACGAGATCGCCCCCGCCTCCAACGCCTATTTCCAGTATGTCAATGCGCACGGCGGCATCTACGGCCGCAAGATCGTCTACAAGTACCTGAACGACCAGTACAACCCGACCCTCACCGCCACCGTGGTGCACCAGCTGGTGCTGCAGGACAATGTCTATGCGATCTTCGACGGCCTGGGCACGCCCACCCATCTGGCGGTCACCTCCTACCTGAACGCGCAGAAGGTGCCCGACGTGTTCGTCGCCTCCGGCTGCGCATGCTGGAACGCCCCCTCGACCCTGCCCTACACCTTCGGCTGGCAGCCCAACTACATCCGTGAGGGCAAGATCCTCGGCAACTACATCAAGGCGCACTTCAAGGGCAAGAAGATCGGCTACTTCTACCAGAACGACGAATTCGGCCAGGACGGCGTCAAGGGCCTCGACTACGAGATCCCGAAGGCCCAGGTCGTCGCCAGGGAAAGCTACGTTCCGACCAACACCAACATCGGCCCGCAGGTGGCCGCGCTGAAGGCGGCGGGAGCCCAGGTCGTGGTCTCGTTCTCGGTCCCCGCGTTCACCGCGCTGCTGCGGCTGTTCGCGCTGAAGCTCAGCTTCAGCCCGCAGCTGGTGGTCAGCAACGTCGGCTCCGACCCGATCACCCTGGCCGGCCTCCTCGAGGCGTTCGCGAAGCAGGGCGGCGCGAGCGTCGCGGGGAACACGCTGACGCAGGGCATCATCACCGATGAGTACCTGCCCTCGCTCGGTGACACCAGCAACAGCTGGGTATCGCTGTTCAGCAAGGTCCACAGCCAGTACCTCCCGAAACTGCCGCTGGACGGCAACGTGGCCTACGGCATGGCGGTCGGGTACACGTTCGTCCAGGCCATGTTCAAGGCCGGGCGGAATCCGACCAGGCAGGACCTGGTCAGCGCGATCAACGGCGGCCTGCCGCAGGGTGTCTCGGTGGCGCCGTATGCCTACTCCGCGACCGACCACGACGGCGTCACCGGCGTCTACATGGGCGTCATCAAGAATGGCGTGGTCGTCCAGACGGGCCCGGTTCAGGTCACCGACAACAGCGCGACCGGAGCCGTCACGACCTACGCCACGGCGCAGCCGGCTGCGCCTGCCAGCGGGATTCCCTCGCCCTGATCAGCCGCGTCTGGGCCGGCCGCCGCCTCAGGCGGTGGCCGGCCCACCGGCCTACCGGGACCGGCGATGGTTGCCCGTTCAGAATCCAGGACGGGGGTACGCACGTGAGCGGCGTTACAGGCCGCAAGCCGGACGGCGGTGCTGAGCGGCCGCCGGGTGAGCGGCTGCTGCTGGCCGCCGAGGAACTGTTCGGCGAGCGCAGCTACCGGCGGACGACGGTGGCCGAGATCTGCGCCAGCGCAGGCATCGCCACCGGCAGCTTCTACGCCCATTTCCATTCCAAGGCGGAGATCTTCGCAGCGGTGATCCGGCACATCAACGCCGATCTCCGGACGGCGATGCGGACCGCCCTGGAGCAGGCCAATGCGGACCAGCGGGCCAGGGAGCGGGCATCCTTCCGCGCCTACTTCGACCTGATGTCCAAGCGGCCGTGGATCTACCGGATCGTACGCGAGGCCGAGTTCGTCGCGCCCGCCGAGTTCAGGCAGTACTACGAGCGGCTGGTCCGCGGTTACGCGCGCGGCGTCCGGATCGCGCAGCAGGCGGGCGATGTCGACGTGCGGTATGACCCGGAGGTCATCGGCTACGTCTACGCCGGGCTCGGCAACTTCGTCGGCATGCGCTGGGCCGAGTGGACAGCGGGCGGCCGGGTCCCCGACGACGTCCTCGACGACCTCATGGCGGTGCTGGCCCGTGGCCTGCGGCCGGAACCCGGGCTGGCCGCGGACGTATCGTCGCAGGCATGACAGCCAGGCCCGAGTACTCAGGCACCATCCCGCGGGTGCTGACCGCGGCTGCGCAACGCGATCCGGACGGAATCTGGCTGCGCACCGACGAGACGTCGCTGACCTTCTCCGGTGCGGTCGCCGCCACTGCAGAGGTGGCGCGGTCGCTCGCCGGGGCGGGAGTGCGCCGCGGTGACCTGGTCGTCGTCACCACCCGTAATACAACCGATTACCTGCTGTGCTGGCTGGGCCTGGCCGCTCTCGGCGCGGTGCTGGTGCCGGTCAACCCGCGCAGCGCCGCCGCCGAACTGGCCGGGCTCGTCCGGCAGACGACGCCGCGCGCGCTGGTCAGCGATCCCGGCCTGGCCGCGCTGCTCGACTCGGCCGGCATCGCCGGGCTGCCCGAGCTCGGCGTGCTTGACGTGGCCGAACTCGGTGCCGACGCCGGGCACGGGACAGCCGGCGCGGGGCTGCCTGGCCCGGGCGTGCGCCCAGATGACCTGGCGGTGCTGATCCCGACCTCGGGTACGACCGGCCGGTCCAAGCTGGTCATGCAGACACACCGGGCATACGCCATGGCTGGCGAGGGCTTCGGCTTCTGGATGGAGCTGACCGCAGCGGACCGGCTGATGACCTCGCTGCCACTGTTCCACATCAACGCGCCCGCATACTCGGTCATGGGCTCGCTGGCCTGCGGCGCGGGGCTGGTACTGCTGGAACGATTCTCCGCCAGCGGCTTCCTCGACGCCGCGCGCAGGCACGGGGCGACCGAGTTCAACGCGATCGGGGCGATGCTGGAGATCTTGATGCGCCAGCCACCGCGGTCCGATGACGCCGACAACCCGCTGCGGCTCTGCTACACCGGGCCGGCCCGGAGCGCGGCCGCCAGGAGGAAATCGAGCGGCGGTTCGGCTTCCGGGTCGTGGTCGGTTACGCGATGTCGGAGTCGCCCTACGGGCTGATCTGGCCGCGCGGCACCCGGCCGTTCGGCACCCTCGGCGCGGTACGCCAGCATCCGGCCCTCGGCCTGGTCAACGAGGCCAGGGTGATCTCTGCCGACGGCCGGGAACTTGGTCTTGGCGAGACCGGCGAGTTGCTGCTTCGCAACCCGGTGGTGACGCCCGGCTACTGGGGGATGCCCGAGGAGACAGCCAGGGCAATCACCGACGGCTGGCTGCACACCGGCGACCTGGTTACGGTGGGCTCCGACGGGATCTACACGTTCGTCGGGCGGCTGAAGGAAGTGCTGCGCCGCCGCGGCGAGAACCTGTCGCCGCTCGAGGTGGAGGAGGTGCTCACCGAGCACCCGGCTGTCCTTGAGTGCGCGGTCGTGGGGGTGCCGTCGGAGCTGTCCGAGGACGAGGTGAAGGCGTTCATCGTGCCCGCCGATGCCGACGGAGCTCTCGATTTCCGGCAGCTCATCCAGTTCGCGGCGGCCCGGCTTGCCGCGTTCAAGGTACCCAGGTACTGGCAGCTGATTGATGAGCTGCCGCGGACGCCGACCGCCCGGGTGGCCAAGCACCGGCTGCCCGCCGGGCACCAGCCCGGTGAGTACGATGCCGAGGCCAGCCAGCCACAGCCCGGGTCCCTGCCGGGCCGAGAGGACCAGCTATGAACGAATATTTCACCTCGATCGGGACCGCCGACGCGACCTCCATCCAGGTGCTTGGCCACGACCTGGCCGGTGAGCTCATGGGCCAGGTCAGCTTCGGCGAGCTAGCGTTCTGGCTGGTCGCCCTGCGCCGCCCGGCCCCAGGCGAGCTGCGGGTCTTCGAATCGGTGCTGGTTGCGCTCGCCGACCACGGCTTCACGCCGTCGGCTATCGCGGCCCGGCTCACGCTGACCGGGGCACCCGAGTCGGTGCAGGGCGCGGTCGCCGCCGGGCTGCTCGGCGGCGGCTCGGTGTTCCTCGGGGTGACCGAGGACTGCGGCAGGTTCCTGGCCGCTGCGCTGGCCGGCTGTGCAGGCCCGCTGCCGGTGCCCGACGACGAGTCGGGCTGGGACGCGCTGGCAGCCGCGGCGGTGCAGGCGCAGCGCGCCGCCGGGCGGCTGGTGCCCGGGCTCGGGCATCCGCTGCACAAGGGCGGTGATCCGCGCACACCAGTGATCTTCAGGATCGCCGAAGAGGAGGGCACGCTCGGGCCGCACCTGCGGCTGTTCGCCGCGGTCGGCCGGGTCCATCCGGCCATTCTCGGTAGGACGCTGCCGCTCAATGGCGCGGGCGTGTGCGGAGCCGCCCTTGCCGACCTGGGCTTTGACCCGGACGTGCTGCGCGGGTTCGCGCTGCTGGCCAGGGCCGCTGGCCTGATCGGTCACCTGGCTGAGGAGATGCGGCGCCCCGCCGGCCCGGGCATCTACCAGCAGACCGACCACGCCGTCCGCTACATCCCGCCAGGCTCTTAGGGACCGGGCGGAGCCAGCGGCGAGAGATGCGGGCGGGCTAGATGCGGAAGAACAGGTTCAGGAAGCGGTCGGCCAGCGCCTCGTCGCCCCGCACCGTGCCGGCGTTCATCCGGCCGAATGTGGTCAGCACCAGGCTCCCGGCGTCGAAGTCAATCACTGTCGGCAGGCCGGTCACGCTGTCCCTGCTCGTAGGCCATGCCCTGGTCACCGATCGAGACCCGGTAGTCGCCGGCGTTCCGCCCGGTGACCCGGATGCCGATCGTGAACGGGCTGAGGTCGGCTGTCGGCTTGACGGTCGACTGCCAGATGATGAACATGAACGGCACCAGCAGGTCGGCCGCGTCGCCCGAGATGCCGTGCGCGATGCCGCTGCCCTGCCTGATGTCCCAGGTATGCACCCCGTAGTCCATCAGCTGGCCGCCCGCGTAGACAAACGCGGGCACGTTGCCCATGTAGAAGTGCGGGACCAGCAGTCCCGTCCACTCCTCCGGACTGAGCGGCTCCAGGATGCCCATCATCTTGTCGAGGTCGGCCCGCACCCGGGTCATCAAGTCCTGCTGGGACAGTTCGCGGAACGCCTGAGCCTGCTCGCCAGCCCGCTCATGCATCCCGGCCAGGCCGTAAGCGCCGGGCTGCGGCGGCGCCGCTCCTGGCCATCTCGAAGGCCTTGAAATAGCCCTCCGTGGTGTCCACCACGTGGCCGATCACGTCCTTGACCTTCCAGCTCTCGCACGCCGTGGGGGCTTCCCAGGCGCCAGGCCGCTCGGCCAGCGCGAACATCCGCTCCGCCTCGGCGCGGACGACGCGCAGGATCGTGTCCTTGCCCTCATACGTCATGGCGTTCCACTCGCTCATAGCCGCCGCCTTCTTCCAGGATCTGCGGTACCGCACCGTCACGTCACGGATGGGCTGGCCGGGAAACTCGGGACACAGGATGACTGTGAGCACAGGTGGCTCACAATATGAAGCCCAGCGCAGCGCAGGCCGCGTGTCAATGGGATGCGGCGGCGAGTAACTGAGCCTGACGGGCCGGGGCCGCGCCGAGAGCTGTGACGTGGTTCGTCAGCCGGCGGAGCCTGCGACGCGGAGGTCGGCGAGCGCGGCGCCGTACCGCATTGCCACCAGCTGTCCGATGGCCGGATGGGTGGTCAGCGGCCTGGAGCAGGGTGCCCCGGTGCGGGCCGATACGCCCGCCAGCTCATCGTGATCGGCCTCCGGGCCAATGATGCACGGCGCGATCGCCGGTCGGCTGACGCCCGCATCGCGCAGCCGCGCAAGGGCGGCGTCGATGCCCTGCGGGTCGCCGAGAGAGGCCGGGACAGCTGGCGCAGCGAGCCGTGCCGCGAGCAGCACTGCCGTGACGCCTGCCGCCTTGATCGCCGCGTCACCGCGGTCAGCGAGCACCACGACGCCGTTAGCCACGGCGACGATGCTGAGCCCGCGGGCCCGGCTCTCGCGGGCCAGCCCGGCTTCCGCGAGACGGGCGTGCACGGCCTCGGCGACCAGCGGATGCGGACCGAGATGCCCGGCCAGGCTGATCGGCGCGGCGGCCCTGCGGACTACATCCTCAAGGTCCGCGTCGAGCCGTGGATGGGGACCAGCGAGCAGCGGGACGACCACCGCCCGAAGCGGCGAGCTCGAGGTGGTCGCCGTGTCGAAGACCAGGGCGTCTGCCAGGCGCTGCGTTGTCCCGTCCAGGTAGCCGATCCGTACCTCGGCGCCGGAGCAGGACATCCCGGCGACGGCCGCGATCTCGGCGGCCACTTCGTCGCTTGCCGCGCAGGCAGCGCCGGGCACGGCAAGCACGAGCACCGGCGCGTCGGAGGGCAGGGTGAGCCGGTGCGGGCTGCGGTGACGGCCGGGCCGCAGCGAACGGCCGGTGCGCCGCGGTAGCTGGAATGGCGCCGGGCTGGGATTGCTCACGCTGAGGTATGTTAATCGTGATTCACCTGGCATGATCGTCATTTCCTGATGTTGCGCCCGGCTGGGCCTGCGGACGGCCGCGGCGCTAGTCGGACCTGAGCATGCTGTGGTAGACGGCGATCAGCGCGGCTTTCTGCTGCTCGGTCAGCCGGCTGTCGCCCTCGATGGCGTCGTGCACACCGGGGCTTTGCGGCTTGTCGGTGGCCTCGTCCCACTCGTCGCGCTGCAGGAGTCCTGCCTGGGTCAGCAGAGTCTCCGCCGAGACGTTAAGCGCGTCGGCGATCAGCCTGATGACCCGGACCGAGGGCTGATGCAGGCCGCGCTCGATCTGGCTGAGGTAGGGATTAGACAGCCTCGTTCGCTCGGCCAGCTGGCGCAGGGACAGATTCGCCAGCTTCCGCCTGGTGCGGATGAAGGAGCCGAGCACCTCCATCTGCGATTCCCACTGATCCTTCATGGCCGTCCCGATATGGCTTTGCTCCATCATGACCACCCTAATGCGGCTTGCCGTGCCTGCTCACCATAGTGAGCAGGCACGGCGTCTGGTCGGGGCCGCGGGCCTGGCGTGACCCGGTCCGCGGGCGCGGGCCGCATGACCCGGTCCGCGGATGCGCTACATCACTTCTTCGCGGTCGTCCGCGGCTTCCTTGCGGTGCCAGTCTTCGCTGCGCTGGTGCTGGCCTTGGCGGCCGGGGTGTGGACTGGCGTGGCCGACACCTTGGTGGTCGAGGCCTTGCTCGTCCCCTTGCTCGCCGTGGCGGGCACGGTACCGACGCTGGTCAGCGGCGCTGTCACCTTGTGCACCTGCTCGGTCAGCGGGGCTGCGGCCTTGCGGAGCGGCTCGGTCAGCGGCGCTGTCACCTTGCGGACCGGCTCGGTCAGCGGGGCTGCGGCCTTGCGGAACTGGTGCAGCTGCTCGGTCAACGGCTCGGACGCCTGGCGCATCTGCTCGGCCAGCGGCCTGGCGGCCTCGCGGACCTGGTGCATGTGCTCGGTCCACGGCACGTAGGCGTGGCGCATCTGCTCGGCCAGCGGCCTGGCGGCTTCGCGGACCTGGTGCATGTGCTCGGTCCACGGCACGTAGGCGTGGCGCATCTGCTCGGCCAACGGCTCGGCGGCCTCGCGGACCTGGTGCATGTGCTCGGTCCACGGCACGTAGGCGTGGCGCATCTGCTCGGCCAGCGGCTTGGCGGCCTCGCGGACCTCCTGCAGCCGCTCGGTCCACGGCACATAGCTCTTGCGGACCTGGTGCATCTGCTTGGTCCACGGCTCAGCGGCCTTGCGGACCTGGTCAGCTATCCGCTGCTGGGCAACGCGAGCCTGCTCGGCTACCTCGTTGGCGTTCTCGACGATCTTGTCGCGGCCCGGCAGACCGGCTGGCAACGACTCCGACAACTCCGGCAGCTTCGGCCGCAGCGACTTGGTGGTATCCATCCAGGCCTTGATGGCGCTGTTCATGTTCTCCTGGCTCTTGCGGAACTGCTCCTGGCTCTTGCGGACCTGATTAGCGATCTTGTGCTCAAGGTCCTGGCTGACAATCCTGTCGTCCATCATGGCTCCTCCTCAGTTTCTCTCTACCGCTAACTATACCAAGCAAACGCGCTATATGCCAAGCGAGGTCGGGGTGCAAGTTGCTACAAGATGCAGCAGGGGCCAGCGAGATGCAAGGGACAACGAGATGCAAGGAAACAATGAGATTGCCGGAGCGCGGTCCGCCGGGACGGTCCGGGATCTCCTGTGCCCGGCAGCGGCCGGTACGGCGTGCTCACCTGAAGACACGATGCCGCGCGAGTCCGCCGCCGCCATCACCCGCACGGGGCGATGTGCCGCTGGGTAGCTGCCCGGCGCCGGTCCGGTCCCGGCCTGAATCTGCCGCAGCTGCACCGAATGGGCAAGAAGTTCCTGAGCAGCTGACGGGCCGGGATCAGACGGTGGTAGCAAGCCCGCCGTCAACCGGGATGACGGCACCCGTGACGTAGGCGCCCGCCCGTGAGGCCAGATAGACCGCCACGCCGGCCATGTCGTCCGGGCGGCCGATGCGCCGCAGCGGGGCCGCCCCGGCGATCGCGTCCCCGGACGCCCGGAGCGTCGCGGCCATCATCTTCGACTCAAACGGCCCAGGGGCTACAGCGTTGACCGTGACGTGCCTTGGCCCGAGTTCCCTGGCGAGCACCCGGGTCAGGTGGTGCAGTCCGGCCTTGCTGGCCGAGTAGGAATAATTCGGCAACGGCGGCACGCGCAGCCCGTCGATGCTGCCGATGTTGATGACCCGCGCCGGGTCGTCGTGGCTGCCTGCGGCCTCCAGCAGCGGGAGAAGCGCCCTGGTGAGGAAGAACGGCGACTTCAGGTTGAGATCGACGATCTTGTCCCAGGCAGCGGCGGGGAATTCCTCGATCGGCGCGCCCCAGGTGGCGCCGGCGTTATTAACGAGCACGTTCAGCGCCTGCTCGCGGTCACCGATCTCGCGCGCAAGGCGCAGGCATTCCTGCTCCGTTGACAGGTCGGCGGGGATCGCCGCAACGGTGCCGTATTGCCCGAGTTCCTGCTCGGCGACCGCGCACGCGTCGGCCTTGCGAGAGCTGATGTACACCCGGGCACCCGCGTCCAGCAGGCCCCGCGCGATCATAAGCCCGATTCCGCGGCTACCGCCAGTGACGACCGCTGACTTACCTGACAGGTCAAACAAGTTCATAGATCCTCCATAAGCAGATTCTGAAAACTACCGGGCCCCGCGTCCCGCGTATAGTCGGACCCGTCAGGCGGGTCTGGCATCATAGAACGTGATGAGCAGATCGAATTCCCGGCGCTTCCCCGTTACCATCACCCAGCTTCCGGTTATCCGCTGCGAGGTGTGCCTGCGGACCTTGGCGTGCAGGCCTGGCCAAGCGAGTGCCGTCTTGACCGAGCACTACCGGCGGCTGCATCCTGACGTCCTCGCCGCCGCGGCAGACCGGCGCGGCTGACCGCCGCGGCTGACCGGCGCGGCTGACCGGCGCAGCTGATTTCCGCGCGTGGTAGACGTGGTTGATTGGCGTGCGTCTGAGCAGTTCGCCGGGCGGGCAGCTCCGCCGTCTCCTTGTCTTATCGCCACCGGCCGCAATTGCGGCCGGTCCGGTGTGGCGACCCGTCGAAGGGGCACCATAGGAGGATCCGCGGCCTGCTGGCAGCCCGCGAGATAACGGGGCGAGGCGCGGTCGGCCCGCTGGCCGCCGGCCTAAGGGGAAGGCTGGCCTATGACCGAGGGATCAATGCGCCCGGACCGGCTTGACACCGGGAGCCCGCTGCGCACTCCGAGGGCGGCCGCGGTCGCCGGGATCGTTTTCTCCCTGTTGCTGATCACAGCGCTGGTGCTGCTCAGGATCTCGACCCCGGCCAATCCGGCCAGCGCGGGCCAATGGCTTACCGATTCGAACCGACGGGCCGCGCTGGCCATCGCGCTGAACCTCGTCCCGTTCGCGGGCATCGCCTTCCTGTGGTTCGTCGGGGTGCTCAGGGACCGGATCGGCGGGCATGAGGATCGCTTCTTCGCCACCGTGCTCCTTGGCAGCGGCCTGTTGTTCGTCGCCATGCTCTTCGTGGCCGCGGCCTTCGCCGGCGGGCTCATCGCGGCCGCGTCCGCCCGGACCGGCTCTCCTGGGGCGGACACCTTGACGCTGGGCCGCAACGCCACGTCGGCCCTGCTGAACGTCTACTCGATGCGGATGGCGGCGGTGTTCACCCTGACCACTGTGACCATTGCGCGCCGGACCAGGTTCGTCTCCGGCTGGCTCGTGCCTGCCGGGCTCGCGACCGCAGTCGTGCTGCTCGTCGGCATCGGCATCTCCGCTTGGGTGGAACTGCTATTCCCTGCCTGGATCCTGGCCCTGAGCATCGATGTCCTGGTGGCAGGGCCGACAGCACCGGCTGGGAGCAGCCGGCCAGCCGCGGCGAGCTGAGCGGGGACGAGCGCAGCGGGGTGCCGGGTCAGCAGCGGGGTGCCGGGTCAGGAGCGGGGTGCCGGGTCAGCAGCGGGGTGCCGGGTCAGGAGAGCACGCGCCGCCGGAAGTTGCGCAGCCCGATCGCCAGGAACGCGGCGCCAAACGCCAGCACGACGGGGTAGATGACATACAGGTGCATGTGCGGCGCCTGGGTGAACGCGGCCCGCATCCCCTCGTTCACGTAGACCAGCGGGTTGATCAGCACGATCGTCTGCAGCCAGGGCCAGCCACCGAGAGTGACCGGCGCGAGCTTGGTCCACGGGTAATAGGTGCAGCCGAGGAATGTGATCGGCAGGATGATGAAGCCGAACATCAGCCCGATGTTGCGCGGCTCGAAGCTGGTCCCGAGAACGAGCCCGAGGCCCGCCATCGCTACGCAGGCCAGCGGCACGAACGTCAGTATGATCCACCAGTGAAAGGAGAAATGAGCGTGCACCCCTGGCGCGTGCACGACCGACGCCATCGGCAGCACGATGATCACCGACAGCACTCCCTGGGCCGCGCCCGACAGTACCTTGGCGATGGCTACCAGCCAGATGGGGCAGGGTGCCTGCACGCGGTCCTCGATCTCGCGGGTAAAGCCGAACTCCTGTGCCATGGTGAGGGCGATCGACTGCACGCCCTGGAACATGACCGAGATCCCGACCACCCCCGGCACCAGGACGGTCGCGAAGGCTGACTGGGCCGCGGTGCCGTGCCCGCCGATGCCCTGCCCGATCTTGGGGAACACGTAGAGGAAGACGAAACACAGCAGGAACGGCTGGATCACCGTGCGCAGCACGAACTCCCAGACATGCTTGCGCAGCACCACGAGGTCGCGCAGCATCAGCGCGCCCAGCGCGGTCCAGCTCGCGGCGGCTACCGACCGGGTCGGGCCGCCGCCGATATGCTGCGCGGCAGCCGGCGGGCGCTCCTGCGAGGTTACGGACGCCATCAGTCCCGGAGCTCCTTACCGGTGAGGTTGATGAAGACGGTCTCGAGGCTGGGCTCGGATATCGACACGTCGACTAGGTCGAACCCGCCACGCTCCGCCGCCAGCACGATCCGCGGCACGAGCCGGTCGTTGCCCTGCATGTGCAGCTCGACGCCGCCGTCCACGAGGCGGCTGCGGGCGACGCCCTCGACCTCGCCCGCCAGCAAGTCCGCGAGCCGGCCGGTATCACCGGCGGTCTTCACCGTTACGACGGTGTCGGCCCCGACGCTCTGCTTGAGCGCGGCCGGAGTGTCGAGGGCGAGGATCCGGCCGTGATCCATAATGGCAACCCGCTGGCAGAGCCGGTCGGCCTCCTCCATGTAGTGCGTCGTCAGCAGGATGGTCTGGCCTTGGCTGTGCAGTTCGCCGAGCAGGTCCCACAACGCGAGCCTGCTCTGCGGATCGAGGCCCGCCGTCGGCTCGTCGAGGAACAGGACCGACGGGCGGTGGAAGATGGCTCGCGCCACCATGAGCCGCTGTGCCATCCCGCCGGACAGCGCGTACACCGACGCCTTGCCCCACTTGGACAGCTGGAACTGCTCGAGTAGCTGATCGGCGATCCGCCGGGATGCCTTCGAGCTGATGCCGAACAGCCGGCCGTGGAAGTACAGGTTTTCCCAGACGGTGAGCTGGCGGTCAAGCGTGTTCTGCTGCGAGACGATCCCGCTTAGCTGCTTCGCCAGCGCCGGGTGTTCCGCGACATCGATGCCCGCGAGGAACGCCCGCCCGGATGTCGGGACCACGCGCGTGGTCAGCATCCCGGCGGTTGTTGTCTTCCCCGCGCCGTTGGGGCCCAGCAAGCCGAAGATTTCGCCGGCCTGGACATCCAGGTTGAGCCGGTCGACCGCGGCGAAGTCTGTCCCCGGGTAGACCTTGGTCAGGTCCTCGGTGTGGATGACCGCGGCCGGCTGGCCGCTGGCAAGCTGGGTAGCGCTGACCGGCGCTTGGGCGGTGCTCATCGCCCATTCATCGTATCGTCGGTCCTATCTCGGCCCCCAGCGCCGTGACAGGTTCCGTCACACATCGTCATCCAGCTCATCCATGGCATCCATCGCGTCGCGGAGCCGTTCCACCGCGGCAAGTATCGCCCCGTCTATGGCGGGACCCTCGCCGCCGCTGCTGGCCTCCGGGCTTGGCCAGTCGTAGGAGTCGACTACCGCCAGCGCCGCCTCCTGCAGGTGCTCGGCTGGCGCGTCGGCCTGCAGCAGGCCCGCCAGCCGCCGCACGGGCTCCAGCAGCGCCGCGACCTCGGGCGGTGCGTCGCGCACCGGCAGATGATGATGCATGGCCTGGACGAGGCGGGCAACATCCGCGCGGAACGCGTACTCCCGTTCCCGTTGCGCCTCGTCCTCCATGGCTGGACCCTACCCGGGCCGACCGGCCCGCCGGCCGCCCGGGTAGCTCAGCGCGTGAGCGGGCGCCGGATCCCGGCGGCGAACAGGTCCCGGAGGCTCACTACGCCGCAGACTGAGCGCCCGTCCACGACCGGGAGATGGCGGAACCCGTGCAGCAGCATGACCTGGGCCGCTTCCTCAACGGAGGTGTCCGGGCCGGCCGCTTGAGGATCAGGAGTCATCCACGCCGACACGGGTGACGTGGACAGGTCCTGCCCGGACGCGGCGGCCCTGAGCACATCACGCTCGGTGAGGATTCCGGCGAGGAACGACCCTTGCATGACGATCGCTGAGCCGACGCTGGCCCGCACCATGTCGCCGGCCGCCGCAGCCACCGATGCGTCCCGCGCCGTCACCGCCACCTGCGTGGTCATCAGGTCCCGTAGCACGGTCATGGCCGTCGCCCCTGGCCATCGCGCTCAGCCACTGCCGCCTACTTCATCAAGCTCGGCATCGCGGTGCGGGGTGGCAGGCCCGGCCAGTTCCTCAGACAGCATCCGCCAGAGCGAGCCTGCCCAGCCTGACAGCGCGGGCCACTTCTTCCAGAAGACCTGCAGGGTTATCTCGTCGAACTCGGCGTGGGCGCGCTCGGGGGTAATGGCGTCCCTGAATTCTTCGAGATCGTGAATCAGTTCGAGGAACTTGTCGGCGAGATCATCCACGGAATCACCTCTCCGCGCGAGTGTAAGCCTCTAGCCAGCGCTCGCACCACCCGCTATCGTTTGGCATCGCATGCTTAGTTATCTAAGGTTCGGCTGGAAGGGCGGAAGTCATGCGTGATCTGCTCATGCGGGGCCGGGTGGCGCTGGTGGCCGGATCAAGCAAAGGGTGGCCGGAGCGAGCAAAGGGATCGGCGCAGTCACCGCCGAGGTGTTCGCGTCGGCCGGATCCGCCGTCGTCCTCGCGGCTCGCGACGCGGTAGCCATCGAGTCCGTCGCCAAGCGCACCGAGGCCAACGGCGGGCAGGCGATCGCCGTCCGCGCCGACGTCGCGGACGGCGACTCGGAACCGATCCCGCCGGGCCTGACGTCCGTGGTCCGGGCTGGAGCCGGCCCGACGACTGGTATGACCAACCGTTAGCGTGCCGTTAGCCTTTCCTGGCACGCTGCGCGTTTTCCCTGCGTCATGCTGGATAGAGATGAGGCCGTCATACCTGAAGGAGTGGGTCATGGCTGTTCGCTGCTGTCATCCTGGGTGGCCCTGGTGTTGCCATGCAGGCGCAGTGGCGGGTCGCCGCGCTGCCGCTGGCACCGGGACGCGCCAGGCGTGACCATGCTCAGCTGGCCACCCTCTCTGAAGGTCCGCGGTGCGGGCCCGTGAACATCGCGATCGGCCTCATCGCGGCCATGCTTGTCGGAGTCGGCCTGGTGCTGCAGCAGCATGCTGCCGAGCAGGCGCCGAAGTCTTATTTCCTGCGGTTGCGGCTGATCGCCGAGCTGCTACGTCAGCGCCGCTGGCTGGTTGGCATCGCCATCATGGTGGCTGGCCAGATTCTTTCGGCCTGGACGATCGGCCACCTCTCGCTGTCGGTCGCCGAGCCGCTGCTCGCCACGGAATTGATCTTCGCCCTGATCGTGGCCGTGCCGCTGAGCGGCGAGCGCCCGCGGAAGTCCGAGCTGATCGGCGCGGTCCTGCTCAGCGCGGGTGTCGCTGCGTTGTCGGTATCGCGGTCCATCAACACCCAGGGATTGCGGTTCGGCTCCGCCGCCTACTGGCCGGCCGCGGCAGCGATTGGCGCCATCGCGCTCTGCCTGGTCCGCGCGGGGTGGCACCGCGAGGGCCAGCATCGTGCCCTCCTGACTGGCATCGCCAGTGGCCTGATATTCGGGATCTCGGATGCGCTGACCCGCCAGACGGTGCAGATCATCATCAGGCACTCGCTCCTGGCTGCGCTGACCAGCTGGCCGGCCTATTGCCTGCTGGCCACGAGCCTGGTCGCGTTGTGGCTGATGGAGAGCTCCTTCAACGCCGCGCCGCTGCATGCGTCGCTCCCGGCCATCACGGCCGCGGAACCGGTCGCCGGAATCTTGCTCGGCGTGGTCGTCTTCGGCGACGTGATCCACGTCTCGCCCGGGCTGATCGCCCTCCAGGCGGTCGGCCTTGTGACGTTGGTCACCGGCGTGATCCTGGTAGCCCGCGCCCCGGCGTTGAGCAGCCTCCGGCCCAGGCGCCTGGTGCCAAGCCTGCCAGCCCGCGTGAAGCCAGGGGCGATCCCGGCCCCGGCATCGGCGCCAGCCCCGGCATCGGCGCCAGCCCCGGCATCGGCGCCAGCCCCGGCATCGGCGCCAGCCCCGGCATCGGCGCCAGCCCCGGCCAGCTCGGACCGGGAACAGGCGTAACAGCGCGGCGCGGCCGGCGCAGCCGGAACACCTCGGCCGGAACCTGAGCCGGAACACCGGGCGAGACGTGCGGCGCCGGGCAGCCCGCCGCGCGGACCGGAATCGACACGGCTCCGACCTGCGCTACCTAATGTCACCTTTAGGCAGCGTTTTACTGGCATAGCGCACTTGCGCGGTGCAAGTCCATATGCAATTCTCGTTTCGCATCATGAATGTAGCCTGGATCGGGATCAGTCCTGGATCGGGATCAGTCCTGCCGCTAGTGGGTGACGCGATGGACCAGCATCTGGCATTAGGGTGGGCGATCGCCAAGCAGCGTCGCCGTCGTGGCCTGTCCCAGGCGGAACTTGCCCGGCTGCTCGACCGGCCGCCGTCCTGGGTATCGCAAGTCGAGCGGGGCCTGGTACAGGTCGACGCCATGTCCCTCCTGGAAGCGGTCGCCAGCGCGCTGGGCACGCCGCTGCCCCCGCACCCGGCCGGCCGGCGCACTGGGCCTACTGCCAGCGTGGCGAGCGCTCAAGCGCTCCGTTACGCGGCCTCAGGACAATGCCAGCGGCGTGCCCGGACGGCCAGCTGCCCTGCCCCCACTGCAGTCCTCCGGGCGAAAGCTGACGAGTGCTGGGCGCTGGCCTGCGCCCACCATTACGGTGAGCTGGCTGAGCTGCTGTATAACCTGCTCCCGGACCTGCAGGACGCCCTGAGCGCTACCCATGATCACCAGGAACGAGCGGTGGTGCATGAGGTGATGGCCGCCAGCTACCAGGCATGCGCGGCGGCCCTGGCCAAGATCGGTGAACATGAGAGCGCCAAGGGGGCCGCCAGCCGGGCCCTTGCCGCCGCGCAACGGGCGGGTGACCTCATGCTGGCAGCGGCAAGCGCCTACCTGCTGGCTCGCATCCTCCTGGAAGCGGGCCGCTATGCCCAGGCCGAGGAGACGGCACTCAAGGCGACCTCCGTCCTGGCGCAGCCGGCCGCCGGGGGCAGGGCCGAAGCCATCTCCCTGCTCGGGGCGCTGGCCCTGCTGCGCGCCCTGACAGCCGCCCGCAGCGGCGAGCCGGCAGCCGCCGAGGAGCAGCTCAGCGTCGCACGGGCGATGGCCAGTCAACTCGGGGATGCGGGCAACGCCCGCGGTGCGGGCCTGAGCCCCGACCACATCGCGCTCTATGAGGCCGCAGTCAGCATCGAGGCGAACTAGGCGAGCCAAGCTGCAGGGCGGCGCGGAACGCCAGTGGCTCGAGCGGTGCAGGTCTGCTCGCGGCGGTCATGACCGCTGCGCCGGAGCGCTCGTCAGGTAGGTCGCGCTGATGTCCTTGTCGCCATGGTGCTCGGCACCCTGGCTCAGCCGCTCGCCGATCGCGGCGAGCACTGGCAGGTCGAGGCCATGCAAGGCCGCCGACTCCTGCACCAGGCCCGCGTCCTTCGCGGCGAGCTTCAGCTGGAATGACGGCTTGAAGTCACGCTCAGCTATCGCTTTGCCCTTCATCCGCAGGTAGGGGAGATCAAGCATGCCGCCGGCCAGCGCTTCGAACAGCAGGGCCGGATCCAGCCCGAGGCCCTCGGCCAGCGCGATCGTCTCGGCGCCCGCTTCCACGACAGCGAGAACCCAGCTGTTGGTGACCACCTTGAGGCGGCTGCCCGCGCCCGCATCCCCGATCCACAGTGTTTTCTGGCCCACGGCATCGAAGACCGGCTGGACTCGCCGGCGGAGATCCTCCGGTCCTGATGCCAGGACGACGAGCTTTCCGTCCTCCGCCGGCTGCCGGGTGCCGAGCACCGGCGCGTCCACGAATCCGATCCGCCGCTGCGCCGCAGCCTGCGCGCACCGCTGGGTCGCTGCCTCGCCGATGGTGCTCATTTGCAGCCAGATGGCCGAATCCGACATGGCGGGCAGTGCGCCGTGGCTGCCGTCCATCGCCGCGGTGACCGCGTCGCCGTCTGCCAGCATCGTCAGCACGATGCCAGCGCCCTCGGCTGCTTCGGCGGGCGTGCCGGTGATGACTGCCCCGTCGCTGGACAAGGTCTCGGCCTTGGCCCTGGAGCGGTTCCAGGCCCGCACCTCGATCCCGGTCCGGGCAATATTGCGCGCCATCGGCAGGCCCATGGTCCCCCCGGCGCCGAGCACCGCAACGCGTTCCCCGGCGCTCATCAGGCTGCCGCCCTGGTAACCGAGCGCGGCATCATGCTGCGGATGTCTTCCGCACCAGGTCGCGCTCACGCAGACGCTGGCGGGCCAGCTGATGCAGCCCCGAGCTGTCGGAGCGGACGTCAGTTGCGTGCATGAACACCTCACCATGGCCGTGAGAAGCGGGGGCTGACCTCACAACAGCCGCATTTGTCCTATGGCGCTGCCCGGCGGCGGCCCGGGTTACACGCGCCGATGCAAGATTCTCGTGATCTCGCGCCTCAGGTAGCGCCGGCGCCCTGCCGTGACGAACCGCCATCCTCGCGTTGGTCTACCCAGAGCGCGCGCAACATCACCGACTGTGCTGAACTCGCGCCCGCCAGCAAGGCGGGCAGGGACTCGCCCGAAGCCCGGCCGATGTGACCCAGGGCGTCGATCCGCGGCACTCATGCCCCGCCGCTACGGTGCCGGGCCCCAGCCGATAGCGAACCGGTCCAGCATATGGCCCAGTGCATTCACGGTCGGCTGAATGAAGCTGAATGAAGTTGTCTCTGATGGTCTGTCCCGCCTCAGTCTCGGCGGCCGTTATAAGTGGGCGGGTGACCTGGAGGGCATGCTGAGATTTATAAAACGCGATATCCTGCGCCTCGGAATACAGCACAGAATCCGAGAACTGCGGCCGCAGCACCACGCCGCAGCCGAATCCCGGATACGTCCAGCTACGCTGCGTGTCAATCGGTTTCGACGGGATGTCGTCGATCGTGACGTCGTGAACGGACTGGGGGAGTTGCGGTCGCGGGAGAACCATCATGACCGCCACGTGACCAGGCCTGCCGTCTGCTGCGTCCTCCGCGGCCCCTGGAGCAGCGCCGACACGCCATTTCTGGTAGACGTCGGCTACCAGGGCAGCCTGCCCCGCCGGACTGCTCACGGGGCTGGCGCACAGGCTCGGAAAGCCGGCCCGCGAATGTGAAGAGTGATGCCATTAGAACGCGCATTCGACACGGTCATCAGGTTTGCCAGGGCCACGCTGGCCGACCGGGCCGCCGGGCGTCCCGGACGTCGCAGCGGAGTGCGAGCGGCCGCAGAATGGCCGACAGGCCCGCTACCTGGCTCCGGCAACTGGCCTCTGAACTGCGAGAACATCGGCCCACCCTGCTGCCGCGCGGGGCGGATGCCCATCCGGCTCAGCACGGCCCGGCAGCGGCGGATGACGTGCTGGTTATGCCGATATCAACGGGGAACCCTGACTGATACAGTCCCCGGCCAGAGCTTCTAGGCGCGGTGCCGGGCACGGCTCGGCGAGCGAGTCGATTCGTCAGCCGGCCGCGCTTCACGCGCTCGATCCTCGTCTTCAGCGCCAAAGCACTCCCGCACTGAGCCGCTCGGACCGACGACCAGGGCTCGGGCCGGGGCCTTTCACGGGTACGACGGGCCGCCCTGGAGCGCCACCGTGGATGCCAGGACCAACCCCTCACGGGAGGAACCAGAATGGCGAAGTCGCAAGAGCAAAAGAAGTCGCGGAAAGACCACTGCGTGGTGATCGTGGGGGCGGGTTTCGCCGGCTTCAACGCCGCGCGGGAGCTGTCGAGGCTGATGGGTGCCACGACCGAGATCGTGGTGATCAACTCGGCGGACTACTTCCTGTACCTGCCGCTGATGCCGCAGGTGACAGGCGGGCTGGTCGAGCCGCGGCACATTTGCGTGTCGCTGCCCCGGCGGCTGCGCAAGGTCCGGTTCGTGCTCGGTACGGTGCGGCACGTCGACCCCGGGCAAAAGGTGGTCAGCTGGGCGGGCCCGGAGGGCGCATCGGGTGAGGTCGGCTATGACCGGCTCATCCTGACCGCGGGCAGCGTGGACAAGCTGCTGCCGATCCCCGGTATCGCCGAGTACGCGCACGGGTTCCGCAGCATCGCCGAGGCGATCTTCCTGCGCGATGAGATCACCCGCCAGCTCGAGCTGGCCGCCGTCGCCGCCGATCCGGCCGAACGCGCGGCGCGGTGTACCTTCGTGGTGGTCGGCGCGGGCTACACCGGCACCGAAGTCGCGGCGCAGGGTCAGCTGCTGACCACCCGGCTGGCCAAAGCGATGCCCGGCCTGGCCGGCCAGCAGATCCGGTGGATGCTGCTCGACACCGCCCCCCGGCTGCTGCCCGAGCTCGATCCGCGCCTGTCGAAGACCGCTGACCGGGTGCTGCGGCGGCGCGGCGTGCAGGTGCGTACCGGCCAGTCGGTCGCCCAGGCCATGCCGGACTACGTCATGCTGTCCACCGGCGAGAAGGTGCCTACGCGCTGTTTGATCTGGTGCGTCGGGGTCCGCGCCGATCCGCTGGTAGACGGCCTGGACTTGAAGACCAACCGAGGTCGGCTGGTGGTGGACGAGTTCATGTCCGGGCCCGGCGCCCCGGAGATCTACGCCTGTGGCGACTGCGCCGCGGTGCCCGACCTGACCCGCCCCGGCCAGGTCTGCGGCATGACCGCCCAGCACGCCGTGCGGCAGGGCAGGCAGGTCGCCAGGAACGTCGCCGCCTCGCTCGGCAACGGCACCGCGAAGCCGTACAAGCACCACGACGAGGGTTTCCTGGTGGACCTGGGCGAGGCGGCCGCCGCCGCGAACCCGCTGAACATCCCGCTGTCCGGGCCGGCCGCCAACGTCGTCACCAGGGGCTACCACCTGTCCGCCATGTCCGGGAACCGGATGCGGGTCCTGGCCGACTGGGCCCTGAACGCGGCCACGCCCCCGGAAGCGACATCGTTCGGTCTGATCAGCGCCGAAGTCCGTGCCGCTCGACCCGGACAACCCGCGAGCCTGACCCGACCCCAGCCGCTGCCTGCGGTCCGCCGTCCTGCCAGCTGCCCTCCCCGGGCGGGCGGCCAAGGTGGTTGCTGATCGGAGGTAGATGACGCTGAATCAGCGGGTTAGCCTTCGAGCCCGGCAGCCCTGTTGACGGCTTCCAGGGCTGCGGCTTCGCTGGGCGTGCGGCGCCGGGCGCCCACCCTGAAGAACCCGCCTTCAACGCTCGCATCGGCAACCACTGCGGCGATCTCGGCCAGGAACGCGCGGAAGCCGGGCAGTTCCGGGGCTGCCTTCTGGGCGACGATAACGGTGGCCGAACGGATCGCTGCCAGCGCGGAAGGCTTGTAGTCGGCGTACTTGGTGCCGACTCGCCATCCGGTACTGAAGGTGGACGCCGCCGCGAGCTCACGGATGAATCTCCGTGGATGCGTGATGCTGGTATCTTTCAGTTTCTTGATCAGTGCGAACATTTCGTCGGCGTCGCCGGTGCCCTCCGCCAGCGAGACCAGCACGCCAGCGGCCATCATCGCCTGCTGCAAGATCGCCCACTCTGCCGCGGTGAAATCCGCCTGGCCGGTGCCGTCTTGGACACCAGTGCCGCCGCGCAGCACCTGGAAGCCCACGCTGGCCAGCATGGCCGGGATGCCTCGCACGGCTGCCACGTCCTTCGCCCGCGCCTCGTCCGTTAGCTCCTCCCACGGCACGAGGTCGGGATGCATGCGGCCCTGGCGGGCAGGCCCGAGCGCGTACCCCAACGCCATCCGTTCCCCCATCCAGCGCTCATGTTCCAGCCGGGCGAGCAACTGCACCTCATCGTCATGCGAACTCGAACGTCAGCGCCGGGTCGAAGGCCGGGACCATCAGGCAGCCGATCACGGCCAGCTTCTCGCCGACCTGCCGCGCCTGAGCGCGGTTGGACTCCTTCAGGTCGTCCGGCAACTCCTCCCATGCCGCAGCGGCGGCCTGCTGCCAGGGGCCTCCCCCCGGCGCCGGCGGCGGCTTGCGGAGGTAGGCCCCGTGGATGGCTTGTGCCAGGTGCTCGGTGACCTGGGTGGTGGTGTAGCCGCTGAGGCTGTCGATGACGCGGTCCTGCGCTGTCAGGCGCGCTTTCATGCGCCGGCACTCGTGCAGGATCGCTCCGGCGTCGAGGAATGTCTGCTCGGAGCGGCGGTCGGCGGCCCGCCCAAGTACGTCCTGCCCGACCATGATCACCATCATGAAGATGAGCTGGGCCAGGGTGGACAGGAACGTCATGAACGCGAACGGGTAAGGATCAAACCGCTGCACGCCTGCCTCCGCCAGGCCGATCCAGGCCACCTGGGTGAAGGCGGCTGCGTAGAAGGCCCACATGCTGCCCAGCCGCTGCGTCAGCCAGGCTGCGATCCGGTCGTTGACGCTCACTGCCTGGTCGATGGCCTGCGGCGGTGGCTGCACCCGGTGCCGCTGAATCCAGGGATGCGGGCTGGAGTCGAGCAGGCTGATCCCGCGGCTGAGCGCCCGGTCATGCCGGTCCAGGTGTTCCTGGAGGTCAGCGACCTGCTCGAAGATCGCCTCGGCGTTCTGATAGGTCTGCACCGCCCGCCGGTCGGCGGCCATGCCCAGCACCCGCTGCCCAACCAAGATCACCGAGCACAGCATGAGCTGCACTACGTTGTCCAGGAACAGCAGGAACGGAAACGGATACGGATCGACCCGGCGTAACGGGCCCCAGGTCGCCAGCGCCATCCACCCGGCCGACGATGACAAGCACCACGTACAGCGCCGGCATCGAGCCCACGCACCGGGTCACGGCCGCCGCGAGAGCAGTGTTGAGGCCAGTCTGCTCGCCGGCGATCGTGACCGGGCCTTGCGGCAGCTCAGCCGCGCGGGCACCGGTGCTGATGGCACTAGTCTGTGCCGTTGATGTTCGTTGGATCGGTGGGCTGGCTGCAACCGGTCACCTGTGCAGCATAAGACAGGCTGATCACAAACAGCCGCACCTTTTGAACAACCGGCAGGCTGTACGACAGAAGCCGAGCGCTCACTGAGCTCTGCGCGTTGGAGGAAACGATCACCGGCTTCAGCAGGCCGGCGCCTTCCGGCAGACGACAAGTGGCAGCCGCCACGCAGAAGCGAGGTAGCGCGAGCAGAGACGGTCCCGTGAGCACCATCAGCAGGCCGCACGCGTTGGAGTCCACGAGAATGGACGGCGAATTGCCAAACGCTTCGCCGCAGACGGTCAGGGTCTGGCCACCGCGCGTGTCGCAGGCTGACGTGCTGTTGGTGGCTGTGGAGACGCCGCTGCTGCATCCCCACACTGCGAGCACGACGGGCACTGACGGGAAAAGCAGCTGGTCGGTCCCTGTCACCGCACCTGACTCATCGCCGTTGATGACTATGCGAGCGTGCAGCGCGCCAAGCGTCGTCCAGCCGAGAGCGTTGGGCTGCGTGGAGCACGCGGTTATTGTCGTGCTGCTCTCTGCTGGAATCAGCGCGCAAGGCACCATTTCTGGCTGCGTTGGCGTGCCAAACCACACGGACATGCGCGTGGGATCGCCGCTCAGGAACTCGCCGGAGAACGACACGCTGTTAGTCAGGAAGCGCGAGTCAGCTGTGAACTGAGACGAGCCTGCTGACGGAGGAGCAAGCGCGGCTCGCAGCGTGAACGGCGTGAGAACTGGCGTCAAGGAAACGAGAAGGAGTCGGCGCTGGTCGCAACGAGCTGGCCCGCCAGCGTGTAGAGCGAGAAGTGCAGGTTGCGACCGACTGTGATCGGCAGTGTGCACATCAGATGCACGAGCAGCGGGCCCAGAGGCACGGCTGCCAGCGAGGTACAGGCGGTGCGGTCAGTGGTTGAAGGCCCGAAGCTGAGCGCGTAGGGGGCTGTCGAGTTGGTGCCGTTGAGGACAAGGCTCAGCACGGGTACAGGTGTGGTGTCTGTGAGCGACACTGCGACAGCCTGGCTGACAATGGCGTGTGTGCCGTTGCCGCTGCTGAGCGCCAGCGATCGCGGCACAAAAGCTCGCGCTATGTCTGAGGCATGTTCAGAAGTAATCGCGTGGCTGTGCTTACCGAATTGGACACCGGGTCGCGTCGCGTTCGCCTCTGGATTAGCTGCGACGAGTGAGGTGCAACCGCCAAGCAAGCCGCACCAAGCCAGTCCTGGTAAATGAGAGTCACGTCGTACAGCTGAGTAGGTGAAAAGTTTGACGGTCCTGAGAGCAGCGTGTAGGCAGGGCTCGCGGGAAGCGCAGAGAGCGACACATTGTGGCGACCGGCAGACTCGAACGATGAGGACAGACGCAGGCGCGTGAGAGTGCCGAGGACACGTGACCTTTGATCCACAGCTGAACGGACGCGAGGAGAGCGTTCTCGGGCAGGTTCCAAGCGAGCGACGTGAAACCCAACGGAGATACGGACGCAGAGACGAAGACAGGAGGCTGCGTGGTGCCGACTGCGCGACAGGCAGCAGAGAGCAGCAGCTGTGCGCGAACAACGACGGGACGCCGCGTGATCAGCGTTTGCAGCGCGGAGTTGGCATTGACGTCGACCTCGACGCTCGAGTTGCTCAGCACGGCCTGATCTCCCTGCACGGGAACGACAGTCGGCGACCAGTTCGTAAAGGTGCTCCAGCTGGCGCCGCCGCCCTGGCCTGTCCACGCGCAGTTGAGCGAGCAGAGGCCAGAAGCGAGTGCCACTGGCAGCGACACAGAGCCAAACAGAGGAGTGAGATGTGAGTCATGTTGCACAGCCCCTAGCACAGGAAGCACACCCCGCAAATCTTCAAGACAGCCAACAACAGATTGCCATTAGCTTCGCAGCTGCAACCACTGTCGATGGCTGCAATTTCGTGCTTTCTGCTCGTTCTGAGCGCCCTGCTCCAATTCTGCCATGCCAACAGCAACGTGGCTGTGATTGTGGAGGTGACTGCACGTCAAACTTTGCATTTCTCCACCTCCTGTGACTCCGTCGTTGTTTGATCGTCTCCTCACGCAGGATGATCGAGGTTCGCTTCAGCTCGGCCTCAATCGCGACGTCAAGCTGGTGAGCTCGTCCTCAATCCGTGTGACTGACGTCGCTGCAGTACCGCAAGAATGCGACGACGCTGGCCACTGACCAGGATCTGCAAGTGCGCGGCTCGAGCGTCAGCGTGCTGGTCTCCAACATGGCGAGCGTGCGAGGTGCAGGCAGCCTTTGTCGCGCTTTGTGTTGAACCAAATGCAATGCAGGCTTGTTCGTGTATTCCAACTCGATTATCTACGTGGGGTGGAAGCGCGTCACTTTGCCGACATCGTGAGCGCGTGGAACTCGCTGCTTGGTGCGCATGCATCGATTGCGAAGTCTCACCTCGTCTGTACTGCAGGCCAGATTCTGCTTGGGCCTGTGACAATCCAGCTCGATTCGGCGACATACACTATTGCCAGCGGGACCGTGCTGACCTCCTCGCCGATGAACGCGCACTTCATCACAATTCAGGGCGATCTGGTCAACACGCCGCCCAATGTCATCATCCAGGTCCCGAGCGCGAACTCCAACGGCCTAGCGTTTGGGAAGCCCCGGCGTGAAAGGCGTTAAGATCGGCGGCTTGTGGATCAAGAACACTGCGGGCACGTATTCGTCCAGCACTGGCATCCTCGTCACGAACGGCGCTGAGATCGCGATGACTGCCGCAGGA
>CAVZGW010000023.1:0-50553 GCA_963774825.1 uncultured Actinomycetes bacterium | reverse complement strand
CGTGGGCGTGCAGAATTTCTACAAGCATCCCGATAAAACGGCTTGAAGATGTTCGCCAGGCCCGCAGCGGCAAATCGCCCCGTGGGCCGGATTCCAATCGTCCGAGAGCACGACGCCATCGACGTCGGTGCGGCACAGGGCCTCGACCCGCGCACGGCGAAGGCGTGTAGCTTGGCAAGCAGCGGGACGACCTCCTCTGCGCGCGCCTGTGCAAGTCGGCCACGGCGGCCTGGTTGCCGCGCACCAGCGCGCTGACTCCGCTCCCCAGGGGACGCACACGACTTCACGCAGCAACACGAACCGCGTGCGGTCCCTTGGCAGCCTCTGGCGAAGTACGTCCAGGGTCGCCGCGTCCAACGGCATCGCCCGGCAACTCGTAGCCGGGGATTTTTTGGTCGCGTCTCGCCAGTGGATGATCCGACCCTGAAATCCGGCTTGCCGTTGGCCCCTAGCTGCCAAGCGCAAACCCCAGGGGCATCGCTGACTTGCGTCTCTCGCGGTCACTCTTGCCCCGCTCCGCCTACAGGGCCCGCACGTCCAGGTGCAGAATGTCGCTGGGAAAACGGAGGTTGATTTCCGTCACTTTATTGACATGCTCTGCGGCGGGTGGGACCCACAGTTGCGGAGTGCATGTTCGATCTGGAGGGCTCGATTCAGGCTGCGGAGGACGCGTTCGCGAGACGTCATGGCCACGAGCTGGCACGGCGACGACACATCGGTTCCCAGAAAAGCTTATACCACAAATGAGCTAACGCGTCAACAACGCCGGCCCACCAAAAAGTGGTCGGGTGGCCAGTGGCCGGTGGTCAGTGAAGACAGCCCGGCACGGGGACCTGGTTTCCCCTCCCGGATTATTCATCGCCCGATCGTAACCCGAAGCGTAAGCGAGGGCCGCACATCGAGTTAGCCTCGCTTACGCTTCGGGTTACGATTGCGCACACTGCGCCCGATTACCAAGGCGAGTACCGGGGCTAACCCGAGCTAGCCCACGCACCACCGTACCACTTGGCCACTGTGGCGTAGCTCTGTAGATGGGTTCGTCCGGCCAGTTTGGCATCTCGCTGTTCCGTCCCCCATGTCCTATGTTTAAGCGTGGTACGTCCATGAGATCGAATTCGGCGGGGCACGCATGCCTTCTATTTCTAGCGGACAAACAAGGCGAAAGCCTGGACACATCTTTCCCTCCTGAAGGTGGTGAACAACAATTGCTCGCACGTTCGACCAGCTGCGCGGCGGTTTACGGCTGGAGTTGCCAGCTTCGGTTTCCGTGGTTCAGCTGATCGTGCTGCCCGAAACGGCGTCCGCGGGTTTCGCAAGGCTTCCGCCGACACCAGGATTTTCCATTAACGGATGGCCGCGTCTTGCATAGCCGCGCGCGGCCTGGAGGAGGTCTCTGGGATTCCGCTCGACAACCAAGTGGTGTGGACCCGCGCCGTGGCCAAGCACCCAGTCCCGTGGGTGGCGGGTTCTTTCATCGGTTTTCGGAGTGGCCGATCGGATCTGTGCCACGATTATCCGGAATTGTCGTTGCTGAGCTTCTGCGTGATTAACCCGGATTATGCATCGCCTTGGTAATCGGGGCAAGTGTGCGCAATCGTAACCCGAAGCGTAAGCGAGGCTAACTCGATGTGCGGCCCTCGCTTACGCTTCGGGTTACGATCGGGCGATGAATAATCCGGGTTAGCAGCCCGTTGAAAAAGGGTGCCACTGCTGGCTTGTCCAGCAGTGCAGTGCACGTACGCCGGCAAAAACACTGCTGGACAAGCCAGCAGTGGCACCCAAACGGCCAGAAACCCGACTTTTTCAACGGGCTGTTAACCGGGCCGCTTGGCCGAGGCCCGCTTTCTTGGCCCTTTTGACGGCCTCTTGGTGGCCGGCTTTTTGGAACGGCTCTCTTGGCGGTCGTTTTGGCGGCGGGCGCCTTCTTCTTGGCCCCGGCCGGCGCCGCCGCACGGCCACGCCGCCCACGCGGGAGGGCCCCGTCGTCCGCCCGGGCCTTCAACAGATTCAAGGCGTACTCCAACGTCACCTCCTCCGGCGCCGTGCCCGCGCGGCAGCGAGGCGTTGGTCACGCCGTCGGTCACGTACGGCCCGTAGCGGCCCGGCCAGCAACTGCACCGGCTTGCCGGTCACCGGCGAGGCGCTCGAAGACCTTGAGCGGCTCCTTGCGCGGCGCCGCGCGCCGCGGCGCGCGCCTTCGGCTGCGCCAGCAGCTCCAGGGCCTGCTCCAGCGTCACGTCCAAGCGGCGAAAGTCCGGCCGGCAGCGAGCGGGTCTCCTCGCCGCACTTCACGTAGGGGCCGTAGCGGCCGTTGTGGGCCACCACCGGCTCGCCGCTCTGCGGATGCTCGCCCAAGCGTCCGCGGCAGCGACAAGCAGCTTCAAGCGCCACTTCGAGCGTCACGTCCTCGGGCTTCATGCCCTTCGAGCAGCGAGGCGTTTTGCGGCTTCTCGTCGTCCTCGGCCGTGCCGCGCTGCACGTAGGGGCCGAAGCGGCCGATCTTGAGGAAGACCGGCTTGCTGCGTCTCGGGGCAGATGCCCAGCGGCTCTTCGCTCTGGCCGGCCTTGTCGAGCATCTCCAGCGCCGCTGCGAGCGTCAGTTCGTCGGGCGGCATCTTGCTCGGGCAGGCTCGCCCGGCGGTCGCCTTGCTCCAGGAACGGCCCGTAGCGGCCCACGCGGACGAAGACCTCCGGCTGCGCCCTCGCGGCTTGCCGATGCGAGATGCGGCTGACGTCGCGGGCGTCGATCTCGTCGACCTTGTCTTGCAGCTGCTGCTTCAGGCCCGGATGCGTCGTTGCCGAAATAGAAGTGCCGCAGGTAGTCGAGGTGGCTCGATCTCGCCGCGGCTGATGGCGTCCAGCTCGTCCTCCATCTCGGCGGTGAACTGGTAATCGACCAGGTCGGGCAGGTGCGCTTCCAGCAACTGCGAGACGGCGAAGGCCGTCCAGGTGGGCACCAGCACGTTGCCGCGCTTCGACCTTGAAGACGTAGTCGCGGGCCAGGATCGTGTCGATGATCGAGGCGTAGGTGCTGGGCCGGCCGATGCCCATTTCTTCCAGCGCCCGGGTGAGCGAGGCTTCGCTGTAGCGATTGGGCGGCTGGGTGGTGTGGCTCTTCGGCTCCAGCTCGCGGCAGCGCGAGCGTCTCGCCCACCGCGACCGCCGGCAGCACGACCTCGCGGTCGGCCAGCTCGGCTCTCGGGATCGTCGGAGCCTTCGACGTAGGCCCGCAGATAGCCGGGAAACTCGATCGTCTTGCCGCTGGCCTGGAAGACCGCCCCGTCGGCCTCGACGGTGATCGTGATGCGGCGGCCGCGGGCGTCGGCCATCTGGCTGGCCACGGTCCGCTTCCAGATCAGGTCGTAGAGCCTGAACTCGTCGGGGCTGAGCCGTCCGCGGAGCGCCTCGGGCAAATCGAAGGGATGGCCGGCCGGCCGGATCGCCTCGTGGGCCTCCTGGGCGTTCTTGACCTTGGTCTGGTAGATCCGCGGCTGCGTCGGGCAGATACTCCGTGCCGTACTGCGAGGCGACCAGATCTGCCGGGCCGCCTCGACCGCCACCGTGGCCAGGGTGGTCGAGTCGGTTCGCATGTAGGTGATGTGCCCGTTCTCGTACAGGCTTTGGGCCACCTGCATCGTGTGCCGGGCGGTGAAGCCGTACTTGCGGTTGGCCTCCTGCTGCAGCGTGCTGGTGGTGAACGGCGGATAGGGCCGGGTGGTGTAGGGCTTGTCTTCCAACTGCGGACGCGACCGGGCTGATCGCCGAGCCGTACTCACCCGGCCGCATGAACGCGCTCCCCGCCCGCACTCTCTGGGTGTGGGAACGCCCCGAGGACCTTCAGCTCCGTCGATCCGCGCACCACGGCCATCGCCACCCTTGATCGAACCCTGCTTCTCGGCCGCGCGATAGTCTGGTCCCCCGCCGCCAACCTTATCATCTATCCTGCTAGGAACGCGGCGAATCGCGGTTGTCCGCATCGAAGCCCCCGGAACGATTGCTGGGGGATGGAGCCGTTTGCCGCAGAGGCGATCCTCGATGTGGCTGGCGATCCCGCGATTGCCGCCCTCCAAATCGATTTCGACGCCCGGCGATCCCAGCGAGACTTTTATACAGCGCCTCTGCGAGACCTGCGCCGGCGCATGACGCCCAGCTCTTCCGCTTTCGATTACGGCGCTCGCCTCCTGGTGCAGCTCGGACGACTGGATCGCTGCGCTTCCTGTGGATGAGGCTGTGCCGATGTTATTCCGAATGGAGCCCGGCCGGCGCTTTGCCCGGCCCGGAATTCCCCGAATTCCGCATTCGCGAGCCGCTCTGCGATCCAGCACCGGCGTCTCCACGCGCGAGCCTGCATCGGCCGATCTTGAGGCAAGCGCGTCTACGTCTTTGCGGACGCCGGATGGCGTGAAGATCTTCCTTTGGTTTCCCCGTCGCATCCGTCGAAAGGACCCAGCCATGAAACGGCTTCTATCGTTCGCTCCGCTCGCTGTAGCGATCGCGTTTCCTTTCCTTTCGTTCAGGCCTGTGGGCCCTTCTTCTTTGACGACGTGTTTGTCCGTCCTCTTCGTCCAGACCATCCGAAACTGTTTGTGCAGGGCAAACTCGGAGTCCTTCTGCCCACATATCCGCGCGAGGATTTAGCGGTGCCTTTCGCTATCTGAACGGCGGTTCGCTCACGCCCGAAGAGCAGAAGGCCTACGAACCCGCCCAATCGTTCGCCGAGACGAACGAGCCAACGAGTCCGCGACCGAACCGAAGGCGCCTGACGGCACCTACTATGCCGAGGCCCCTGGCCCCGCCGATGAATGGCTCAAGGCCCGCAACCGCTACGCTCCCGCTCAGCCCGAAATCCTCCACACAGTCAGCATCCTGATTTTGACATGGAATGCGGGCTACATCCTCGCCGGCACCTACGAAAACTGCCAAGCCGACGCCTTCCGAACGGCCGCTCTCACCCTTCTCAACCGCGCCAAGACGTGGGGAGCAAAGGGTCCGGAACTCGTTGACTGGATTCAACGCGACCGCTGGACGGACTGCCCGGGCCCCGTCTCATAAACAGGCTCAACGGATGGGCCAAGCTGGGCGAAACTATGAGCGAATTGTCAGTAGGCATCGATAACATTATCGAAGAACATTGAACAGCCAGCAGCATCACGAACCAGCCAGAGGGGAGGACAGGTGACCGCCAGCCCCGCGGAACCCGAGCCAGAGGACGGTCCGTTATCGCGGCAGGGGGAACCGCACGGCAACCCGTTCGATCGAGTCCCCGCCGCGCCTGAGGCACTGGTGGCCGGCTTTTCACGCACCGAGATCCGGGTCACCATGGAACCGGATTCGCCGCAGGCGGAGCCCCGGATGCCCAGGCGCCCGGCCTGACGCTGGCCGACTTAGCCGAGCGAGCATCAGCCGATGGACTTGGCAACCTTGACGATGACGAGCTGGCTGGCCTGCTGTGCGCCTGGCGGCGGCTGTCCTCATGGGTGGCAGCCAGGGAGGTTGCCGTCGTCACCGAATTTGCGCGCCGCCGCGCTGACGCTGGCTTGCGTGCCATTGAGCACCTGGACGACGAGATCGCTGCACTGCTGACCTGGACCTGCCGGTCCGCATCGAGGCTGACGGGCATCGCCGCCTCGTTGGCACGGCTGCCTCGGACAACCGCCGCCCTACAGGCAGGCCAGATCGACTGGCCCAGGGCCGTCGTGATCGCTGACGAGACATGCTGCTTGAGTGACAAAGACGCGGCCGCCGTCGAAGAGCAGATCATGCCCGCCGCGCCCGGTCAGACCACCGGGCAGCTGCGCGCCGCGCTTCGCCGCGCGATGCTGGCCATCGATGCCGAGGCCGCCATGAAGCGGCGCAAGAAGGCCGAGAAGGACGCCAGGGTGGAGACCTGGAACGAGACCGCAGGCACGAAGGCACTGGCCGGACGGGACTTGCCGCCGGCCTATGTGATCGCGGCGGATCAGCACATCGATGCGCTGGCTGGATGGCTGAAAGCCAAAGGCGCCGAAGAAACGCTGGACCAGCTACGCGCCAAGGTCTTCATCGCCTTGCTCACCGGCCAGCGCGCCGACGCTCTCCTCCCCACGCCCTGGCGGCCTCTGACAACAGCGGGAACCCCGGCTGGCCAGTGGGGCTACGCGGCTCTGTGAATCTGACCATGCCCTTGACTACCTGGCTTGGCCTCGCCACGGAGCCCGGCGAGGCCGCTGGGCTGGGCGCGCTAGACGCCGACGTCTGCCGCGATCTCGCCGCAGCTCTTGCCGTGGATCCAGGTTCCCGCTGGTGCCTCACCCTTATCGGCCCAGACGGACGCGCCGCCGCCCACGGCTGCGCCGGGTCCGGCCCAGGATCTCTCTCTACTGGGAACGACCCGGTCCTGAGCTGCCGGGCACCGGCCCGCCCGGATCCAGCCCGCCCGGATCCAGCCCGCCTGGATCTGGTCCGCCCGGTACTGATCGCCCGGCAGGGCCTTGGCTTCTGGCTTGCTGGCATCCGGCTCAGCACCATCGAAGCCGGGACCTGTACCCACCCGCGCGAAACCTCTGCCTACCGGCCCTCCCCGACGCTCCGCCATTTGATCAACGTCCGCGATCGGACCTGCTACTTCCCGCCCTGCCGACGACAGGCAGTCAAGTGGTCCAGGACCACACCGTGCCGTTCGAGCAGGGCGGACGGACCTGTGAATGCAATATCGGGCCTGGTTGCCGTCGGCACCATCGCGCCAAGCAGGCTCCCGGCTGGAACGTTGATCAGACCGAGCCTGGCCAATTCGTCTGGACCCTCCCCAGCGGCCGCCAACTCACCACTGTCCCGGGCTGCTACCCAGCCTGAGGCTGACTGCCCTGGCCTGCGGCTGACTGCCCTGCCTGAGGCTGACTCCCCTGGCCAGAGGCTGACTGCACTGAAGGCTACGCCGACCGGCCCGCTAGCTATCTATCGATTAACCCCGCTTGCTAGAGGAACGCCAGACACTCTGCTACATGCGAAACTACTGTTGCTCAAGGGGAAACTGCTGTTACTCTGATTGTCGGAGCAACTGGAGGTGGTCGGAGTGGAGCGGGCAGCGCTGGAACACATTCAGCACAAGATTGAAGACGAGGTGAAGGAGCGGTTCTCCGGCGGCGCGGTGCAGCGGGTGGTGCTGCTGCAGTACGGCGATGACCCGGTGATCGAGCCAGGAGAACTGGCCGTCCGGGTATTCATCGAAGCAGCGGACGGACGAGAGGGCCAAGAGCAGGCCCTAGATGAATTCCATAAAGCCAACCGTGCGGCGATCGAAAAGTTCAGGGAAGATCTCTCAGCCAGGATTCCTGAGGCCACCCGGCTGGAGTTCCTCACCAGGGACGAGCCTCAGGACGGCCGCGGCCGGGGCCCCCGGATCGTACTGGCCAGGCCGCGCCGCGACATGGAGGCCCGCGCGCTCGCCGGTGGCGAGCTCACCCCCGTGATGGCCCGGCTCGGACCGGTGGACCTGGAGACCCTGGACGCGCTTATTACCGCGGGCATAGCACCCAATCGCGCAGAGGCGGTGCGCTGGGCCCTGGCACGTATCCGCGAGCGACCAGCGTATGCACAACTCCGCGAGCGGGTCCGTGAGCTCGAAGAACTCAAAGCCCAGTTTTAGCCCAGACGAAGCCAGCCCGCCAGCGAAGCATCGGCTGCTGGCGGGAAGACGCAGCCCGTCGCGCGCACCGCGGTGGCATGACATCTGGGCCATCATGTTCGACCGGCGGGCGCGAACGACCCCAGGACACGAGGCTGGCAGAATCTCATCATGCAACGCACAGCCGTCATCACCGGCGCCAGCATCGGTATCGGGGCAGCGACGGCTGTCAAGCTGGCCGAAGCGGACTATCACGTCGTGCTGGCAGCCCGCCGAGCTGATCACCTCGATGCGGTTGCCGCACAGATTCGCGAGGGCGGCGGACGAGCCACCACTCGTCAGCTGGACGTGACTGACCGAGCCGCGATCGCGAGCCTGGCCGATTCACTGGACCGCTGCGACGTGCTGGTCAGTAACGCCGGCGGAGCCATCGGCATGGACGCGGTGGCAGCCGCCGCAGCGGACGACTGGCTCACCATGTACGAGGTCAACGTCCTCGGTACCCTGAATGTCACTCAAGCGCTGCTGCCCAAGCTGGTCGCGACTGGCGCGGGCACGATCGTGGTGATGGGCTCGACGGCCGGGTTCGTCGCCTATGAGGGCGGAGGCGGCTATGTAGCGGCCAAGCATGCCGAGCATGGGCTCGCCGCCACCCTGCGCCTTGAGCTGTGCGGCCAGCCGGTCCGCGTCATCGAGATCGCGCCGGGAATGGTTAAGACCGAGGAATTTGCGCTGAACCGATTCCGCGGCGACGTTGCGAAGGCCGCCGCTGTGTATGCGGGGGTAGCGGAACCGCTAACCGCTGATGACATTGCCGATGCCGTGACCTGGGCAGTGACCAGGCCACCGCACGTGAACGTCGATCTGATGGTCCTCCGCCCGCTCGCCCAGGCGGCCCAGCACAAGGTCCACAGGGTGCCCTGAGCACCTTCCAGGGCATCCCGCCAAACCGCCGCGGCCAAACGCACCGGGCGGGGCCGACAGCGGGGCCGGGCCACCCGGCCGGGAACGCCTACGATGCGCCACGGCACCGAACTCCAGCGCGGACGTCGAGATGACCAGTTCTGCCCCGACTCATAGGTGAGCGGCGCCGACCCGCGGCGCCGGCCTACGAAGAGGAGAGGTCCGTGAAGTACCTCCTGATGATCTACCAGAATCCCGTCGCCTGGCAGAGCTTGCCGGAAGCAAAGAGGCAGGAGTTGATGTCCGAGGCCGGCACCATGGTGAACGAACTCGTCGAGTCCGGCGAATGGGTCGGCGGCGAAGGGCTCGCCGACTCTGCCACCGCGAAATCGGTGCGGGTGCGCAGCGGCGTGGCCACGGTGACTGACGGTCCTTTCGCCGAGGCCAAGGAACAGATCGTGGGCTACTGCATCATTGACACTGACGGCATGGACAGGGCCGTCGAGATCGCAGCCCGCTGGCCCGACGCGCGATTGTGGGGCATGGAGGTCCGGCCGATCCTGAGCCCTGACGGAGCCGAGATGTGACCCTGCACGGGCCGTCTGCGCTTAGGCCGTCTGCGCCTCCAGGCGTGCGCCCACCCCGTCTGCGCCCCCGCCGTGTATTCCAAGCCGCCGCAGCATTGCCCGAGGTGCCTCTCGCGATGAACAGCAGCTGGCGGGTCTCCCGGGCGAGGCTCGCTACCTCGCCGGTGCACGGTAGCAGCGCGGCCGGCTGCTCGCCGATCTCCATCATCATCTGGATGGCTGCCCGCTCACCGGCGCTTGATCCCGGGCGAGCGATCCGGCGAACGATCCGGCCGCTCCTGCCCAGAGCGCGTATATACGAGCTCACCACCGATCCAGGTCGCGTTTGTCCGCATATCATCGCCTAGCCACACCAGATCCGCCGCTGCCCCGGGCGCAATCCTGCCGAGTTCCGGCCTGCCGATCAGGTCGGCGGGAATCCGGGTGGCCGCAGCGACCGCGTCGGCTAGCCCGATCCCAGCCGTGACCATGTTGGCGATGCCAGCGTCCATCCGCAGGCTCGAGCCGGCCAGCGTGCCGTCGGCCCGTACCGGAGGTTCCCCGTCCCCAGGCGGCAGCGTGATCGGCTCGCCGCCGAGCTGGTAGCGGCCGGGCGGCAGGCCGGCGCATGCCGCGGCGTCAGTAACGATGACGATCCGGCCGGGCGCCGCGTCGAAGGCGATCTTGCAGACAGCAGCGCAGACGTGCCGCAGATCGGCGATCAGGCCGCTGGTCAGCCGTGGATCGGCAAGCGCCTGGCCGACGACCCCCGGCTCGCGGTGATGCAGCGGACGCTGGGCATCGAACAGGTGGGTGACCATCCGGGCGCCGCGGGAGGCCGCCTGCGCCACCTGCTGCGCGGTCGCATCGCTGTGGCCGACGCTGACAACAACGCCCGCCCCGGTCAGCCGGTCGATCGCGGCTAGGGCGCCATCGAGTTCTGGTGCCAGGGTGACCATCGTGAGCAGCCCGCTTCCAGCCGCCAGCAGCTCATCAACGGCCGCGGGGGTAGCCGTGGTGATCCACGCCTCGTTATGAGCTCCACGGCGGCTCGGCGCGATGAACGGGCCCTCCACGTGTACTCCGAGTACCCTGGCACCGCGCACGAGCGCTGGCACCACGCCCGCAGCGGCCCGCAGCGCAGCGCTGAGCCTGCCAGTCGGCGCGGTAATGAACGTGGGCAGGAACGCTGTCGTGCCGGTCTCAGGAAGGCGGGCAGCAACCTCGGTCCACCCGGCCGCCCCCGCTGTCATCAGCTCAACGCCGAAGTGGCCGTTGACCTGCAAATCCACCAAACCTGGCAGCAGCGTGCCCGCGGCCAGCTCAACGTCAGGCGCTCGCGGCGGCGGTCCCGCGCCGACCTCGGTGATCACGCCGTCCGTGGCGGTGACGTACCCGGGGGCGATAGCGGGTGATCCCCTCGTGGCGGGGATTACCCGGGCGGCCGCGATCAGCAGGTCTGGCCGGCGGCGGCCGTCACGCGAGATCACGGGCCAGGCGGGGCACTGGCCAGCAGCGTGCGCATTTCCCTGGCCACCCAGGCGGGCCGTTCCATCATCGCCACATGACCCGTCCGCGGCAGCACAACCACCCGCGAGCGGCCGAAGGCACGCGCGGCCCTGGCCGCTAGCAGCGGGTTAACCAGGCGGTCATGACTTCCGTGGATGACCAGCGTGGGCACCTTGACCCTGGCCGCGTCGCGCCAGAGCGACCGCGCACCACGGCGGAGGTACGCACCAACAAGCCCGCGAGCCGTCATGATCAGCACATGGCTGGCGTAGTCGAGCCCATCCCGTCGGGCGAGTTCGGCGATCTCCTCATTGCGCCGCCTCGGATGCATCGAGTGCGGGTCATAGTAGACATCCCTGACAAGCAGCTCGCTTCGGGCCGCCGCGGACATGCGCCTGGCCCTGGTTGCCAGCCACGGCCCGAGAGCTGGCGAGCAGAGCGCCGTCACGCGCAGCGGGAGCACCCGCGGACGCAGGTCAGGCAGGGCGGGCGAGATCAAGGTCAGGGTCCGGACCAGATCGGGCCGACGTGCGGCCACTCGGGTGCAGATGGCGCCCCCGAGCGAGTTCGCGACCAGATGCACTGGCCAGTTGCCGCGTTTTTCAATCAGGCCGATAACGGAGGACGCGTGCCCGTCGATCGAATAATCGTCATCGGCTGGTGGCGGGGAAAAACCGAACCCAGGCAAATCCATCGCCTCGCAGGCAAGCGCAGGCCCGGGCTGGCCGCTAGCAGGCGGGTGCCTCAGCTCGTCCATCAAATCGGTCCAGTTGGTGGACGAACCTCCCAGACCGTGAACGAACAACGCCGGCTCGGCGCCCGGGAGTGCCGGAGCGCTGCGCACGAAGACTTCGCCGGTACCGAACGAGGCAAGCTCGCCTGGCCAGACGGGAATCGGATCTGCCATGGTTGCCTATATTACTCGCCAGTATCCGGGGCGACCCCGGGGTGTTGCCTGCTGCCGCCCTGGGTGCTGGGCCGGCCCGGGGTGCCGGGCCGCCCCTGGGTGCCGGGCCGCCCTGGGTGCCGGGCCCCCCTGGGTGCCGGGCCGCCCTGGGTGCCGGGCCCCCCTGCTCGTCAGCTCGCCCGGCGGCGGGACCTGGAGGGCGACGATTTACCGGCGGCTTGGCCTGCTGCCGTCTTGGCGGTGTCGGACTTCGCGCCGTCGGTCTTCGCGCTGTCAGTCTTCGCGCTGCCAGTCTTCGCGCCGTAAGACTTCGCGCCGTCAGACTTCGCGCCGTCAGACTTCTCGCCGTCAGACTTCGCGCCAGCAGCCTTGGCGCCACCCGGTTTCGTCCCGGCTGACCCGCCGCCGGACGACCTGCCACCAGCAGATCTGCCCGAGCCCGAACCGCCCGAGCCCGAACCGCCCGAGCCCGAACTGCCCGAGCCCGCCTGGCGCTGATCCTGCCTGGCTGCCGTCAGGCTGGCCTTCAGCGCATCGGCCAGGCTGGTCGGCTCGCCTTCTGGAGTCTCGCCTTCCGTTGGCTGAACCACCTCGCGCCCTTCGGCCTTCGCATTCACCAGCTCTTGGAGCGCCTCGCGGTAACCGTCGTGATATTCGTCCGGATCGAAGTCGACCGTCATGGAGTCGATCAGGGACGCCGCCATCTTGAGTTCCTGTGACCGCACCTCGATGTCGTCGTCGAGGAACGGGAAAGCGGGCTCGCGCACCTCATCAGGCCACAGCAACGTCTCAAGCACCAGTACGCCGTCCCTGGACCGCAGCGTTGCCAGCGACTCGCGCTGGCGCAGCGCCACCATGGCCAGGGCTACTTTCCCCGATCTTTCGAGCGAGTCGCGCAGCAGCACGTAGGCACGCGCGCCAGCGGCCTCGGGTTCCGCGTAGTAACTGCGGGAAAGCAGGATGGGATCAAGCTGATCCGCCGGCATGAAGTGCAGGACTTCGATACTTCTTGTCGTCGGCAGCGGCAGATCCGCCATGTCCTCGTCGGTCAGCACGATCATCTCGCCGCTGGGCAACTCGTACCCCTTGGCTACCTGCTCGTAGGGGATCTCCTCGCCATCGATGGAGCAGACCCGGCGGAACCTGATCCGGCCGCCGTCAGTCCGGTGAACCTGGCGGAACGCTATGTCCTTTTGCTCGGTCGCGGCGTACAGTTTCACGGGGATCATGACCAGCCCGAAGGAGATCGAGCCCTTCCACATGCTGCGCATGATGTCTCCCTACCCCGTCAGACCGGGTACTGATACAAGCAGTGTTGTCCGGATTCTTCTGTTCGGCAATATGTTCGATGAACCGAGCAGACAAGGAGCACGCCCCCATGAGCGACATGAACACCGAACGGCCCGAGGCTGATTCTGCTGAGCAAGACAAGGATGCCATCCCAGGAGCCGACGAGGAGGATGCCATCGGTCAGGGGGAGTCGCCCTTCGAGGCGGATCCGGCCGACGCGGCGGAACAAGGCCGCGAAGTGGGCTCCGACGAG
This sequence comes from uncultured Actinomycetes bacterium, assembly GCA_963774825.1. Lineage (GTDB taxonomy): Bacteria > Actinomycetota > Actinomycetes > Streptosporangiales > Streptosporangiaceae > DATBGO01. The sequence goes on along the minus strand of CAVZGW010000023.1, from coordinate 37,522 downwards.
GACGAATACCGCTGAAGGAGCGGGCCTTGGCGGCCAGCTGCCAGGTAGCCGACCCGCTTCTCACCTGCTGCGCTGCCGGTAGTAGCTACGGTCCGGTCGTAAGATGGCATCTGGAGCGGCGTGTAATCATCGCAGGACAGTACACATTCGGAGAGTCTCGTGACAGCATCGCCGGAGGCGAAGCCAGCCAGCACCCGGCTGCCGAGACCGGCCAGGCGCAGGCAGCTCCTTGGCGCCGCACAGGAGGTATTCGTCGCGCACGGCTACCACGCCGCGGCGATGGATGAGATCGCGGAACGCGCCGGCGTCAGCAAGCCGGTGCTCTACCAGCACTTTCCTGGAAAGCTCGAGCTCTACCTGGCGTTGCTGGACGAGAGCGCGTACGAGCTGGTCGCCATCGTCAAAGCGGCTCTTTCCTCGACAGCCGACAACAAGCAGCGCGTGCCAGCCACGTTCAAGGCGTTCTTCGACTTCGTTGCCAGCGGCGACGCCTTCCGGCTGGTCTTCGAGTCGGACCTGAGCAATGAGCCTGCCGTGCGGGCACGCTTGGAGGCGACCATGCAGGACTGCGCGGAAATGGTCAGCCAGTCCATCCACTCCGACGCGGGGCTCGATGATGCTGAGGCGCATCTGCTTGGGATGGCGCTTGTGGGCATGGCCCAGGTCAGCTCTCGGTACTGGCTCAGCACTGGTCAGGCCATCCCTAAAGACGCTGCCGAGCAGCTGATCGCCAGGCTGGCCTGGCGCGGGATCGGCGATTGGCCGCGGGCAAGCTGACTCCCCCGCCGAAGCAGGAACCCCGCACAGCGACCGCGTTTCGCTCGCGGCGTAGTGCGGCGAGCTCACTGCTGACCCATTCGCGCCGCGCACCGGGCTAGCCTCGGTCCGAAAGGAGCTGCCGTGGAAGTCAAGATCGGAATTCAGTCCGTGCCGCGCGAGCTGGTCGTGGAGACCGAGTCCGAGTTCGAGGAGGTCGAGCGGTCGCTGACGGCCGCGATCACCGACGGCGGCATCTTCGCTCTGACAGACGACAAGGGCGGCAAGATCATGGTCCCGGCGGACAAGATCGCCTACGTAGAGATCGGCGGGGCGGAGCCGCGCCGCATCGGCTTCGGCCCCAACATCTAAATCCGGTCGGCTGGGTTCCCGGTCAGGCTGGGTTCCCGGTCAGGCTGGGTTCCCGGTCAGGCTGGGTTCCCGGTCAGGCTGGGTTCCCGGTCAGGCTGGGTTCCCGGTCAGGCTGGGTTCCCGGTCAGGCTGGATTCCCGGTCAGGCTGGATTCCCGGTCAGGCTGGATTCCCCGTCAGGCTGGATTCCCCGGTCAGGCTGGATTCCCGGTCAGGCTGGATTCCCGGCGGCTGGATCCCGGTCAGGCTGGATTCCCGTCAGGCTGGATTCCCGTCAGGCTGGATTCCCGGTCGGGCTGGTTCCCGGTCAGGCTGGATTCCCGGTCAAGCTACGTCCGGGTCTTGGCTGGGTCAATCAGCCGATCAGGGCGTCAACCGTCTTCTTGACCGCGCTGGGTTGCGCGGGCGTGCGAGGCGCTTTCTCCCTGACCCCGCCGATGCTCTGTCGGCCTCCCCGTGGCCGCCCGGCAGCAGCCCCCGCCGCCCGTCAGCGCCCCTCAGCGCCCCACGTCGCCGCCGTTGACCGCCGCACGTCGACCCCACGCCGCCGCCCATCGACCGCCCCGTCCGTTCTGGCCGACGGCCGGGGCCGCGAGCCTTGCGCCTGACTTCACGGTCCAGAACGCGCCCCGCAGGCTGCTATCTGGCGCCGAGGCTCGCTCCAGGGCGACCGCGCCCTATCGCATCTCGTAGCCTAAGGACTACAATTAGTGAATTATCCAAGGTCACAGAGGCGGCTGATGCCCGCAACTGTGTGGTGATAGCGACTCGGGGGGAGATGTCACCATGACCACGCAAGGAAGAGAACTGACGGGTGCTCGGGTAACAGATGCCGATGGCCAAGTGGTCGGCACGGTCGAGCAGGTGTTCAACGACGATGCTGACGGTACCCCGGTTTGGGCACGGGTCCGCGCCGGGAAGGTGAGCCGGTTCGTCCCGCTTGCCGGACGCCGCACGGCTGGAGACGGCTTCAGCGTTCCGTTCGAGACCAAGAAGATCATGAGCGGGCCAGATATGGGTGTGGAACGGCACATGTCGGCCGCGCAGGCGGATGAACTGCGCCGCTACTACGGCATAGTGATCCCCACGCAGCCCGGGCAGCCGGGCCAGCCGGGCCAGGCCGCGCAGCCAGGGCAGGCCGGGCAGCCAGGGCAGGCCGGGCAGCCGGGCCAAGCTGGGCAGGCAGGCCAGGCCGGGCAGGCCAACATCACCGCCCCGTCCAGCGACGAATGGCTCGTCCGCACCGAAGAGCGGATGGCCCTAGGCACCGAGCTATTTGAGTCGGGGCGGGTCCGGCTACGCAAGTACGTGGACGTCGAGCCGGTCGAGCAAGCAATCCACGTATTCCACGAGGAGTATGAACTCCAACGCGTCCCAATCACGGCAGAGGAGCCAGTCCGCGGCCCGATCACAGAAGGCAGCCAGGAGATCGTCCTGCACGAGGAGCGTGCTGTCATCAAGAAGGAAGCGGTACCGGTCGAACGGGTCCGTCTGGTGACGAAGAAGGTCGCGGAGGACAGGACCATCCGGGACGAGCTCCGCAAGGAGCGGATCGAAGTCGAGGCGGATGCCGGTGCTCCTGTGCCCGGGTCAGGCGAACTGCCCGATCAGAATCAGCGCCGTCCGTTGCTGGGGCGAAACCGCAACTCTGGCTAGCAGAGGGCCTTGGCTGCTAGCGGCGCCTGGCCGCTGGCGGTCTCGGTCCTGGCTGCTTCACGGTCCCCGGCCATTTACGGTCCCCGGCGGTCCGTAGCGCGGGCCGCAGGTCCGTCACGGGAACGGCCGTGCTGGAAGGGGAATTGCCGCTTGCAGCGCGCTGACCGGCGAAGGAATACAGAGCCAACCCACGTGGGGATCCAGGGAAGGCTGCGCCACTGCCGCTGCCAGACCGCAAACCGCAGGCCGATGATGACCGGCGCTGCGCCCGCCGCGAGATAAATCAGCGAGAACGCCGTCACTTCCTGCCGTGACCGGGATGGGTAATGCGAATTCCAGCATGAATATCGGCGCGATCAGGCCGGTCTGCAACGAGCACGAAATCCGCGGCGCAGCGTCCAAACCCAAACACGCGGGCCTGCCGGTCCGCTGCGAAGCCGAACATGCTGGGCATAGACGCGGAAGCCCGCCCGGGCTCAGCGAGTCCGCTGCTCGACAAACTTGGCAGCCGAACGCGGAACATCCTCATAGCAGCGGATACGCGGATCGATGAGCCGGTGGCCAAGACGGCCAAACCGGGCCAGCGGCCGCGTTCGGCAGCTGGCGAGGGCCCTTGGCTGTCCTCGCCGGTGGCTGGCCTAACCGCTGGCCACGCCGGTGACTGGGCTAACCGCTGGCCTAGCCGCTAGCTTTCCTCGCCGGTAGATTTCCTCGTCGGTGGCTGTCCTCGCCGCGCTTACCTCGCCAAACCTAGCGCGGCCATCCGCTCGGCGTGAGCGTCCGTCAGCCGCGCGAACATCCGGCCGATCTCGCCAAGCTGGGAAACCGTCCCGCCCGCAAGCAGGCGCGCGAGTGCTTCGCGCTCGGCCGCCACCCTCTGGGCCTGGCCGAGAGCCTCGCCGACCAGGCGCCGGGCCCAGAGTGCCAGCCTGCCCGCGACCTTCGGGTCAGCCTCAATCGCCGCCCGGACCCGGGCAACGGCGAACTCCGCCTGTCCCGCGTCGCCCAGCGCCTCGACGACGAGCGCATGCGTCTCCTCGTCGAGCAGCTCCGCGAGTGCCCGGTAGAAGTCAGCCGCGAACCCGTCGCCGACGTACGCCTTGACCAGTCCCTCAAGCCAGTCAGCCGGGGCAGTCCTGGCGTGGAATGCGTCGATGGCCGCGACAAACGGCGACATCGCCGCCTCCGGATCGGCATTCATGCCCTCGAGCCGCTGGCGCAGCACCTGGAAGTGGCCGAATTGTGCGACCGCCATCCCCGCCATGGCTTCCTTGTCGGCCAGCGAGACCGCGACCGCAGCGTCATCGGAAAGCCGAAAGAAGGCGGTCAGCGTGGCGTACGCCAGCACGCCGAGGAGGTCGACTACGCCTTCCAGGTCAGGACCGGCGGCCGCCGCGCTGCCCGGCTTTGCTCCCCCAGCGGCAGCCGCTACCGGCTCAGCAGCGGCCGGCGCAGCAGCGGCCACCCCGGCATCCTCGGGCGCGGGGGCGCCCAGCTCGCCGCTACCCGCCGACTGTTCCGTGCTTTCCGCGCCCAAACCGGTCATCCACGCAGCGTAACAACTTCCCAGCAATCGAGTCTGACCCGCGCCGGTCTGGCTGGCCAGTGATGTTGCTAGACTGGGCTCAATCCGCATGTGGAATGCGGTAACCCCGAAGCGTGTTATAGCACAGAAAGCAAGGCACGGGGCCCCGGGAGCATTGTTAGCTCTTGACGGCCGTGCTGAAACTTCCCCTTCGAGTGCGCGGCCAATGCCGCGCTGCGACAGCGTAAGCCGTCCCGTGGGAGAGGTCGAAATGTGAGCCCGCGATGCGGACGCACGGCGCATATGCGCCTGGTGGACCCGCGGGCTACTGATGGAGGCGGAAGCCCTGACAACGCACAACTGGACCATGCCGAGCGTGCCGGAGGACGAGCACGCGACGCCCGAAACACTGATGCCCGACGCACTGCCATCCGACGCACTGCCATCCGACGCACTTGCGCCAGAAGTGCTCCTGTCCGAGGCGGCGCCCTCGGACGTGGCCCGGAGCGAGAAGACTTTCCGTGACTTCGGCGTTGCCGAGCCGTTCTGCGCGGCCCTTGAGGCCGCCGGGATCACCCACGCCTTCCCGATCCAGGCACTGACCCTGCCGATAGCCCTCGACGGCCACGATCTCATCGGGCAGGCCAGGACCGGCACCGGAAAGACCCTCGCCTTCGGCATCCCGATGCTGCAGCGCCTCGATCTGGCGCCTGACGGCAAGCCATCGGCGCCCCGTGCCCTCGTGGTGGTACCGACCAGGGAACTGGCGATCCAGGTCGCAGAGGACCTCCGGATTGCCGCATCGCGCAGCGGCATCGCAGTCGTCACCCTGTATGGCGGCCGGGCTTACGAGCCCCAGATCGAGGCTCTGCGGAACGTCGATGTCGTCGTCGGCACGCCCGGCCGGCTGCTCGACCTGGTCCGGCAGGGCCACCTGGACCTCTCACAGACCCGTTCGCTTGTGCTGGATGAAGCGGACAAGATGCTTGACCTCGGTTTCCTGCCGGACGTCGAGAAGATCCTCAGGCTCACGCCACAGCACAGGCAGACAATGCTGTTCTCGGCCACGATGCCTGGCGAGATTGTTACCCTCGCCCGCCGCCACCTCAGTCGGCCAGTGCATGTCCGCGCCGAGCAGCACGACGAGCCCGCGCTGGTGCCCAGCACCGAGCAGCATGTGTTTCGCGCCCACCAGATGGACAAGGTCGAGGTCCTCGCCCGCGTCCTGCAGTCCGCGGGCCGGGGCCTGACCATCGTGTTCTGCCGGACGAAGCGAGCGTGTGACCAGATCGCCGGCGCCCTGACGACGCGGGGCTTCGCCGCCGCGGCTGTCCACGGCGACCTGGGCCAGGGTCAGCGGGAACGGGCCATGCGGGCCTTCCGGACCGGCAAGGTAGACGTGCTGGTCGCAACCGACGTCGCGGCCCGAGGGCTGGACGTCGACGACGTCACCCACGTGGTGAACTATGAGTGCCCCGAGGACGACAAGGCTTACCTGCACCGGACCGGCAGGACCGGCCGGGCAGGGCGCATCGGGGCGGCCGTGACCTTCGTGGACTGGGCCGACATGCACCGCTGGAAGATGATCAACGAGGCGCTCGTGCTTGGCCTGCCCGAGCCCGATGAGACATATTCGACCTCCGGGCACCTCTACGAGGCGCTGAATATCCCCAGGGACGCGACGGGCACCCTGCCCAGCGCACGGCGGGACCGGCCCGGCCTGGCAGCCGAGACCCTTGAGGACATCGGCGAGACCGGCCGTAACAGGTCACACGCCGCCCGGTCCGCCAGCGGCCCGGGTCCGCGGGATCGCGGCCGTGAGCGCGGCGCAGGCTCAGGCTCCAGGCAGCGCGGCGGCCGGTCCGACAGCGAGCGCACCGAGCCCTCCAGATCTCGTGACACGGCGCAGCCTCGGCAGCGCGCCCGTCGGCGGACGAGGGCGGGCGCCCCCGTCCGGGCCGGCCAGGAGCCTGGTCGCGGAGCAGGGAAGGAACCCGGCCGCAGAAGCCGGGACGCGGGCCGCGGAAGCCGGGACTCCAGCCAGCGCGGAAGCAAGGACGCCAGTCGCGAAGGTACGGGCATGCAGGCGCGCGCAACCGAGCCGACGGTCACCGTCACTGCCGATGGATCGGCGCTGCGTGGCCAGCCGACCAGTCGAAAGCGCCGCCGCTCGGAGGCCAAATCAGCCCACGACATGGGCTCATCTAGTAGCACTGCGGCGGAATCAGCGTAAAAATAGTAGAAATACGCTGAACATGTCTGGGTAGGCTGCCCCCCCGTGAGTACACCAAGGTCCATTGACCTGCCTGACCTCGTCCGCTCTGTGATCTTGAAGACGCCCCGCGGCGTGTTCGCCGCACTCCAAGCACGGCCGGCAAGCGGCGTGTGCGAGCGTAAGCCTGCGATTCTGGTGCCCGGCTACACCGGCAGCAAGGAAGACTTCATCCCGGTTCTGCCGCCGCTTGCGGCGGGGCGTTGCGTTACCGCCATCGACATGCGCGGTCAGTACCAGAGCGCCGCCGCGGCGCGCAGGGACGGCTACACGCCGGACGAGCTGGCTGCCGACATAGGCGCGGTGGCTGACGCCATCGAGTCGGACGAGGACGAGGTACACCTGCTCGGCCACTCCCTCGGCGGCCTGATCGCACGGCACGCCGTGCTGGCTCGGGCCGCAGGCATCGCGTCGCTGACCCTGCTCGGCTCGGGACCAGGTAGCATCACCGGCCGCAAGCACGACTTGCTGCGTTGCATGCTGGCCCTGGCCCGCGGCCACGATGGCGGCAACCACGACAGCGCCGACCACTGCGCCGACCGGGCCCGGCTGCGCGGTTGGGCCGAGCAGCTATGGGCGGAGCACCTAGAGCCACAGGCTCGGGCGGAGGGCGTGGCCGAGCACATCATTGCGTTCTTGCGCAACCGGCATCTCACTAACTGCCCGACCGCCCTGATCGTCATGGGCGACTACTTGCTCAGCTGCCCGGACCGTACCGCCGAGCTCGCCCGGGTTGGCGGACCGCCGATCCTGGTTATGTACGGCGAGAACGACGACGCCTGGCCACCTGAGGTCCAGGACCGGATGGGCAGGCGCCTTCGCGCGCAGCGGGTTTGCATTCCCGGCGCCGCCCACTCGCCCGCCATCGAGGCGCCGGAGACCACGGCGAGCACCCTGACCTCGTTCTGGAACAGAGCAGAAGAAGCCAGCCGACGGCGCCACCGCGAAATCCACCGCGCCACAGCGCGTGCTGCGCCGATGGCCCGGTTACCCGCCGGGATGCGCCAGCCGGGCTAGCCACCGCGGGCCCGCCCGCCTACCCGTCCAGGTCCGCCAGCCCGTCCCAGGGACGGCGCGTCGCGGCAGCGGCCGCGCCCTGTGGGCAGTGCGCCCGGTAGTCACACCAGCCGCACCAGTGACCAGGCCGCGGCGGGAACACCTCGTCACCGTGGTCGGCTGCCTGCCCGCCACGGTACCGCTCATCAGCTGCCGCGCACTCAGCCGCGATGTCCTGCGCCCGGCCCAGCTGCCGCTGGAGCGACTCGGCGGAGTGCTCCCAGGCAAGCACCCGGCCGGTTGGCAGGTGATGCAGCTCCACCCGGGAGCACGGCCGCCGCATGACCCGCTCGGCTGCGAGCGCGTATAGCGCGAGCGGCAGCGAGGTCCTGGCGTCGTCGGTGGTCAGCACGTGCCTGCCGGTCTTGTAATCCACGACGACAAGCTCACCGCTGCCATCCGGCCCGCGCCGGTCATCCAGCCGGTCGATCCGGCCCGACACCGCGATCAGCTCGGTGCGGGTGGCGACTGTCCGTTCTACCCCGGCCGGCTCGCCTGCCGGATCAAGGCCGCCGACGTAGCGCTCCACCATGGCCCTGGCCCGGTCGCGATGGCGGCAGGACTGCGCCGCATCGACGAAGCCTTCGGTGATCCAGCCGCGCTCAAGCAGGTCTCCCGCAGCCTCGACGCTGCGTTCGCGCCGTGGCAGCCGCCACCACCCGGCCAAGGCGTTGTGCACGCTGGCGCCCAGGCTGTTGTGCGCCCACGGCGCGCCCTTCGGCGGCGGCGGCCGGTCCAGATAGATCATCCGGTATCGGCGCGGGCAATCAAGCCAGGCGCTAAGCCTGGTCGGCGTGCACGCATACAGCCGGCGTGGCATGCCCTCGAAACCGAGTTGCTCCACGGTCATATCCTGGCCCACTGGTCTGACAGCCGCCCATGCGGAAGACCAGCGGGCCGCGCCAATCGGGTCACACTGGCAGCAGCAGTCTCCCCAGCCCCAGAACCTGGACTCCATTCAATGATCTTGACGACTTTTCAGCAGATATCGCTGAAAAGTCGTCAAGATCTTTGAGAATCACCGGGTAAGCAGCCGGAGCAGGCTCTGTTTTCCCGAACTGTGCCGAAGGCTCCTGTGGCGCCAGTGACACAAGCGACCCCAGATGCCGCGGTGGCGGCGGCCGGCTGGCCGCGCGGCCCGCTGCCACGCCAGGATGGCCGTATCCCGGAACTGCAGCGTCACCTCCACCGATCAGGCGAGCCGGGCGCCGACAGCAGTGGTGTGAGGGCGCCTTTTCTGCCGTAACAGCAGCAGCGATGTGCAACGGTGCTATCGACGGGTGCCGTGCTCGGGCCGACTGGCTAGCTCTCGTCCGCGCTATTCCCGCGGAACGCGTCGGGGCCTGCCGAGACCCAGGAGTCGAATCGCTTTTCCGCCGCGGCCACAGTCAGCTCAGTGCCGTGTCCTGGCAGCACCCTGGTCTCGCTCGGCAGCGTCAGGACGGCCGCGCCGATGGAGCTCAGCTGGCGGCTGAAATCCGGGAAGGAATCCTCGTGCGGAACCGGTCCGCTGGCGGCAAGTACGTCGCCGGTGAAGACCGCTTCGAGATCCTCGCAGTAGAGGCACACGGAGCCCGGGCTGTGGCCGGGGGCATGCATCACCTCAAGAGCCACGTCGGCCACCTCGAAGATGCCGCCGTCCTCCATCTCGATCTCAGGGTCATCGGAGTGGACCTCGCGCCAGGACACCCGGTCCGCGGGATGCAGCGCGACCGGCGCCTCGTCGTCGGCCGCCACCTCGAGCGCTGCCGCTGTGTGAGCAGCGTGGCCGTGCGTGCAGATGACGGCGAGCACGGCCCTGTCACCCACCTTGTCGCGCACCGCCTGGGCGTCACCGCCCGGGTCTATGATGATGACCTCATCCGCATCGCCGATGATCCAGGTGTTGACGGCCTCGGCCACCTGCTCTATTCGCGCTTCCATGCCGACCTGCCTCCTTGCCTGAGGAGCACTCTCGCCTGACCAGGGCCTGCTGACCTGCCTGACCAGCGCCCAGCCTCACCTGCCTGACCAGCGCCCAGCGTCACCTGCCTGACCAGCGCCCAGCGTCACCTGACTGACCAGCGCCCAGCGTCACCTGCCTGACCAGCGCCCATCCTCACCTGCCTGACCAGCGCCCAGCCTGACCTGCCTGACCAGGGCCCCGCCTACCGTGACCAACCAGCGCCTTGCCTGACCAGCGTCCGGACGGGCCCGATGATCAGTTGCACCGCGATGGCCGACAAAAGCAGACCGGCGATCCGGGTAAGCAACTCGACCCCGCTGTCGCCCAGCAACCGGTGAATCACGCCGGGAATCCGCATCGCCAGCCACAGCAAAACTATGACCGCGCCAATGGCCACCGCGAACGCGACAATATCCCCGCTGCCGCCGGTCCGCTGCACGAACAGCATCGTGGCCACCATCTCGCCAGGGCCTGCCAGCAGCGGGGGCCAAGCGCACGAACGCCACATTAGCCCTGTTTAGCTCAAGCTCGGCAGGGTTGGCAGCCTCCCCGGTCAGCAACTGCAGGGCCACGAGCAGCAGCAGCCCACCGGCCGCCTTTAACGCCGAGCTAGGCCAGGATGGATCTGCTGAACAGGGCGAACGCAACGATCACGCCGAAGGCGACCAGGGCAGCCTGCCAGGCCAGCCGGTGCCGCTTGCAGCCGGGCGCGCCGCGGTCATGTCGACGAAGACCGGCACGATGCCTGGCGGGTTGGTGATCACCAGCAGGGTGACGAAGACCTCGCAGAAGTACTTCACGTTGACAAACGAGTTCATCGCCCGCTCATCGGTGCGGCACCGGTAGCCTGCGCGACCAGCCGCTGGTAATTATCGCGCGAGATCGTATCGGAGCCGATCCGGTAACCGGTGAGCTCCCCGTGATCGTCACTTCCGCCGGACGCGACGAGTCCGAGGTCAGCGGCCAGGGCTCGCAGGTGGTCCCGTTTCTCATGGTCGTGATCTGGATGATCGACTTCGATTCCGGCCAGCCCGGCTGCGGCGAGCCGCGCGATCGCCTGGTCACCGACCACCCAGCCGCGCGCCGCCGCCCTGGGATGAGCCAGCACCGGCACCCCGCCCGCGCCCCGGACCAGCGCGATCGCCCGGACCGGATCCAGCGCGTAACGCGGCACGTGAGCGCGGCCGCCGGCGCCGATCCACTCCGGGCTGAACGCAGCCGCGGGATTGGTCACCACCCCGGACTCGGCCAGCGCCCTGGCGATATGAGGCCTGCCGACCACGCCATCCCCGGCGATCCTGGTGACCTGCTCCCAGCTGACCGGCGCCCCAAGGTCGCTCAGCCGGGCCACCATCGCGCGGGCGCGGTCGATCCGGCTGCTGCGGATCGCCGCGCACTCTGCAGCCAGCTCAGGCTCGGCCGGATCGAACAGGTAGCCGAGTAGGTGCAGGCTGTGGCCGTCCAGGCGGCAGGAGAGCTCCATCCCGGGTACCAGGGTCAGGCCGCGCGGCAGCGCGGCGCGCGCCTGGGCATGCCCGGCAACGGTGTCATGGTCTGTCAGGGCGATCACGTCGAGCCCTGCCTCGCGGGCCCGCCTCATCACCTCTGCGGGCGGACAGGTGCCGTCTGAGGCCGTGCTGTGGCTATGCATGTCGGCGCGCACACCGGCTGACCCTAGTCGGGCAGCAGCGGGGAGCGCTCGCCGTAGGGCAAGGTAAGGTCCTGGCCGCCGTCGCGTAGATCCCTGAGGGCAAGCGGCTCGGCAAGCAGCAAGCCGGCCGTGTCCGGCCACAGGACGAGCCACAGCCAGTGGCCGAGCACCTCGCCCGCGAAGGCGGCCCGGCGCGGTGCGTCCACGTGCCAGAGCGGGAATTCGTGCTTGCTGACCTGCACAAACGCGTGCGGCTTGCTGACCGCGAAGTCGCTGCCCGGATCCGGCCCGGCCAGGCCAGCGAATCCGGCGCCCAGGCCGAGCCCGAGTTCCTCCGAGATGATCAGCATCTCGCCGGTGCCGCCGAACGGGTTCGGCCCGGACAGGGCAACGGCACTGCCCCGTGCGCCGCTGCGCTCATCGCCAGCTCCGGCGAAACCGCTGACCAGCCAGCCCGTCGGTAGCGGCCACGGCAGCCAGACCGGCACCGCCGCGCTACGCAGCAGTTCGGGCAGCCCCGCACGGGTGAACGCCACTGTCATGATTACGAACAGTAGTCATCTGATTGCGTCACGTCTCCTACCGTGCTCCGCCAGGCCAGGTACTAAACGAATAATTTCGCACCATGCGGCCTGGCGGGATACACCATGCGGCCTGGCGGGATACACCATGCGGCCTGCGGGATAATCGGCCTGGCGGGATAATTGAGCCGTGACCGGCCAGCTGATCCAGTGCGTAGGCGCGGTGATCAGGGACGCGTCCGGGCGGCTGCTCCTCATCAAGCGAGGTCACGAGCCGGGTGCCGGGCTGTGGTCACTGCCAGGCGGCCGGATCGAGCCGGGTGAGACCGACGAACAGGCCGTCATCAGGGAAATCGCCGAGGAGACCGGGCTGGCCGTGGCGTGCGGCGGCCTGCTGGGTACCGCGAGGCTGCCGGGCACCGCCGGCGCGGCTATCGAGGTGCGGGACTACCGCGCCGTCGTCACCGGCGGTGACCTGGCGGCCGGCGACGACGCCGACGACGCCCGGTGGGTGGACACGGCAGATATGGCCGCCCTGCAGCTGACAGTTGGCCTTGCGGAGTTTCTGCGCGCCTGGGAACGCCCGGCTGGATAGCGACGTTAGTCCGATCGCTACACTTTGTGGTTCAGGCTGACGGCTAGTGAGCGATAACACGGCTCACCGCCTGCTGTGCCAATGGGAGCGAAAACGTCGATGAGCTGCTCGATGAGGCGCCGCGTCGGATGATCAGAGCACTCGCCCGCCGTCGGCTGCTGCTCGGGCTCGCGGTGATCGTCGCCGTGGCCCTGGTGGCGGGCACCGACGGCTTCGTGCTTAAGCACTTTGGCGCTCATGCTGCCGCTGACGAGGGCGCTGACAGCTACCTCAACGCGATCGCCTGCCCCGGCACAGCGCAGTGCTGGGCCGTCGGCCAGACCGCGGTCGCGCGCGGCGGTAACACTTACTCGGAGATCCGCTCCCAGCTGATCGAGCAGGAAACCGCTGGCGTATGGCACGGGGTAGCGGCGTCAGGCGGGCATTTGCGGAATCTGGCGCTGACCGGAATTGCGTGCCCGGGCGCCCGAGATTGCTGGGCTGTGGGGGGCAGCAGCGCCGACGGGCCAGCCGTCATCGAGCACTGGACCGGCGGGACGTGGCAGGTGACCCGCTCACCCAGGCTGCCCGGCGGCCAGCTGGTCAGCGTGAGCTGCGCGTCAGCGAGCCTGTGCTGGGCCTACGGGGGGCAGCAGAGCCGCAAGAACAAGACATCGGATGTCCTCGAGCAATGGAACGGGACCAGCTGGCGGGTAGCTTACGTGCTGCCCGGCGGCCTGCGGCCGATGCTCTTCGCGTGCCCGGCGGCCGGCCATTGCCTGATCCTGGGCCTGCGCAACAATGCCCCGGCGGCGGCCAGCTATGATCTCGGCCGGTGGGCCCAGGCGGCACCGCCAGCGAGCGTGCAGGGCAACCGCCTTCCCAACGCCCTGGCCTGCGCCAGCGCGACTAGTTGCCTGGCGCTTCTGGTTGGCCGCCACGGGGCTGTCACGGAGGAATGGAACGGCCTCTCCTGGACCGGCACTGGTGCCAGCCTGCCGTTTTACGCCGCTGGCCTAGCTTGTTCGGGCGCTCACGGCTGCTGGCTGCTCGGCGCGTCCAGCAGCATGCGGCCGCTCATGCTGCGCTGGCAAGACGGCGACTGGGCCCGGGTGCCTGTGGGCGGCGCTGAGCTTGGCTACCTGGGCGGGCTGGCATGCGGGAGCGGCTGCTGGGCGGTCGGCGGCAGGACGACCACCCTGGGCGACGGCAGCTCCTATTCACGGCCGCTCATCGCGGCGGTGGGTGGAACCTGACAGTCCTGGCCAGGCCGGCTGCGCGGCCCCGGGCCGCCGCCACCAAGGCCAGCTTGCGCGAGGCCTCGTCAATCATCTCGCCGTCCAGCATCGCGGCACCGCGGTTCTCGACGGTCGTGTAGTACTCGTAGGCCTCGAGGATCAGCTCTGCGCGGTCGTAGTCAGCCTGATCCGGAGCGAAAACCTCATTCACGACCTCGATCTGGCCCGGGTGCAGTACCCATTTCCCGTCGTAGCCGAGCGCCGCGGCGGCACCCGCTGACCGGCGCAGGCCGTCGATGTCGCTGATGGCCGCGTACGGCCCGTCGATCGCCTGCAGTCCGTGACTGCGAGCCGCGACCAGCATCCGCATCTTCGGGTACCCGAACGCGTCGCCCGCGTAGCCGGCCGGCTGGGCGCCGATCTGCAGTGACCGCATGCCGACGCTGGCCATGAAGTCCGCCGGGCCGAAGACTAGCGCCTCAAGCCTGCGCGAGGCACCTGCGATGGCGTTCACGTCGGCCAGGCCGCGTGCGTCCTCGATCTGGGCCTCGATCCCGATCCGGCCGGCCGGCAGGCCTGCCTGCTGCTCGATCTGGCCGAGCAGCAGGTCGAGCCAGCTGATCTGGGCGGCGCTTGACACCTTCGGGAGCACGATGGCGTCCAGCTGCCGCCCGGCCTGCTCCACGACATCGATCACGTCTCGGTAGGCCCACTGGGTCGCAGCGCCGTTTACCCGCACTGCCCGGATCCTGGCGCCCCAGTCTCCGGCGACCAGCGCGGCTATCACACCGCGCCGCGCAGCCTGCTTGGCCTCCGTGGCGACGGCGTCCTCCAGGTCAAGGAAGATCTCGTCGGCGGGAAGCCCCTGGGCCTTTGCCAGGAACCGCTGGCTGCTGCCAGGCACGGCGAGGACCGAGCGCCTGGGCCGATTGTCACGGGTCATCGCTCCCAGAGCTTATGCATCCTCGTGCCGTCGGATCCAGGCGGCCTGGTGCGGGCGCCATCGGCTGGTGGCGGGCCTGTCCCCGGCCACGGGTTCGACGGGTGGTCGTTGGCTTCGTAGCATGGTGCCATGACCTCCCCGCCCGCAGTGTCCGTGCCGCCCACCGTCGACCAGGTGACCCAGGCGCTTTCCCGGGTCAACGATCCGGAGATCCACCGCCCCATCACCGAGCTGGGGATGGTCAAGAACATCGAGATCGCGGCGGACGGCAGGGTACGTGTCGAGGTATGGCTGACGGTCGCAGGCTGCCCGCTGCGCGAGACGATCACCCGTGAGGTCACCGCCGCGGTCAGCGCGCTGCACGGGGTGGCCGCCGTGGCCGTCGAGCTCGACGTGATGAGTGAGGAACAGCGCCGCGGCCTGCAGGGCAAGCTCCGCGGCGGCCAGCCGGAGCGCGAGATCCCGTTCGCCAGCCCGGCCTCGCTGACCAAGGTCTACGCGGTGGCGAGCGGCAAGGGCGGAGTCGGCAAGTCATCGGTCACGGTCAACCTGGCCGCGGCGCTGGCCGCCGCCGGGCAGAAGGTCGGGCTGCTTGACGCCGACATCTACGGGCACTCCATTCCCCGGATGCTGGGCGTCACCGGGCGCCCCACCCAGGTCGAGCAGATGATCATGCCTCCGTCCGCGCACGGTGTACGCGCCATCTCCAGCGGAATGCTCAAGAAGGGCAACGAGCCGCTGCCGCTGCGCGGGCCGATCCTGCACCGGCTGCTGCAGCAGTTCCTCGCCGACGTTTATTGGGGCGACTTGGACGTGCTGCTGCTTGATCTCCCCCCGGGCACCGGTGACGTGGCGATCTCGGCAGCCCATCTGGTGCCAGGCTCCGAGCTGATCGTCGTGACCACCCCGCAGCTGGCCTCCGCTGAGGTAGCCGAGCGCGCCGGATCACTCGCGGCCCAGCTGCATCAGCGCGTGGTCGGCGTGATCGAGAACATGTCTTACCTCCCCTGCCCGCACTGCGGCGAGCGGGTGGAGGTGTTCGGCTCCGGTGGCGGCGCTGCGGTAGCGGAGACGCTGAGCCGGGTAGCCGGCACGAAGGTGCCGGTGCTCGGCGAGGTGCCCATCGATGTCCGGCTGCGCGAGGCCGGGGACAGTGGTGTACCGCTGGTGCTGTCACATCCGCAGGCTCCGGCTGCGCAGCAGCTGAAGAAAATCGCCGACACCCTGGCTAACCGGTCCCGTAGCCTGGCCGGCCTGCCGCTCGGTCTGACCCCCGCCTGACCAGCCTGCCCGGCCTGGACCCCCGCCCGACCCGCCTGCCCTGGCTGACCCCCGCCCGACCCGCCTGCCCTGGCTGACCCCCGCCCGACCCGCCTGCCCTGGCTGACCCCCGCCTGCCCGGCCTGACCCCCGCTGACCGGCCCGGCGTGCCCGGCCTGACCCGACCCGACCAGCCTGGCCATCAGGCCCGACGTGGCCAGCACGGAGCGTGCGGGCCGTATCGATACGTTACGTGCCGCCGCCACCCCGGTCGGCGGTCAGGTGGCCTCAGTGTCGTAGGGCGGGCTCTCGCCGGGTGCCAGCGCCACGCCCGCCGCGCCGCCCGCCGCCATGGCGCCCGTCTGCTCGGCCCCGTCAAGATCGTCCAACAGGTGCTTCCGAACGAAGTTCCGCGGATGCAGGTCGTTGATATCGAAGTCACGGAACTCGGGGCCGAGTCCGTCCTGCAGGTCAATCTTCGCATTCTCGGCGATCCTGCGCAGATCGCGCAAGGCACGCCCGGCCTGTGCCGCGATCTTCGGGAGCTGGTCAGGGCCGAATATCACCAGCGCGAGGACGGCGAGGACCAGGATCTTCGGGAGTGACAGGTCGAGCACGCTGCGCTCCACACTCGGTCGGGGACACGGGCAGGATCTACTTCCTCCAATGTAGACCGTCCGGCGAACAGCCACGAATGCCCGCAGCAGCTATGATTCCGCGGATCCAAGTGTCAGCGTGACCTTGTGCGGTATCCCGTTTCTCGTGAAAATGACCGCCACCCGCGCGCCTGGCTGCACAGAACGGATGGCGTCGAGCAGCGCGGTGGCGCCGTTAATCCGCTGCCCGGCGAACCCGATGATCACGTCGCCAGGCCGGAGCCCCGCCCTGGCGGCCGGGCCGCCCGGACTGACCGGCGCAGAACCGCCCCGGTTCTGCTGCACGATCTGCGCGCCGTCCCCGCCGTAGCTGGAATTGATCAGTGCACCGATGACGGCATGCGCGGCCCGCCCGGTCCTGATGAGCTGCGTCGCGATCAGGCGTGCCTGATTGATCGGGATAGCGAATCCGAGGCCGATGCTGCCTCCCTGGCCGCCCGTCAGCGGATCGCTGCCCAGCGTGTCGATCGCGGCGTCGATCCCGATGACCTGGGCCTGGCCATTCACCAGCGGGCCGCCCGAGTTGCCGGGATTGATCGGGGCATCGGTCTGGATGGCGTCGAAGAAGACCTGCGGAGCATTGCCGACGCCTGCACCGCCGCTCGGCTGCACCGGCCTGCCCAAAGCGCTGATGATGCCGCTGGTGACGGTGCCTGCCAGCCCTAGCGGTGAGCCGAAGGCGAGGACCGGGTCGCCGACCCGGACGCTGCTCGAGTTGCCCAGCGGGAGGGCGGGCAGCCTGACTGCCACCGCTGGCTTGATGACCGCGATATCCGAATATGGATCCGTCCCGATCAGCCTGGCCTGCACCGTCCTGCCGCTGTTGAGCACAATCTGCAAGACAGCGTGGCGCACCTGGCCGTCCAGCGTGATCACATGGTTGTCAGTGACGATGTAACCACCGTGGACAACGAATCCCGAGCCGGTACCCTGGGCGCCGTTGACCTTGATCATCACCACGGCTGGCAGTACCCTGGCCGCGATTCCGGCGATGGAGTCCGGCGGACGGTCGGTCATCGCCGGCGGCACCGTCCCGAGGCTGAAGCCTGGATCTGTTCCAGCCGAGGCAGCCCTGGACTCGATGTATCCGCCAATCAGGCCGCCGGCCAGCGCCGCCGTGACCGCAGTGGCAACTACGAGCGTGACCAGTCGCCAGCCGGCCACCCGGCGGACCTGTTTGTGCTGCCCAGCCGCTCCGTCCGCGGGCCTCCCATCCCTCCCGCCAAGCAGCCAGTCCTGCCCCGGCTGCCACTCCTGCCCCGGCTGCCACTCCTGCCCCGGCTGCCACTCCTGCCCCGGCTGCCGGTCCTGCCCCGGCTGCCAATCCTGGGCCGGGCTGCCAGGCCTGACCTGGCTGGCAGCCCTGTCCAGGTTGCACCTGATCCGCCGGATATGGCGGAATCGCCCGACCGCCGGGGGACATGGGCTCGGGCTGGGACATGGGCTCGGGCTGGGACATGGGCTCGGGCTGGGACATGGGCTCGGGCTGGGACACGGGCCCGGGCGCGACTGGGCTCGCTGAGCCGGGCGGGGACGCGGGCCCGTGGGCGGCTGGGCACGCAGACTCGAACTCAACTGGATCCGGTGATTCGCCTGGGTAACGCGGACCGTCCGCGCCCTCACGCGCGAGCCTCTCGGACATCATCTGCCTCCCCGACGCGACCGCGCGCGAGGATCCACTCGTGGCCGCGGTTCGCTGCATTCCTCCCCTACAAAGGGCGGGATAGGCATAATCAACCGAACGGGTTGGCCCACGAAGCAAGTCGGCGGAAACCGCGCCCCAGGCGCAGCCAGAATCCGGGCTTCTCGTCTTGCGGTAGCGCGGCCACCACCTGTGACACGGTGGCCGGCGGAGCATCGGCGATCACGGTGAACACGAAACCGCGGGCGGACCAGGCCAGGCTCCGGTCGACGGGGTCGGCTGAGTAGACCGTCCGCCCGTTCAGGTTGATCTGCCGCCAGCCGGGCATCGCCCGCGGCAGGATTCCTCGCTGCACGAACAACGACACGACCGACAAGCCGTCGGAATAGGACAGGTCAACCACTTCCCCCGAGCGGGTGGATGTCTCGTCAGAGGCGAACATCATCAGATTGCCGGGCAGTCGCCCGGGCAGCGGCCAGCCGATGGCACGCAGCGACGCCAGCGCTGACTGGTCAACCCGGCCAGACCAGGGGCGTACAGTTGCCGCTGGCATGCCAGCCAGGCTGTGCCCGCCCACCGTCAGGGTTATAAAGGCGTCCTCGCTGATCACGTGCGCGCTCGTGTCGAACGTCTCCCTGCGCAGTGGCAGCTTGGTGGCCGCATCCAGCCAGAACCGGCCAGCCAGCCCGCCGCTGGGGCGGCGCACCTCGACGATCTGGGCCGGGCGGTTGTCGGCCGATCCTTCGCCCGCGTAGACGACCTCGTAGTTAGCCTGCATCAGGACGAGCAGCTGCCCGGATACGCCAAGGACCCCGTCCGGGTCCTGTTCCGCTGCTAGTCCGGTCTGCAGCGCGCCGAACGGTCCCGTCTCGGAGTCGGCGGCCTGCGCCAGCGTGCCGTGGCCCGGCAGGTGCCAGACATCCACGACGGACGTGCTCGCGCCATCTTCGCCCCACCGCGCCATTATCTGTACGCCCTGGTAGGAGATGTCCTGACATGCCGCCGCAGCCTCCCGCAGCAGCCGCTGGCCAGCGCGGACCTGGGGCGACTGGCCGACACCTGCCGACTGGCCGGAACTGGCCGCCGCCTGGCCCACGCCAGCCGCCGCCCGGGCGGCACCAGCGGCCGACACCGCGGCCGGCCCGGCACGCGGTTTCCCGCCGCCGGGGCTGCCGCGCCGGGCGGCAGCCGGGTGGGTAGCTGAATCGACCAGCGCAAGCGTTACGATGGCCGACCCCAGCAGGCCGAGCACGACGGCCATGCTGGCGATTCGCCATGGATAGGAGACCAGTCTGGGGGTCACGGCGCTGGCAGGGAGGCGTTCCGCTCAGCGCGCTGCGCGCGGTGAGGCTGCATGACCGGGACAAGACCGGTGGTGACGTCATATTGCGCCATGAACACGTCAACATTCGGTGTCACCCTCGGCCCGGGCTGTGCCGGGCTTCCGGCCATGAAGGCAGCAGTACCGACGCTGGTGAGGAAGATGGCGCTGCAGCCGAGCGCGACATACCAGGCCGGCTTGATCTCGCGGCCGCCACGTCGGGCCAGCCGTGCCGCGGTGGTTGCGCCCCCGGCAGGCCAGCCAGGTCCGGGCGTGAACGGGCTACCGGGCTGCGCCAGCCCGACGAGCCGACGGGTGAACGCCGAGTCAGCTGCTGCCTCGCCCAGAGCGCTCATCCGCCTCTTTAGCGTCCGAAGCGCAGCGGCCTCATCCCGGCACGGCTCGCACCTCGCCAGATGGACGAGCACCCGGTCGCGTTCGGCATCCTCGAGTTCTCCGTCGATCAGCGCGGAGAGGCGCTGCCCAAGGTGGCTCATGACTGGCCTCCTGGCACTAGCGGAGCGGCCGGGTGCGGCAGCGACACGCTCCGCACGCCCGCTTGCCGCGGGCGGCGATGCTCCAGAGCGGTGCGCAGCTGCGCCCGCCCCCGGTGGATCCGGCTGCGGACCGTACCGAGCTTGATCCCGAGCGCGTCGGCTATCTCCTCATAGGAAAGTCCCTCGATGTCGCAAAGGATGACGGCCGCGCGGTACTCGGGCGCGAGCGCCTTCAGCGCCGCCTGGATGTCGTCGTCAAGATGCCGGTCATCGAAGGCCTGCGCGGGCGTGGGACCAGCACTGCTCAGCCGTGCGGCGGTCTCGTCGCCCAGCCCCTCGAACCTGATCCGCTGCCGCCTGCGAGCCATGTCGAGAAACAGGTTGGTCGTGATGCGGTGCAGCCATCCCTCGAAAGTGCCGGGGGTATAGCTGGGCAGCGACCTGAAGACGCGGACGAAAACCTCCTGGGTGAGGTCCTCTGCGTCATGAGTGTTACCCGTCAGCCGGTAGGCAAGCCGGTAAACCCGCGCGGAATGATCGCGGACCACCTCATCCCAGCTGGGCGGTGTCCACTCAGCGGCATGCTGCAGCGGCGTTGTCCTCTCCACGCCTTCCCCCTTCCGCAGCTCCTGCAGCCTTTAACACCACCATTGTGCGCGTGCTTCCTCGAGCTTGCCCGGCTTGGGCCGCTGCCCGGCCCCGGGAGCCTGATTCACCGCCCCGGCAGCCTGCCGCGTGCCCGCGCCTGCCACGCCCAAGCCTGCGACGTGCATAACTTCAACGGCCGGCACAGCCGCGCTGGTTCCCGTTTGGTCATGCGGGCCGCTAGGCTTCCGCAATCAGCTATCAGTGGAGCAGGAGGCAGCCATTACCAGCGCCGCGGCCACCCTGGCCTACGTCGACGGATTCCTTCCCGAGGACGAACCGCTGCTGGCGGCTCGCAGCAACGCCACTGAGGTGGGCGGCGCCACCCCGGTCGGGCCGGTGACCGGCGCAGTGCTGCGCTTCGTTGCCGCGGCCATCGGCGCCCGCGCGGTCGTCGAGATCGGCACCGGCTGCGGAACATCGGGGATCTGGCTGCTCAGGGGGATGCGTGCCGGATCCGTCCTGACGAGCGTGGACATCGAGCCGGAGCATCAGCGGCTGGCCCGGGCCGCGTTCGTGGCGGCAGGCTTTCCCCCGAGCCGATACCGGCTGATCAGCGGCAGGGCGCTCGAGGTGCTCCCCCGGCTTGCTGACGGCGCCTATGACCTGGTTTTCTGCGATGCCGACCAGCAGGAGTACCCGGACTACCTGGCAGCCGCGCTCCGGCTGCTCCGGCCTGGCGGCATCGTCGCCTTCGACAGCGCGCTGCGGAGTGACCGGATCGCCGACGCCGACTACAGCGGCCCGGAAACGGCAGCCGTCACGGAACTCTGCGAGCAAGTCAAGATCGACGAGCGCGTGGTGCCACTGCTCCTGCCGGTGGGGGACGGGCTGCTCGCCGCGGTCAAACGGCCCGATTAGCCAGCGCAGTCCCTTTTCGCGGAGCTAGTCCTGAGCTAGTCCTGGGTCTGGGCCACCGCGGGATCGCGGTCCTGGTTCGCCGACCGGTGCCGCGCCGGCCGGGCGCCTGGCCGATGGCATCAGCCACCGACCGACTTGAGCGCTTCGCCGAGGGCCGCCGCTTCGTCCGGCGACAGCTCGACTACCAGCCGCCCACCGCCCTCAAGCGGGACGCGCATTACGATGCCGCGGCCCTCCTTGGTGACCTCGAGCGGACCGTCACCTGTCCGCGGCTTCATCGCCGCCATCCTGCATCCCCTTCCTGCCTGAGGGCCGAACGTGACCTCGTTAAGGCCCACGGCACCGGGGCTCGGTGCCTGGCGGGACCAGCCAGCCACAACCATGTCGATCAGTACCTCTATTATCCAGAGTTCCGGCCTGCGGTGCTAACGATCAGCGTTCCCTTACGGCGTTGCCGGGCTCCAGCCAGACTGAGGAGGTGGATGCGAGATCAGCGCTCTTCGACCTGTACGGTGATCATCTGCGGTACCGCGGGGCCCGCGCGCCAGTCGCTGCGCTGGTGCGCATGCTGAGCACGCTTGGCATCACCGCGCCCGCAGTGCGGACCGCAGTCTCCCGGATGGCCAGGCAGGGCTGGTTCGACGCGGTTCGGCTGCCCGAGGGAGCCGGCTACGCGCTGACGCCGCGGGCGGTGCGCAGGCTGGATCAGGCCGCGGAGCGGATCTACCGGCACGAGAAGCAGCCTGACTGGGACGGGCACTGGCACCTGCTGGTAGCCGAGCGGATTCGCGAGCGGGCCCGCAGGGAGCGGCTGCGGGCCGGCCTGGAGTACCTGGGGTACGGTCAGATTGGCGAGTCCACCTGGGTGAGCCCGCGTCCGTCCATCGAGCTCGAGGTTCTGCTCGAGACCGAGCGGGTGCGCGCCGAGCGCTTCCAGGCCAGCTACGACGGCGACGCCCGCGGCCTCGCGGCCAGAACCTGGGACCTCGATGGCCTGGCCCGCGCGTATCAGCGCTGGCTCGCCGTGGCCGCTGAGCTTGTCGGGCCGATAGGCCCGTAGACGCCAGACGAGGCGGTCTTCGCGGCCCGTAGCGCTCTGGTGCACGAATGGCGGAAGTTCCTGTTCCGGGATCCCGGGCTGCCCGGCGAGCTGCTGCCAGCCGGCTGGCCGGGCCGCGCTGCAGCGGAATTGTTCGATGCGGAATCGGCCAGGCTCTTGCCGGCCGCCGCCCGTTTCGTGGACTGTAGTCTGCGAGCGGTAGCGCGGGCCCCCTCAGCCCGAATACCTAAGGAGACGTCCATGGCCGACAGCGTGCTGTGCGATCTCGATGGCGCGGTAGCCACTATTACGCTGAACCGGCCGTCGGCCAGGAACGCGCTGACCGCCGAGATGAAGGCCGGGCTGCTTGCAGCATTGCGCCAGTGCTCGTCTGATACCGCCGTCCGGGCTGTGATCCTAACCGGGGCCGGGCAGGCCTTCTGCGCCGGGCAGGATCTCCGGGAGTATGCCGAGCTGCTGGAGTCGGGCGCCCCTCCGATGGAGACCGTCCGGTCCCATTACAACCCGATCGTCACGGCGATCGTGACCATGCCCAAGCCGGTCATCGCTGCGATCAGCGGTGTCGCGGCCGGTGCCGGGGCCGCACTGGCGTTCGCGTGCGACTTCCGTATCGCCGCCCGGGACGCCAGCCTGATGATGGCGTTCGCGAAGTTGGGGCTCGGCGCGGACTCCGGTGCGTACTGGACGCTGCAGCGGCTGACCGGCACGGCCCGCGCCACCGAGCTGCTGATGCTCGCCGAGCCGGTGACCGTTGATCGCGCGCTCAGTATCGGCCTCCTTAACTCGATCGTCGAGGTTCAGGACTTGGCGACGGCGGCTGCGGAGCTTGCGACCAAGCTCGCGGCCGGGCCGACTGCTGCCTATGCGGCCATCAAGGAGGGCCTGGCCTTCGCGGCCACCCACGACCTCGCGGAGTCGCTGGAAAAGGAGGCGCAGCTACAGGACGCCCTGGCGCGGACCGACGACCACACAGCCGCCACGTTCGCGTTCATACGCAAGCAATCGCCCTCTTACCAGGGCAGGTAGCCACCGCCCCCGGGTATTAGCCGCCCCGGGTATTAGCCGCCCCGCGAGCCGCCAGCGGCCGCAGCGGCCGCCGCGCAGCTCCTCGTGCGCGCATACCACTCGCTCTGCGACATCGACGAGGTCGGCAAGCGGGTACCGGTCGTAACCGCCATCTTGTCGCCGCCACGATGCGGTCCCGGCGTGGCACCACACGGTGAGCTCATAGCTGACCGACAGCACCGACATAGCGACGGCGGGCTCGTCGGCTCGGACCAGGCGGCCGCCCAGGCCGCGCTCGGCGAGCATGTCCGCTAGCTCGCTGACCGACTCGGAAGGACTGAGCACGCCACGGCGGACCCGGGCCAGAGCGCAACCGGGCGGGATGCGCACCGCGAACCAGACAGCCTTGCCGGGCACCTTCCAGCAGCCGAGCCTGCCACGGCTTAGGTGAGCCCCCCACTGGCCCGCTGATAGGCCGGCGACCACCTGCAGCCCGCGGCCGCTAACCTTCTCCGAGGTTCGGGCGTTGATATCGGGCAGACTGCCCGTCTCCCAACCCGGATCCGAATCGAAGACCTTGCAGATCAGCTCGCGCCGGGCACCGTCGCCGCGCACGTAAAGCCAGAACTCAGGGCAGCCGCTGACAGGCCGCTGGCTGCCTCCCCTGAACTCGACGTTCCCCTGGGAGTGCAGGGTATTGGCGGCAAGCTCGCTGGCCATCGTGATGCCGTCGTGTACCAAGTCGGCGGGCAGGCCATGACCAGCCACCGCCTCGCGGAAGAACCGCCGTGCCGCAGCCGAGCAGGTGCGGTCAAGAGGAAGCGGCCTGGCGAAGCAGCCCCCGGATCTGATACTCGCCTCGACGAGCCGCGGCGGCGCAATGTCGACGACCTCCGCAACAGGTGCGCCCAAGAGCCCACCGTCGGGGTCCGGCCGACCGGATGTCCCGGCGCGCTCCGAACCGCTCTCGGCCGGCGACGGTAGCATGCTCCTCCGCCTTCCCGAGTCGGGCATCCGTGAAACACAGATTATGAGTCGTTTGCCCCTCTTCGCAATGGCAACCCACGAAATGGTCCTCATAATGGGATCTGGGCCTGGACGGGCGCCCGGTCCTGGGCTGGACGCTAACCGTATAGCAAGCATGCTGTTACCCATGGAGTGACAAACACGCGTGTACAGTGACAATCGCGACGGTCTACCACGCGGCTAGCCCTCGCAGCTTGAGACAGGCGGCGCGATGGGGGGAACCACCGGGGGGACAGCCCAGCGGCTTCCTCCATCGCACGCTACCTATCGAGCCCTGAACCTATCGAGCCCTGAGCGGCACGCCACCCGCGGCACGCTCAGCCGGCCGGGTACCCGGTGCCGAGATCGTAGCGGCCCGCCTTGACATCCGCCAGGAAGGCGGCAAAGGCGGCCCGTCCCACAACATGAGCGCCACCCTCAGGGCGCTTGCTGTCGCGGACAGCGACGACATCTTCGAAATTGACTGCGATTTCAACGCAGCCACCATTCGCGGCATTGCTGCTGCTGGCCTTCCGCCAGGCAGCTTGAGACAGGTCGGTCATTGTTACTCCAGTCGTTCTGCGAATTGCTTGAGGTAGATCGTCGTATCAGCGGGCTCAAGCGCCGCGTCGACCGTTCTGTCGAAGGCTTCGACATAGCTGTTCACTTCCTCGGTATCGCTCACCTCCTGGATCATGTAATCGGTCTCGGTGAAGACCAGGCTGGGCTCGTCGTCAGGAAAATCGAAAATGTTGACGGTCGAGAAGACGCCCTGCGGCGGACCGTCGGCGAACCGCTGCAGATACAGCTCCACGCCAGGCCGCAGGCTGAGTTCCGCCAGGTGGGCCACCTGATCGCGGCGCTCGGCCCGGGTGCCCCAGCGGTACATCAGGGACGCTTCGGTGATCACCGCCTTGAGCTTCGGCAGGGTGTCATCAGTCCGGTTGAGGATCTCCTGCCGGCGCAGCCGCGTCTCCACCGCCCGCCGCCGCCACGCCGGCGATCGCGCGCCGGTCCGCACCAGCGCGTCGACGTAGTCAGGCGTCTGCAAGAGCCCGGGGAGCACTAGGGGCATAAATACCCTAATCCGGACAGCATCCGCTTCGAAACCGGGGAACTCGTTGTCGAATATCTCGGGGCAGTCGCGCCACCAGGGCCGGGCCCGCGCCCGCATGGCGAGCTCCTCAAGCTCCTCCTGCTCGACGCTGTCGACGCCGTAAATACGCAGCAGATCCCTGATGTCGCTCATCTCGGGCCGCCGCCACTGGTTGGCCTCGAAGCGGCCGACCTTACCGCGCCCCCAGTTCAGCATGTCGCAGACGTGGTTGGCAGTGTAACCGCGGGCTACCCGCAGCTCGGCGAGACGGCGCGACAGCCGACGCTTGGCCACGGTGGCCCCGTATGCGTCATCAGTCATGCGCTGTCTCCTCCTGAACGAGATGTCACTTTTAGCATAGACCTGACTAAGTTGTGAATCACAAACTTTGTTCTTAACGATCGTGTATACGTAGCACAACGAATGAACTTGCCTAACCGGCCCGGCCACCGGAAACGCTCTCACCGCCCGGCTAACCCGTGGTGGAGTCGAACTCGCCTTTCCTGGCGCCGTCCAGGAAGCACTCCCACTCGTGCCGGTCGAAGACCAGTACCCGGCAGGCCGGGTCGGCCGTCACCCGCATCAGCACCCATTCGCCGCTGATCAGGGTGGGTTCGCGAACAAAGGCCACCTCAATGGTGTCGGCGCCATCGCCAGAGCGCGCCCACGCCTGCGCGTCCGGATCGATGCCCAGAGCCGCCACAGTGGGTTTCACAGTCATGGCATGCCCCCAGCTGTCCGGCCGGACTGCACCGTGACCCGGCCGGACTGCACCGTGACCCGGCCGGACTGCACCGTGACCCGGCCGGATGCACCGCCGCCCGGCTATGGCGCGGTGTCATGGGCGCCTAGCTACCGCGCAGTACAGCCACCGCGACCCGTCACTGTCCGCCATCTCGGCATCGACTGCGCCCCAGGTGCCGACGAACGTGAGATCCGGATCGGCGCCTTCGTACGGCGGCTCGATCTCCAAACCATCGAAGAACCGCGCTATATCGGCCCTCGAACGCAAGGCAACGTTCTCCGGCATGCGCGTGTACAGCTCGCTCCCCCCCTCGACTGCCTTGCGTGGCTTACGGTCCCGGGTGAGATGGGATAGCGCCAGGTAGCTGCCAGGAGCAAGCTGGGCCACGTAGCCGGCGACGAGCCCCCATGGATCGTCCTCGTCGGTCACGAAGTGCATGACAGCGGTCATCAGCAGGCCGACCGGTTCGGCGAAGTCGATCAGCTTGCGCAGGTCAGGACTACCCAGGACGGCCTCGGGATCGCGCAAATCAGCCTGGACGAACGTGGTGCTGGTGCCCCCGGTCAGCAACGCGGCAGCATGTGCGGTGACCATCGGGTCGATGTCCACGTAGACGACCCTGGCGTCCGGCGCGACCTTGAGGACCACCTCATGCGTGTTGCCCTGGGTGGGCAGGCCGGCGCCTATGTCGACGAACTGCCTGACTCCGCGTTCGGCCATCCACAGCGCGGCTCGCTGGTGGAAACCACGGTTTGCCCACGCCCCCTCGGAGACTTCAGGAACCAGCTCGTACATCCGTTGTGCCATTGCCCGGTCTGCCGCGAAATTGGCGCACCCGCCTAGGTAGAAGTCGTACAGCCGGGCAGTGGTTGGCGTCGCCGGGTCGACGCCAGGGGGGCCTCCTCGGCCTCGGGCATTATCTCCTCCAACACGTCGCTGGCCATAGTCTGGCATGAGTGGGAACCATCAGAAACGGCGCACTATTGCCACATAGCGCGCCAGTTGCCGGAGATTATCCGCTTACGGGAAGGCAGGCAAGGCATCGAGACCGGGCGCAACCGCCTTACGCTGGCGTGTCAAGCCGGGCAGGCGTCGCGGCGGAAGCAGCGGGCCAGGTGATCGTCCACCACGCCACACGCCTGCATCGTCGCGTACGCCGTCACCGGGCCGGTGAAATTGAATCCGTGCCGTCTGAGTTCAGCGGCGAGCGCCTTCGATTCCGGCGTCCATGCGGGCACATCGGCCAGCGTGACCGGGGCCGGCTGGCTGCTGCCCGCGTACCGCCAGACCAGCGCGGCCAGGCCGCCGGATAGCTCGCGTGCGGCCCTGGCGTTGCGGATCACGGCCTCGATCTTGGCCCTGTTCCGCACTATGCCGGGATCTGCCAGCAGCCTTGTCACATCGGCAGGACCGTAGTCGGCGACGGCGGCGATGTTGAACCCCGCGAAAGCAGACCGAAAGTTCTCCCTCTTTCGCAAGATAGTGAGCCAGGACAGTCCGGACTGGAAGGCCTCCAGGCTGAGCCTCTCGAACATGCCGGTGTCGTCGCGGACCGGGCAGCCCCATTCCTCGTCGTGATAGGCAAGGTACTCCGCGGTGCCGAGGGCCCATGGACAGCGTGGGCGCCCATCAGGCAGGCCTGCGCGCCAGGCAGGTCCGCGGTCACTTGTCGTCACCGGATTCCAGAGGATCGGGCCGCCCCTCCTCGTTTGGAGCCTGATCGGCCGGCCATGGCGCGCCTTGCGCGGCGGGATTGACCGGCCACAGCCCTTCCCCCAGATGCGAACTGGCCGCCGGGCGGAGCTCTTCGGCCCAGCCGCTCGCCGGAACCTGCCCTGTGGAGCCATGGCCCGGCGCCTGGAATTGACCGTGGGCCGGCGCCTGGAATTGGCCGTGGGCCGGAAACTGGCCGGGAGCCGGAAACTGGCCGGGAGCCGGAAACTGGCCGGGAGCCGGAAACTGGCCGGGAGCCGGAGCCTGACCGTGAGCCGGAGCCTGACCGTGAGCCGGAGCCTGACCGTGAGCCGGAAACTGGCCGGGAGCCGGAGCCTGACCGGGAGCCGGAGCCTGACCGGGAGCCTGGAGTTGCCTCCTCCTCGCCGACCGATCCGCCGCCGGCGTCGATGTCAGCTCTTCGAGCTTCCGGCGCAGGGTAGCGATCTCGACGTCACGCTCGGTGACTGCCTGCGCGATCCGGCTAAGGGCCTCGTCGGTAGCCTGAACGCTGTATCCCCACAGCGCCAACGGCGGCCGCAGCATCGCGACATCGGCGGCTGTCGCGAGGTCCGGGTCGAAGCGCGGCCGGTCAGACGCAAACTCCGCTAGCTCGCCGCCGCGACCGAGTGCGACGGCGATCACCCCGCCGAGGATCAGGGCGGCTACGGCAAGCAGGACTACAGGCACAATACGAATCGTGCCATGCTCGGGCGCATGGTGATGCGTGCCGTAGCTGAGCGGCTGCCGCCCGGTACCGCGCTGATCGCGATCGCCCACCACCTCACGGAGGCATCGGCGGCGGTGGCCGCCGGGGCCGACGGGGTAGATCTCGGGGCCGTGCCGGCTGAGATGATCGAGGCGTTCCGGGCTCTTCACCCCGGATTCCTGGTCTGCGCAACAGGTCGCCCGGCCGATGTCGTGGGCGCCCCGGCGGAGGCGGCGGCCACCGGCGCGCTGCTCCTATGCGCCGACGCGGATGCCGCCGCAAGCAGCGGGATTCCGGCTGACCGGGTCCTTGTCGACGTGCCGCCCGCCATGGTGCCTGCGGTCAGCCAGGCTGGCTTCGCGGCACTCGTCGACGCGGATCGGGCGGCCAGCTTGGCCGCACAAGGCGACCCGGCAGACTCAGGCGCCCTGGCAGCAGCAGACTCGGTCGCCCTGGCAGCGGTAGCCGGAATCGTGGCACTGGCCGCCGTCAGCTCGTGGCTCGGAGCCAGGGCTGTGCGTACGCGCCACCCGTTGCAGGTGCGACGCGCGCTGGACATGACGGCGTCCATCCGCGGCATCCGACCGCCAGCCAGAGCCATCCGCGGCCTCGCCTAACCGAGGGAGGCCCGAGCGCGAGGACGCGCTTATACCGGATCCGGTGAGGGCATAGCGGTCATTCTGTGCGGTCAAGGCCGCCAAGTCCGCCAAGCCCGCCAAGTCCGCCAAGTCCGGCATAGGCCAGCTCAGGCGCTGCCCACTATCCCGGACTGGTGTGCCGTCCTGATGATCTGAACGACTTCGGCCGGCTCATCGGCGACATGCAGTAGCTCAAGGTCACCGAAAGTGGCCTTGCCCCCGTCGACCATCGCATTCCTGATCCAGGACAGCAGACCCGACCAGTACTCCACGCCGACTAGGACGATGGGGAACTTCGTGATCTTGCCAGTCTGCACCAGCGTCAGCGCCTCGAACAGCTCGTCCAAGGTCCCGAAACCGCCGGGCAGCACCACGAAGGCCTGCGAGTATTTGACGAACATCATTTTGCGGACGAAGAAGTACCTGAACTCAAGGCCGATGTCGACATAGTCGTTGAGCCCCTGCTCGAGCGGCAGCTCGATGCCAAGCCCCACCGATACCCCGTTGGCCGCAGCCGCGCCCTTGTTGGCTGCCTCCATGACCCCGGGGCCGCCGCCGGTGATGATCGAGTAACCAGCCTGAGCCAGCCCGGCGGCGATGCGTTCGGCGTGGTCGTACTGTGGCGTGCCGGGCGGAGTCCGCGACGACCCGAAAATCGACACTGCCGGACCCAGTTCGGCGAGCAATCCGAATCCCTCGACGAACTCTGCCTGGATCCTCAGCACCCGCCACGGGTCGGTGTGCACCCAGTCACTCGGGCCGCGCCGGTCGAGCAGCCGCTGATCGGTCGTCGTCTGCGGGATGTGCTTGCCGCGCAGCGTGGCCGGGCCCTGACGGCGCAGCCGACGGCGCGGTTCGGGTTGCGCGTTCACGATCACCAAAGGTACGCGCTGGCCTGGCGGCGCACAGCGCAGGCCAGCTGGCGGCGAGGTGCCAAGCCGGGCCCCAGCGCCAAGGCCACGGAGGCGCCCGGCCTTTGGATCAGCCGGTCACCCCGTGGTCGCGGAGGATGTCGTTCAGGGCCGCCTTGTCGTGGGCGCTGCCGGCGGGCAGCCGCTTGAGCACCAGCACGCACGGCATCCCGAACTCGCCACCGGGGAACTTGCGCGGCCGGGTGCCGCCGACGCAGACCGACCAGGCCGGCACCTCGCCGCGGGGCAGTTCGTCGCCGGTCTCTACGTCGATCACGTGCGTGGTCCTGGTCAGGATGGTGCCCGCTCCCAGCACGGCGCCCTGGCGGACCCGCGCGCCTTCGACGACCATGCTGCGCGAGCCGATGTGCGCGTCGTCCTCGACGACCACCGGGACGGCGTTCGGCGGCTCGAGCACGCCGCCGATACCGACCCCGCCGGACAGGTGCACGTTCTTGCCGATCTGGGCGCAGGATCCGACCGTCGCCCAGGTGTCGACCATCGTGCCGGTGTCGACGTGGGCGCCGATGTTGACGAACGAGGGCATCAGCACGGCTCCTGGCGCGACGTAGGCACCCCAGCGGACGATGGCGCCGGGCACCGCGCGCACACCGTCCAGGTGCGCCGTGAGCGGCAACCTGTCGTTATAGCGGAAGTCCCCTACCTGCGAGCGGACCATCGGCAGCAGCCGGAAGGCCAGCAGGATCGCGCGCTTGGCCCGCTCATCGACGATGATCTCGCCACTGGCCTGATCCGGCCAGGCCACCCTCGCCTGACCGGTGTCGATGGCATCGACTGCGCCGACGACAATCGCGCGGGCCTGCTCGTTGTCCGGGGTAAGCCCCGCGCGTGCCGCCCACAGCTCATCGATGCCGGCAGGCAACGTAGCTGGCGGAACATCGCGGCCCGCGGGCGACGCGGATCCTGGCTGGCCTGCGGGGGCCTGCTGTGACCGGTTCATGGCGAGCGAGCCTAGCGGCTGCCGCCACCGGGTAGCTTCGGGTGTCGTGAGGAATTCGCCTGGCGCCGCGGGGAGCCCGCGCCGGATCCGCCGCGGGATCTCCGGGATCACCGTCCTCCTCATCATTGCCCTCGGGGTCGGCGTTTACCTGGCCTTCCGGCATGTGCAGCCACTGCTGGCCGGCAGCGGCTGCGACGCCAGGACGACCGGCCAGGGGGTGGTCGCGCTGGACACCGATCAGGCTGGCATCGCGGCGACGATCGCGGGCGTGGCAAACCGGGAGGCGCTGCCGTCCCGCGCCGTGACCGTCGCCTATGCGGCGGCGCTGCAGGAGTCAAAGCTGACCAACCTCGAGTTCGGCGACAGGGACTCGGTCGGGGTTTTCCAGCAGCGGCCGTCGGAGGGCTGGGGCCCGCGCCGGCTGCTCCTCGACCCCGTCTACGCGACGACCAGGTTCTTCGACGCCCTCGTCATGGTGCCCAGTTACCGCAGGCTGCCTGTCTATAAGGCCGCGCAGGCGGTCCAGCACAGCGCCGACGGCTACGCATACGACCAGTACGCTCCGGTGGCCGCGGGCATGGCGACGGCATTCACCGGGCACAACGCGCACTCGGTCTGGTGCTGGTACGGCCAGGGCATCGGGTCGAATCCCGGCCAGCGGGCCATCGGCCGCCAGCTGGCCAGGACGTTCGGGCCGGTGCAGGTACGGATGGCCAGCGACCCGCAGATGATGGTGCGCGCGAGGAACGCCCGCTCCGGCTGGGCGATGGCCGCCTGGCTGGTCTCGCACGCTCAGCAATACGATATCGATATGGTGCGGTACGCCGGTTACCGGTGGACCGCAGCCCGGGGCTCGGCGGGCTGGACCCGCGATCGGTCCCCCGCCCCTCCGGGTGAGCTGGAGTTCAGCTGATAGCCTGCGATCCCGCGGCACGGTGCGGCCTGGTCTGCGTGCCGCGCGATACTGGGCTATGACCCCGGCGTGGGGCTCGGGCCAGCGCGGGCCATCCCCAGGCGTGGACCGAAGAGGAGTGCCGACGTGACCTACATCATCGCCCAGCCTTGCGTCGATGTGCTCGACCGGGCATGCATTGAGGAATGCCCCGTTGACTGCATCTACGAGGGCGAGCGAATGCTCTATATCCACCCGGACGAGTGCGTCGACTGCGGCGCCTGCGAGCCAGTGTGCCCGGTCGAGGCGATCTTCTATGAGGACGACGTGCCCGACCAGTGGAAGGACTACTACAAGGCGAACGTCGAGTTCTTCGAGGACCTCGGCTCGCCAGGCGGCGCGTCCAAGACCGGTAAGATCAACAAGGATCACCCGATCGTGGCCGCGCTGCCGCCGCAAGCCGCCGAAGAGCACTGACGCTGGCTACCGGAGCCGGGAAGGTCCCCGCCGCCGGGCAGCCGAGGGCGCCATCCCTGGCCGCCCGGCTGCCGCAATTCCCCTGGGACCTGCTGACGCCCTACCGGGAGAAGGCGCGGGCCCACCCCGGCGGGATCGTCGACCTGTCGGTAGGTACCCCGGTCGACCCGGTGCCTCAGATCATTCGCGGGGCACTCGCAGCCGCGGCGAACGCGCCCGGCTACCCGGCCACCGCAGGTACCGCCGCGCTCCGCGCGGCCGCGGCCGGCTGGCTCGCGCGCAGCCTGGGGGTGACGGTCGCCGCCAGCGCGGTGCTCCCCGTGATCGGCACCAAGGAGCTCATCGCCTGGCTGCCGACACTGGTCGGCTGCGGGCCAGGCGACCTTGTCGTTCATCCGGAACTCAGCTACCCGACCTACGACGTCGGCGCGCGGCTGGCAGGCGCCAGGCCGGTGCCGGCTGACGGGCTCGTCTCGCTCGGCCCGGCGGCGGTCCGGCTCGCCTGGCTGAACTCGCCGTCCAACCCGACCGGCCGGGTGCTGCCCGCCGAGCACCTCCGCAAGGTCGTGGCCTGGGGCCGGGAGCGGGGCACCGTCATCGCCGCTGACGAGTGCTACATCGAGTTCGGCTGGGATGAGCGGCCGGTGTCCGTCCTGCATCCGGACGTCTGCGGGGAGTCGCATCAGGGCCTGCTCGCCGTGCACTCGCTGTCCAAGCGGTCCAACATGGCCGGTTACCGGGCCGGCTTCGTGACCGGCGATCCGGAACTGATCGGCGAGCTGCTCGAGATCCGCAAGCATGCCGGGATGATGATGCCCGGGCCGGTTCAGGCGGCGATGACGGCCGCCCTCGACGACGACGATCATGCCGCGCAGCAGCGCGCCAGGTACGCGGCGCGGCGCGGCGCGCTCCGCACGGCGCTGGAGGCGGCCGGCTGGGCGGTCGAGCATTCGCAGGCCGGGCTGTACCTGTGGGCCTCGCACCCTGGCCACGGCTGCTGGGACTCGGTACGGCTGCTGGCCGAGGCGGGCATCCTGGTCGCGCCCGGAGAGTTCTACGGCGCGGCCGGGCTACGGCACGTGCGGGTGGCACTCACCGCGACCGACGAGCGGATCGAGGCGGCCGCCGCGCGGCTCGCGGCGTTCTCCTGACGCCCGCGCCGGGCGTGCCGGGACCGCACCAGCAGCTCTCCTAGGCTGTGGGCATGTTCCGGCTATACGACACGCGGACCAGGCAGGCCGAGCCGATCAGGCCGGCCAGCCGCGGGCTGCTGCGGATGTACACCTGCGGGCCGACCGTCTACCGGTATGCCCACCTCGGCAACCTGCGTGCCTACCTGATGTCGGACCTGATCAGGCGGGTGGCGGAGCAGCGCGGGCTTACCGTCGTCAGCTGCCAGAACATCACCGATGTCGGCCATCTCGCCGATGACAGCCAGATCGATCAGGCCGGCGAGGACAAGATCCTCGCCCAGGCCCGGGCCGAGGGCCGGACCGCGCTGGAGGTCGCCCGCTACTACGAGAAGGCGTTCGCAGCCGATTGCCGCACGCTGAACATCCGCCCTGCGGACTTCACGCCGCGTGCCTCGGAGTCCATCGGGCTGATGACTGACATGATCGCTAAGCTGATCGAGGCCGGGCACGCTTATGTCACCGATGGCGGCAACGTCTATTTCGACGCGCGGTCGTTCCCTGGCTACGGCGAGCTCTCCGGCAACAGCCTGAGCCAGCTGCGGCCCGGGCACCGCTCCGGCGGCGAAACCGACCCGAGGAAGCGGTTCCACGCCGACTGGGCGCTGTGGAAGGGCGCAGCCGAGGGCAGGGAGCTGACCTGGCCCGCGCCGTGGGGCACCGGCTTTCCCGGCTGGCACACCGAGTGCTCGGCGATGTCCCTGCACTTCCTCGGCGAGGTGATCGACATCCATACCGGCGGCATCGACCTGCGATTCCCGCACCACGAGGACGAGCGGGCCCAGTCAAACTCGGTGACCGGGCATGAGGTCGTCCGGCGCTGGGTGCATGGTGAGCACCTGCTGTTCGAGGGCCGCAAGATGGCCAAGTCGGCGGGCAACGTGGTGCTGATCGCCGACCTCGTCGCCCGCGGGCTCGACCCGCTGGCGGCCCGGCTGGCCTTCCTCGAGCACCATCACCGGCAGCAGCTGAACCTCACCTGGGACACGCTGCTGGCCGCCGACGCGACGCTGCGGCGGTGGCGCGAGCAGGTCGCCGGATGGGCCGCCTCGCCGAGCAGGCCGATGCGCGCTGAGGTAACCGGCCAGCTCGCCGCGGCACTCGACGATGACCTGGACACCCGCGCGGCGCTGCTCGCGCTGCGCCGGCTTGAGAAGGACGCGGGGATACCTGCAGGTTCAAAATTCGAAACGTTTATCCACGCCGATCAGGTTCTCGGGCTGGACCTGGCCGCGGACATCGGCCGCCGTGCCGCGCCGCAGCCGTTGCCAGGCGGGGCCGCACAGAAGCTGGCGGAGCGCAACGCGGCCCGGGCGGCGCAGGACTGGGCCACCGCAGACCGGCTCCGCAGCGAGCTCGCCGCGGTCGGCGTGATCGTCACCGACACATCCGATGGCCAGGCCTGGACGGTCAGCCCGGTCAGCTGAGCCGCTGCTTGCGCGGGACGTGGATGCCGGTTCACGCAACGATTAGCACTCTGATCCGTTAATTACGCAACAAATCGCGACCGCCGCGCATGTTTAGCGCACACAGATCACCGCCCGGCGCTTCTACGCTTGATCCGGGGGGATCATCTGCGATGCGGGAGCACCCACGACCGCCCAGGATCACCTCACGACCACCCACGGATGGGAGCCGGATGACCGAAATGTACCCCGCCGCGCGCGGCGGCCCTCAGCTGCCTGCCAGAACGTACCTGATGTGCCCGCCAGCGCATTTCACGGTGGAATACGTGATCAATCCGTGGATGAACCCGGGCGTGCCGGTCGACGCGGACCGCGCCATGAGCCAGTGGCAGGGCCTGCACGCGGTCTTCGCCGGGCTCGGTCACACCGTGCGCTTCATCGACCCCGAGCCCGGGCTGCCGGACATGGTCTTCGCGGCCAACGGCGGCACTGTGATCGGCGGCAAGGTACTCGGCGCCAGGTTCAGGTACCCGCAGCGAGCCGCCGAGGGCAGTGCGTACCTCGACTGGTTCAGGCGCAGCGGCTATCAGACCGTACGGGAGCCGCGCAGCGTCAACGAGGGCGAGGGAGACATCGTGTTCGCCGAGACGGCGATCATCGCGGGCCACGGGTTCCGCAGCGACCCTGGGGTGGCCGGCGAGCTCGAGGAGCTGTTCGGCCTGCCGGTGATCAGCGTGCGCCTGGTGGACCCGCGCTTCTACCACCTCGATACCGCGCTCTGCGTGCTCGGCGGTGGCGCGGCCGCCTACTTTCCCGCCGCGTTCGACGAGGCGGGCCAGGCGGCGCTGGCCGCCCATTTCG
The DNA here is from genome assembly GCA_963774825.1 of uncultured Actinomycetes bacterium. Classification (GTDB taxonomy): domain Bacteria; phylum Actinomycetota; class Actinomycetes; order Streptosporangiales; family Streptosporangiaceae; genus DATBGO01. The sequence goes on along the minus strand of CAVZGW010000023.1, from coordinate 1,463 downwards.
CCGAGCTAATCGAGGCCAAGGACAGCGACGCTGAGGTGCTTGGCCTGAATGCGGTCAGCGACGGCCGGCACGTGGTGCTGCCCGAGCAGGCCACCGGGCTTGCCGCCCAAATCGCCGCGGCCGGCTTCGAGCCAGTTCCAGTCGATCTTTCCGAGCTTCTCAGGGCCGGCGGCGGACCCAAATGCTGCACCCTGGAACTCAGGAATTAGGAGGCAGGCGACATGCCAGCTAGCAACGCCGCGACTAACAGCGCCGACGCGGCAGCCCGGCTGCGGGCTCAGTCAGCCGCGCACAGCGCGCACAATTACCATCCGCTCCCGGTCGTGATCGCGCACGCCGAGGGCGCGTGGGTGACCGACGTCGAGGGGCGGCGCTACCTGGACATGCTCGCCGCCTACTCGGCGATCAACTTCGGGCACCGTCATCCGCGCCTGGTCGCGGTGGCGCAGCGCCAGCTTGACCGGGTTACCCTGGTCAGCCGGGCGTTCGAGCACGATCAGTTCGGCCCGTTCTGCGCCGAGCTTGCGGCCCTGGCCGGCATGGAGATGGTGCTGCCGATGGTCACCGGCGCCGAGGCGGTGGAGACGGCGATCAAGACCGCGCGCAAATGGGGATACGAGGTCAAGGGGGTGCCAGCCGACGAGGCTGTGATCGTGGTCTTCGATGGCAACTTCCACGGCCGGACCACGACGATCATCAGCTTCTCCACCGATGAGGACGCGCGGGCGTCGTTCGGGCCGTACACCCCAGGCTTCCGTATCGTCCCCTACGGCGACGCCGGGGCGCTGGCCGCTGCCATGGACGAGCGAGTGGTCGCGGTCCTGTTCGAGCCGATCCAGGGCGAGGCGGGCGTGCGCATGCCGCCTGCTGGATTCCTGGCGCGGGTGCGCGAGATCTGCTCGCAGTGGGGGGCGCTGATGATCGCCGATGAGATCCAGACCGGGCTCGGCCGGACTGGCACGACCTTCGCCTGTGAGCACGAGGACGTCGTGCCCGATGCGTACCTGCTCGGGAAGGCGCTCGGCGGCGGCATCGTGCCGCTTTCCGCGATGGTCTCCTCCAGCGACGTCCTCGGCGTGTTCAAGCCGGGCCAGCACGGTTCGACGTTCGGCGGCAACCCGCTGGCCTGCGCGATCGCGCGGGAGGTCATCGCGATGCTGGGCACCGGGGAGCTCCAGGAGCGCTCGGCCAAGCTCGGCAACCACCTGCACGACCGGCTCAATGCGATGCCTGAGTCCGCCGTGCGCGAGGTACGCGGCCGTGGGCTGTGGGCAGGCGTCGAGTTCGTCTCGATGGGCGGCCGGGAGGCATCGGAGCGGCTCGCCAGGCTCGGTGTGCTGACCAAGGACACCCACGGCACCACCATCAGGCTCGCGCCGCCGCTGATAATCAGCGAGGAGGACCTGGACTGGGGCCTCGACCGGCTCGAGGAGATCATCCGCTAAGCCCGCCCCGGCCCGGCC
>CAVZGW010000022.1:0-16957 GCA_963774825.1 uncultured Actinomycetes bacterium | reverse complement strand
GCCGGTCGGTCACCTCGCTCAGCTCGGGGTCGTTCTCCTCGATGTAGGAGTCGAGCAGCAGCAGCGGCACCCTGCCGATCTGGGCGACCCAGACCTGCGCGGTGAGGACCACGTCGCCGGCCAGCGTCACGCTGACCTTGACCCTGATCACCGGCGCCATCGCGGAGCAGGGCAAGCGGCAGGCCGTTGGGATCGCTGGCCGGGTAACGCTCCGCCTGCCAGCCCTCCGCAGACAGCGACTGAGTGAAATAGCCGTGCCGGTACAGCAGGCCCACGCCGATCAGCGGCACGCCGAGATCGCTGGCCGCCTTGAGGTGATCTCCGGCGAGGATGCCCAGGCCGCCTGAGTACTGCGGCAGCGCGGCGGTGATGCCGTACTCCGGCGAGAAGTACGCCACGGCCGACGGCGCCCCAGGCTCATCCTGGCCCTGATACCAGCGCGGGCCCGAGGTGTACTCGCGCAGATCCTCGACCGCGTCGCCGAGCCTGCGCAGGAACTGCCGGTCGGCGGCGAGGCTGGCGAGGCGCTCCGGCGGGACGTCGGCCAGCAGCGCGGCAGGGTCCCTGCCCGACCCGCTCCCAGCCGACGGGATCGATCGTGGCGAACAGGTCGATCGTCTCGCGGTGCCACGTCCAGCGAAGGTTGAGCATCAGCGCGCGCGCAGCGGGTGCCAGCGGCTCAGGCAGTACCGGATGGATCGTGAATCGGCGAATGGCTCTCACGAGTTGCGACATTAATGCGTCCGGCGGACCGGCGGTAACCACAACCGGGGTCCCGCTCGCTTGGGCCGCTGGCCGATGGGTAGCTTTCAGGGGTGATCGGCAGGATTCCCATTCTCGATGTGCAGCCCGTCGTCGACTGCGGCCGGCGGACGTCCGCGCAGTCACTGGCGAGACGTTCCAGGTCAGCGCCACTGTGTTTCGCGAGGGACACGAGATGCTCGGCGCCGGCGTGGTGCTGCGCGCCCCGGACGGCAGCCGCCAGGAGCCCGTAGTAATGCGGGAACTGGCTGAGGGCAGCGATCGATACGGCGGCGACGTCACTGTCAGGTCGACCGGGATGTGGCAGTTCCACGTCGAGGCGTGGGGCGACCCATCGCGCGCTGGCAGCATGACGCGGCCATCAAGGTCCCGCTGGGCCAGGATGTGGAGCTGATGCTCGCCGATGGCGCCGCGGCGTTCGAGCGTGCGGCGAGCCGCATCAAGGTGCCCCGCGCCACCCCCGCAGGCCGGGCCAGTCAGGGTGCCGGCCAGGCCGGCCGGGCCCGCCGGGGCGCAGTTCAGGCTGGCCAGGGCCGGGCAGCCCGGGCAGCGCTCGAGGCGCTGGCCGCCAGGCTGCGGGACGAGCGGATCCCGTCGCTCGATCGCCTCGCCGCGGCGACCAGCGACGAAGTCGCCGCGATCCTGGCCGCCTTCCCGCTGCGCGAGCTGCTCACCTCGTCCGGCCGGTTCCCGGTCATCGTGCACAGGAAACGCGCGCTCTACGGCTCCTGGTACGAGTACTTCCCCAGGTCCGAAGGCGCCCGGGTGGACCGGCCGGCCGGGGACCGTGGCGTCCGGCACGCTGCGCACCGCGGCGCGGCGGCTCGACGCGGTCGCCAGGATGGGCTTCGACGTCGTCTATCTCCCGCCAGTCCACCCGATCGGCTATACCGCGCGGAAGGGACCCAACAATTCATTGAACGCGGCCCCGGGCGACCCGGGCTCTCCATGGGCGATCGGATCGGCCGAGGGCGGCCATGACGCCGTCCATCCTGATCTCGGGACCATCGACGACTTCGACGCCTTCGTGCGCCGGGCCGGCGAGCTCGGCATGGAGGTCGCGCTCGATTTCGCGCTGCAGTGCTCGCCCGATCACCCGTGGGTGGCCAAGCACCCGGAGTGGTTCACCACGCGGTCGGACGGCAGCATCGCCTACGCCGAGAATCCGCCCAAGAAGTACCAGGACATCATCCCGCTCAACTTCGACAACGACCCGGAGGGGATCTACGCCGAGATGCTGCGGATCCTCCGGTACTGGATGGGCCACGGGGTCAGGATCTTCCGGGTGGACAACCCGCACACCAAGCCGCTGCCGTTCTGGGAGCGGCTGCTCGCCGAAGTTGCGGCCACCGATCCTGACGTGATCTTCCTGGCCGAGGCATTCACCAGGCCCGCGATGATGGCTGGCCTGGCGATCATCGGCTTCCATCAGTCGTCACGTACTTCACCTGGCGGAACTCGGCCGATGAGCTGACCGACTACCTGCGTGAGCTGTCCGGCCCGGCGGCGGCGTACATGCGGCCGAATTTCTTCGTGAACACCCCGGATATTCTCAGCGAGTACCTGCAGTACGGCGGGCCTGCCGCGTTCCGCGTGCGCGCCGTGCTCGCCGCGATGCTCTCGCCGTCCTGGGGGGTCTATTCGGGCTACGAGCTCTGCGAGAACGTTGCCGCCGTTCCCGGCAGCGAGGAGTACATGGACTCGGAGAAGTACCAGTACCGGCCGCGTGACTGGGACCACGCCGAGGCCGTGGCCGCGGATATCTCTCCGTTCATCACCCACCTCAACATGATCAGGAAGAACCATCCCGCCGTGCACTGGCTACGCAACCTGCGCTTTCATCACAGCGACCAGCCGGAGATATTGTGCTTCTCGAAGAGCGCGAGCGCGACGGACGACGGCGTGGCCAAGCGCGATACGGTCCTGGTCGTGGTGAACCTTGACCCGTACCGTCCGCGCGAGGCCACCATCTGGCTCGACCCCGTCGCGCTTGGCGTGCAGGCGGGAGCGGAGTTGACGGTGACGGACGAGCTGTCCGGCGAGTCGTACCGCTGGGGACAGGCGAATTACGTGCGGCTTGACCCGGCAGCCACGCCCGCGCACATCTTCACCGTGACGACCGGCCAGCCAGGCGGCTGATCTACCGGAGCATTACCGGCCAGCACCCAGCACCCCGGCCACCCAGCACCCCGGCCACCCAGCACCCCGGCCACCCAGACCACGCTGCACCCCGACCTACCAGCACCCCGACCACACAGCAGGCACGCGAGAGACGACCCCGAATGGCTTTCAGATCTCCCCGGGAGACCGCCGCGGTGACACCACCTGAGCCGGCCAGGTTCGGCCAGGCCCGGCTGCCGGCGCTGGCCTTCCTGCCAAGCTCCGCCCCAGCCCCGGGCGAGCCGGTACCCGACTCGTTCAGCTTTGCCGGCCCGCGCGACCCGCAGTGGTACAAGCACGCGGTCTTCTACGAGGTGCTCGTCCGCGGCTTCCACGATTCGAACGGCGACGGCACCGGCGATATCCGTGGGCTCACCTCCAGGCTCGACTACTTGCAGTGGCTCGGCATCGATTGCATCTGGCTGCTGCCCATCTACTCGTCGCCACTCAAGGACGGCGGCTACGATATCTCCGATTTCATGTCGATACTTCCCGAGTTCGGGAACATCGGCGATTTCGTCGAGCTGGTCGAGTCATCGCACGAGCGCGGCATCCGGGTCATCGCCGACCTGGTGATGAACCACACCAGCGATCAGCATCCGTGGTTCCAGGCGTCCCGCACCGACCCGGGCGGCCCGTTCGGCGATTTCTACGTCTGGTCAGACACCGACGACGGTTACCCGGGAGCCCGGATCATCTTCGTCGACAGCGAGCAGTCGAACTGGACCTTCGACCAGGTCCGCGGCCAGTACTACTGGCACAGGTTCTTCTCCCACCAGCCCGACCTGAACTACGAGAACCCGCGGGTGCAGGACGCCATGCTCGAGGTGCTGCGGTTCTGGCTCGACCTGGGCATCGACGGGTTCCGGCTGGACGCGGTGCCCTACCTGTATGAGCGGGAAGGCACCAACTGCGAGAACCTCAAGGAGACCCACGAATACATGAAACGGATCCGGGCCGAGGTCGACCGGCTCTACCCGGACCGGGTCCTGCTGGCCGAGGCCAACCAGTGGCCAGCTGATGTCGTCGAGTACTTCGGCGACCCCGCCGCCGGCGGGGACGAGTGCCATATGGCCTTCCATTTCCCGCTGATGCCGCGGATCTTCATGGCGGTCCGGCGGGAACAGCGCTACCCGATCTCCGAGATCCTCGCCCAGACCCCGTCGATCCCCTCCGGCTGCCAGTGGGGGATCTTCCTGCGCAACCACGACGAGCTGACGCTGGAGATGGTCGCCGACGACGAGCGGGACTACATGTACGCGGAGTACGCGAAGGACCCGCGGATGAAGGCCAACATCGGGATCAGGCGCAGGCTGGCCCCGCTGCTGGAGAACGACAGGAACCAGCTGGAGCTGTTCACGGCCCTGCTGCTCTCGCTGCCGGGCTCGCCGGTGCTCTACTACGGCGACGAGATCGGCATGGGCGACAACATCTGGCTGGGTGACCGCGATGGCGTGCGTACCCCGATGCAGTGGACCCCGGACCGGAACGCGGGCTTCTCCGTCTGCGACCCGGCCAGGCTCTACCTGCCGCTGCTCATGGACCCCCTCTACGGTTACCAGGCGCTGAACGTGGAGGCACAGGAGCGGAGCCCCGGGTCGCTGCTGCACTGGACCAAGCGCATGATCGAGATCCGGAAGCGGCACCAGGTCTTCGGGCGGGGCAGCTACGACGAGCTCAACTCCTCCAACCCGAGCGTGCTGGCGTTCGTCCGTGAGTACTGCCCGCCCGGGCAGGATGCGTCGGCGGCCGACCAGATCCTCTGCGTCAATAATCTCTCCAGGTTTCCCCAGCCCGTCGAGCTCGATCTGCGCAGATTCAAGGGGATAACCCCAGTGGAGTGCATGGGCGGAGTCACCTTCCCGCCGATCGGCGACTTCAGCTACCTGCTCACCCTGCCCGGGCACGGCTTCTACTGGTTCCAGCTGCCCCCGGTGCCGCAGCGCTGAAGCCCGCCGCGGCAACGGCGGACGGCCAAGCGCCCTGAGCCCGTCGCCGGGGTGCCAAGCATCTAGGCTGATGTCTAGCTGATCTAGCCCGCAACGTACGGTTTCGCCTATTGCGGGATGAGAAGCGAGCGACAGGGTAGAGCGGGAGTCATGACATTTGAGGACACGCTAGCGAGCTGGCTGCCCGCCCAGCGGTGGTTCTCCGGTAAGGACGCGACCGTCAGTGATCTGACCATCACAGCGGAAGCTAGTTTGCTCGCCGGCGATCCGGAGCTGCGGCACCTGATCATCAGCCTGACCGCCGGCGGCAGTGCCGCCAGGTACCAGGTACTCGTCGGCATCCGCGCGCAGCTGCCGGAGTCCTTCCGGCACGTCGCCATCGGGCCGACAGGCGACGGCCGGTTCGCCTATGACGCGCTGCATGACCACGACCTGAGCCGCGTGCTGCTGCGTAGCCTGGCGGAGGAGCGGACCGTCGGCGCGATCAGGTTCCGCAAGGACCCGGCCGCGGTGATCGATACCAGCCTGAACAGCATCGTGCTCACCGCCGAGCAGACCAACACCAGCCTGATCTTCGGCGAGGCCGCCATCCTCAAGGTGCTGCGCAAGCTGTTCGTCGGGTGCAATCCCGACCTCGAGGTGACGAGCGCGCTGGCGAGGCGCAAGTCGCCGCATGTGGCGCAGCCGCTCGGCTGGATCGAGACCCAGCTGGACGGGGGCCCGCTGCTGCTCGGCATGCTGTCGGCGTACCTGCCGACCGCAAGCAACGGCTGGTCACTGGCCGCCACCAGCGTCCGCGACCTCTACGCGGCCGATGTGAACCGTGACGGCCTGCGCATCACGCCGCAGCAGGCGGGCGGCGATTTCGCCGGTGAGGCCTACCGGCTCGGCAAGGCCACCGCCGAGGTGCACGCCGATCTCGCCGCCGAGTTCGGCACCGGGGAGCTGAGCGTTCAGGCTGTTCGTGATCTCGCCGGGCAGATGACCGCCCGCCTGGAGCGGGCCTGCGCCGAGGTCAACGAACTGCGCAAGCACGAGGAGAAGGTACGCGGCTACTTCGCTGCCATGGCCGACACTGGCCTGCCGGTGCCCGTGCAGCGGGTGCACGGCGATTACCACCTGGGACAGGTGCTCCGCACCCCGACAGGCTGGGTGGCGCTGGATTTCGAGGGCGAGCCCGCGGTCCCGCTTGAGCAGCGCCGTGCCCCAGCGCCCGCGCTGCGGGACGTGGCCGGTATGCTCCGGTCCTTCGACTACGTGGCCCGCCACCAGTTGCTCGGCAGGCCGGACGCCGACGACCTCGCCGTGACGGCCGATGAGTGGGTGCAGCGCAACCAGACGGCGTTCGCCGAGGGTTACGCGAGCGCTGGCGGGATGGATCCGCAGGCCAATGCGGTGCTGTTGCGTGCGCTCATGCTCGACAAGGCGGTATATGAGGTCGTGTACGAAGCCAGGTACCGGCCAGCCTGGATGCCCATCCCGTTCGACTCGATCGCTGACGCGTTATGACGGAGCCAACTGGCATGACCGAATCAACTCAAGGCCCGGCCGACCCTATCGATCACGGGGAGATCGACAGGATCGTCAGCGGCACGCACCATGACCCGCACTCGATCCTCGGCGCGCACCCGGGGCCAGCGGGCGTGGTCGTGCGCGCGCTACGGCCGCTGGCCGCGACCGTCACGGTCGTGCTCCCCGATGGCCGCAGGTTCCCGATGACCCACGTCCACGAGGGCGTCTTCTCGGCGACACTGCCGGACGGCCAGGTGCCCGACTACCGGGTCGCCGTCGCCTACCCGGGCAGCGACGGGCATCGCAAGGCTGCCGGACGGGGCCAGGCGGCCGGAGGGGGCCAGGCTGCCGGTCGGGGCCAGGCTGCCGGACGGGGCCAGGCTGGCGACGCAGGCCGCGGCCCGGCCGCGGCCACCTTGACGCTGCCCGAGACGATCACCGACGATCCGTACCGGCACCTGCCCAGCCTCGGCGAGATGGACCTGCACCTGATCGCCGAGGGGAGGCACGAGAGGCTCTGGCAGGTTCTCGGAGCCAGGTTCCACGCGGACGCAGGCGGGACTTCATTCGCGGTGTGGGCGCCGAACGCCCGCGGCGTCCGGGTCATCGGCGACTTCAACCACTGGGACGGGCGGCCGCATCCGATGCGCTCGCTGGGCTCCTCAGGCGTCTGGGAGCTCTTCGTGCCCGGAGCCGGGCCTGGAATGAAGTACAAGTACGACATCTGCGGGCCGGACGGGAACTGGCGCCGCAAGGCAGACCCGGTGGCTGCCCTCGCAGAGCGGCCGCCCGCCACCGCCTCCGTTATCTTCGAATCCGGCTACCAGTGGGGCGACCAGGACTGGCTGGCGGCCCGGGCAGGCTGGGATCCGCTACGCGCGCCGCTCAGCGCCTACGAGGTGCACATCGGTTCCTGGCGGCCCGGCCTGTCCTACCCCGAGCTGGCCGACCAGCTTGCCGCCTACGTCACCGAGATGGGCTTCACCCACGTGGAGTTCCTGCCGGTCGCCGAGCATCCGTACGGCGGTTCCTGGGGCTACCAGGTGACGTCCTACTACGCGCCGTCGGCGCGCTTCGGCAACCCGGATGACTTCCGCTACCTGGTGGACCGGCTGCATCAGGCGGGCATCGGCGTGATCGTGGACTGGGTTCCCGCGCATTTCCCCAGGGACGAATGGGCGCTGGCCCGCTTCGACGGCACGCCGCTGTACGAGCATCCTGATCCCCGCCGTGGCGAGCACCCGGACTGGGGCACGTACATCTTCAACTACGGCAGGCCGGAGGTCCGCAACTTCCTGGTCGCCAACGCGTTCTACTGGCTGGAGGAATTTCACATCGACGGCCTGCGCGTGGACGCTGTCGCGTCGATGCTCTACCTGGACTACTCGCGCAAGCCCGGTGAGTGGACGCCGAACGCGCTCGGCGGCAGGGAGAACCTGGACGCCGTCTCGTTCCTGAAGGAAGTGAACACTACCTGCTACACGAACGCACCGGGCATCATGATGATCGCGGAGGAGTCCACCGCGTGGCCCGGCGTAACCAGGCCGCCGTACCTGGGCGGGCTCGGGTTCGGCCTGAAATGGAACCTCGGCTGGATGCACGACACCCTCAGCTACATGTCCCGCGACCCGGTGTTCCGGCATTATCACCAGAACGAGATGACGTTCTCGATGATGTACGCGTACTCGGAGAACTTCGTGCTGCCGCTCTCGCACGACGAGGTGGTCCACGGCAAGCGCTCCTTGCTGGGCAGGATGCCAGGTGACGACTGGCGACGGTTCGCCGGCCTGCGGGCCCTGTTCGCCTACATGTGGGCACATCCCGGTAAGCAGCTACTGTTCATGGGCTCGGAGTTCGGCCAGGAGACTGAGTGGTCCGAGCAGGCCGGACTTGACTGGCCGGAGCTAGGCGGCCAGCGGCACGCCGGCGTTCAGCGGCTGGTCGCCGACCTCAACCGGCTCTACGCGAGCAGCCCGGCGCTCTGGCGGCAGGACACCTCTCCGGACGGCTTCAGCTGGATAGACGCCAACGACGCGGCGGGCAACGTGCTGTCGTTCCTCCGCTTCGCCGGGGATGCCGGGGATGGCGGCGCGGACGGCGGCCAGGGCGCCAGCCCGTCCGGCCGTGGCGGGCCTGGCCAGATCGCCTGCATTGCCAACTTCTCCGGCGAACCGCACCTCAGCTACCGGATCGGCCTGCCCCGCGCTGGCCGCTGGCGCGAGATGGTCAACACCGACGCGGCGGTCTACGGCGGCAGCGGCGTCGGCAACCTGGGGATGATCGAGGCCATCGGGGAACCCCGCCACGGCAGGCCGGCCTTGGCCGTGATCACGCTGCCGCCGCTCGCGGTCCTGATGCTGGCGCCGGACGAATGAGCTCACGCTGGGGTGCCGCCGCGGCGCCTCATGTCCTGGCTCAGGTGACCGGGACGATACTGGCCTCGACCAGGCAGCCGGCCTCGATCCGCAGCATCCCGATGGTGCCGTGCGGCTGCCGGCGCTGGTCGGTGGGCGAGCCCGGATTGAAGATGCGGACCCCCTCGGCCGCCTGATCGAGCGGAATGTGAGAGTGCCCGAACACCACCAGGCCGGCCCGGGGAACAAGCGGCGCATCCGCCGCAACCTGTCTGCCGCGGCGCCGCTGTCGTGAATCATCGCCACCGGCAGGCCGTCCAGGCCGAGTTCGAGCGTCGGCGGTGCGCCCCAGGCCGCCACGTCCGGGCCGTCGTTGTTGCCGAGCACGGCCCGGACGGGCGCGTAAACCGCCAGCTCGTCGAGGACGCCTGCGGTGCAAACGTCCCCCGCGTGCAGGATGACGTCGGCCCGGCGCAGGTGCACGGCGACCCGCGGCGGGCAGGACTTCCACCGCCGCGGGGCATGCGTGTCCGCCAGCACCACCACTCGCACCTAGTCATCCTGCCCGGTCTGCCTGCCGCAGGACCAGCGGGTACTGTCCAGATGACCACGCAGCGGGACCTTCCCGGAGTCGGTCAGGAGCAGCAATGGACGAGGAGCTTGAGGCGCAGGCGCCTGAGCACGAGGCGGTGCCCGCCAACGCCGCCGAGCTAGTCGCCGAACGCGTCGCCACGGCAGTCGCGCCGGACCGGATGCCGGCGATCTACCTCGGCCACGGCGCGCCGCCCCTGGTCGATGACCCGCTGTGGGTGATCCAGCTAGAGGCTTGGGCCCGTGCCCTGCCGCGGCCCCGCGCCATCTTGATGGTGTCGGCGCACTGGGAGTCGGCTCCGCTGACAATCGGGGCGACCCGGGACGCCGCGCCGCTCGTCTATGACTTCGGCGGGTTCCCTGATCGTTACTACCACGCCAGATACCCGTCCCCGGGCGCGCCGCAGCTGGCGGACCGGGTGCGGGCGACGCTATCGGGAATCGAGCCGGTGGCCGACCGGCCCGACCGCGGCCTGGACCATGGCGCTTACGTGCCGCTGACCGTGATGTACCCGGATGCGGACATCCCGGTCCTGCAGATCTCGATGCCCAGCCTGGATCCGCAGCGGCTGCTGCGGACCGGCGCGGCGCTCGCGCCACTGCGGGACGAGGGCGTACTGATCATCGGCAGCGGTTTCCTCACCCACGGGCTGCCGTTCCTGCGGGACTTCAGGTTCGACGCACCGCCGCCTGGCTGGTCCGCCGAATTCGACGACTGGGCAGCCGCGGCGCTCGACTCAGGCGACGTGGATGCGCTGGCCGACTTCCGCCGGGCGCCTGGAGCGCGGTACGCGCACCCGTCCACCGAGCATTTCGCCCCGATCTTCGTCACGCTGGGTGCAGCCACCGGCGATCCGGCCCCGGTGACCACGATCACCGGATACTGGCTGGGCCTGGCCAAGCGCTCGGTCCAGCTGGCGTAACAGCCAGCTGGCGTAACAGCCAGCCGGCCGGGCCCCGTCAGAGCAGCCCCAGCAGCCAGCCGGGGCCGGTGACCGACGCGCCCGCCGACCTGCACCGGGCGCGCAGTTCCCGGTCGGCGGTGACCACCAGCCGCCACCCTGGCAACTCTCCTGCTAGGGCAGCGACCGTGTCGTCACCAGCACCAGCTGCGGCCACCACCCGCACCCGCCCCTCCGGCGGCGCTCCGGCAGCCATCCGCCGCGCCGCGCCCTCCACAACCAGGGCGTACCCGGGAAACCACAGCTCCAGCGCGGGCACCGCCAGCAACTGCGGCAACGCATCAAGGCCCCGGACGGCCAGCCCGGCCAGCTCCCCGCGCAACCGCGATGCGGCCCCAGCCCGGTCCCGCCACCACCCGTCCGGACGGGAGCCCATCACGTTGGCCGCGTCGACGATGATCGTCAGCGGCTGCAAGGTCTGGCTCAGGACCGGCCATTGCGACGCGAAACCGGGGTGCAAGGCAAGCCGGTCCACCTCCCCCGCCGCCACCCAGGCGACCTCGATGGTCTCCGCGCTCGCCGCATGCACGGCGAATGGCTCGGGAGCCGACCCGATCACTGTCCGGTAGCTCCAGGATCCGTGATCATCGCGCATTATCCCGGTGACAGTGACCGCGTCTGCCGGAATGCCGCACTCCTCGGCGGCCTCGCGCAGCGCCGCATCGATCACGGGCTCGTGGCTGTCCATCGCGCCGCCAGGCAGCCCCCAGGTGCCGCCGTGGTGACTCCATTCGCTCCTGCGCTGCAGCAGCACGCTGGGCCCGCCAGGGCCGCCAGTGGTATAGGCAAGCAGGCCAGCGGCACCGTGCAGGCCCCAGTGCCGGTGGCCGTTGCCGCACGTCGCCCACCCGTTACCGTCGCGAGATGCCATCCAGGCCGAAGATAGCCCACGGCGGCGGCGGTCGGGCCACATAAGCTGTGCCCATGGCGGAGTCGATGATTGCCGACCAGGTCGCCAAGCTGCGGCAGCGCAGGACCGCGCCGCTGATCCTGGAGCTGGACCTTTCCGACGGGCTGGGCGAGGAGCGGCCCGCCGATCCGGTCTCGGCGGTGCTGGCCCGGCGTCGGATGGTCCTGGCCGACGTCCTGGACGGGCTGCGCAGGGCCCGCAATGACCAGCGGGTCAAGGCACTCGTCGCGAACGTGGGCGGACGGCCGATCGGGCTCGCCACGGTCCAGGAACTCAGGCACGCCATCGAGGAGTTCCGTGACGCCGGCAAGCTGACGGTTGCCTGGGCGGAGAGCTTCGGCGAGTTCTCCGCCGGGAACGTGCCGTACTACCTTGCCACCGCCTTCGAGACCATCTACCTGCAGCCATCCGGGGATCTCGGGCTTACCGGGATGGCGATCGAGCGCAGGTTCTACCGGGGCGCGATGGACCGGCTCGGGGTCGAGTTCCAGGTAGCCAAGCGGCATGAATACAAGAGCGCCGCCGAGCAGCTGACCGAGAGCGGCTTCACCGGCCCCGCCAGAGAAGCGGCCGAGCGGATCGCGGGCTCCGTCACCGGGCAGCTCGCCAGCGCGATCGCCGAGCGCAGGCGGATCGCCCCGGAGCGGGTCCGCGAGCTGATCGACAGCGGCCCGTTCCTCGGCGTTCAGGCGCACCAGGCGGGCCTCGTCGACGAGCTCGGCTACCGGGACGAGGTGTACGCCAGCGTCAGGAAGCAGATCGGCCAGGACGCCATCCTCCAGTACGTAGGCCGTTATCAGCGTGCCCACGTGCTGGCCGAGCGGGCCCGCAAGCTGCCAGCGAAGCTTCCCGCCGCCCGCGAGCGGTCGGTCGCGCTGATCTACGCCACCGGCCCGATCCGCCGGGGCCGGAGCGGCCGCGGCCCGCTGTCCGGCGGCGCGATGGGCTCGGACACGATAGCGGCGTCGCTCCGGTCGGCCGTCGCCGACGAGCAGGTCCGCGCCATCGTGCTGCGGGTCAACAGCCCGGGCGGCTCCTACGTCGCCTCCGACACGATCTGGCGCGAGGTAGTCAGGGCCCGCACCGCGGGCAAGCCTGTCGTGGTGTCCATGGGCGACGTCGCTGCCTCCGGCGGCTATTTCATCTCGATGGCCGCCGACGTGATCGTCGCACAGCCGGGCACGGTCACCGGCTCGATCGGCGTGCTGTCCGGCAAGGCCGTGGTCGGCCAGCTGCTCGAGCGGATCGGGGTGACGACGGACTCCGTCACCAAAGGCGCGCACTCGGCCATGTTCAGCACTAGCCGCCCGTTCAGCGAGGGCGAATGGGCGCTGGTCAACAACTGGCTCGACCACATTTACGCCGACTTCACCGGCAAGGTCGCGGCCGGCCGTGGGCTGCCCGCCGACCGGGTGCACGAGCTGGCCAGGGGTCGGGTGTGGACCGGCGCCGACGCGCGGGAGCACGGGCTCATCGACGAGATCGGCGGCCTCGACCGGGCCGCTGCGATCGCCCGCAGCCGGGCGGGCCTGCCGAGGTCAGCGCCGCTGCGCGGGTTCCCCAGAGTCAGGCCGCTTGACCGGCTGCGCCAGCCATCCTCCAGCGCCAGCGAGGCCGGCGTCAGCCATTCCGGAGCGCTGCTCGCGGAAAGCTGGGGGCCGCTCTGGCGGCTGGCGGCCCAGGCGGGCTGGCAGCCGTACGGCCCGCTGATCCTGCCCGGCAGCTGGATATTTGAGTGACCAAACGGTCTCCTGGTGCTGGCCACGAGGCGCGATTCGCTGACGTGCTGACGGCAGTCGCCGCCAGCGTGACGCTGGTGACCCTCGCGGACGGGCGGGATGACATCGGGACGACAGTGAGCGCGTTCTGCCCGATGTCAAGCCAGCCGCCGCTGGTCGGCGTCTGCCTGCTGGGCGACTCGTATCCCGCCGAGGTCCTGGCCCGGCTGGACTGGTTCGCGGTTACCCTGCTCGCGGCCGACCAGCGGGCGCTGGCGGGCCGGTTCGCCGTGTCCGGCCGCCCGGGCGCCCGGCTGCTGCTCGACGGCGTTCCGCACCGGCGCGGTCCGCATTCGGGCGCCCTGATTCCCGCCGGCGGGCTGGCCGCACTGGAATGCGAGGTCACCGAGCGGATCCCGGCCGGTGATCATCTGCTGGTGCTCGCACGGGTCCTTGACGTGCCTTACGTCGCTGAGTCCGGCGATCCGCTGATCCGGTTCCGCAGCCGCTACCGGCCGGTAGTCACGAGTTAAGGTCGCTAACCTGCAGGCTGGCCGCCGCTCACCAGCCGGCCCGCCTGCCAGACCGCGGCCACCAGGGGGACGCCGGGCCGGTAAGCCAGGTAGGCGTGCGAGGGCGCGTCCAGCATGACCAGGTCAGCGCGGGCGCCGACACCGAGATGGCCGATGTCGGTCCGGCGCAGCGCGCGGGCGCCGCCCGCGGTCGCCGCCCAGACGGCCTGCTCGGTGGTCATCCGCATCTCCCGGACCGCCAGCGCCACGCAGAATTCCATGCTGGAGGTGAAACAGGAGCCCGGGTTGCAGTCGGTGGCGATCGCGACCGTGGCGCCCGCGTCGAGCAGGCGGCGCGCATCCGGGTAGGGCTGCCTGGTAGCGAACTCGACGCCGGGCAGCAGGGTCGCGACCGTGTCCGAGGACGCAAGGGCGTCAACGTCGGCGTCGCTCAGATACGTGCAGTGGTCCGCCGACGCGGCACCCGCCGCCACGGCCAGGCGCACGCCGGGCCCCTCGCCAAGCTGGTTGGCATGAACGCGGGGGTGCAGGCCCGCCGCGGCACCGGCGGCCAGCACGACGGCCGCCTCGTCCGGCCCGAAGGCGCCCCGCTCGCAGAACACGTCCACCCACCTGGCGTACGGCGCGCAGGCGGCCAGCATCTCGCCGCAGACCAGCTCCAGGTATCCGACCGGGTCGCCCGCGAATTCCGGCGCGACCACATGCGCGCCGAGATAGGTGACCTCCGAGGTGACCTCGGCGGCGAGCGCGACGCTGCGCTGCTCATCGACTGTGGTCAGCCCGTACCCTGACTTGCACTCGAATGTGGTCGTCCCCTGGGCGAGCATCTCCCCCGCCAGGCTCCGCAGGTTGGATCGGAGTTCCTGGTCGGTCGCGTTTCTGGTGGCGGCGACCGTCGTGCGGATGCCGCCGGCCAGGTACGGCCGCCCGGCCATCCGCGCGGCGAATTCGGCGCCGCGCTCGCCGGCGAAGACCAGGTGCGCGTGCGAGTCGACGAAGCCGGGCAAGACCGCGCGACCGCGCGCGTCCACGACCTCGTCGGCCGCCGGCCCGTGCGCGGCAGGCCCGGTCCATGCGACCCGGCCGTCCTCGATGACGAGCGCGGCGCCCTGGAGCGCGGCGAACGGTCCTGCTCCCGCCCGCCCTGCTCCCGCCCGCCCCGTCCCCCGCGATCCCGACCTGGGCGCGTTGGTGACCAGCTCCCCGATGTTCGTTATCAGCGTGCTCACGCCAGCCTCACCTGCGCATAGTCCCACCTGGCCCGAGGCTTCAGAGCACGAAGGTCCCGCGTTGCGGCACGGTGTCGACGAGCCCGCGTTCGCGCAGGACCTGGACCGCCTTACGCACCGACCCCCGGCTGAGCCCGAACTCTTGCTCTAGTGCCTTCTCGCTTGGCATCGTCCGGCCCGCTGGCAGCTCACCCGAGCGAATGCGGCCCGAGAGGATGTCAGCCAGCTGCAGATAGACAGGCAGCCGTCCGTGGTGATCGATCGTCACAAGATCAACATAGGTCTCTGCACGTCACCATTAACATTTCGATACGTCTATATAAACGTTCGCGTGAACGTTCCTATACGTATCGAGCCTGCCAGGCTGCTGCCGCACGGGCGGCAGCGGTGCCTGTTACTCGTACGCCTCCTTGACCGCGGTGCGCGGCAGGACGAGGGACAGCACGGCACAGGCCGCGAAGGCCCCGACCACGAGCGGCATCGCCAGCTCGAAGGCGGCGGTGAAACCGCCCGTGGCGACCCTGCCGAAGAACACCGACCCGACCACCGCGACGCCGACCGCGCCGCCGACCTGCTGGGCGGTGTTGAAGACGCCCGACGCGCCGCCGGCCAGCTCGGCCGGAACCGCCGCCAGCACCACGTTGATCAGCGGCACGACAAGGAAACCAAGCCCGGCGCCTGCCACGACAAGGCCAGGCACGAGCTGCCATGGATCCACTCCGGTGCTCGAGTGGTGTGCCGCGATGAGCACGCCGTACATCCCGCCGGCCATCAGCAGGCCGCCGAGGATCAGGATCGTCCGGCCGAGCTTCGCCGCCAGCTGGATCGACAGGCCGGCGGTGAGGAAGGCTCCCGCGCTGAACGCAACCGTGGTGACGCCAGCCCTGATCGGCGAGTAGTGCTGGCCAGATTGCAGCCACAATGCCAGGACCAGGGAGAATCCCTGCAGGCCGGCGGCAAAGGCCAGCTGGACGAACAGGCCGGCCGTGAATGCGGGCTTGCTCAGCAGGCCGGCCTGCAGCAGCGGGGCCACCCCGCTGCGGCGCTTCCGGCCGCCTGCGGCGCACAGCCAGGCGATGGCCAGTATGCCAGCGGCCAGGCAGCCGAAGCACCAGGCCGGCCAGCCGAGCGCACGGCCTTCGAGCAGCGGGTAGACGATGGCCACCAGGCCGCTCGCGGCGAGAGCCATCCCGGCGAGGTCCGGCCGGGCTGGCCGCTCCGACCGGGTCTCCGGCACCACGGCGGCGGCCGCGATCAAGGCGATGAAGGCCACGGGCACGTTCACGAAGAAGACCGTCCGCCACCCCCAGCCGAAGATGTTCGCACTTGTCAGGATCCCGCCGAGGAGCAGGCCGGCCGCTGTGGCGATGCCGCCCATCGCCCCGTAGATGCCGAAAACGGCGCCCCGCTCCTGGCCGGCAAAGACCGTCCGGAAGGTCGCGAGGACCTGGGGAAGCATGATCGCGGCCGCTGCGCCCGCCATGACGCGGGCGGCGATGAGCTCGTCCGGGCTGCGCGCGACGCCGCAGGCCAGGCTGGCCAGGCCGAACGTCGCCACGCCGGCCATGAACATGCGCTTGCGGCCGATGAGGTCGCCGATCCGGCCTGAGGTGATAAGCGCGGCGCGAACGCGAGCAGGTAGGCGGAGACGACCCACTCGAGCGAAGTGCCGCTGGCGTGCAGGTCGCGCTTGATGGTCGGGAGCGCGACATTGACGATGGTGGCGTCGATGAGGTCCATCAGGGCAGCCGTCATCATCACGATCGCCGCCAGCCAGCGCCGCCGATAGGCAGCTGAAACCGGAGTTCCTGGGCGAAGAGTCCTAGTAGTCATACGTCTAGTTGTAACATGACTAGTGTGTGGCTGTCTAATAACTATGACTA
Source organism: uncultured Actinomycetes bacterium (assembly GCA_963774825.1). Classification (GTDB taxonomy): domain Bacteria; phylum Actinomycetota; class Actinomycetes; order Streptosporangiales; family Streptosporangiaceae; genus DATBGO01. The sequence goes on along the minus strand of CAVZGW010000022.1, from coordinate 394 downwards.
GTAAGATCCTTGCTATGCCTGTCTCGCCGCGCCGCTCACCGCTCGCACTCGCCGTGCTGGCGCTGCTCTACGAAGCCCCGATGCACCCGTACCGCATGCAGCAGCTGATCAGGGAACGGGGGAAGGAGGAAGTGATCAATGTCAGGCAGCGGGCCAGCATCTACCAGACGATTGAACGCCTGCGGCGCGACGGCCTGATCTCAGTACGCGAGACCGAACGCGACGAGAACTGGCCGGAGCGGACCGTATACCAGATCACCCCGGCCGGGCGCGGGCTGATGCTGCAGTGGCTGCGCGAGATGCTGGCCGGGCCCTCGCGGGATTTTCCCGAATTCCCTGCCGCCCTCGCGTTCATGCTGCTGCTGGAACCTGCCGAAACGCGCCGCTTAGCTCG
>CAVZGW010000021.1:0-10094 GCA_963774825.1 uncultured Actinomycetes bacterium | reverse complement strand
TGTGCGCGCCTCCCCGGCGGCGAAGAACTCGCCGGCCTCGGTCACCGACATCGCGAGCACCTCGCTGATGTCGCGGCCGCCGAGGTGATACTCCAGCACCGATGCGCCGAACCGCCTCCCTTCGCACTCCTCGCAGGTGATGGCGACGCCGGCCATCATCGCCAGGTCGGTGTAGATGACGCCGGCGCCGTGGCAGGTCGGGCAGGCGCCCTCGGAGTTGGCACTGAACAGCGCCGGCTTCACGCCGTTGGCCTTCGCGAACGCACTGCGGATCGGGTCGAGCAGGCCAGTGTATGTCGCCGGGTTGCTCCGTCGCGAGCCGCGGATCGCGCCCTGGTCGATGGACACCACGCCCTCACGGCCAGCGATTGAGCCCTGCACGAGCGAGCTCTTGCCGGAGCCGGCGACGCCGGTGATGACGATGAGCACCCCAAGCGGGATTTCAACGTCGACGTCCCGCAGGTTGTGCTCTGCCGCGCCGCGGATCTCCAGCGCGCCGGCCGGGGCCCGGACCGTCTCCTTGAGCGCGGCGCGGTCGCCGAGATGGCGGCCGGTGATGGTGCCGCTGCCCCGCAGCTCCTCGACGGTGCCCTCGAACACCACCTCCCCGCCCTCGTTGCCGGCCAGCGGGCCGAGGTCGACGACGTGATCGGCGATCGCGATCGCCTCCGGCTTGTGCTCCACGACGAGCACCGTGTTGCCCTTGTCCCGCAGCCGCAGCAGCAGGTCGTTCATCCGCTGGATGTCGTGCGGGTGCAGGCCGACGGTCGGCTCGTCGAAGACGTAGGTGACATCGGTCAGCGACGACCCGAGCTGGCGGACCATCTTGACGCGCTGCGCCTCGCCGCCCGACAGCGTGCCCGACGGCCGGTCGAGCGACAGGTAGCCCAGCCCGATCTCCGCGAGCGAGCCCAGGGTGTGATGCAGCGCTGCGAGCAGCGGCGCGACGGACGGTTCGTCCAGGGCACCCACCCACTCGGCGAGGTCGCTGATCTGCGTCGCGCACGCGTCGGCGATGCTGATCCCGTTGATCTTCGACGACCGGGCAGCCTCGCTGAGCCTGGTGCCGCCGCAGTCAGGGCACGTGGTGAACGTGACCGCGCGGTCCACGAACTCCCGGACGTGCGGCTGCATCGTCTCCTTGTCCTTCGAGAGCATCGACTTCTGGACCCGCGGGATCAGGCCCTCATAGGTCATGTTGATGCCCGCGATCTTCATCCTGACCGGTTCGTGGTGGAGCAGGTTGTGCAGCTCTTTCTTGGTGTACTTGCGGATCGGCTTGTCCGGGTCGAAGAAGCCCGACGCGCTGTAAAGCCGGGAGTTCCAGCCGCCCCCGGTATAGCCGGGAATCGTGAGCGCACCCTCGTTGAGCGACTTGCTGTCGTCGAAGAGCTGAGATAGGTCGAGATCCGTAACGGTCCCCCGGCCCTCGCAGCGCGGGCACATGCCGCCGGTGATGCTGAAGCTGCGCCGCTCCTTCACGGTCTTCCCGCTGCGCTCGAACGCCACCGCGCCCGCACCGCTGATCGAGGCGACGTTGAAGGAGAACGCCTGCGGCGAGCCGACGTGCGGCTGGCCGAGCCGGCTGAATAGGATGCGCAGCATCGCGTTGGCGTCGGTGGCGGTGCCGACCGTCGAGCGGACGTCGCCACCCATCCGCTGCTGGTCAACGATGATCGCAGTCGTCAGCCCTTCGAGCACGTCAACCTCCGGCCGCGCCAGCGTCGGCATGAAGCCTTGTACGAACGCGCTGTACGTCTCGTTGATCAGCCGCTGCGACTCCGCGGCGATAGTGTCGAACACCAGGGAGGTCTTGCCCGAGCCGGAGACGCCGGTGAACACCGTCAGCCGGCGCTTCGGGATCTCGACGCTGACGTCCTTAAGGTTGTTCACGCGCGCGCCGTGCACGCGGATCAGATCGTGGCTGTCACCAACGTGCAGCACAGGCGACTGCGTGTCCGTCCTCATCGTGTCTCCATCTGCTAGGCGGAGCCGTCTTCGCGGTCTCCGTCGGCGTCGCCTGGCTTGATCTGACCAGCTTCGAGCAATACGTCTGGTTCTCCTTCGCCGACGCGGTCACGCTACGGTCCGCTGTCTACCTGATCGGCGGTGCAGGCCCCGGCCGGCGCGACGCCGGTCCGGCTGACGCTGGCCGGGGTCGCGCGGCACTGGCTACCCAGACATCGATGTCGTTGGTGAGCCGATGCTCGGTGTCGCGACGACGCTGAACGCGGGAGCGGGGGTCGGCACTCATCGGTCCTGAAGCAGCCCGAGGACATTACCATCGGGGTCGGTGACGGTGGCCACCAGGCGGCCGCCCCCGACGTCGCGCGCGGGCTCCTTCACGGTGGCACCCGCGGCGGTCACCTCGGCCAGCTTCGCCTCGATGTCCGGTACGTGCCAGAAGGCCACCGGTGAGGTCATGCCCTGCGGTCCGCCGCCCGGCACCAGCCCGATGTGCTGGCCCGCGGCCTCGAAGCCGACGTAGTAGGACTCGTCGGTCTGCGGCGACACGCCGAGCAGGGCGGTATACACCGCCTTGGCTGTCGCCAGGTCGGACACGGGATGCAGCAGGGTCTTGACTCCCTGGGTCGAAGAGCCGGTCATTGTCACTCCTGAAGTCGTGGGTCATATGGACCTGGTGTGTAGGGCCGCGTCGTCCGGGAGGAAGGTCGCGTGACTCGTGATGTCCATGACGGTCATGCTAGGCGTGGCTCCGTGACCCGCGCTTCTCCAAAACTGCTCACTTTCGGTCGGCCCGCCAAGCCGCAATGCGGCCGAGCCAGGCCCTCGGCTCGGTGCCCGAACTGATCGGGATCGCTTCCCGAACCGACGAAGTGGTCCGATACGCGGCAGCTCTGCGCGGCAAATGCCGCCTACCTAACCTCGCTCGACGCACCCATCGGGCAAAACCCGCACGGCGACCCAGGTTGCCTGGACCGGTCCGTTGACATGTTTGCACTCCGCCAGGCGAAATAACGACCGTAGGGATTACCAGGGCAGGGCGTGGCCGTCGCGGTAGAAGCCGCCGGTCGGCCCGTCGTCAGCCAGAAGTGCAGCCCAGACGACACTGGCGGCGCCCTCGGCGACAGGTCGGCCACCGCCTTTGCCCATGTCGGTAGCCGTCCAGCCGGGACAGACAGCGTTGACGAGGATTCGGTCAGGCTGAAGTTCCCCGGCAAGGAGCCGGGTCAGTGCGTTGAGGGCGGCTTTGGAAACGCTGTACGCGGGGGCGCCGCCCGTCATCTCGGATATGGATCCGGCTTCGCTGCTGACGTTGACGACGCGGGGACTTGGGCTGCGCCGCAGCAGGGGCAGCAGGGCCTGGGTGGTCCGCCAGGCGCCAAGCAGGTTGGTTTGCAGCGCCTGGCCGACGAGGTCAAGGTCGGCATTCTCGGCCCGCTGCCAGGTGTCGTAATGGATAGCCGCGTTGTTGATGATCACATCGGCACGCCCGAGGTGCCGGGTGACCCAGCGTGCCAGCGCGTCGATGCTGGCGGGGTCGGCAACGTCGAGCGGGCGCGCGATGATGCGCTGGCCGGCCGGGTCGAGTTGGCTGGCCGCCTGGTTGCCTTTGCCGGGATCGCGTGAGCCGAGCACCACAAGGAAGCCACAGTCGGCAAGCTGGCGGGCGACCTCACGGCCGATGCCGCGGTTGGCGCCAGTGACGACGGCGACCGGTTTGTCAGCGGGCACCTGATCCCTCCTGAATCGGTGTCGGGACGGTAGCGGCTCTCGAGGTTCCCGGGGACGGGCCTTGATGATCCGGCAGTGGCACCTTGGCGGCCCGCACCAGGTTGCCGGGCGGCCGCGGGGCCGGATCCCGCACGCCTGTCTTCAGATAGCAGCATGAACGGGTCGCTCATGCCATGCTGAGCGCCTGGCGCCTGCGCTGCAGGAAGTCGCGCTCGGCCACGTTAGCGGTGGATGCCATCGCTGCCTCGTATGCTTGCGCCGCCTCGGCGGGGCGGCCCAGGCGCCGGAGCAGGTCGGCGCGGATGACGTGGAACACGTGATAGCCGCCGAGGTCGAGGCCATCGACGAGGGAGAGTGCCGCGTCCGGTCCCTCGACCTCGGCGACAGCTACGGCGCGGTTCAGAGCCACTACCGGGCTGGCGGCGAGCGCGGCGAGCTGGTCGTAAAGTTGCAGGATCTGCCGCCAGTCCGTATCGGCCGCGGTCTGCGCGTCGCTGTGGACAGCGTTGATAGCCGCCTGGATCTGGTAGGGGCCGGGCTGATTACGCCGCAGGCATTGCCGGACCACGGCCTGGCCTTCGGCGATGAGGCCGTGGTCCCAGCGGCTGCGATCCTGGTCGGTCAGCAGGACCAGGTCGCCGCCTGCGGTGCTGCGGGTGCCCCGGCGCGACTCGATGAGCAGCATGAGCGCGAGCAGCCCCATGACTTCCGGCTCGTCGGGCATGAGCTCGGCGAGCAGCCGTCCGAGTCGGATGGCCTCCAGGCAGAGGTCCTCGCGGGCAAGCTGGTCGCCCGAGCTTGCCGTGTAGCCCTCGTTGAAGATGAGGTACACGACCGCGAGCACAGCGCGCAGGCGGTCCGGGAGGTCCGCCGCGTGCGGGACCCGGTAGGGGATCCGCGCGTCGCGGATCTTGCCTTTGGCCCGGACCAGCCGCTGGGCCATCGTCGGCTCGGGCACCAGGAAGGCGCGGGCGATCTCCGGCGTGGTGAGGCCGCCCAGGAGCCGGAGTGTCAGCGCCACCTGGCTGCTGGCGGCCAGCGCGGGGTGGCAGCAGGTGAAGATCAGGCGCAGCCGGTCGTCATGCACGGCGCCCTCCTCGGCGGCCGGCTCATCCCGGGCATGCAGCAGCGCCGCCTGGGCGTGCCGGTCCTCCCGAGATGCTTCCCGGCGGAGGCGGTCGATCGCCCGGTTGCGGGCAGTGGTGATGATCCAGCCTGCCGGCCTCGGGGGGAGGCCGGCGGATGTCCATCGTTGTACTGCCGCGGCGAACGCGTCCTGCACCGCCTCCTCGGCGATGTCGATGTCGCCGAAGACGCCGACCAGCACGGCCACCGCGCGGCCGTACTCTGCGCGGAACACGCGCTCGATCTCCGCCGCGGGTAGTGCAGCCATGCCAGCTATCAGCCCTCGCCTTCGTCCTGGAACGGCCGCACCTCGATCGGGAGGCCGGTCACCCGGGTGAGCTTACGTCCCCACTCAAGCGCGGAGTCGAGATCGGGCGCGCTGATGATGGTGAATCCGCCGAGGTACTCTTTGCCCTCAGCGAACGGGCCGTCGGTCGTGAGCACGTCGCCACCGGTGAACCGCACCACCGTAGCTGTGCTGGGCGGGTGCAGCCCGCCGGCGAAGACCCAGGAACCCGCCGCCTTGAGCTCCTGATGCAGGGCCTCGAGATCGCGCGAGATCCTCGCGAGGACGTCCGGTGCGGGAATCGGACCTTCAGGCTGGTACACGCTGAGCAGATATCTCGTCATCGTCGTGCTCCTCTTCGGCAACGTGGTTGATCGGGCTGATCAGGGCCTCTGTGGGTGTGTTCCTCGTCGTGCGGGTCCGGTGCCCGCATCACGTCATCGGCCTGGCACTATCTATACGAACGGGATCCGGCCGGATCGACTGTGGGACGTGATCGGGCCGGGTACTGGCGTCACTGGCGCCCGAGCAGCGAATGGACCCGTTCGAGATCATCGGTGCTGGCCGGCACTTGCATAACTGTGAGCAGGCCGGGGTGTTCGGCCAGCTTAAGCTGGTACATCTCAAACGCCGTCCGGCCGATCTCGGGATGCTCAATCGCGATTGCCGGGAAGCTGGCAAGCAGCCCGAGAGAGTGGGGAAGACGTGACTGATGGACTGGTGCTGTCGCCTGGCACGGGCCACCTGATCCGATCCGCGGGCATGACCCTCAAGGTGGGCGCCGAGCAGTCGAGGATCTGGTCGGTCTTCGAGGCCAACGTCGCGCCGGGATTCGACGTCGGGGCGCATGTGCACCGCGAGGCCGAGGAGTTGTTCTACATCCTCGAAGGCGAGCTCGACCTGCTCGCCTTCGAGCCGCGGATCAGGACCGCAGGCAGCTGGAGCAGCTGGGAATCCGACAGCGGGGCCAGGGTGGTCCGAGGCGGCCCGGGGAGCGTGATGCTCGTACCGCCAGGCTGCCCGCACGCATTTGCGAACCCCGGACCCGCGCCAGCCCGGATGCTCTTCCAGGTCGCCCCGTCCGGCCACGAGTATTACCTCGAAGAGCTTGCCGAACTGCTCGCTCAGCCGGGACCGCCGGACCAGGCAGCGATCGTTGCGCTGCGGGCCAGGCACGACATCCAGCAGATCACTCCGCTGATCCCTGGCCGCTGATCCCGCTGATCCCTGGCCGCTGATCCCGCTGATCCCTGGCCGCTGATCCCGCTGATCCCTGGCCGCTGATCCCGCTGATCCCTGGCCGCTGATCCCGCTGATCCCTGGCCGCTGATCCCGCTGATCTCGCTGAATCCCTGGCCGCTGAATCCCTGGCCGCGCCGGCTAGCCGGGCATGAACGCGCCGTTCCCCGAGCCGTCTGTCAGGATGCCTTCTCCGGGCGCCGGCCTCGAGGATGGCCGGCTCCGGGTGCCCGCCTCGAGGATGGCCGGCGCTGGATCAACGCCTCGGATAGCCGGCTCCAGATGCCCGTATCGGGACGGCCGGCTCCGGGTACGCGCCTCGGGACGGCCGGCGCAGGATGCCCGACGCCGACTGCGACCTTGCCCCCGGCCGTCCTGCAAGATGGCAACGACGAGGAAGGCAACGACGAGGAAGGAACCCGGCCATGGTTTTCACCGACGCCGAACTCGATTACCTGCGTTCCCAGCGCATCGGGCGGCTGGCGACGCTAACCGCGGACGGCACGCTGCAGAACAGCCCTGTCGGCTTCGAGGTCGACGCAGCGGCAGGCGTGATCAACATCCGCGGGCGCGACATGGGCAACACCCGCAAGTTCCACAATGTCGCCGCCAATGGCAAGGTGGCCTTCGTGGTGGACGACATCGTGTCGCTCGATCCGTGGACTGTCCGCTGCTTCGAGGTCCGCGGCGTCGGCGAAGCGCTCACCAACCAGGCGCCGCCCAACCCATACATGAGCAACGAGGTCATTCGTATCCATCCCCGGCGCGTCATCAGCTGGGGAATGGGCCCCGACGGCCAGCAAGGCGCCAAGCGCAACGTGGGCCAGTCGGACGGCGAGAGTCCTGAGCATCCAGCTGCCGACGGGCCACGCTGATGCCCGCACCTGTCCCGGCCGCCCCGGCGGACCTGATTGCCGCCATGCCCTTTGCGGTGGCCCTCGGCATCACCCTAACGGCGGCTGCTCCACAGCGGGCAACCGGCGAGCTGCGGTACGCCCCGGAACGGTGTACCGCGGGCGGAGTACTGCACGGAGGCGCGGTCATGGCACTGGCCGACACCGTGGGAGCTGTCTGCGCTTACCTGAACCTGCCGGAGGGGGCCGCGACAGCGACCATCGAGTCCAAGACCAACTTCTTCCGTGGTGTAGGTGCGGGGACGCTGCACGCAAGCGCGCGGCCACTGCATGTCGGGCGGTCGTTCATCGTGGTGCAGACTGACCTGGCCGACGATTCAGGCCGGGCGATCGGCCAGACGACACAGACCCAGGCGGTCATCACGCCGCGGCCAGCGGGCTGACCGGCCTGCGTGCGCGGCTGCTGAACGGCCCGCCGGAGCGGCCTGCCCGAGCGGCCTGCACGGAGCGGCCTGGCCGGAGCGGCCTGCACCGAGCGGCCTGCCCGAGCGGGCGAGGTCGCCCTGCTCGTGGGACCGTAGCTGGCGCAAAACGAGGACAATTAACGATGCAGGTAACGATGCAGGGGCTCGGCCGGATTCTCGGCGGACGTCGGCACCGCCGGGACGGCCATGGGCCGTCGCGGACCAGCCAGGCGGTGGCACAGGCCCGGGCTGGGTTCTCGCGGCCGCACACACCGGATGGCGATCCTGACGCCCAGCGGCGGCTCTGCGCGGGGATGCGGCCCGCTGGCGTCGGCGGTATGGGCCCCAGCCTGGCGGCCCGCACCTCGTTCTTCGACCAGCAGGTGCTCGCGGCAATTAAGGCCGGTGTTGGGCAGATAGTCATCCTCGGCGCGGGCTATGACGACCGGGCGCTGCGCTTCAGGACAGCTGGCGTGCACTTCTTCGAGATCGACCACCCGGACACGCAGTATGACAAAGCGATGCGGCTGCGAGAGATGTTCACCAGTATCGACACTCGCACCCTCCTCACCCTCGCTAGCGCGGACTTCGCGACCAACGACGTGGCCGGCGTCCTTCGCGGGTGCGGACACGACATGACGAGGTCATCGCTCTTCATCTGCGAGGGATTGCTTGTCTACCTCGACCGGCAGACGGGTATCGGCCTGCTCACCGGCCTGCGCGCCGTGGCCGGACCGGGCAGCACGCTCGCGGCCAGCCTCGCCACCCACCGCCCGGACGTGCCCACCGAACGGGCGATCGCATTCGCGAACGCAAGGCGGCGGGCCGGCGAAGCCGAGCCCTGGCTGACGATCCTGCCCGCTGATGCCTACCCTGATTTCCTCGGGCAGGCCGGCTGGCAAATCGACCAGGCAATCGACGCATCGCAGCTTCAGCCAGGTATTCCGGCGGGGCGTTCGCTGCTAGTGACCGCGCGTCCGTGTGCCAGGTACCAAGCAGCCGGAACGCCGTCCGGCTAACCTGCGAGTCACCCGCATCGCCGGGACGCGGCGCGTCGGCATCGGGGCGGGCAGGCCGGAGGCCGGGATTCCCGGCCCCGTCTGGGAATCCCGGCCCCCGGTACGTGCGGTCAGCTCACCGCGCGAGCTGACCCATACCGGGCAGCCCGGCGGACTCCCGTCCCGTGGCGTCTGCGCCCGCGGGACCTGCGCCCGCGCCGCAGAACGCCAGGACGAGGGGCTTCAACATCGCCAGGTTCACCAGGCCTCCCGGTAGGCCGATGCTTGTGGCGCGCAGCGCACCGGCGTGCTTTCGATCGAGGCGGCCGCTGGGTGCAGCGCGCCCTGCGGGATGTCAGGATCGGGGCGCGGGCTGCGAGGGCGACAAATCGCGGCGCAGCGGTATCCGATGTGCGAACGGCATCGGCCTCAGCTCGGTGCATGGCGAACTCCTACTGCCACGAATGACAGAGGTAGCCGCGCTGCCGGGCCACTTCCAGCGCACTTTGCGCCCTGAAATTATGATCAGCAGTCCTGCTGCAGTCAAGGCCGGCGGGCCAAGTAGAAATGGATGTAGCCGAGCCCTCCCGGGCTCAGCCGGCCCTGCGGGTGACGTCTGGGGCCACAATGACAGAATCGGCCCCGGATACGGCAGTGGCGCCGATGTCCAGTCGGACAGCAGGTCGCGGCGCTCGGATTGGGCACGCCGGACGGCCGGCCACCTCCGCCGTGACTGTGCGAGCCGGAGCCCGGACATCAAGGGCGCGGATGGCACGTTCCTGCTGTAACAGCGGCGTTGTCCATATGTGCCATTGACGGGCTGGTCGGGTTGCTGCCGGTCGTGGCTGGCCCTCGGCGACACCGTCGGCGGGCCTGGGTAGCTGGAGCAGCGGCTCTGTGGCGGGGCACCGGCTGTTGCGGGTGCCGGGCGGGCCGGGTTGCGGGGCTGTTGGTGGTGGTGCGGGCAGGGGGGCCGTGATCGTGGTGGCCAGGGCGGGCTGCTCGCCGGCCAGGTCCCTGGTGGTGGCCGGGCACGCGGCATCCGCTCGCTGGTGGTGGCCGGGCACGCGGCATCCGCTCGGTTCGGGTCGCTCTGGCACCGGCCTGCCAGGTCCCTGGTGGTGGCCGGGCACGCGGCATCCGCTCGGTTCGGGTCGCTCTGGCACCAGAAGCCTCACCAGCCACTGCGACGGGGCGATGGCCAAAGATCTTGACGACTTTCCAGTAAATATCTCGGGCTGCTCAAGAATCCGGCGAGTTGGGTTTGGGCGGCTGCTTTCGCCGTCCGGGGCCCTGGATGTGGCTGCGGGCGGGGCCGGGTGGCCGCCCGGGGGAGGGGCCGGCGGGGCGGGCTGCCCGGTCAGGTGGCCTGGGGTGCGGGCGGAGCCGGCCTGGCTGGCCTGGCGGGCGAGGGCGGCGGTGGTCAGGTGTC
>CAVZGW010000020.1:0-27453 GCA_963774825.1 uncultured Actinomycetes bacterium | reverse complement strand
GCCCGCGTACCGGCCCCTGTCCATCCCCTCGAGTTCCCTGATCAGCTCCATAGCCGGGCCGGCGGGCGTGCCGCAGACCGCCGCCGTCGGGTGCAGGTCGGCTGCGAGCGCCAGCGCGGTGGGCGCTGTCAGCTCCCCGGCTGCGCGGACCCGGCCGGCCGGGAGCCAGTACCTGCTTGCGGTGGCTAGCGTGCCGTGCACCCGCGTCGCGAGGTGCTGCACGTTCGCCAGCCGCAGCAGCGATGGCTGCGGGTCTATCTGCAGCTGCCGGCACCGCGGGGCGAGGGCGGCCCGCACGTCCGCTACGGCATACCCATGCTCCTCCACTTCCTTCGCAGAGCCGAGCAAGGCAGCGCCAAGCGCATGGTCCTCGCGGACGGTGGCGCCACGCGGCATGGTGCCTGCCAGGACGAGGGAACTCACCGCGAGACCCTCGCGCCGGATCAGCAGCTCGGGAGTGGCGCCCGCCAGCCCGGCGCACGAGAACGTGTAGCAGTCCGGGTACCGCCCGGCCAGCCTGCCGAGGAGCAGCCGCACATCGATGTCGGCGGACGCGGCGGCGTACAGGTCCCTGGCCAGTACGACCTTGCGGAGATCTCCGGCCCTGATCCTGGCCACCGCCGCGGCCACGGCACGCTGCCACTGCGGAGCGCTCAGGCTCCCGTCATGCCACCGCACCGCGGCCGGAGCGACGGCCGGCCGTACCGCTGCCGTGCCGCCACGGCCATCGCTGATGGTGGTGAGCCATGCCTGGCCGGACCGGCGGCCCGCCACCATGCGCGGCACGACGAGAACGGAGCCGTCGGAGGCCGGATCGAAGGTGAAGCTGCCGAAGGCGACCGGCCCGGATCCCGGCACCGCCAGTTCGTCGGTCACCTCGGCGTTGTCGAAAAGCTCACGCAGCCACTTCTCGCCTGCGGTGAACCTGTCCACGCCCGCCGGGATGGTGATACGGGCGGCCTCTCCCCATCCGGCCAGGCCGTCGCCGTGGCGGATCCAGGCGAGCGCGGCCGGGCCCGGCAGGCGGGCGAGCAGGTCGCCAGGATCGGGAATTCGGACCGTGCGGACGACCAGCCGGTCCGGCACGCGCTCGACTGCATCATCGTGCTGGGCTGCCACGGCAGCAACTTTACGTGCGGCGGCTGTGCGCTCCGGCGCAGGGGCGCTCCGCCGCGGGAACGGTCCGGCCAGGACAGCCAGTCGGCCCGCCGCGCGGCACGCTGTTGTGGTAAATTCCCGGCAACACTTTTCCCACTAAGTCGATTGGATATCTGGGATGTCACTGACGGCGGCCGGCTTTCAGGACACGGTGCGGAACGAGGAACACCTCGGGCAGCGCCAGGAACATCTCGGGCATCACCAGGAACACCTCAGGCAGCGCCAGGAGCACCTCAGGCAGCTGGCGGGCGGCGTCGCCGCGCAACCAGCGGGCTGGAGCCACCTGGTGCGCTTCGATGCGGGACAGCGGTGGTACCACCGACTGGAACTGGCGGATGATTACGAGGTATGGCTGCTTAGCTGGCTGCCCGGGCAGCATACTGGGTTTCATGATCATGGTGAGGCAGTGGGCGCCTTCGCGGTAGCGCGCGGCCGGCTCTCCGAGCGTACCGTGGCCATCGGCCGGTGCCAGGCGCGCAGCAGGCCGCTGGCCGCGGGAAGCGTCCGGGCGTTCGGCACGCATCATGTGCACGACGTCGTGAACGCGGCTGCCACGCCGGCCGTCAGCGTCCACGCTTACTCTCCGCCGCTCACCGCGATGCGCCAGTACGAGCTGACCGCGGGCGGCCTCATCCAGGTTGCGAGCACGCAGGCGGGACGGGACTGGTGAGCACCGCGCCGCCGCCCGGCAGCCGGACGATCGATCAGCTGCTCGCCGAGGCACGCCGCCGGCTGCGGCGGCTCGGGCCGCATCAGGCATCGGCGGCCGCTCGCGACGGCGCGCTGCTCGTCGACATCCGGCCCGCAGCGCAGCGGGCCGCCGAGGGCGAGATACCCGGCGCACTGCTGGTCGAGCGCAACGTGCTCGAATGGCGGCTGGATCCGGCTTCGGCTGCCAGGATCCCGCAGGCCAGATACGACCTGCGGGTCATCGTGGTGTGCTCAGAGGGCTACACATCCAGCCTCGCCGCGGCAGCCTTGCAGGACCTCGGGCTGAACGACGCGACCGACCTGGCGGGCGGCTTCCGGGCGTGGCAGGCGGCGGGCCTGCCGGTGCTGGCAGGCGATCACAGCAGCGACAGCTGAACATCAGGCGGCTGGTCAGCTTGCCCGCCCGCAGGCCGGCCGCCCCGGCGTCGCCCGGGGTGCCGCGGCCCGGCCCTGCGGGCCTGCGCCGGGCGTGCTTCGCGGTCCTGCGCCGGGCGTGCGTCACGGGCCTGCGCAGGGCTCGCGCTGCCCACGCCGCTAGCTGCCGCTAGTTCCCTGACCTGGTCGGCTATCCGCTGCTGATACGCCTTCGGCGCGTACGCGCCCGATCCGTAGAGCGACAGGTAGGAGCCGACGAGGCCGGGGTGGTGCGTGCGCAGCCAGGCCATGAACCACTCCCTGGCGCCGGGGCGCAAGTGCAGCACGATCGGGCTGACGTGACTCGCCCCGGCCTGCGCGATCTGCGCGACGGTGGCCTTGAGCTGGGCAGGCGAGTCGGACAGGAACGGCAGCACCGGGCCCATGAGCACGCCGCAGCGTAGCCCGCGCGCGCTCAGCGCAGCGCACACGCCGAGCCGCCGCTCCGGGCTCGGCGTGCCGGGCTCGACGCAGCGGGATAGCTCTTTATCGACAAAACCCACTGACACGTTGAGCCCGACGTCAGTGACCTGAGCGGCGTCCGCCAGCAGGTCGATGTCCCTGAGGATCAGGGTGCCCTTGGTGAGGATCGAGAACGGGTTGCCCGCATCCCGGAGGGCTCCGATGATGCCGGGCATCAGGCGGTAACGGCCCTCGGCGCGCTGATAGCAATCCACGTTCGTGCCCATCGCGACGTGCTCACCAGGCCACCGCCGGCTGGCAAGCTCACGTCTGGCGAGTTCCGGGGCATTCACCTTGACGATGATCCTCGAGTTGAAGTCAAGCCCGGCGTCCAGGTCGAGGTAGGTGTGGGTATGCCGGGCGAAACAGTAGACGCAGCCATGAGTGCAGCCCCGGTAGGGGTTGATGGTCCACCGGAACGCCATCCTTGACGCCGGGGGCACCCGGTTGATGATCGACCGCGCCTGCACCTCATAGAACGTGATGCCCCGGAAGCCTGGCGTGTCGAATGTCCGCACCACCGCGTCGGTGCCGAAGAGGGCCGGCGGCGCAGGCGGAGTACCGGCCGGCAGCGGAGCCGCGCCGTCGGGCTGAAGCCGGAGGCTGTCCCATCGCATACCGGCAGCCTAGAATTTCAGTTCGAGATAATCAAATACATATTCTATGATGCGCGACGCCTGGACCGGCCAGTCCCATCTCGCCCGCACGAAGTCCGCAACCGCGCCGCAAAGCACGGGTAAAAAATCCCGCCGCGGGGGATAGTAAGAATCAGTCCCCACCTATGCAGTAGGCGGTGGTGGCAAAGGTGGCCCGGAGGTGCGTCATGGCGCTGTCCATGGACGAGCAGCGCATGCTCGATGAGATGGAGCGCAAGCTCGCGGATGACGATCCCGTGCTGGCGTCCAGGCTAAGTTCGTTCGGCCATCCGCGCCTCGCCGCTGTGCTGCGGTCGCCCCGGATCCGGCTCGTGGCGGCCGCCGCGGCACTGGTCGTGATAGCGGTCGCATCGGTGCTCGTGTATGCGCTCGCCCCGTTCCGCGACAGCGGCGCCCGGCCCGCATCCGCCCGCACCGCAGCGCCGCACGGAGTGGCCAGGCAGGTAGCGCCCGCAGGCCAGCGCCGCACGACCGGCGTGGCCGGAAGCCGCACGCCTTAACCCGCTCGCCAGCGCCGGCTCAGGACTCGCGCCAGAGCTGGATCAGGTACTGCTCCAGCCCTTCCAGCCGTTTTCTCGCCTGCTGGAACTCATCGCCGAGCGGATCGGCGTTGAGCTTGAACAGGGCGGCGTAGCGCCGGACGGCCTCGGTGCGATTGCGGGTGTAGACGCGGACGCCGTAATCGCCGACGCCCCCGGCGAGACGGGCGCTGCGCAGCGCGCGCCCGGCGGCCATATCCGCGACGCTCAGGTGGCCGCGCAGGTAAAGGACGCACTTCGCCTCGTCCTCGTAACCTTCACTGAACGGGGCCGGCGCGTCTTCCCATTCCTCGATGGTGAGCTGCACGCCGATGTGCTCCTGGGCGCAGGCGACGAGCAACTGGTCGCGGCTGGCTGTGATGAGCGCGTCGGCAGGCGGCGGCGGACCGCCGGGCGCGTCGGGATCAGCTGCCGGATCGTGCACCCGGAACATCTTGCGCTCCGGGAAGACCGGAATCTCCAGCCGGAGCAACCTGCGGCCCAACAAGGCCCCCCTCTGACAGACAATATTCTCCGGTAACAGCATGGACTGTCCTGGCATCTTATGTACCTGCAATCGCCCACAAAGATATCTTCCGGCGGCGTCTTTTGCCGGCGGACACGGACGCGGACGGCTGACTGGGGGCCGGACATACTGGTATGGCCGGGTACCGGCGCCCCATGCCACGCCGGGAAGCGCGCTATTGTCCGGCTATGAGCTCGTGGCCGGCCAGCACCGGGATCAGCCATCGTTACATAGATGCGCGCGGGCTGCGGATGCATATCGCCGAGGCGGGCGCTGGGCCTTTGGTGCTGCTGCTGCACGGCTTTCCGGAAAGCTGGTACTCCTGGCGGCATCAGCTGACCGCCCTGGCCGAGGCGGGCTTCCACGCGGTCGCTCCCGATCAGCGCGGGTACTGCCGTACGCAGGCGCCTGAGGCGACGGATCAGTACACGATCCTGCACCTGACTGGCGACGTCATCGCGCTGATGGACGAGCTCGGGGCGCGGGACGCCGTGGTGGCAGGCCACGACTGGGGTGCGCCGGTCGCCTGGCACACCGCGCTGCTGCGGCCGGACCGGGTGCGCGGCGTCATCGGGCTGAGCGTTCCTTACCGGCCGCGGGGCAGCAGCGCGCCGGTGGCGGCCATGCGCGCCGGGATCGGTGATGGCTTCTACATGGTCTACTTCCAGCAGCCGGGAGTCGCCGACGCCGAACTCGGCAGGGACCCGCGGCTCACCTTCCGCAAGGTGCTCTTCAGCGCGTCCGCAGACGGGCCGGGCGGCCTGCCTGTCGTGCCCCCGGGCGGCGGATTCCTCGACATCTGCGTCGACCCGCCTGACCTGCCGGCCTGGCTCACCAGTTCCGACATCGACGCCTACGCCACGGAGTATGCCGACGGCGCCGGCTTCACCGGCCCGCTGAACTGGTATCGCAACCTGGACCGCAACTGGGAGCTCACCGCCGCCTGGCACCATGCCCCGGTTACCGTCCCGGCTCTCTACCTAGCCGGCGAGCGTGACCTGGTGGTCAGCTTTCCCGGGGCAAGGGAGATGCTGCCCCGGCTGCGTGACTGCCGCGCCGCGGCTCGCGGAGCCCGTGCTGCTTCCCGGCTGCGGGCACTGGACCCAGCAGGAACGGCCGGACGAGGTCAGCCGCGCGATGATCGGGTTTATTTCCGGGCTCGGCTGACGGCCGGCCCGGCTGATACCCGGTGCGGCGCGGGCGTCAGGTGGCGGACGGCGGCGCGGGCAGCGCGCCGCGCGCCCTGGCCTCTGCCCACAGGCCGGCATAGCAGCGCGCCGCCACGCTGCGCGGCGCGAAGGCGGCCACCGGGGCGCGCTGCAGCGACATCCGCTCGATGATCGACAGCGCCGGGATGGCAGTCGCCGCGAAGTCGGATCGTCCTGCTGGCAGCTGCTCGGATATGTCAAGGTGCAGGCGCTTGCGGCGATCGATCATGGAGAAGAACGCAAGGACGCCTGGCTGGTGCCCGTCGAAGCCGGAGATGAATTCGGTGAGCTGGTCGAGGGTCCGGATCGAGAGCGTGGTCGGGATCAGCGGGACGACCAGCATGTCGGCCGCGTGCAGCACGCTCTCGGACAGCAGCGAGATGCTGGGCGGGCAGTCGAGGAAGATCACGTCGTACTCGGCGCGCAGCGGCATCAGCAGCCTGCGCAGCTTGCGCGTCGGCTTCTTGGCGCTGTCCAGGATCAGGTCCAGGTTCCGGTAGGTGAAGTCGGCGGGAAGCAGGTCGAGGTTGTCGAAGTCGGTTCCCTTTATCGCATCGCCGATCGCGCGGGTTCCCTCGATGAGCGCCTTGCCGCCGCCCTTGACCCGCGGCCTGATCCGGAACAGGTAGCTCGCGGCAGCCTGCGGGTCCAGATCCCACAGCAGGACCCGGTACCCGTCACGCGCCGCCAGGTAGGCGAGATTGACGGCAGTGGCGGTCTTGCCGACACCGCCCTTGATATTGTACGAGGCGAATACCTTCATGGCGCGGCCGTGGCAGTGAGTGCCCGGATCCGGCTCTGGCTGAGCGGGCTGGCGAAGTCGCGGAACCGGCCGCCGAACTCATTGCGGGCCTGCCGCTGCCTGAGCATCAGGCCCGCTGCGATCTCGCCCATCGCCAGCAGGGTGGCGGCCGGCGCGGCCCGCCCGGCCATCAGCTCGGCCGCGTAGGCCCTGATCTTGTCATACTGCACCTGGGTGTCCTGGAACTCGCCGAGGCAGTCCTGCAGGCCCTTCAGCTCCCTGACCGCCCGCCACTGCTCGCCTGGATCGTACAGCGACCCGAAGATCTCCAGCAGGTAGCGCAGTTCCTTGCAGCGCTTGCGCAGGTCGTGCAGGCGCTCCGGGGGAGAGGCCGCGGTAATGGCGGCGCCGTCCCTGAGCACTCGCTGGTGCGCATGAGTGATCTTGCTGGCGGCGAGCCGCGCGGCCGTGGGGCGCCGCCGGCCGGGCGCGGCGGCAGCAAGGGCATCCCGCCAGCCGGTGCTGAGCCTGGCAAACCTCGCCGACCGGAGCCCGCGGGCCAGCTGCCGCTGCGCCGCTGCGCGCTTGCGGGCGAGCTGGTCGTGAAACGGCTCAAGGTCGGCTGGCGTGGCGGCGATCAGGCTCGCCGCCATTCCCGGGAACCCCAGCAAGTACACGTCAAGATCCCTGGTCGGCGTGGTGAGGTCACCGAGCCACTTGAATTCGGGCCGGTAGGTGCCGGTCAGGCCGGCGGGCAGCACGCTGCCGGCCAGCTTGAGAGCGGATCTGGTGCGGCGTACCGCGATCCGCAGGTCGTGCAGGAACTCGATGTCCAGATCGCGCACCGTGCCATCGACGTTGGCCTCCAGGGTGCCCAGGAGCGCGGTCAGCACAGCGGCCAGCGCCGCGGTGGCCGGCATCTCGGCGGCCAGCTCGACGTCGATCTTGCTCGAATAGTCGCCTGGCCGCCGCCCGGCGGCTGCCAGGACCGCCTCGAGCGCCGACTGCGTCGCGTCGGCGACGCCTGGAGCGGCGGACAGGGCATCAGCGACGCGGAGCGCCTGCGGCTCATATCCCCGCAGCGCCGTCACGGTGATTCGGGCCGGCGGCGCGGCTGTTGACGGGGAGCTGACCGACATCCGCTCCACGGTGACCCTGGCGACCGTTTTGTCATCGGAGTTCAGGACCGGCCGCTCGCGCAGGACGCTGACCGCCTTGGCGACCGGTGCCAGGGCGCGCACGCCGACCACCGGGCCGAGATGCTCCCGCAGCGGCCCGGGCGGCAGCGCGTCGAGCATGGCCGGCCACTTCGGCTTGGCTGCGGCCTGTCCGGGCTGCCGGGTCCCGACCTGCTCGGCTGCGATCAGCGTGCCGTCCCGGCCAGTGAGCGTGATATCGGTCCGCGCGTGGCTGGTGACCTGCTCAAGGGCCAGCCCGGCGCGGTAGAGGCGCCAGTCGAAGGTGTCAAGCCACACCCGCCGCAGCGTTCGCGGCCTGCTGGCATCCGCCCATGCGAAGGCCGGCCCGGGCACCGGCAGGGCCCCGTCGGGCTCCGGCCAGTCATTTCCGTCTAGCACAAATTCCCGGAAGGCGTTCTGCAATTGCGTAACCCCGCAGCTAAAAGCAATAGATGCGCAGCATGCTATTGAGATAGCAATAACCGCGAAATTCCGAATAGTCCACTCTATCAGCGGGCTTCCGGCGGCAACCACCTCGCCCGCAGCTGGGCCAGGCCCGGCAGGCGGGCCGACGGGCCTGCCGGGCCCGCCAGCCTGGGGTCTGCCAGGCCGTCAGCCAAGTGGCGGAGCCCCCGCGGCCGGAGGAACATGGTGACAGAGCCAGCTGAGCCGAGGAGGCCTGTCGTGCTGTACGCATTCGGATTCGAACGGTTCGGTGTGGTGGTCAGCGACCTTTACTTCGTTGACCCCAGGCCACTGCCCGGGCAGGAGAGCGCGGAGCGCGGAGCGCGGCTCGAGGTCAGGCTCCTTGAGCCGGGTGACCTCAAGGGATCCATCTACTCAGCCCGGCCGATCGAGGTCGGGCAGCCGGTCTGGCGGGCGGATCTGCTCGAGGCCGCCGACGGCCCGCCAGGGAGCCTGGACCGGGCTCACCACCATCCGGCCTTCCGGGGCTGGGAGCCCGGCAAGCGTGTTTTCGATCCGCACCTATCGGCCGATCCGGTGGGGTGGGTTGGCGAGCAGCTCGCCGACCTCGAAGGCCTTGCCCTGCGGTCCGGCCTGACCGCGGACGAGACTACGGCCGCTGACGCGCGGAGCCTGCGCGACTGCCTGCCCGAGATCACCGCAGCGCTCCGGACGCTGCTCGACCGGGTGCAGGCCGGCGAGCTCGCGGCTGCGCCCGCCGGCGAGCCGGTGGCCAGCGCGCGGGTCGGCTGGCTCTAGCCTGCCGACCAATGCGGGCGGCCGCGGTGGCGCGGAGCCGGCGTCAGCGGCAGCCGCAGGAGCCACCGCAGCAGCCGCCGCCACCGCCGCCCGCCTGGCCGCCCGACGGGTAGCTAGACGTGCCGCCGACGGAGACGGTGGACAGCAGCTTCACCGTGTCGTCATGACCTTGCGGGCAGCTGCACGGAGCGGACGACTCGCTCATCGGGCGGCTTTGCTCGAAGGTGGCCCCGCAGGCCCGGCAGCGGTACTCATATCGTGGCACGGCGTCAGCATACGCCTTGCCAGTCCGGTCAGGGCCGCCGCCAGCCGGGACTCGCGCCGGCGCAGGCCCCGCTCACGGGCGCCTAACCGGGCAGCCGGTAGGTGACGGTGGTGCCGGTGTGCCGCGGCCGCTGATGCGTGTAGATCAGCGTGAGCCAGCGGTAGCTAAGCAGCCCTCGCGCATAGGGCTTGGCGCCCCACAGCACCGCGGCGACGTTGAAGGTGCCGAAATGGCCTGCCGAGCAGGTCGGCCTGCAGGTGTTGATCCGTTGCAGGCCGTAGCCGTAAGCGGTCTTGCGCCATCCCCAGACGCGCCAGCTCAGCCCCGTGAGGTAGTTGTTGGCGTCCGCGCAGGCGATGACATACCGGCTGGGCCGGACCACCGGGACGCCCGCGCAGGTGACTACGACGGTCCCGGCGCCGCTGGCGCGGGCGGCGGCGGTCACCCGGGCGCCGGTTGCGGCGGAGGCAGGTATGGCAGCGGCTAACCCGCCCGATGCGAGCGTGGCCGCGATCGCCGCTGCGGCAAGTCCCTTGCGCGCGGTTACGAATTTCATCTGCAGTTCCCCTCCGTTGTGGTTACGCCTCTACCTGCTAGGACGCTGGCTGGGTGCGGGAGGGTGCGCCGAGTTGATCACGGTTCCGCATCTGCCTGGCCAGCGGCTCGCTGCCCGGCGGCGGGGCTGGCGGGCCGGCTGGCTGCCGGGCGATGCGAACAGGCCTGAGCTGAGCGGCCTGGCGAATCGGCCTGGCGAAGTTGCTGATGCGCAGGCCGTCGTCGGGCTGATATCCAGAACGGGTGATGAGGACGGCGGCACGGCGATCAGTAGCCGGCTTACGCGCGGGTAACTCTGCCGCAGCCGGCGCACTGCCCGGCCGTATTGTCATCACCGAACAGCGGATCAGGGAAGAGGAATGCGCGATGCCGAGTTCGTCACAGTCACCGGGCGGTCCCGCGGCCGCCATGTTCGAAGCGGACTTGGCGTCGAGAAACATCGGCATAGAGCTTCTTGAGGCCGGTGACGGCGCCGCGACGGCGCGCATGACCGTCAGCCCGGCCATGGTCAACGGCCACGCGATCGCGCACGGCGGTTATGTGTTCCTGCTCGCGGACACCGCGTTCGCGTGCGCGTGCAACAGCCGCGGGCTGGTAACCGTGGCCGCCGGCGCGGACATTACCTTCGTCACTCCGGCGCGGGAGGGGGACGTGCTGGTGGCCGTCGCCGTGGAGCGCGTCAGCTTCGGCCGCAGCGGCATCTACGACGTCACAGTCCGCCGGGGCAACGAAGTCGTGGCGGAGTTCCGCGGCCGAAGCCGCTCGACCAGCCGGCTGGCCGCATTTCCGGGGAGTGAATAAGGCCCCGGAGGTGGTTGTCACGCACTGCGGGCAGCGCTTCCGAGGACCCGCTGCGGTCTGATCCGGATGACGATACGGATGACCTCCGGGGGCAGTTCCAGATACTCCTCGCCAGCGCCCGGGCCCTCGTATTCCTCGGCTAGCAAGACGGCTAGCCGGCGGCCGGCGTCCTCGCTGATCTCGGCCAGCCCGCGAACCTCGACATACTCAAGCGGGTCGGTCATGTCGTAGACCGTCACGCTGACCCGGGGGTCACGAGCGAGGTTCCTGTCCTTGCGACGCCCCGCGGCCGAGGAGATGAGCAGGTCATTTCCGTCCCGCCGCACCCAGACCACCGACGTCTGCGGGCTCCCATCCGGGTTGATGGTGGCAAGTACCGCCGGGTTCGGGGCGTCGATGATCTTCCGCACCGTGTCATTGAGCGAGGCTGTCATGATTCAGCAGCGTAGGCCGTTAAGGGATTCCCGGTTCCCGGGGGGAGCAGGCGGCCGGGTGCGGGGGCCAGGCGTCCCGGGGACCAGTATTCGCCAAAGCACGTGCTACTCGACGGTGACCGACTTGGCGAGATTGCGCGGCTTGTCGACGTCGTGCCCGAGCACGAGGGCGGCGTGATAGGCGAGCAGCTGGAGCGGGATGACCAGCAGGATCGGGTCGAGCTCGCGTTCGTTCTTCGGAACGATGACTTCAGGCACCTCGGGCTGGCCAGGGGCAACGGCGGCGTGGGTGATGGCCACGACAGGCCCGTTGCGGGCGGCGATCTGCTGAAGGCCCGCCAGGTTACGGTCGGCCAGCTCGTCATCCGGCAGGATCGCCACGGTCGGCATGCTCTCACAGATCAGTGCCAGCGGCCCGTGCTTGAGCTCGCTGGCCTGGTAGGCCTCGGCGTGCCGGTATGACACCTCCTTGAATTTCTGGGCGCCCTCGCGCGCGACCGGAAAGCCGCGGACGCGGCCGATGAAGAACAGGCTCGGCGCTCCGGCCAGGCCCTTGGCGACCTCGGCGAGGTACGGCTCAGCGCTGATGATCTCCTGGATCTGGCCAGGAAGGCGCCGGAGCCCCGCGATGATCCGCTGGCCATCGGTGATCGACAGATCGCGGACCCGGCCGAGGGACAGGGCGAGCATGGCGAAGCCGATGGCCATGTGGGTGAGCGCCTTGGTCGATGCCACCGCGACCTCTGGCCCGGCGTGCAGGTAGATACCGCCGTCTGTTTCCCGCGCGATGGTCGAGCCCACGACGTTGACCAGGCCGATGACCTGGCCGCCCTTGCGCTTGACCTCCTGCACCGCGAACACGGTATCTGCGGTCTCCCCGGACTGGCTGACCGCTATGTACAGGGTGTCGGGCTCGATGATCGGATTCCGGTAGCGGAACTCTGAGGCAGGCTCGGCATCGGCGGGGACGCGGGCCAGCTCCTCGATCATGGCGGCACCGATCTGTCCCACGTAGTAGGCCGAGCCGCAGCCGAGAATCTTCACCCGCCGGAAGGCGCGAAGCTCGCGCGGCCCGAGGTTGAGCCCGTCAAGGCGGGCGGTCCCGAACCGGTCATCCAGCCGGCCTCGCAGCATCCGCTCAGCTGAGGACGGCTGCTCGAGCATCTCCTTGTGCATGTAGTGCTGGTGCCCGGCGAGCTCGATGTCGGCCACATCGAGGTCGATGCTGGTCGGGGCCTTGGCCGTATTCTCCTCGTCCGGGCTGAAGGTGCGGAACCCCGCCGAGGTCACTGTCGCCAGCTCGCCGTCATCGAGGTGGACCACGGACGTGGTGTGCCGCACGAGCGCGCCGAGATCGCTGGCGACGAACATCTCATGATCACCCACGCCGAGAATCAGCGGGGAGCCGTTGCGGGCGGCGACGATCCGGTCCGGGTGCCGCTCGTCAATCACCGCGATGGCATAGGTCCCGCTGATCCGGGACAGCGCGTCGAGGACGGCCTGTTCCAGGGTGGTGGCGCCGGAGCGCGCCACCAGGTGAGCGATGACCTCGGTATCGGTCTCTGAGGTGAACGGCACCCCCTGGGCCGCCAGCCGCTCGCGCAGCGCTGCTGCGTTATCGATGATGCCGTTGTGGACGACGCTGATCCGGCCATCCTCGCTGGCCTGTGGATGAGCGTTGCCCTGCGTCGCCGGGCCGTGCGTGGCCCACCTCGTGTGCCCGATGCCTACCTTGCCGGTCAGCCGCCTGGGAAGCGACGTCTCGAGCTCACGGACGCGGCCTACCTTGCGGAAGACCTGGGTGCCCTTCGCGCCGAGGATCGCGATTCCGGCCGAGTCGTAGCCGCGGTACTCGAGCCGGGACAGGCCCTCCACCAGGATCGGGACGGCGTTCTGCGTTCCGATGTAACCGACGATTCCGCACATAGCTCGCTCCTGGAGGTTCTCAGCCGTAAACGATGCGCCGCAGCTGGCGCTGCGACAGCCGGGGCGCGGCCACCAGCCGGTCAGCCAGCTCGGCGGCGATCAGCGGGAAGATCTCGGCGTTACGCGTCCCGTAGACCTGGTAATGCGCGTGGCGGCGCCGCACGTAGTCCTCGACCGGCTCGCGGTACCAGGCCAGCACGTCTTCCACGACGCGGGCAGCTTCGGCGGGCGTCAGGCCCGCTGAGCCTGACACCCGGTCGATGAGGTCACGGTCAGCCACCCGGCCCATCCTGCTGCTGATTTGCCGCCAGTGCCAAGTTCCTGCCCGAATCCGGGCAGGAACCGGGGGATTACGCTTGTTAGAGGCGGGATAAAGCGATTCGCGGCTGTCGAGCGCCCCGCGGGTGCTCGGCGGTTTACCAGGGCCGGGATCCGTTCGCGGCGATCAACGGGGATCGACGGGCTTGTCCCCGGCTCAACGATCCCCGACGCTAGTAACGTCATGCAGGTGTCCGCGCCCATGCGGTGGCTCGTGAGACGACTGTTCCCGGTGCTCGCCACGGTCGTTCTCATTGCCGTCGGGATGGGCTCGACGACCTGGTGGGGACCCCATATGGCCGGGAAGTCTGCCTGGGCACTTCCGGATGACCTGTGGGGAACGCTGGTCGCAGCGCACCGCCTCTGGCACCTGGACCTGAGCGGCCTGTACACCCAGCCCACCGGCCTGGTCGCCCCTCCCGGCGCGGCCCTGATCCTGGTCCCAGTCGCCGCGATCATCGACGCCGCAGGGCTCGGGCTCGGCGCTCCGGGCGCGCAGAACCCCCAGCCGGCCGCGTGGCTGCTCGCCGGGCCCTATGAGATCGCGCTGTCCGCCGCGGCGCTGTTCGCCGCCGACGCGATCGCCGAGCGCCTGCGGGTGACCCGGCCGAAGCGGGCACTGCTCGCCGCGGCGGGGGCAGTTGCACTGTGGAGCGTCTCAGTGCGATGGGGTCATCCGGAGGATGCCGTGGCGGTGGCGCTGTTCTTGGCCGGCCTGCTGGCGCTGTCACAGTCGAGAGCCGGACGGTCTGCGTGGCTCGTCGGGGCGGCCGCCGCCGTGCAGCCGCTCGTCCTGCTGGCGGTGCCGGTCGTCCTGGTGATGATCGAGCCGAGGCGGCTGGCCGGCTTCCTCGCCCGGGCGGCCTTGCCTGGCGCGCTGCTGGTCGGTGCCGCGGCCTCGGCGAACTGGAGAGCCACGGTCAGGGCGGTGACCAGCCAGCCCAACTGGCCGACCGTCGATCACCCCACTCCGTGGACGTCGCTCGCCCCGCACCTGAGCAGCGGGGCGGTTGCCGCCGGACCCGCCAGGGTGCTCGCCATCGCTGCGGCCTGCGGCTGCGCGCTGGCGGCCGGGCGGCGATGGCGCATCCGGCAGCACCCGGCCGGATGGAGCCGCGAAGCGCTCAGGGAACTGCTGTGGTGGGCGGCAGTGGCACTGGCGCTCCGCTGCGTGTTCGAGCCCGTGATGGTCGCCTACTACCTGTGGCCGGCACTGGCGGTCGCGCTCATAGCGGCATCGGGCAGCTGGTCACGTCTCATCGCCACCTCGGCCGCTGCCTCGGTGCTCACCTTCGTCGCGCAGGCGTCCTGGCACGGCCCCTGGATCTGGTGGGGATCCATGGTCGCCGGGCTGCTGCTGACGCTCTTTCTCGCCGCGCCCGGCGACGTGCTGAGCGTCAGGAAGCTGTCACGGACGGCACCGGCCGCGGCGGGCGGGCAGGTGACAGCACTGCTACCTGATGCCCGGCCCGCCCGCCACGAGCGCGCGCCACGATGACCGGTGAGAGCCGCCGGGACCCGCGAGCGGCTCCGATAGTTGACATAATGTACATTATCGGCGTTATCGGCGCGACGGTGGGCCAGGCCGGGCAGCGAGGCGCGCCTGAGCGGCATCTGATCCGGCCTCTCCCCCGCGCCAGGGCTTCCCGGCTAGGGGCGCGGGAGGCGGATGCGCAGCATGGTTTCCCCGGGCCGCGAGTCCATGGTGATCTCGCCGTTGTGGCGTTCGACGATGATGCGGCGCGAGATGTCAAGGCCGAGCCCGGCACCCTTGCCGACGTCTTTGGTCGTGTAGAACGGCTCGAAGGCGCGGGCCCGCACCTCGGGAGCCATCCCGGGCCCGGTGTCACTGATCTCGACCACGACGCCGGCCGGACCGGCGCGGGTCGAGATACGCAGGGTGCCGTTTCCCTCCATGGCGTCGATGGCATTGTCGATGACGTTCGTCCACACCTGGTTGAGCTCACCCGGCCTGGCCTCGATGCGCGGCACGTCAGTTCCATAGTCACGGACGACGGTGACGCCGCCGGGCAGCTTGTGCGCGAGCATCACCAGCGTGCTGTCGATGCCTTCGGTGACGTCGACGAGCTGCTGTGCGGCCCGGTCGAGCTGTGAGTACGACTTCAACGCGGCGACAAGTGCGAAGACGCGCCCCGTCGAGTCCTTCACCTCGGACAGCAGCGCCGCGGCCGAGAGCGTGCTTGCCACCCATTCGAGGCCAGGCTCGAGCGTTCCGCCGTCCAGAAGCCGGGCGGCCCGCTCGCACCAGGCGACGTCCGCGCCCGCCGCCGCGAGCGCGGGAGCGATGCGCCAGCCGGCGCCGACCCCGCGCGCGTCCAGCCAGTCGGACAGCGTCTCTTCACGGTCGGCGATCGCCAGCGGACCGGCGTCCGGCGTCCCGGCGTCGATCTCGCGCCGAAGCGCGTCGACAGCGACGAACTGCCTGGCAGGCAGCGATTCCTCGGCGAGCCGGACGAGCGACGACAGCAGCGCGTCGCAGGTCTCCTGCAATGCCTCGACCGCACGCACGGAGGCCGACGCCGGGTTGTTGATCTCGTGGGCGAGGCCTGCCGCGAGGCTGCCAAGCGCGACGAGCGCTTCACGCTGCCGTGACAGCGCTTCCATGGTGCGCACCGTCTGGAAGAAGCCCTCGATCAGGTGGACGCCGAACGGGAACCACGCGCGCGCCCGCTCGCCGAGCGCCTCGGCCGGGATCCGGAGCATCGAACCCGGGGTGGCGCCGCGGCCAGTAGCCAGGTATCCGGCATTCTCGGCCCAGGCGCGGAATCCGCCCGCCCACTGGCCTGGCCGGTCCATGACGCTGGCGACGGATTCCTCCCGTCCGCCGCGCCGCAGCAGCTCGACCCGCCCGCCGAGCAGCACCCACCAGAAGTCGGCGGCGTGGCCCTGGCGGAAGAGCACATCGCCGGCTTCGAAATGCACTTCATCACCGGCCGCGATCAGCTCAGCGAGCTGCTCGTCGCTGAGCCCGCCGAACAGGAAGATGGCCCGCAGATCGGCGATGTTCATCAGAGCGGGGCCAGATATCGATGCACGCGGTTCACAGTGCTGGGCTCCTTCGCCGACCTGGGCAGTGCGGGCGTCGGTAGACATCGCTCAGCGTAGTGGGAGGTGCCAAGGGCTGCCGTGCTGCCGGTCACTCCCAGCTGAAGAACCGCACGGCCACGGTACCAGCTTCTCGCCGGGTCGCCGTTTGCTCAAACGGGAGCCTCCACTTCCGCCAGCGCCTGCGCGAACTGCGCAGCATACAGCCTGGCGTAGGCCCCGCCGGCGGCCAGCAGCTCCGCGTGCGTGCCCTGCTCGACAATCCGGCCGGCCTCCATGACCAGGATCAGGTCTGCGTCCCTGATCGTCGACAGCCGGTGCGCGATGACGAAGCTGGTCCGGCCCTGGCGCAGCGAGTTCATCGCCCGCTGGATCAGCACCTCGGTGCGGGTGTCCACGGAGCTTGTCGCCTCGTCGAGGATCAGGATGGCAGGCCGGGCGAGGAACGCCCGCGCGATCGTGATCAGCTGCCGCTCGCCCATGCTGACGTTGCCGCCCTCGTCGTCCAGGATCGTCTCGTACCCGTCGGGCAGGGCGCGGACGAACCGGTCGACATAAGTCGCCATTGCTGCCTCGACGACCGCCTCGCGGGTGGCATCCGGCCTGCCATAGGCGATGTTCTCGGCGATCGTGCCGCCGAACACCCAGGCGTCCTGCAACACCATTCCGGTCATCGCCCGCAGGTCTTCGCGCCGCATCGAGGCGATGTCGATGCCGTCGACGGTGATCTTGCCCGCATCGATCTCGTAGAACCGCATCAGCAGGTTGACCAGCGTTGTCTTGCCCGCGCCCGTCGGCCCGACGATGGCAACGGTCTGGCCGGGCTGCACGGTCAGCGACAGGTCTTCGATCAGCGGGACGTCGGGGAAGTAGCGGAACGAGACGCCGGAGAACTCAACCCGGCCCCCGCCCTGGGCAGGCCGGGCCGCGCCGGCCGGGTCCGGGCTCTGCTCGTCCGCGTCCAGCAGCGCGAAGACCCGCTCGGCCGATGCCAGCCCGGACTGCAGCAGGTTGGCCATGCTCGCCACCTGCGTCAGCGGCTGGCTGAACTGCCTGGAGTACTGGATGAACGCCTGCACGGCGCCCAGGGACAGTGCGCCCGATGCCACCTGGAGCGCCCCGACCACGGCCACCAGGACGTAGTTGAGGTTGCCGATGAACATCATCGCCGGCTGGATCGTGCCCGAGATGAACTGTGCCCGGTAGCTGGAGTCGTACAGGCTGTCGTTGTGCTCGGCGAAGGTGCGCATGGCCTGCTCGCGCTGGCCGAAGACCTTGACCAGCGAATGCCCGGTGTACATCTCCTCGATATGGCCGTTGAGGCTGCCGGTGGTGGACCACTGCTTGACGAACTGCGGCTGGGCGCGCTTCCCGATCCGCGCCACGACGAGTACCGACAGTGGCACGGTGACCAGCGCGATCACCGCGAGCAGCGGCGAGATGACGAACATGATGGTGACCACGCCGACGATGGTCAGCAGCGAGGTCAGCACCTGGCTCAGGGTCTGCTGCATCGACTGGGCGAGGTTGTCGATGTCGTTGGTGACCCGGCTGAGAATCTCGCCGCGCGGCTGCCGGTCGAAGTAACTCAGCGGCAGCCTGGACAGCTTCGTGGCAGCCTGCTCGCGGAGCCGGAACACCGAGCGCTGCACGATGGCCGCGACCGCGCGGCCCTGCAGCCAGCTGAACACCGCCGAGCACGCGTAGAGCACCAGCACGATTAGCAGGACCCGCCCGACGGCGCTGAAATCGACCCCGTGGCCGGGCGCGATGTTCATGGATCCGAGCATGTCCGCCTGGGTGCCGCGGCCTTCCTGGCGCAGCCGCGTGATCATCTCCGCCTTCGTTACCCCGGCCGGGACCAGGCGGCCGACCACGCCGGCGAAGATCAGGTTCGTGGCCTCGCCCAGCAGCCGCGGGCCGAGCACCGCCAGGGTCACGCTGACCATGGCCAGGCCGATGGCCAGGATGATCAGCGGCCGTTCCGGCCGGAGCATGGCCAGCAGCCGGCGCGCCGAGCCGCGGAAGTTCAGCGGCTTCTCGGTCGACATGCCGCTCATGAAGGCGGCCGGTCCGCGCCGCGCGCCAGGCGGCGGGCCAGGACCGCGCTGCGGAACCGGTGCCTCACCGGCCCCGCCATCAGGCGGCCCGCCCTCCGGCGGTTCCCCGCCTGGCCGGCCCCCGCCGCTACGGCCGCCGTCGGCCGGGCCGCTGCCGGAGCCCGCGCTGCCTGGCGAGGTGGCGCCTGGCGCGGCGGTCATCAGGCTGCCTCCTGCTCGGTCAGCTGGGACAGCACGATGTCCCGGTAGGTGTCGCTGGTGTCCATCAGCTCGGAGTGGGTGCCAGTGGCGACGACCTGGCCCGCCTCCAGCACGATGATGCGGTCGGCATGCCTGATGGTGGCCACCCGCTGCGCGACGATGACGACCGTCGCATCTGCCGTCTCGGCAGCCAGCGCGGCCCGGAGCGCGGCGTCGGTCGCGTAGTCCAGCGCCGAGAAAGAGTCGTCGAACAGGTAGATCTCCGGACGGTGCACGAGCGCGCGGGCGATGGCCAGCCGCTGGCGCTGGCCGCCGGACACGTTGGTGCCGCCCTGGGCGATCTTCGCGTCCAGGGCGCCGTCCATCCGCTCGACGAACCCACGGGCCTGCGCGATCTCCAGCGCCAGCCAGAGTTCCTCATCGGTGGCGGCGGGCTTGCCGTACCGCAGGTTGGACCCGACCGTCCCGGAGAACAGGTAGGGCTTCTGCGGCACGAATCCCACCGCGGCCGACAGCACCTCCGGGTCCAGGTCCCTGACGTTGACCCCGTCCACGAGCACGGCACCGCCGGTCGCGTCGAACAGCCGCGGGATGAGATTCAGCAGGGTGGTCTTGCCGCTGCCGGTGCCGCCGATGATCGCGGTGATCTCGCCGGGCTTGGCGGCCAGGCTGATCCCGCGCAGCACCGGCGCGGCCGCGCCGGGATAACGGAATTCCACATCGGCCAGCTCGAGATAGCCGTGCACCGCGGCGGTGCGCACCGGGCTGGCCGGCGGGACGACATCGGGCTCGGTGTCCAGCACCTCCACGATGCGCTCGGCGCAGACCTCGGCGCGGGGCACCATCATGAACATGAACGTCGCCATCATGACCGAGATGAGAATCTGCATCAGGTAGGACAGGAACGCGGTCAGCTGGCCGATCTGCATGCTCCCGCTGGCCACCAGGTGCCCGCCGAACCAGAGCACGGCGACGCTGGAGAAGTTCAGCACCACCATCACGGCGGGGAACATCAGGGCCATCAGCCGACCGACCCCGAGCGAGACCTTCATCAGCTGGGTGCTGGCTCCAGCGAAACGCTCCTGCTCCAGGTCGTCGCGGACGAAGGCCCGGACCACCCGTACGCCGGTGATCTGCTCGCGCAGGACCCTGTTGATCTGGTCGATCCGTTCCTGCATCAGCCGGAAAAGCGGTCGCATCCGGGAGATGATCAGCCCGACGATGACGCCGAGCGCCGGGACGGCGACCAACAGCAGGGAGGATAGCGGGACGTCCTGATTGAGCGCCAGGATGATGCCGCCCACGCACATGATGGGCGCCGACACCATCATCGTGAAAGTCATCATCGCGAGCATCTGCACCTGCTGGACGTCGTTGGTCGTCCTGGTGATCAGCGACGGCGCGCCGAACCTGGCCACGTCCCTGGCGGAGAAGTCCTGCACCCGGGTGAACACGCTGGCCCGCACATCCCGGCCCATCGCCATCGCCGTGCGGGCGCCGAAGTAGACGGCGCCCGACCGAGCTGATGATCTGCACGACCGCCACGACGATCATCACCCCGCCGGTCCGCAGGATGTAGCCGGTGTTGCCGGTGATCACGCCGTTGTCGATGATCTCGGCGTTCAGGGTGGGCAGGTACAGCGTCGCCAGCGTCTGCACCAGCTGCAGCAGCACGACCAGGGTGATCGGCCTGCGGTAGGGGCGCAGCTGAGCCCGCAGGAGTCGGACCAGCACGGGAAATCCCTAGGTTGTGGTCAGAGCGCGGGTGAGGTCATGGAGAGCGCGCCGGATCAGCGGCGCCAGCGCGGCGGGCGGGTCGGCGAAAAGCCAGCGTTCCATGGCGACCTGGGTCGCTGCTGTAACCGCCCCCGCCATGATCCGGGGAAACATGTCGGTGTCTGCATCGGTGCCAATCCGCTCGGCGATCGCGGCGGCGAGCGCATGCTGGGCCACGTATTGGGTCTTCAGGTACTCGCCCTGGAGCTCCGGCGATCTTATGACCCTGCGTACCCCTGCTATCCAGTCATTTTCTGGCGCCTGGTCGGCGGCAGCGTACTGATCAAGAACCGCGTGGGTGATCGCGTCCCAGAGTGGCTCGCCCGCCGGCCGGTCGCGCAGTGCCGCGCCCATCAGCCGTCCCCGGTCCATCGTGAGGCCGCAGATGGCCTCGTACTTACTGGAGAAATAGTTGTTGACCGTGCGGGGCGACACCTCGGCCGCGGCGGCGATGTCCTCGACGAGCACGTTGTCCAGGTCGCGCTCGACGGCCAGGCGCATCGCCGCCATTCCGATCGCCCGCCGGGTGGCTAGCTTCTTGCGCTCCCGAAGGCCGCCGGCCGGCTCGCAGCCGGAGGGCCGCTGGCCCGGGCCGGGGTATTCAGTCACATCATGCAGCATACGCAAAATTTCGTCTTGCGCAAGTTTGCTTGTTCGGCAAGCCGGCGCGACATTGGCGGTGCGCCCAGGGTCATGTCGCATTCTCGCTAGCCTCAGCCGCCGGCAGCGCCGATGCTGGCAGGGTGCATGAAGACACCGAGCGCTGCGTGCGGGCCTTCCAGGCGAAGGACGCCAGGTTCGACGGCTGGTTTTTCGGGGCGGTGATCACTACCGGGATCTACTGCAGGCCGAGCTGCCCTGCGGTGCCGCCGAAGCCGGAGAACATGCGCTTCTTCCCGAGCGCAGCCGCCGCGCAGCAGGCCGGCTTCCGTGCCTGCAAGCGGTGCCGGCCGGACGCAAGCCCCGGGTCGCCGGAGTGGAACGAGCGCGCCGACCTGGTCGCGCGGGCGATGCGGCTGATCGCCGACGGCGTGATCGACACCAATGGCGTTCCTGGCCTGGCCGCCCGGCTCGGCTACAGCGTCCGGCAGGTCCAGCGGCAGCTGCTCGCCGAGCTAGGCGCTGGACCGCTCGCGCTGGCCAGGGCGCAGCGGGCGCAGACCGCCCGGCTGCTGATCGAGACCAGCCCGCTGCCGATGGGCGATGTCGCGTTCGCGGCCGGCTTCGGGAGCATCCGGGCGTTCAACGAGACCGTGCATGAGGTGTTCGCGCTGTCGCCCACCGAGCTGCGCCGCCGCGCTGGCCGCGGCGCGCGCGCCGGCGCCGCAGGCGGGCTGCAGCTGCGGCTGCCGTTCCGCGTCCCGCTCTGCCCGGACAACCTGTTCGGCCACCTGGCGGCGACGGCCGTGCCCGGCGTGGAGGAATGGCGCGACGGCGGCTACCGGCGGACCTTGCGGCTGCCGCACGGGCACGGCATCGTCACCAT
Source organism: uncultured Actinomycetes bacterium (assembly GCA_963774825.1). Taxonomy (GTDB): domain Bacteria; phylum Actinomycetota; class Actinomycetes; order Streptosporangiales; family Streptosporangiaceae; genus DATBGO01. Next base: position 5,768 of record CAVZGW010000020.1, on the reverse strand, counting down.
GCGGCCAGGGCCCGAGCACATCGGGTGCCAGCTGGCCCTGACCGACCTGCGGGACCTGGCCAGCGCGATCAGCCGGTGCCGGCGCCTGCTCGACCTCGACGCCGACCCGGTAGCCGCCGCGGACCTGCTCAGTGCCGATCCGGTGCTCGCGCCGCTGGTGGAGAAGGCGCCGGGCCGCCGGGTGCCACGGACGGCCGACGCAGCTGAGTTCGCGGTACGCGCCGTGCTCGGCCAGCAGGTGTCAGTAGCGGCGGCGCGTACCCATGCCGGCCGGCTGGCCGAGGTCTGCGGCGAGCAGGTCGAGGACCCGGCGGGCGGCCTGACCAGGCTGTTCCCCGACATTGCCGCGCTCGCAGCGGTTGACCCTGCGACGCTGGCGGTCCCGGCCTCGCGCCGCCGGACGTTCGCCGCCCTGACCTCGGCGCTGGCCGCCGGGGAGCTCGACCTGAGCGTCGGCAGCGACTGGCAGCGGGCCCGCGCCCAGCTCAGCGCGCTGCCGGGGATCGGCCCTTGGAGCGTCGAGATGATCGCGATGCGCGGGCTTGGCGACCCGGACGCGTTCGTCCCGTCCGATCTTGGCGTCCGCAGCGCCGCGAGCGAACTCGGCCTGCCCGCCGCCCCCGCCGCGCTGACCAGCCGCGCCGCCAGCTGGCGTCCGTGGCGCGCCTACGCGGTGCAGTACCTGTGGGCCACCGGCGAGCACGCGATCAACCGGATGCCCGCGGCCGCGCCGCCTGCACGAGAGGATCGAGCATGACTGCAACCACGCTGACCGGGAGCCGGGCACAAGCCGGCACCGGCCGCCGGGCACAAGCCGGCACCGGCCGCCGGGCGCAAGCCGGCACCGGCCGCCGGACGCAAGCCGGAACCGGCCGCCGGGCGCAAGCCGGCACCGGCCGCCGGGCGCACGTCGTCGTCAATAGCCCGGTCGGCCCGCTCACCCTGCTCGCCGTCGACGGCAAGCTGGCAGGCCTCTACATGAGCGAGCAGCGGTACCGCCCCGCGCCCGGCCTGTTCGGCGAGCCCGACTTCAGGCCCTTCGCCGATGCGGCCGGCCAGCTGGCCGGCTACTTCGACGGCAGGCGGACCAGCTTCGACCTGCCATTGGCCCTGAACGGCACGGCGTTCCAGGTGCGCGTCTGGACTGCCCTGCAGTCGGTCCCGTTCGGCGCGACCATCTCCTACGGCCAGCTGGCCGAACGGATCGGGGAGCCGTCCGCCGCCCGAGCGGTGGGCCTGGCCAACGGCAGGAACCCGATCAGCATCATCGTGCCGTGCCACCGGGTGGTGGGTTCAGACGGCAGCCTGACCGGCTATGGCGGCGGCCTGGAGCGCAAACGGTACCTGCTCGCCCTGGAACGCCGGATAGCCGCGGCAAATGGGCGTACCGCGAGATGAGCAGCACCGATGGCACTGAGGGTGCGGCAACAGCAGCGTTGTCCGTATGTGCCACCGGCGTCGGTAATTGCGGCGCTGCGCGCTGCCGGAGGATGCTGAGGCCGCGTGGACGAGCCCGGCGAGCCAGTCCCTCCCGAAACGCTCGGAGCCGATACCCGATTCAGGTCACACTGGCAACAGCAGCCTCGCCAGCCCCCGCGCATCGGGGATAGTCAAAGATCTTGACGACTTTTCAGCGATATTTACCGAAAAGTCGGTCGCGGTAGGGACCGCCCTTGCGGGCGGCCCCCCGCACAGATCCCAGCGTGCGGGATTACCGCACTGGGCTCCTACCTCGGGTGTGTGACGGCGAAGCGCGCCTCCGGGAACGGATGCATCATGCGTACTGGCGGCAGCCACCGGGTTACGATCCGGTTCATCCGCGTCCAGTTGATCCGGGATTTCTGGCTGCGGCGCCGCAGTGCCTTGTACCAGCGCCCGGTTAGCTGGGTGCGGAAGGCGCTGACCGCGCTGGTGTTGCCGGGCACGGCGTAATAAGCCATGTGCCCGCGTACCACGCTGGCCAGCCAGCGGCCTTGAACCGGGATGGGCTGATGCATGCGCCGCTTCAGCTGGTCACCGACCGCTTTCAGCTTCGCCCGCATCCGTTTCGAGATCGTGATCCGCCTGACCCAGAACCGCCCGTTCCCGGACTTCGCGCAGATGTGCGTGAAGCCGAGAAAATCGAACGTCTCCGGCTTGCCCAGGCCCCGGGCCGCCCGGTTACGGGCGGCGAACCGCCCGAACTCGATCAGCCGGGTCTTGCCCGGGTGCAGCTCCAGCCCGAACTTCGCGAACCGCTCGCGCAGCCCGGCCAGGAACCGCTCGGCGTCCTGCCGGTACTCGAACCCGACGATGAAATCATCCGCCCAGCGCACGATGATCACGTCACCGCGTGCGTGGTGTTTCCTCCACCAGTCGGCCCACAGGTCCAGGACGTAGTGCAGGTACACGTTCGCGAGCAGCGGTGATACCGATGCCCCCTGCGGTGACCCGCGGTCGCTCTGCGTCCATTCCCCGTTCTCGATGACCCCCGCGGCCAGCCATCTGCTGATCAGCCGCAGGACCCGCTTGTCCGCGATCCGGTGCTCAAGGAACTTCCGTAGCCACGCCCGGTCCAGCTGGCCGAACGAACCCCCGACTTACTACGTGCTTCGATGACCTCGCCGACGCGGTCCGCGCGTGGGCGAAGGGCTGGCTGCCGACGGAGGCGGCGGCTGAGCTGCTGATCGGGCACCGGGCCTGGCTGCTGCGGGAGGATTTCCTGCAGGTGGCAGTGGAAGTCCGGCTGGGAGGTCTTCCGCGGCAGGCAGGTCGCGGCGGTCGACTTCGCGGCGGCAGCGGACGCGGTGCAGGGCCTACTGCCGTGCTCGGACGGTGAGCGGCAGGTGCTGCTGGTCGCGGCCAGCATCGCCGCGGGCATCCCGGTTGACTTGCGCGAGGCGGCCCTGTGCATGGACGCGGTGAACGCCGCGAGGGCCGGCCGGGCGGTATGCCACGCGGCCGGCTGCCGGAGACAGGCCGGGACGGGGGCCGGCCAGTGAACGGGGGGCGGCAGGAGGTCCGGGTGACGCGACACCGTGATGCGCTGGAGGGGAAGACCCTGCAGCTGCTGGGCCGGCTGCGCAGGCACGGCGGCGTGGAGCTGCTGGTGGTGCTTCCCGATGGCAGCAAGCGGATGATCCCGGCGGAGTGGACCGACGCTGCCCTGGCGGGCAGCGAGGACGGCAGCGGCGCGGCGGCGACGCTCGGCGCGGTCAGCGACCTGCTGGACGCATGCGTCCTGGTCTGCGGGCTTTCGGCCCGCAGGGCCGGCCCGCAGGGGCAGGCTGCACGGCAGTCACCGTGCAAGGAGGACGACCGTGCAGCCTGTCCAGCTCAGTCTGCTGCCGGAGGAGGTTCCGGCACCACCCTGGATGATGTTTCCCCAGCTCGGCGAGCAGGACGTGGCCGCGGCGGTCACCCTGCTGGCCCGGCTGATCGCCGCTGCGGCGGCGAGCGCGGGAGGGGACGGCGATGAGTGACAGCGGCCTGATCACCGCCTCACACCGCTGCCGGGCGGCCGTAATATACGTCCGGCAATCGACCCTCGCCCAGGTCGAGCGGAACCGGGAATCCACCACCCGCCAGTACGACCTGGCTGAGCGGGCCGCCCAGCTGGGCTGGCCGCGCGCCGCGATCCGGGTCGTCGACGCCGACCTGGGGGTGACCGGCTCGGTGCTCGGGCAGCGGGACGGGTTCGAGTCGCTGGTCGCCGAGGTGGCCCTCGGCCAGGTCGGGATCATCCTGGCGCTGGAGGTCTCCCGGCTGGCCCGCGACAACGCGGCCTGGTACCGGCTACTCGACCTGGCCGGTGCCTGCGACACCCTTGTCGCCGACGCCGACGGCCTCTATCATCCCGGTTTGTTCAACGACCGGCTGGTCCTGGGCATGAAAGGCATCATGTCCGAAGCCGAGCTGCACGTGCTCCGGGCGCGGCTGGCCGGCGCGATCAAGAACAAGGCCGCCCGCGGTGAGCTGCGCCGCGGCCTGCCCGTCGGCCTGGTCTGGGGCGAGGGGGACGGGGAGATCCTGCGGCACCCCGACGAGCAGGTGGTCGCCGTCATCGGCGCGGTGTTCAGCCAGTTCGCCGTCGCCGGCTCGGCGCGCGCGGTGTGGCTGTGGCTGAAAGACCAGCACCTGAGCTGGCCGCTGCAGCAGATCGGCTACCGGCGCGGCAGCCTCCCCGAGATCATCTGGGTGGAACCCACCTACCACGCGGTGCACACCACGCTGACCCACCCGGCCTACGCCGGCGCCTATGTCTACGGCCGGTCCCGCCAGGAGCAGTACCTCGGCCAGGATGGCACCTTGAAGAAGCGGCGCCGCGTGCTGCCCCAAGACCAGTGGGAGGTGCTCATCCCCGGCCACCACGAGGGCTTCATCAGCTGGGACACCTACCAGGCCAACCAGGCCCGCCTGGCCGGCAACATCCGCCCCGTCGCCCACCAGCCGGGCACCGGCGCGGTCCGGGAAGGCTGCGCCCTGTGCCAGGGCCTGGCTACCTGCGGGGACTGCGGCCGCAAGCTCGCGGTCTACTACGACGGGCCGGCTAAATCCACTCCCGGCTACTACTGCACCAGCGGCGACATCACCAACGGCCGCGGCGTCCGCCACCTGCGGGCCGGCGGCACCGCGATCGACGCCGCCGTCACCGACGCGTTCCTAGCCGCGCTGCAGCCGGCCGCGCTGCGCGCCTGCCTGGCCGCCGCCGAGCAGCTCGAAGCCGGCCACGACGCCGTCCTCGGCCAGCACCGCCGCCAGGTCGAGCAAGCCCGCTACCAGGCCAGCCGCGCCGAACGCCGCTACCGGGCGGTCGACCCGGAAAACCGGCTGGTCGCCCGTGGCCTGGAAGCCGAGTGGAACACCGCGCTGCAGGCACTGGCCGACGCCGAGAACGAGCTGGCCCGCCGCCAGCAGCACCGCCCCGCCGCCTTGACCGCAGCCGAGCACGCCACGATCCTGGCCCTCGGCGACGACCTGCACCAGGTATGGGACGCGCCCACCACCACCGACAAGGACCGCAAGCAGCTGCTGCGCACCCTGCTGGACGAAGTCAGCGTCACCGTGCACCGTGACCACGCCGAAGGACGCGCCGGCTTGCTGCTGCGCTGGAAAGGCGGGGCGATCACCGAGCTGACCGTCCCGCTCAAGCGCAAGCCACCGAAGATCCGCACCAGCGAGGACACCGTCGAGCTGCTACGACGCCTCGCCGTCCACTACCCCGACGCCAAGATCGCCGGGATCCTCAACCGGCAGCACCGCACCACCGCCCGGGGAATGTCGTTCACCGCCAGTAGGGTCCAATCACTCCGGTATCACTGGGGCATCCCCCGCCACCAGCCCGGCGACGACCTTCCGGAAGGAAACCTGCTCAACGTGACCGCCGCCGCCCGCGAGCTCAACATCGCACCGTCCACCCTGCTGCGCTGGCTGGACGACGGCTTCGTCGCCGGCGAGCAGATCACCCCCGGCGCGCCCTGGCAGATCCGCCTCACCCCCGAGCTCCGCGGCATGCTCACCGACACCACCCCCGACGGCTGGGTCCCCCTCGCCTACGCCACCCAGGCGCTCGGCGTCTCCCGCCAGACCGTATTGCAGAAGGTCAAGCGCGGCGAGCTGCGCGCCGTCCTCACCCGCACCGGACGCAGGAAAGGCCTGCGTATCGAGGTGCCAGCCCCCCAAGACCAGCTGTTCTAACCCAACAATCAGCATTAGGAGCAGTGTGACCATGGATCCAAGAAGTCGCGGATGTCCGCGTCGAGCACCCAGTTCACCCTTTTCCGGTAGAT
>CAVZGW010000019.1:0-171695 GCA_963774825.1 uncultured Actinomycetes bacterium | reverse complement strand
TCGCCGGGCCGCTCCCGGCTACCGCACCCGCGGCCGCGACGCCGCGATTTTCCAGATCGTCCTGTCCGGGATTCGCGCGTGGCCGGAGCGGCCGCCCCGCAACGCCTGCGCGGCCGGCTTCGGTGGCATAGCGCTGGCTCGGCGCCGGCGTCGAGGCCGGGGCCGATGATGCCGTCGATGAGAAATCTCGTGTCAGCGCCTCACGGTACGCATCTGTACACATGGCTGCGATCGCCGGGCGGCTCAGCGTAGCTCCTGGATGCGGATCAGATTGCCCGCGGGATCGCGGAAGGCGCAGTCGCGAACGCCGTACGGCTGCTCGACCGGCTCCTGGACGACCTCGGCGTTGCCGGCCTGCAGCCGCTCGAAGGTGCCGTCGAGGTCCTTGGTGGCCAGGAGGATCCAGCCGTAGGTGCCCTTGGCCATCATCTCGGCGATCGTGCGGCGCTCGTCGTCGGTGACCCCAGGGTCGGTGGCCGGCGGCGCCAGGAGGATGGATGTGCCGGGCTGGCCGGCGGGGCCGACCGTGATCCAGCGCATCTTGCCCCGTCCGACGTCAGTGCGGACCTCGAAGCCGAGGGTGTCGCGGTAGAAGGCCAGGGAGGCGTCCGGGTCGTCGTGCGGGAGGAAGCTCGCGTGAATGGTGATGTCCATGTCGGTCAGGCTAGCTGCGGCCCGGTGACCGGCGCTTCTCGATTCCTGACCGGTCTGGTCACCTGTTTCGCCACGCACGGCGGCATCCCCGCCGTCGCGCGAGCCGCCTGGCTCCGGTAGGTGCTGGGCGGTATACCGACCAGTTCGGTGAAGCGAGTGCTGAAGGTGCCCAGTGACGCGCAGCCGACCGCGAAACAGATCTCGGTGACGCTGAGGTCGCCGCGACGCAGCAGCGCCATCGCGCGCTCGATCCGCCGCGTCATGAGGTAGCTGTACGGCGATTCGCCATAGGCGAGCTTGAACTCGCGGCTGAGGTGCCCGGCCGACATGTGCGCGCCGCGGGCGAGTGCCTCGACGTCCAGCGGCTGCGCGTACTCCCGGTCGATCCGGTCACGGACCCGGCGCAGCCGCGCGAGGTCGCGCAGGTGCGGCGCCGAGGCGGGTCTGCTGGTCACACGCGAGATCATACGTCGCGCGGCAATGGATGCCGAGCCCCGTGCCGCGGTCGAGCCCGCGGACTTCGCCCGCGCCCTGGACACCGACTCAGTCGCCCGCGTACGAGTCAGTGGACGAGATCGGTTCACTGGGGGCGAGTTCGCCGTAGAAGTAGGACGCGGTTACGCCGCCGTCCATGAGGAAGTCGCTGCCGGTGACGAACGCGCCGTCGGGGCCCATGAGAAGCGCGCCGACGGTTCCGACTTCGTCTGGGGTGCCGCCGCGCCCGGCGGGGCAGAGTTCGATCATGCGTCGGTATCCCTCACCGCGAGGACCGGTCAACTCGTCCCTGGCGAGCGGAGTGAAGATGATGCCGGGACTGATCGTGTTGATCCGGGCGCCCCGCTTGCCCCACCGAACGGCCTCGGCCATCACGCGCAGCGAGTTCCCGCGCTTGGCGAGTTGGTAAGCGTGGAGAGGGTCTGTCACCTGGTCGGGCTGGAGCATGGGGAGCTTCAGCAACTCGTCGGTTGGGGTGGTCGCCAGTGCGGCGTTCTGGTCCTCAGTCAGGGCGCCGAGGCGGTGCCCTGACTGCGACGCGATGACCACCCCGGCGCCACCGCGTGCGATGACGTTCCCGGCCTCCTCGAGCACGAGCGCGGTTCCGTACAAGTCGACTGCGAGGATGGTCGCCGGGGAGGCCTGGCTGGGTGAGACGCCAGCGGCGTGGATGAGGCCGGTGACGTCGCCGAAACCCGTGGCCGTCTCGACGAGCGCGTGAACCGATTCGCGTGCGGACACGTCGACGGTAGCGGTGCTCACGTCGAACCCGGCGTCGCGCATCACCTCCGCCGCGGCCCCAGCGTTCTGGTCGTGCAGGTCGGCCAGCACGACGTGCTTCCCGGCGCTCACGCGCCGGGCGATTGCCTGACCGATCTGTCCTGCTCCGATGACGACAATCACTTCACTCAATGGCTTACTCCTTACTCCTTACTTGTTACTTGTGGCGTGCGGCTCACTTGTGGGGTGCGGCTCACTAGTGGGATCTGTCGATAAGTCGCTCCATGGCCTCGGGATAGCGGGCGCCCTCCACGGTGATGGCGGCCGAGACAGTGTCGATCTCGTCCAGGTCGGTGGCGGTGAGTTCAAGATTGGCGGCGGCGAGGTTTTCCTGGAGCCGGGTGAGCTTGCGGGTGCCGGGGATCGGGACGATCCAGGGCTTTTGCGCGAGCAGCCACGCAAGCGCGACCTGGGCCTGGGTGACACTGAGCCGACCAGCGATCCGTGCGAGCAGGTCGACCACGGCCTGGTTCGCCGCGCGGGCGTCGGCGGTAAACCGCGGGAGGCCGTTGCGAAGGTCGCCGGCTTCGAACGTGGTGGTGGTGTCGATGGTGCCGGTGAGGAATCCCTTGCCCAGCGGGCTGAACGGCACGAACCCGATGCCGAGTTCAGCCAGCGTCGGGATGATCTCGGCTTCCGGGACCCGCCACCACAGCGAGTACTCCGACTGAAGGGCCGTGACCGGTTGTACCGCGTGGGCGCGGCGGATCGTCCGGGATGCCGCCTCGGACAGGCCGAAGTGGCCGACCGTGCCGGCTTCGATCAGTTCGCGCACGGCGCCGGCGGTGTCCTCGATCGGGACGTCGGGGTCGACGCGGTGCTGGTAGAGCAGGTCGATGTGGTCGACGCCCAGGCGTCGCAGCGACCCTTCGACCGCGGCCCTGACGTGCTCGGGGCGGCTGGACAGGCCGGTCTGCTTGCCATGGTCGTCGAACGCGAAGCCGAATTTCGTGGCGATGACGACCTGCTCGCGGACCGGCGCGAGCGCTTCACCGACTATCTCCTCGTTGGCGAACGGGCCGTACATCTCAGCGGTGTCGAACAAGGTGACACCCCGGTCGGCGGCGGCGCGGATGAGCGCGATGCCCTCCTCCCGGGTCGGCAACGGCAGGTAAGTCTGGCTCAGGCCCATGCAGCCGTAGCCGATAGCCGAGACCTGAAGGCCCTGGCCAAGTGCTCTCATGTGGTCCATTTCTGGCTCCTCTGTGTGAGCTGCCGGGCACTGGTCACGACTACTTCAGCGTGGTGATCGCCTTGCGCTTTCCCTGGCGGCGTGCCCCGTGGCGGCCTGCCACTAGCGGCAGCTCTGGCGGGCCAGGCCTGTGCTGATCGCGTTGGTCGACCAGGTGCGCGCTGTCATCGGGGATCGACTCTCATGGTTGTGGCGCGGGCTAGCGGGCTGGTGATGTGCGCGATCGCTGACGTGGAGCCCCGGTACTTGCGGTCGTATTCCGCGTCGACGGCCGGGTCCACGGCTGGCTGCTGGGTGGCGTCGACGTCGGTCCAGGTGACGTCGCGGGCGACGCCCCGGGCTTCGATCCGGCCCGGGTGGCACGTCCTGGTGGAGCGGTACCAGGCAGCGCCGGGGCCGTTCACCGACCGCAGGTACAGCTCATCGCCCGCCCGGACGATCCACACCGTGCGCGCCCGCCCCAGCGAGCCGTCGCGGCGCACCGAGCTCACCTCGACCTCCCCGGCGCCACCCAGGAGCTCTAGGTCGTCTTGCGACCAGGTGCTCACGGCTTCACCAGCACCTTGATCGACTCGCGGTCGTCCATCGCCCGGTATCCGGCGGGAACGTCGTCGAGAAACACGGTGCGGTCGAATACCCTGCCGGGCTGAAGGCGCCCGGCGAGCACCTCGGGCAGCAGCTCCTCGATGTAGGCACGGACGGGGGCGGGGCCGCCGGTGAGGGTGACGTTCTTGCCGAACAGGCTGGCGAACCCGACCGGCGCCTGCTCGTACTGCGGGACACCGACCCGGCTGATGACGCCGCCGACCCGGACAGTGCCGACGGCCATGTCGTAGGCGGGCCGCAGACCGACGGCCTCCACCACCACTTGCGTGCCGTCACCGCGGGTCAGGTCCAGCACCTGCGCGACACCCTCCTCGCCGCGCTCGGTGACCACGTCGGTCGCGCCCCACTCCCGGCCAAGGCCGGTGCGGTCGGCGTGGCGGCCCATCAGGATGATCCGTTCCGCGCCGAGCCGCGTGGCGGCGAGCACCGCCGACAGGCCCACGGCACCGTCACCGATGACCGTGACGGTGCTGGCGGGGCCGACCCCGCCGCGCACGACGGCGTGGTGACCGGTGAGGAACACATCCGACAGCGTCAGCAGCGACGGCAGCAACTCGGAGTCCTCGCCGATCGGCGCCCTGACCAGCGTCCCGTCGGCGAGCGGCACCCGGATAGCCTCGGCCTGAGCACCGCCGATGCCGTTCGCGGCGTAGAAACCCCCGTGTCGGCAGGAGGTCTGGAGCCCTTCCCGGCAGAAGTCACAGGTGTTGTCCGACCACGCAAACGGCGAGATCACGAAATCCCCGGCCGTCACGCCCGACACCTCAGAGCCCGCCTCCTCGACCACGCCGACGAACTCGTGCCCCATCGGCGCGCCCTGGGCCGACGCCTGCATCTGGTGGTAGGGGTGCAGGTCGCTGCCACACACGCAGGCGCGCACGATCCTGACCAGCGCGTCCGTTGGCTGCTCCAGCTTCGGGTCGGCGACCTCCTCCACCCGGACGTCGCCGGCGCCGTACATGAACGCTGCTCGCATCGCTGTTTTCCCTCGTCTCCGTACGCTGGCTTGCGCGGCACCACGCCGCTCACGCCCCAGCTAACCCGCTCCCGAAGCGGCTCAACAGTGACTGTTGTTCCAGGTACTGGCAGGACCCCCCAGCCCGAGCCGCCGCGGCAGGGGCGCCGAGCAGCGCAGCCCCCCGAAGACCAGCGTGCAGGCGTCCTGGACCGACGGCGGGCCGGTGGCGGACTAGTGCATCGCTGCATGGATCGTCGGCAGCGCGGTGCAGATAATAGAACAATAGAGTTGTCCAGCTTCTCTGCACTTCGCAAGGCGCCTTGCCGGTCGTTGTGCGAGCGACGGGCAGGGCGGCGCCTTAGGCGGTTCGGGCGGTGCTGCCGTCTGGCTCGATGCCGTGCTGTGGAGCAGGTGGCGCAGGCGATCGAGCTCGCGGTGCAGCCGCTGGTTTTCCGCGACTATGGCCTGACCAGGCACGCCGACTGTCAACTGCTGCTCCAGTCTCATCTTGTCGGCAAGCAACTGTCTTTCCCGGTCGCGCGGCGCAGAGGCGCTGTCGAGGTCCCCTGCGTCGAACGCGGTCTCCTTTTGCCGCCGCACCTGGGTGAGCTACTCCGCGGCGTCGACGAGGTCAGCGACGAGCTGCGGCTGCGGATCTGCCTGCCCGCAGCCGTCGGCCAGCAGATCCAGCACCCGGTCCCGGACCCGGGCATGGTCGGTGCCGAGTCCGGTCAGCACCTGGGCGGCGATGCCCTCGCCCTCGCGGAGCAGGCCCAGCAGCAGGTGCCCGGTGCCGATGTAGTGGTGCCCGAGCTGGAGCGCCTCCCGCAGCGACGACTCCAGCGCCTTCTTGGCTGGTGCCGTGAACGGGATGGGGCCCGCGGGGGCACTCTGGCCGTAGCCGATGATCTCCTCGGCCTGGACTCGCACGTCCTCCCGGGAGATGCTCAGCGACGCTAGCGCCTTGGCGGCGACGCCCTCCTCCTCGTAGAGCAGGGCGAGCAGGAGGTGCTCGGTGCCGATGTAGTCGTGGCGCAGCAGCCGGGCTTCCTCTTGAGCGAGGTGAACGGCCCGCCGGGCGCGATTGGTGAACCGCTGGAACATTCCCCTGGGCTGCTTCCTCATTGTTGCCCTCTTGATCCTTTCGGCAAGCGGCAGCGCTGGACGTCCTCGCGTTGGTGCCTCTTTCATGCGGGCCCCGGCGCGGTCGCTGGGCCGCAGCCGGGGGCCAGCCAGTCCGCAAGGTCCGTTGTGCTGAGCGTGCCGGCCGCGATATCTGCGATCACGGCTGCGATGGGCCCGGGCGGTTCCGGGTCCACGTCCCAGCCGTTGAGGGCCAGGAACTGCAGCGTGGCCGCCAGCGCGACCTGCTGGTTGCCGTGCCGCAACGGCTGCTGGCGCACGAGTGCGTGCAGGAGCGCCGCGGCCTGGGTGGCTGGGCCGCCGGGTTCGCTGCCTGGCCGTGCCTGGGCCAGGGCGTGCTCGGCGGCGGCAGGGTCGAGCAGGTCGAGCACTTGGCTGCTGTCGAGGCAGAGCGTGCGGCTGGCGATGACGACCAGGTCAGCGACCTCAAGCGCGATCACGGCCGGTCGTCCCGGAGCAGCTTGAGCGCCTCCTGGTGGCGGGCGAGATTGTCATCTCGTCGCCGCTGAAGAGACGCGCGGCGCCTTGGCCGGTAAGGAGGAATGCGAATCGGGCGAGGTCGGGCAGTCAACACGGCAAGATCATGAAATAGCTGACCAGGATGATCGCCAGGATCGCCGTCGCATGGCGGCCGGCGATCCCGTCGTCCGCTATGCCTGGAGTGTCTTTCGCTGTAGTCACACCCGTCGCTCAACGCTCAGGCCGCACGGCCCGGGGGAGTGCCTGCTCTTCCAGGTAACGGCAGTGCCTCCCGCGCGCCGCCGAGAGCACCTAGCGTGAAAGTCATGGACAACCGAGCGCAGATCCGCGAGTTCCTCGTCTCCCGGCGGGCGCGCATCACCCCCGCGCAGGCCGGCCTGCCCGCCTACGGCGGAAACCGGCGGGTGGCTGGACTGCGGCGCGAAGAGGTGGCGCTGCTCGCCGGGGTCAGCATCGACTACTACGTCCGCATGGAACGCGGCAACCTCGCCGGCGCCTCCGACGCCGTCCTCGAAGGCGTCGCCCGGGCGCTCCAGCTTGACGACGCCGAACGCGACCACCTGTTCGACCTCGCCCGCTCTTCTGCACCCGCGCCTGCGCGGCAGCGCCGGAGCAGGGAATCGGGTATCTCGGCGAGCGTGCAGCAGGTCCTCGACGCGATCACCGGCACGCCCGCGTGGGTGCGCAACGCCCGCCACGACATGCTCGCCGCCAACCGACTGGCCCGCGCGCTCTACGCCCCGCTGCTCGCCGACCCCCGCCGGCCGGCGAACAACGCCCGTTTCGTCTACCTTGCCCCGGCCTCGCGTGACTTCTTCACCGACTGGGAGCGTGCCGCCGACGACATCGCCGCGATGCTGCGCTCCGAAGCCGGCCGCAACCCCCACGACAGGAGACTCGTCGAGCTCATCGGCGAGCTGTCCACCCGCAGCGAGGACTTCCGCGCCCGCTGGGCCGCCCACAACGTCCGCTTCCACCGGACCGGGCACAAGAAACTCCACCACCCGGTCGTCGGCGATCTCGACCTTGACTTCGAGGCCATGGAACTGCCGTCCCGGCCCGGGCTCACCATGCTCGTCTACACCGCACCCAAGGACAGCCCCACCGCCGATAGCCTCGGCTTCTCGCCAGCTGGGCAGCTACCGCTGAACAAGCCGGTGAGCTTGCCGACGGCGAGAAGCCTTCCAGCGGCGCCGGGCACCGCGGCGCCAGCGGTCTCGGGCTCGGTACCTAGCCGGTTCTGAGCAACGAGCTGGGTAACGGCCAGCCGGGCGTGCTCCACGCGACGTGACTGGCCAGCGCAGCGCGATCGGTGCCGCCGATCAGAGCGCTGATCTCATCGAAAGCCGTTTAGATCAACCAGGGGGAAGAAGAGAAGATGGGTGCTGGTCGAGGCGAGAGCAGCAGCCCAGGGCCCAGGCGCGCCAGCCACCTTGCACCTCGGTCTGCCTGACCCGGAGCCCGCTTTCAGATCAGCTCATTGATGAGGAGCACCACGATGGAACGTCGGCTGATTGCCGCGACGGTCAAGACGCCCGCCGAGAATTTCACCGGTGACGTCTACCTGACCCCGATCTTCGCCGGCGACGGCACCTCCCGCCTGGTCGTCGGGCTGGTCCGGTTCACCCCCGGGGCGCGCACCAACTGGCATTCCCACGCCAATGGGCAGTTGCTGCAGTGCACCGACGGCGTCGGTCTGGTCGTCACCCGCGACGGCACCGCCATCCGCCTGCGCGCCGGTGACACGGTGTGGACCCCGGCCGGAGAAGAGCACTGGCACGGCGGAACCGCGGACAACATGATGTGCCACTACGCGATCCTCGACGAGACCCCCGCCGGCGACGCCACCACCTGGCTCGAACCGGTCACCGACCAGCAGTACGACACGGCGAACGCCACCGCCGCCTGACCCGGACGAGGACACCCGCCATGGCTGTCAGCGAGGCACGCCGCAACCACGACGAGCTGTTCCCCGGCCGGATCTCGACGCTAGCCCAGGCCGACCCGGAGCTGATCGAGTGCTTCGACAACTTTGCCTTCGACGAGGTGCTCGCCGACAGCTGGCCGAGCCAGCCTGCACCAGTCTCGCGCCCACCGGCGGCAGTGGCAGCGCCGTCCTGCCGATTCTGTGGGATTTGAATGGTATGGTTTTCCCATGGAAGCTGTCGTTGACCAGGCTGGCCGGATCGTTCTGCCGAAGTCCATCCGCGACGCACTTGGCCTGCTCCCCGGTACGAAAGTGGATATCTCGCCGTATGGTGCCGGCGTCCAGGTTGTGCCCGCCGGCCGGACGGCACGCCTAGTCGAGGAGAACGGCGTTATCGTCTCGTCCGGCGAGACGCCTGTCGATGACGACATTCTCTTCGGTCTTATCGATGCGGGCCGTAGGTGACTGTCGCGGTTGATACGAGTGTCGCTGTCCCGTTGCTGGTCCGTTCCCATCAGCATCATGCGGAAGTGGTTCGGTGGTGGGACGGCCAGGAGCTTGCGTTGAGCGGACGCGCGCTTGCCGAGACCTATTCCGTTCTCACCAGGCTGCCTGGCGATGCCCGGCTGGCGGCAGGCGATGCAGCGCGCCTGCTCGACGCGCGGTTCACGACGCCCCTGGTACTGAGCGGGGGACACGCCCGGAAGGTGCACGTCACGCTTAGCCGTATTGGCATCGCAGGGGGCGCGGTCTATGACGCACTGGTGGCACTGGCCGCCAAGGAACACGGGGCGCCGCTCGCGACCCGGGATGGGCGGGCACGCGGTACTTACGACGCGGTAGGCGTCAAGGTGATCGTCGTTCCGTAACACGGCCTGTGGGTGCCGATTCCCGGACGCCGTCCAGTCTGGCGACCTGCGGATGCCCGGCTGCCAGCCCCGAGAGTGGGTCGACTCAGGTCATGGCGCTGCGCACCGCGACCTGGCACAGTTCCGGCATCTTGCCAGCGGCCGCCACGGCCGCTAGCCGCACGCCGGCCAGCGCGAGCGCGAAACCGTACACGGCCGCGCACGGCCATATAACCCCGATCCGGATGGCGTCCGAATCGGTCGCGGTCTGCACCACCCCGATGATCACGGGGGTGGCCGCCACCGCGGTGCCCACGAGAGTACCCATGACGCTGCCGAACCGGTAGGCGCCGTATCCCTGCGCGGCCACCAGCATCGGAGTGCCCGCTCGCTTGGCCATCGGGTATGGCAGCCCCGCGGTGAACAGGTTGCTCAGCCCCAGGGCCGCGCCGAGCCCGGCCAGCACAATCGGTGCCGCCTCGATTCCGAATCCCGGCCGGCCGGCCGCGGCGGCCAGCCCGAAGCAGACCGCGACGACCAGCGGTGCCCCGATCACGCAGAGCGCGAGATTCTGGCCGGAGAAGTAGGCACGCAGGTCGCGACTGCGGCTCAGCGCCGTTGCCTCGAGGAAGAACGGCGGTCCCGTCAGCCCGGCCGAGTTGGCGTGGAAGATCCCGACGAACGCGGCACCGAACACCGCGCTCGCCAGGATGACCGCCGGATGACGGTTGTGGCCGATGAGGGAGCTAGCCGACACCGCGGCCGTGATGACCGCGACCAGCGCCCAGTAAACGAGCGAGGTCGGATCGCGGCGCTGGTAGAGCCAGAACCGCGCGGCAACGGCGCCGCGCAGGCCGAGGCCGGCCAGCGGCAGCTTGGCGCCGCGGACCCGCGCTGCCTGGGTCGTCGTGTCGGCGGTCACCAGAGCCCGGCTCAGCGACCTGACCCACAGCCAGCCGAACACGACGATGACGGCGGCCAGCGCCCCCAGACGGGCGAACGCCATGCCGGGACGCCCATCGCGATGCATCCTGGATCGCGTGCGCGGCCAGGCCTGGCGGCAGCCAGCGCATCCATGAGTCGAAGCCGGTGAAGCTCGCGGCGGTGATCTTGCCCTCGGCGGCGGCCTTGGGCACCACCTGGGTGAAGAACTCGTACAGCGCAACCAGCGGGATGATCATGAACGCGGCGAGGTCCCGGCCGCGACGCGAGCGCAACAGGCTGGCCAGGGAGGTCGTCACGAACCGGGATAGGGCGATGCAGAACAGCACCTGCAACCCCACCGCGATCACCGCGACGATCAGGCCGAGCGCGCCGCTGGCCAGTCCGACGGTGACGCCGAGCAGGCCGATCACGTTGGCCAGTGGCCAGGCACCGGTAGCCGAAGCCGCCAGCAGCCCGGTGATGAGCTTGCGGGTGCGCAACGGGTAGAGGGCTAGCGTCGACGGGTCCAGCGTGCTGTCCACGCCGAAGACCATGATCGGCGCTATCAGCCAGCCGAACGCGAACACGGTGAAGATGACCGCGGTCAGGTCCACCGACGTGCTCTTGCCGCGGAACGAAGCCAGGACAAGGAACGTGCCAACCGCCAGCAGCACGGCGAATATCGTGCTGATGATGAACGAGACCTTAGCGGCCCTGGACGAGCGCAGCGCGTTGAGCAGCAGGCGCAGTTTCAGCTGGACGAGGAGCCGAGCCATGACAGCACCTCCTCGTCGTGCGCCCGGGGGCCGACCAGGTCGATGAACGCGCGCTGCAGCGTCTTGCCGCCGCGCACCTGGTCCGTGGTCCCGCTCACCACGATCTTGCCCTTGTCGATGATGGACACGTGATCGCAGACCTGCTCGACCAGTTCCATGACATGACTGGAGAACAGCACCGTCGAGCCAGACGCGACAAACCGTGTCAGCAGCCGGCGGATCACGTCTGCGGACACCGGGTCAACGCCCTCCAGCGGCTCGTCCAGGAACAGCATTGACGGATTGTGGATCAGCGCGCAGCCAAGCGCAGCCTTCTTCCGCATGCCGGTGGAGTAATCGGCAACCAGCCGGTTGGCGTCTTCGGTCAGGTCCAGTACGTTCAGCAGTTGCGCGGCACGCGACCGCGCCTGCGGCGGCCGGCAGGCCGCGCAGCCGCCCCGAGTACTCCAGCAATTCCTCGCCACTCAGCCGCTCGAACAGCCTGACCTCGGCGGGAACAACGCCCATGATCGCCTTGGCGGCGGGCGGGTCCGCCCACACGTCGAGCCCGTTGACCAGGACCTGCCCGCCGTCCGGCCGCAGCAGCCCGGTCATCATCGACAGGGATGTTGTCTTGCCGGCGCCGTTCGGCCCGACGAGCCCGGCGAGGGAGCCCGCCGCGATCTCCAGGTCGATGCCGGCTACCGCTTCCTTGGCACCGAATTTCTTCCGCAGCCCGCGCACCGTCACGGCCGGACCGCCGGTTGCCGGCTGGTAGCGGGGCAGCTCGGTGGCCGACGGGACACCGGGCGCACTCTCGTTGTTCATGACTTCTCCCGTCCGCGTGCTAACCATGATGGCAGCTTCCTTTCTCAGCGGAAAATGTCCGTCCTGTTACCGCGACGCGATAGCGGCTAGCACGTCCAGCCTGGCGGCCCTGCGGGTCGGCCAGGTGGCGGCCACCAGGCCGAGCGGCGCGGCGAGCACCTTGACTCTCACCTTGGGGGAGACCGCATGCTCGATCTGTCTGTCCGGTTCGACGACGAGGAAGGGCGGGCATTGCAGAAGTCAGCATCGGCGAGTTTGCCCGGAGCTGAGCCTGCGGACCGAGCCCGCGCATCGAGAGGCGTTCGTTGCGCTGCCAGCGGGTCCGGGAGGGAACCCGGTGGTGCAGTGGCAGCTCGCGTCGGAGGCGTTGCACGCCTGGGCGGATGAGCAGGGAATCAGCGCTGAGAGTCTCGGCCTCACGCCCGAGGATCTCGGTGTGCGGATCACCTACCTCGCCAGTGATCCGGTCACCGCCCCCGACTGCGATTTCGCCGTGCCCTTCGCCTGACCACTCCGCGTATGCCATTCACTGCGGCGGAACTTCTGCCGTGCGGCTAAGGCAGGATCTCGACGTATCCGTCCGTTCCGTGCACGCGGATCCGCTGCCCATCTCGGATTAGCCGGGTGGCTTGCTCCACGCCGACGACGGCCGGCAAGCCGTACTCCCGCGCGATCACTGCGCCATGGGTCATAAGGCCCCCCACCTCCGTCACCAGGCCCGTGATCGCGACGAACAGGGGCGACCAGCTGGGGTCCGTGTAGGCCGTGACCAGGATGTCGCCCGCTTCGAGATCGGCCTCCGCCATGTCATGAATGACGCGGGCCCGCCCCTCGATGGTCCCTGCGGAAACCGGTAGGCCGACTAGCGCACCGGCCGGCACGTCATCGCGTCGGTACGCCCCGGCGATAGCCTCGCCATCCGACGTGAGCACCCGGGGCGGTGTCAGCGCTTGATACGACCTGAACGCGTCCTTGCGCTCGTGGATGAGCTGGTCGTCCACTTGGTTCGCGCGCACGACGTCGTGGAGCTCGGCGAACGTGAGATAGAAGATGTCCTCCTGCTCACGAAGCACGTGGGCCTGCACGAGGCGGCCGGCCTCTTCCAGCAAGGCCTGCTTGTAAACGAGGTAGCGACTGACCATGCCGTACTTCGGATACTCCCGGTACCCGATGAAGGTCCGGACCCGGTCGATCATCCGCCTAGCCTCTTCGGCCTTCCGCTCCCCGTCCGGCAGCGCCTGCAATCGCTCCAGCACTTCCTGTTCCTTGTTCCACGCCTCCTGCCGCCCCTGCTCGAAGCGCCGCTCGCCGGCACCCGGCTCGAAGTTCTTGATGTTGCCGAGGATCACGGGCACGAGCGTGGTGGGGCGTTCGCTCCAACGCGGCCTCGTGATGTCGATCTCACCGACGCAGCGCATGCCGTACTTGTCAAGGAAGGCCCCGATGGCGTCCCGCGCTTCCCGCCCGCCCTCAAGCTTGGCCAGCTCGTCCAGGAAGCCCTCGTCCTCGACGTGTTGCAGAAAAGCCACCACCTCCGAATGCGGGCGGATCACATCCGCGACGTCCAGGAGCGCCAGACCCATCTCCGACGTGACGTTGTGGGGGACGGACTGCGTGAGCGTGTCGGCCGCGTTCTTCTCGCCCAGCCACGCCTGCAGCTGCTCGTTTAGCCACCGCGTGGCCTCCATCGCCGACATGAACACCTGATGGCTATGCGGATCGAAAAGGATCCGCTTCAGCTCCTGGATGTCCGCCAGGACGAAGTCGAGCAGCGCCGATCCGGACTTCGTCCGGATGTTGCGTTTCAAAGCGGCGATGGAAGCCTGGTTGCGCCCGATCGAGCTCGGCGACGATGGCCGGATCGGTATCGATCGGGGCTGGCACGTCGCCAGGGGGCGCCCCGCCGGGACCCTCGTCGGGGAGCGACCGGATGAAGTCGTCGCGTTCGAGGATCGGTCTGCAGCGCGTCCCTGATCAGCGGATCGGATCCCCCCAGGACCTCCAGGAGGCCCGCACGGCTCGCTGGGGCGGCCAGGCGCTGGGTGACATCGACGAATAGCCTCCCGCCGGCCTCGTACATCGGCGCGAGGGCCGTCAGCTGGAACAGGGAGAGCCCCAGGGGCTTCATGGGGTCGGTCATCATCTGCTGATGACCGACGGAGACGTAGACGTGGTTCTCTCGGTCGCCGGCTGCGGGGATGGGGAACAGCGTGGTGATCGGCCGGCTCTGGACGACCTGGAATTCATCGTCGACCAGGCACCATTCGATGTCCTGGGGGCGGCCGAAGTGCGCTTCGATCCGCCGGCCTAGCTGCGCGAGGCGCACGGCCTGCGCATCCGTCAGCGTCGGCTGCTCCTGGCGCGCCGGGTCGATCGCCTGTTCCTGCGTCCCGCCAGCCGGCCGGGCGCGGATGGCAAGCTGCTTGGTGGCGATCGCTTTGGCGACGACCTCGCCCTCCCGCACCTTGTAGGCGTCCGCGTTCACCAGGCCTGAGACCAGGGCCTCGCCGAGGCCGAAGTTGGCCTCCACGGAGGCGACCTTTCGGTTTGACGTGACGGGGTCGGCCGTGAAGAGGATGCCGGCAGCCTCCGGCAAGGCCATCTGCTGTACGACCACGGCCATGTGGACCTTCCTGTGGTCGATGCCGTTCCGCAGGCGGTAGGTCACGGCCCGCTCGGTGAAGAGCGAGGCCCAGCACCGGCTGATGTGCTGGAGGATGGCCGCCTGCCCCATGATGTTCAGGTATGTGTCCTGCTGGCCTGCGAAGGAGGCCGTCGGCAAGTCCTCTGCCGTCGCGCTCGAGCGGACGGCGTGGGCGGCTTGCTCGCCGAGCCGGGCGAGCGCAAGGGTGATCGCCGCCGCAAGATCGTCGGGGATGGCGATCCCTTCGAGGGTCCGGCGGATCTCCGCGCTGAGCGTGCGGATCGCCTCCCGGTCGCCGGGGTTCAGGCGCGACAGCTGATCGAGCCGTTCGTCGATGGACGGCGCTTCCGCCATGATCCGCCGGAAGGCGTCCGTCGTCACGCAGAAGCCAGCTGGCACGCGAATGCCTTCGATCCGCGAAAGCTCCCCCAGGTGCGCGCCCTTGCCGCCGACGATGGCGATCTGCGTCTGGTTGATCTCCTGGAAATCCAGCACGTAGCTGCCCATCTGTCCACCTTCCCGTCAGCCCCTCGGACCGCTTTCATTCCTACTGTCGGTCGCGTTTCATTCCTACTGTCGGTCGCGCCGACCGCCGGTGTGCCAGCTTGTGGCGTGCAGCGTTAGCACGCTTGGGGCCCGGGTGAGGCCGACCCGGCCGGCGATTTCATGGAGCAGGGCCGCCCCACGTGGTTGGCGATGCCATCCCCGTCGGCCGTCACAATCAGGCGCTGGAGCGACGTGACACGCTCCACCATGAAGTGCCCCCCGTGTGCCTGATAATCGGACCGTGGCGGAACAGGCCGGGCGACTGCCTTATGGCGGCATCCGGCTCCCGCTCACTAGGGTGGCTACCCCGGCGACGTGTCCGTCCCGCCGCATCGCGGCGGCCGCGCCGGGTGAGCCCGCCAGGTACCGGTTCAGGAAGTCGACGGTTACCCGGGCGACAACGGGCTCCGGGGGGCCCTGGCCTTCGTAGGGCGGAAGGTGTCCCGCCCCGAACAGGTCGAGGTAGAAGCGCGGGCCCGTGGTGTCAGCCTGGTACATCAGGATGCTGTCCGCGGGGAGGTTGATGTTGTCGGCGTCGCCCTGCACGAACAGGATGGGCGGGGTGGTCTTGGTGAAGTACGAGCCGCCCATGGGCGGCCATTCGGCGCCGGCCAGCACGATGGCGGCCGTGACGGCGCGGTCGCGGCAGCAGGTGTTGGCGACGAGAGCGGCCACGGTGTCTCCGCCGTCGGACTGGCCCGCGACGGCGACCTTGGCCGGGTCGACCAGGCCGGCCAGGAAGCCTCGTGCCCCGAGGCTGGCCGCCAGCACCCGGCGGATGACATAGGCCATGTCGGCGGGCTGATTCACCAGGTCGTTCTCGTCAAGGTAGTCGTGGCAGTTGCTGCGGGGGAAATCGACGCCCGCGACCACGTAGCCCGCGCTGGCCCAGGTGTGCAGCAGCGAGCCGTAGTTGTAGCTGCACTGCGCGAAACCTGGCGCGAAGACCACCAGCGGGAACACGCCGCGAGCCAGCCGGCCGGAGGTCGCGACCGTCGGCGGGATGACGGGGTACCAGACGGTCGTCGGCAGGGGCCGCGGCCCGAGTCGGGGCCGGGACCGGTCGACCAGCCTGAGCACGTGCTCGGTCACGGAGTAGCGTGCGATCGTACCGACCGGCAGTCGCTCCGGTGGTCTGGGCCGGGCTGGGGGGGTAGGGCTCTGCCCGCTGAGGCTCGCGGGGCGAGCGGTACTACCCGGACCCGCCGCCGCGGAGCAGCCGGCCGCGAGCGCCCCGGCGGCCAGCACGACCGCCGCGGCCGCGCCTGGAGCGATGCAACGCCGGCGTCGGCCGCCGGGCATCCTTTCGGTGGCGGCCGGGCGCAGCCGGTGAACGGGCACAGGCTCTCTTGTTCACGCCTTGCAGGTTATCCGCCTTCGCATTACTTAACCAGATCTTAGTAAATCTCAGCGGGCTTACCATATCTGAAGTATTCTTAACCACATCTGAATGCGTTGGAATCAGGTCCTTGGCAAGGCGCTGGGTAGCCTCCGAGAATGACTTCAACTAAAACGCTGGACTCCGGATATGCCGATCAGCCGGCCAGGAATCGGCTGGCCCGTTACGCCACGAGGAACGCGGTCCGACGCCAGCGGCGGGTCTGGTCAGGGCGGGTGGCGATGTGGGACCAGCACGGGTCGGCCGGCCTGACCACAGTGACGGCGGCCGTGCTGGAGGCGGCCGATGTCTCGCCGGATACCCAGGTCGTGGACCTGGGCTGCGGGACCGGGCAGGTCAGCCTCCCCCTGGCCCTGCAGGGTGCCCATATCCTGGCTGTGGACGTGAGCTCGGCCATGGTCCGGCGGCTGCGATCCGAGGCGCGGCGGCGCGGAGCGCTGACCGTCGACGCCCTGGCCCTGCCGGTCGAGGAGCTGGTGCTGCCGCCGGGGAGCGTCGATCTGGTCGTGTCCAGCTACGCACTGCACCATCTGCGCGACCCTGACAAGGCCCGCCTGGTCTCGGCTGCCTACGGCTGGCTCCGTCCGGGCGGCCGGCTGGTGGTGGCCGACATGATGTTCGGCCGCGGCGCCTCACGCCGGGACCGCGCCATCATCAGGACCAAGGTCGCGGCTCTGGCCAGGAAAGGCCCTGGCGGCTGGTGGCGGATCGCCAAGAACGCGACACGCTACCTGCTGCGGGTGCAGGAGCGGCCGGTGTCGATGGATGCCTGGACGGCGATGCTGACGCGCAGCGGTTTCGCGGAGGTGACCGGGAGGACGATCGTCGCCGAGGCCGGGCTGGTGAGCGGACGCCGCCCGCAGGCACGGTACGGGACGAAACGCCCCCGGCCCGGATCACGATGGCCTGGCCAGGACATGCATGAGGTCTGGCCAAGCGGAGCCCCGCCGCGCTGGGGCTGCAAGGTGGCATGAAATTTACCGGCAGGCCGGCTGGCCCGCTCGGACTCGCGCTGCTCGCAGTGACCGGGCTGACCCGGATCGTGCTCGCAGGCCGTGGCTGGTCTGGGCGCCGCGCGGGGCTCGCGCCGGGCAAATCGGCTGCTCCTGGTCCTGGCCGTGGCCATGATCGCCGGGATCGCGCCGAGGGCCGCCGCCGCCGTGGCAGCGGTCCTGCTGCTCGAGATCGTGATATCGCTGACCGTGTCGGGCAGGCTTTCCGACCTGACGCTGCGCGATGTCGGCGTCCTCGGCCTCGCCGTCGGCCTGACCGGCCGCCACACTCAGCGGCCGGTCCTGAGCCGCTAGGCCGGCGGCGGTCTCACCGGGCCCTGCTGGCCATCCGACCGGACAGCGTCAGCCTGCCAGATGCGGCGCGAGGAAGATCCACTGTAACGGTCAGGCCGCCGCCGGCCGTGCGGGTGAGTCCGGCAGAGCCGCCGCCCGAGCTGGTGAGCCGGTCAACAATGGCCAGGCCCAGGCCTGAGCCGCCGGGGGCGCTGCCGGTGAACCGGCGAAACGCCCGGTCGATCTCGTCCTGAGTCATGCCGGGCCCGTTGTCGGGCCACTACCACCTGCACGCGCTGTGGCGTGGCCGTGGCGCTCACCGTGACGCAGTTGCCCTCCCCGGCCGCTTCCAGGGCGTTGGCGATCAGGTTGTCCAGGATCTGCTCCAGGTAGCCGTCGGCGAGCAGCGCGCACGCCGACGGCATGTCGGGTGAGGTGATCCGGATTCCCTGCTCGGCGGCGACCGGGGCCCACGCCCCGATGCGCTCGCTGATGACCTGGTCGGCCCGCACGGACACGGTCGGCGGCGTAGCGTTCTCGGCCCGGGCTACGGCGAGCAGCCCGTCGACCAGGCGGGAGAGCCTCGCGACCTCGCCGAGCGCTCCGGCGAGGTCGGCGGCAGCATCGCCGGACTCCTGCGCGAGCAGGTCGAGCCTGAGCCGCAGCGCCGCGAGCGGCGTGCGGAGCTGGTGCGATACGTCTTCGATCACCGCGCGGTGACCGTGCACGAGCGTTTCCAGCCGCGCGGCCATGGTGTTGAACGTGTCGGCGAGGGGACGGAACTCCGCCGGGCAGGCGGTGGCGGCCGCCCGCGCGGACAGGTCTCCGTCGCCCAGCGTGCGGGCCGCGGTGTCCAGAACGGCCAGCGGCCTGGCCGCCCACCGGGACAGGCCGAGCGCGATGAGTACCGCCGCGACCAGGGCGATGAGGGCGATCAGCACGAGAGTGAGCCAGAACGTTCGCAGGGCGTACTCGAGCCGCTCAGTGGGGCGCAGCAGGGCCACGATGCCCGCGGTCTGGCCGTCGCTGCGCACGGGCACGACGACGAGCACCCGGTCGTGGAAGACGTCGGTCACGAGGGCGCCCGACCGCTCGGCCTGGGCGATGAGGCGACGCGGAATCGCGACGCGAGGGCCTGCGGTCCTGATCACGCTGCCGTCCGGCGACAGGATGGCCAGGCCGTCGCCGCTGTGAGCGGCGCTGGCGAGGTCCTGGCTCAGCCCGGAGCCCGCCAGGTGGTCGGCGAGCCATTCCTCCGCCGCCGCAGCGGCCGCTCTGGCCTGGGACTGGGAGTCCTCGACGTAGGCGGAGTAGTCATGCGCGGAAGCCCTGAAGCCGAGCGGGATCACCGCCCCGACCAGTATCGCGGCGGTCAGCCCGACCAGGGCCAGCAGGAGGCGCCGTCTCACCGAGAATCAGCCAGCCGGAAGCCGCGCCCGTAGACGGTCTCGATCAGCGCCGGCTGGCCGAGCTTCTTGCGGAGCGACGCGACGTGCACGTCGAGGACCTTCATCGGGCCGTACCAGTGCGCATCCCAGGCCTGGTCCATGATCTCCTGGCGGGTCAAGACCCGTCCCGGGTCGGTGGCCAGGCACTCCAGGATGCCGAACTCCTTGGGGGTGAGCGGGACCTCTCTGCCCGCCATCGTCACCTTGCCGGTCCGCAGATCCACCGCGAGGTCGCCGTATCTGAGCAACTCGGTGTCGTGCGGCCGGCTTCGCCGCAGCACCGCGCGCACCCTGGCCAGCAGTTCAGCCAGGCCGAACGGCTTGACCATGTAGTCGTCGGCGCCCTGATCGAGCGCCAGCACCCGGTCTTCCTCCTCACCGCGCGCGGTGATCACGATGATGGCGGTGTCTGAGCGCGCCCTGAGCTGGCGGCATATCTCGACGCCGTCGACATCAGGCAGCCCAAGATCAAGAAGCACCACGTCCGCGGCAGGCCAGCCGAGCGCGTCACCCCCCGTGGCCACGCCCGAGGTCTCATAACCGGCCAGCCTCAGGCCGCGGACCAGCTGCGTCATGATAGCCGGGTCATCTTCGACCACGAGCACGCTCACCCGAGCATCACCCAGGTGTTGAGGCCTGTCAGCCGATACACCCGCCACAGTCACCCGGTTCCTTGTCTAGCGCGACTGCTCATGGTTGACCTCCAGCGTAGGGAGACTCCGGGCGGACGATGCGTCCGCACAGGTTATTAAGAAGATCTGAACCGGCTTCACGCTGCTTCCTGGCCCGATGCGATGCCGCTGCGGCATGAAGATTTGGGCCGCTGACCCGGGTCGGCTCGCGACACCCCCGCTACGAGCGTGTCGAGACGACCAAGTCGGCGAGGCTGGTCATCCGGCCGGGCCTTTCGCCGGGGGGGGCGTCAGGGTCCGGGCCGACATGGTGAAGAAGTCGCGGGCCCACGAGGACTGGAAGTACCGGTCTGGCTGGCCGAACATGCCCGGCAGCAGGTCCGTCCCGCCGGTCGGGGTGGCTAGGCCCGTGGGGCGGTTTGGGTCGTAGGTCGCGAAGTTCACCCAGTCGGTGTTGATGTCGAGTTCCATGGCGCGAACGGCCCCCGCCCGGGCCAGGATGTCGGCGAGCGTGGTGATGTTGAGGCCCGGGCCGCCCGCGTAGACCAGGGCGCCGTCGGCGGTGATGCCCACGCCCGACCTCCAGACGTAGACGGCGTTGCCGAGCGTGAAGCCCCACTGGGTGGTGTCGTCGGGGTTGAGGCCTGGGATCGGCTTCCCGTGGTCGACGAGCAAGTCGAGATTCTGGCGTACGGAGACGACGTACGGGGTAAGGCTGGCGTCCCGGCCCCAGTCGGCGATGTTGACCGAGCCGTTGCGGTAGATGACGAACGACGCCGCGCCGTTACGCAGGGGCATGATCGTCCGGCCGTCGGTGTAGTAGCCCCCGTTCGCGTTGCTCATCAGGAACCCGGCGTTGAAGGCGGCCACCAGGCTCCTGGCTGCGCCCGCGGCGACCGGGGCGCTGTGCCGGTACGGCCCCCCGCCCGGGATCAGGCTTCCCGAGTACAGCGTCGCCCGCAGCAGCCTGGTGTCCATCCAGGCCACGCCGATCACCAGGCTGGTGTGGACGGCATCAGGTCGCACCCAGGTCTCATACACCGCGGGGATCCCGCCGACCGGCCGGCCCGCTGGGTGCCAGACCCCCTCGCCGGGCAGCCGGTGCCCCGCGGGCGACGTCATCCGCGCCGGGACCAGGAGGTGGGCCTGCCCGGTCCTGGCCAGGGCGCCGGGCTTCGCTGACCCCCGCAGGTCAGGGATCGACCCCTTGGCCGGGGTGCCGCCGACCGGCGGGGGATGGTGGGAGTACCACTGGTTCTCGACCCAGTTGACGATGGGGCTTCCGCCGTGCTCGCGGAACCACTCAGCCGCCCGGGCCGGGACGGAACCTCCCAGGCTCGGGTTGGTGAGCGCGCTGCCCAGCGACACCCACACCGGCGTCAGCCCGACGATGACCGCGCAGGACGCCGACAAGAACGGGTGCCTGGCCGACGACCGTCCGGCGCGCGGAACGCATCTCCCGGCGGCGAGCTCGGCGCTGCGACCTGCGGGCCCACAAGCCATCGGCATCTGCCCCGCCTCTCCGGAACGGCGGGGTGGGCGGCTCAGGGCGGCTTCGGCCGTGGCGGCCGGTGCGGGCGCGGTCGTCGTACCGGCCCTCGCGGGCGCGGTCGTCGTATGGTTCCTGGTAGGCGCGGTCGTCGCATTCGTCCGGGTCGACAAGGTCAGAATGATCCGCACGGAGCCGGGCCGGGCTTGGCGGTCCCGCCACCGCCGAGGGTCGAGGGGTCGACAGCTCCGATTCGCGCCACTCTGCCGCACGTGGTTCTGGCCGCCACATATCGTCCTGCGCGCCCTGGAGGTGCGTCCCGGTCAGGTCCGCCCCTCGACGCACCCCGTCGCGCCCCTGGCGCTGCCGGCGATTCCGCTGCACGACTTGTCTTCCCTCACCTCATCTATGCGCCCGCAGATCATGAGCGGCCATGAGAACCGCGTCGCTCCCGCCACCTGGACACCTTGTACCGAGGAGACGCTTACCTAGCGCCGTCCTGCTCGCCCGAGCCGACCCGGCCAGGATCAGGCCCAGCAGAATGCTCCTGTCCGAGGCTTCGTAGGCACCAGCCTGCAGTACAGCTGGTTATGAACCGGTTCAGGAAGCGTTCACGCCTGGTAAAGGATCTCCGCGCGCCCCCGCGCACTCGCCGGGAACCGGCCGGAAGGAGGCAGGAGGCAGCCGCGCAAGCGGCACGCTGACCTAGCTGGCAGCGGGCCTGGTACAGCCACGCCGCCACGGCCTCGGCCGGCGCCCCGGTGATCTCCGCGGTCTCCTCGTATGCCAGCCCCTTGACGTCGGTCAGGTAGATCAGGATCCGGGACTCCATCGGCAGGGCCCGCAGTCCCGCCACGATGTCAGAATCCGACAACTGCCCCAGAGCCGCAGCCTGCGGGAGCCAGGCATCTTGGCATTGAACCACTGCCATCAGGGCTTTCCTCTCTCTCTGCTACCTGTCAGTCCGGCCCAAGCCGCCGACCGGGGCTGGGTGCGAAAAGAGCCGAAAGTCCGAACGCGCTGGCCGCGGTTACCCAGGAGACCTCGCCGCTCGCTGATGACCGTCAGTATCCGTAGCCGCCCCTGCTCGACCAGTATCCGTAGGCGCCCCTGCTCGACGGGCTCGAAGCCGGGCTGGTCTTCGTGGTCTCCAGCCCGGAGGACGAACTTGGCGTGGCGCTGCTTGAGCCGCTCGAGCCGGCGCCGGGCGAGTTGCTTCCGCACGCGGCGAGCAGGATCAGAGGGACAATCAGAGGGACAATGAGGGCAGGGCTCACCCGCCATCGGCTGCGCATGAGAAGTCTCCATTCAGCAGAGACAGCTGGATGCTGTCTATACGCTCAGCAACGCCCCGCCGCCCCGTTCCGTTCGTCAATCGTCGCCCTAGGTCGTTCATGTTCTGTTAAGACATGCTGATACGGGCGTACCCGGTCCGCGGCGAGTTCCGCGTCCACGGCGCGGACTGCCGGGACTGCACGCGAGAGGGACGGCGCAGCGACTCTGGCGCCTACCCTGAGGAACTGCCCAGCAAGGCCGCGGTCATCCGGTCCCTGTGGTCAGGCATCATCGCCGAGTACCCCGGCTTCTACGGCCCCCCGGACGGCGTTACCAGCCTGGAAGCCGACACCGAGTTCCTGCCGACACCGAGTTCCTGCCCTGCTCCAGCGAGCGGCCCGCTGAGTGACCCGGCAGGGCGAAACCCCGCAAGCGCCAGCGTCGGCCCGGCACCGCAGGAAACAGCAGCCGGCGGGCCGCGCGCCGACGGCGACGCGATCGCCGTCGATATCGCCACGCGGGTCAGCCTGGTCACGGTGCGGTCCACCGGTTGCGGCCACGCGCGGGCCTGCCCGGCAGCCGGGAGGGCCTTCACCTGCCGGGGCCGCCGGTACACCGGCAGCGTGTTATGTTCCGGCCCCGGCTGGCACGGCAGCGCCGGCCTCGGGCTGTCGCTCGGCACGGCGGGCGTCCCCGCCGGGCAGAGCATCGCCGACACGATCGCGGCCATCATCGGGGCCGCCGGACGCGTGTGCGCCCGAGCTCAGCGGCCGGCCCTGGTTCCATGCAAGTTGCCGGACTCTAGGGTCAGGCAGGGTGCTGACGGTCCTTGCCCGGCATCCGGAGCCAGGGTCCGTGTCACGCGCCAGTTGAGTAGCTTGACGAGGCCTCACTCGGGCTGGCGCCGCGGCGATACGGCACGGCCAGGGCCCCCGTCCAGGCAGTATCTGCGCAACGAGAGCGCATCCCGACCATCATGATCACGGCACCTTACCAAGATCACCGCATTCGAGCGGACATCGAGCAAACATGGACCGAGCGCAATATCGCAAGATCTTCCGAACAGCGAGAATGCCCAAGTCAGGGGCACAATCTACGGGTGCGCCGCCAGGGACTTGAACCCCGAACCCGCGGATTAAGAGTCCGCTGCTCTGCCAATTGAGCTAGCGGCGCAAGACTCAGAGAGCTTAGCAGGAACGTTCAGGCTGGTGCGAATCATGGCCGGGGCAGCCTGGCCCTGCGCGCGGGAGCGGGCGGGGCGTGGCGCGCGGGTAGCGGGCCGGAGCGGGCCAGAGCGGGCCGGAGCGGGCCGGAGCGTGGGCCAGGGGCACAGCCTGCAGCTAGCCGCCGAGGAAACGGCCGACGACGCCGGCCGTGCGCGATGGCCTGCCGGTCCTGCCTTCCCGCCAGTCGGCCCAGCTCATCACCTGCAGGCCGGCGTTGACGCCGAGCCAGCGCAGCGGCTCAGGCTCCCAGCGGGGGGAGCGGTGATTCACCCACGGCAGCCGGGTGATGTCGGTGCCGGCACCGGTGATCAGGTCGGCAAGGGTGCGGCCGGCCAGGTTGGTGGTGGACACCCCGTCCCCGACATAACCGCCCGCCCAGCCGAGCCCGGTGGCCCGGTCGAGGCCGACCGAAGCGCACCAGTCCCGTGGCACCCCGATCGGGCCGCCCCACGCGTGCGTGACCCGGACGGTGTCGCCGAGGACCGGGAACATCTCAGCCAGGGTGCGCCGGAGCGCGGCGAACACGGCAGGAACGCGGTCGAACGCCGGCCGGACCGCGGAGCCGAGATGGTAGGGGGCGCCCCGGCCGCCGAACGCCAGCCGGCCATCGGCGGTCCGCTGCCCGTAGATGATCAGGTGCCGCAGGTCGCCGAAGGTAGGCCGCCCGGCCAGGCCGATCTCGTCCCAGACGGCATCAGGCAGCGGGGCGGTCGCGATCATCAGCGAGTACACCGGGGCGATCGCACGCCGCAGCCCCGGCAGCCGCGGGGTGTACCCCTCGGTCGCCCTGATGACGTACGGTGCCCGGACCGTCCCGGTGGCGGTGACCAGCCGGCCGGGGCGGATGTCGAGTACGGGGGTGCGCTCGAACAGCGCGACGCCGCGCCGCCGCAGCGTCTCCGCCAGGCCCCGGGCCAGCCTGGCCGGGTGGATGGCGGCGCAGTGCGGGGTGAACGTGCCGCCAAGGACGCCGGAGGCGCCCGCCAGGCCGCGGGCCTCGTCGGCGGTCAGCAGCCGCAGGTCGTCCTCGCCGAAGCCGAATGCCCTCGCCTCGCGCGCTTCCGCCGCAGCCCGGTCCAGCTGGGCCGGCGACCGGGCGAGCTCGACGGTCCCGCCCTTCGCGAAGTGGCAGTCGATGGACTCAGCGGCCGCCACCCTGCCGACCTCGTCCACGGTCTGCTCCATGGCCCGGTACATGGCGATCGCCTGGGCCCGGCCCGCCATCCGCTGCAGCTTGGCCAGCGATGCGGGGAACAGGGCCGAGCACCAGCCGCCGTTGCGCCCGGACGCGCCGAAGCCGGCTATCTCCTTCTCGCAGATGGCGATCCGCAGTCCAGGGTCGGCCCGGGACAGGTAGTAGGCGGTCCACATGCCGGTGAATCCCGCGCCGGCGATGGCCACGTCCGCGTCCCGATCGCCCGGCAGCGGCGCGCCAGGCTCAAGCGTGCCAGGCGCGGTGTCCAGCCAGAGCGACACCTTCCGGTAGCCGCGGGCTGATCGCATGTGGTCCATGGTGCCAGGCAGCCGACTTCGCGATTCCGCCGGCGGCCGCCGCCGCGAGCCAAGAGGATACCCATCAAGAGATTTGCTAGCGCCTATTGCGCTCCAGAAATAAGGCGAGATTGGATTACGAGATTGGATTATGTGTCCCCTTGGCTCGACCTCGTCACGCTGTTGTGAGCACAGAGAGCTGTTCTGAGCACAGAGTAGGAGCGCCATGCCCATGCCCACGTCCAGATTCGCGCTCGGCACCGGTGCCGTGACCGGCATCAGAACTCCGCGAGCGAAGTCCCGCGTCAGCCGCATCGCGCGGCTGGCTGTCCCGGTCGCCGCCGTGACTGGGCTGCTGGCCTTCCAGTCCGCAGGGGTGACCGTCGCCGCGGCCGGCCTGCTGCCCGCGCCGGCGCGCACGCCGCCGTGGCGGTTCCCGATCTGAGCCGCCCGATCAGCATTGCGAAGCAGTTCCCGGCGCCGATCTCCACGACGGACTGCCTGGCCGAGCTCGGGATCAGCTGCTACACGCCGCTGCAGTACCGGACGGCCTATGACCTGAACCCGCTGTACCAGCAGGGCGTCACCGGTACCGGCCGGACCATCGTGATCGTTGACTCGTACGGATCGCCGACGATCGCCAGCGACATCAAGACCTTCGACGCGCAGTTCGGCTTGCCCGACCCGGACCTGGAGATCGAGCAGTTCGGCACCATCCCGCCGTTCGACCCGACCAACCCGACCATGGTCGACTGGGCGTTCGAGACCACGCTGGACGTCGAGTACGCGCACGCGATCGCGCCGGGCGCCAAGATCGTGCTGGCCGAGACCCCGGTCGCCGAGACCGAGGGAACCGTCGGCTTCCCCGAGATGATGAACGCCGAGCAGTCGCTGATCAACCGCGGCGTCGGCGACGTGATCACGCAGAGCTTCGGCGCGACCGAGAACACGTTCCCCGGGTTTGACGGGCCCAACACCCCCAGCCTGCTGGGCCTGCGGTACGCGTTCAAGGACGCGCTGCGGCACCACGTCACGGTCCTGGCGGCAGCGGGCGACGACGGCGCGACCAGTGAGGAGGCCGACGGGACCACCACGTACCCGTACGTGGTGAACTCCTGGCCGTCGTCGGACCCGCTGGTGACCTCGGTCGGCGGCTCGCAGCTCTACCTCGACAACAGCGGTAACCGGCTGCGGCCCGACTCGGTCTGGAACGATGGCTTCGGCGCGGGCGGCGGCGGCTATTCGCAGGTCTTCGGCCGGCCGCTGTTCCAGGTCGGCGTCCGCCACGTGGTCGGTGACCACCGCGGCACGCCGGACATCTCGATGAGCGCCGCGGTCGACGGCGCGGCCTGGGTCTACCTGTCCTTCGCCGGGCTCGGCGGGCCCGGCTGGCAACTCGTTGGCGGTACCTCGGAGGCGTCGCCGTTGTTCTCCGGCATCGTGGCGCTCGCCGATCAGGTGGCCGGTCACCGGCTCGGCCTGATCAACCCGGCGCTGTACCTGCTGGGCGCGCTGAGCCAGCACACGAAGCTCCCGACCGGCATCGTCGACATCACCACGGGCAACAACTCGTTCGGCGGCGTGACCGGCTATAACGCGACCACTGGTTATGACCTGGCCAGCGGCTGGGGCACGATCAACGCCTACAAGTTCGTGCACGCGCTGGCCAGGATCGGCTAACGCCGGACTGGCTGGCGAGACCGCGGCGCCCGGCCTGGCTGTTCCAGGCCGGGCGCCGCGGTCGCCCGTAGTCACCGCGGACGGCTCGCTGATGGGCCGGCGCCGGGGAAGCTCCCGGTCACCGCGGACGGCTCGCTGACCGGGACCGGTAACCGGTCGGGCATGCTTGTGCCATGCCTGCCCACAGCCGTGCCCTGATCACGGCACCAGAGCCGCGTCATCCGTCGCAGAAATATCGTGTCTGCCTCGTTTGCCTGGGCAATATCTGCAGGTCGCCGATGGCCGAGGTGGTCCTGCACAGCGAGCTTGACGAAGCGGGCCTGGCCGGCCTGGTCGAGGTGGACAGCGCGGGCACCGGAGACTGGCACATCGGCTCGCCGATGGATTCCCGGGCCAGGGCCGAGCTCGCCGCCCGCGGCTACGACGGCTCCGCTCACCGGGCGCGGCAGTTCGGGTCGTCCTGGTTCGGCCGCTACGATCTGGTGGCCGCGATGGACCTGGCCAACCTCGAGGACCTGCGGGCGATGGCACCGGACTCCGATGCCCGTCGCCGGATCCGGCTGTTCAGGTTGTTCGACCCGGCGCTGGCCGGCTGGCCAGACGGAGGCGGCCAGCCAATTCCCGAGGTCCCCGATCCTTACAACGGTTCGGCGGCCGAGTACGCGCGGGCCTTCGATCTCGTGCGGCCCGCCGCCCGGGGCCTCGCTGCCCAGCTGGCCGGGCTCCTGCTGCCCGGCCCAGCCGGCCCGCCCGGCCCGGCCGGCCCGCCCGGCCCGGCTGGCGGGCCCGGCCCGCCCGGCCCGCCCGGCCCGCCCGGCCCGGGGACACCGGCCGGGCCAGCTGGCGCCGGGTGATCCCGGCGGCGGCCGGCGGCGTGACCGGCCACCTTGAACGGCTGCTTGGCACCGGGCTGCGGGATTGCCGGAGCCTTGGCGGCCAGCATGGCGCCGGTCACTACCGGTGCGAGCTTGCCGACGGACGGATCGCGTTCGCCAAGGTCGCCGGCGAGCAGCTGAGCGCCGCGCAAGCGGGCTTCGGCGCGGAGGCACGCGGGCTTTCCTGGCTCGGCCAGGCGGGCGCGGCGCCCGTCCCTGACGTTCTCGGCTTCGACGACGCCGCGCTAGTGATCTCCTGGGTGCAGGCCGAGCGGGCCGACCAGGCGGCGGCCGAGAGGTTCGGCAGGGACCTCGCGCTGCTGCATGCAGCGGGGGCCGCCAGCTACGGCGCCCCATGGCCGGGAACCATCGCGGGCCTGCCGCTGCCGAATGAGCCGGCGGACGACTGGCCCGGCTGGTACGCCAGCCAGCGGCTGCTGCCGTATCTGCGCCGCGCCGTGGACGCGGGATGGTTCACCGCCGCGGATGCCCGGCTCATCGAGGCCGTGGCCGGGCGGGCGGCCGAGCTGGCCGGGCCGGCGGAACCGCCCAGCCGGATCCACGGCGATTGCTGGTCCGGGAACGTGCTCTGGTCAGGCGGCCGCGGCGTGCTGGTCGATCCGGCCGCCCACGGCGGTCACCGGGAGACCGACCTGGCCATGCTCGCGCTGTTCGGCGCGCCGTACCTGGACCGGATCGTCGCGTCGTACCACGAGACCGCCCCGCTGGCGGCAGGCTGGCAGGCCCGGATCCCGCTGCACCAGCTCCATCCGCTGCTGGTGCACGTCTGCCTGTTCGGCGCCGCCTACCGGGAGGCCGCGCTTGACGCCGCCCGCAGCGCCCTGACGCCGTGATCGCGGCGAGTTCCCCGGCCCATTTCGCTGAGCAGCCGTCACGATGAGGCGGCTGGCTTGCCGGGGCGGCACGGGCCAGGTCACGGGGTCGTCGTCAGCCCGGCGGCGCGGGCACGTTTGCCGGTAACTCGCTGGGCTCCAGCTCGCTGATCCTGGCCTCGGGAGCGAGCGGCAGTGCCAACCGGAAGCTGGCACCCCCGCCGGACGGCGATTCGATCCAGACCGCGCCGCCGTGCGCGATGGTCAGCGCGGCCACGATGGCGAGGCCGAGCCCGGTGCCGCCCGCTTTCCTGGTTCTGGCCTGGTCGGACCTGTAGAACCGTTCGAAGGCATGTTCGGCCTGATAGGGCGTCAGGCCGGCGCCGTGGTCAGCGACCTCGAAGATCACCGCGGACACCGGCGCGAGGCCCGGCGCCGCTGGGGCCCCGCGGCCGGGCGCGGACGGGGGACGTTCGTGCATGCTGCCGGGCCGCACCCGGACCTCGATGGGCGTCCCTTCCGGCGTGTGGGTGAGCGCATTGCTCATCAGGTTGCCGATGATCTGGCGGAGCCTGACCTCGTCGCCCAGCACGATCAGCGCGGCGCCGGTGCCCACGGTGAGCTCGATGCCGCGGTCCGGCGCGACAACCCGGGCGTCGTGGACGGCGTCGGCAGCCAGCGTCAGCATGTCGACCGGGCGATAGTCGAGCGGCCGCTGCTGATCGAGCCTGGCCAGCAGCAGCATGTCTTCCACCAGCACGCCCATCCGGGACGACTCCTGCTCAACCCGCCGCATGATCCGGTCCAGGTCGGCCCGGGCGAGAACGCCGCCGGCCTCGGACGAAATGCGCGAGCCATTGCTGGCGGCCGGGCCCGGTGCCGCGGGCCCGCCGTCCGCTAGCCCGCCGCGCTGCCGGTAGTACTCCGCGAAGCCGCGGATGGCGGTCAGCGGGGTGCGCAGCTCGTGGCTGGCATCGGCGACAAACTGCCGCATCTTGTCCTCGGACCGGCGGGCGGCGAGCTCAGATTCAGCGCGGGCGCCGAAGGCAGCCTCGATCTGGGCCAGCATCGTATTCAGTGACCTGCCCAGGCGGCCGATCTCGGTTCGCGGGTCCCGCTCAGGTACCCGGCGGCTGAGATCCCCTGCGGCGATGGCCTCGGCTGTCCGTTCGATGTCGGTGAGCGGGCGCAGGCTGGCGCGGACCAGGCCGATGCCGACGATGGCCAGCCCGAGGATGATTCCGAGGCTCACGATCAGGTCAATCCCGGTCAGCTCCCGGATCGTCTTATAGGAGCTCGTTACGTCGAGGCCCACGACGACTGTGCCGGCCGCGTTGTTCAGCGTCGCGGGGATTGCCACGATCCGCCAGCTCCCGCCACCCGAGGTGGCGGCCACGGTGATGGCGTTCTGCGCAGGAGAGGCCAGCGAGCCGATGTCGGCCGGCAGCTTCGGCCCCGCGATGACCTGCTGCGGGCCGGGCGGCCCGACGCCGCTCTGCGAGACGGGTATCACGATCTGCTGCTGCGCGCCGGCATCGGGCACCCACACGACCGCTTCCCCGCGCGAGTACAGCGGGCCCTGCAGGTAGTTCTGCAGCGTCCGCTGGAGGGCATAACTGTTCAGCCCCGCGAGCTGATCGTCGGCCTGGCCGAGCAGGTACCTGCTGAGGAACGAGATGCCGGCGAAACTGATCACTGCCAGTGCGATGGCCACCATGACCAGCACGGCAGAGATCAGCTTGACCCGCAGCGAGGTACGCCCGGGCAGGGCCCTGAGGGAATCCCGGACTACAGCGGGTCGTACCGCATCAGGCATGACGATCAGGCGTCACGAAGACGGGATCCTGAGCACGTAGCCGACGCCGCGCAGGGTGTGCAGCAGGTGCGGCTCGGACGTGTCGACCTTGCGGCGCAGCACCGATACGTACGACTCGACGATCCCGGTGTCGCCGCGGAAGTCGTAGTCCCAGACGTGATCGAGGATTTGCATCTTGGACAGCACCCGGTTGGCGTTAGCCATGAAATAACGCAGCAGCTTGAACTCGGTCGGCGACAGCTGGATCTGGCAGCCGGCCCGCCAGACCTCGTGGCTGTCCTCGTCAAGCTCCAGGTCGGCGAATTTGAGCCTGGGCGGCGGCTCAGTGCCGTCGCCCCTTGTCCTGCGTAGCACCGCGCGGATCCTGGCGATGACCTCCTCAAGGCTGAACGGCTTGGTGACGTAGTCGTCGCCGCCGAGGGTGAGACCGCGGATCTTGTCCTCGGTGGAGTCGCGGGCGGTCAGGAAGACAACGGGAATCCGGGCGCCGCCGCCGCGCAGCCGCCTGATGACGTCGAAGCCGTCCATGTCGGGCAGCATGACATCGAGCACGATGAGGTCGGGCCGGTGCCGCTGCGCGGCCTGGACCGCCTCGGTGCCCGCCCCGGCGGTGACGACCTCGAAGCCGGCGTACCGCAGGCTCGCCGCGAGCAGCTCAAGGATGTTCGGCTCGTCTTCGACAACGAGCAGCCTGGCATCCGGCTGCCTGCGCTCGTTGCCCGGCTGGCTGCTCATCCGTCTAGTATGCGGTCCCCGGCTGAGTGTTACCTGAAGACCCGCTGAGGCTGTCCTCCGCGCCGCCGCCAAGGTCCCCGTACCCCGCGTCAGCCGGATGCGGCCCGGTGCTGGCTCAGGTTCCGGCCAGCCTGGAGCCGGTCAGCAGGCTCCGGGGGACTGCCTTGTCGGTCCTGAGATCGCTGAAGAGCTGGAGCGCCTCTGACTGGTCCCACTGCACCGCGTCACCCGCGGGCGTCTGCAGGCTTGCGTTAGCGATCGGTACCGTGGTGGTCTCCGGGTTCCGCAGCGCGAACGCCGCCTGAAGGAGGTTGTAGAGGCTGGTGCCCTGGTCGACGGTGAGTGACGAGGCCGAGCCCGAGGCCGCGGGGATCATGGCGAACGGGTTGACTATCGTGCCCGGGCTGGTCATCTTGCTGAGCAGCGCCTTGAGGAACAGCCGCTGATCCTGCTCGCGCTGCAGGTCGCTTTCGGCAAAGTTCCTGGTCCGGACGAAACCGAGGGCCTGCGCCCCGTCCAGCGTCTGGCAGCCCGCCTTGAGGTTCAGCCCGGCCTTCGGGTCCACCATCGGGCCAGGCAGGCACATGTTGACCCCGCCGACGGAGTTGACGACGCTGACCAGCCCGCCGAAGCCGATGCCCATGTAGTGGTTGATGTACAGGCCAGTAACGTTCTGCACGGTCTTGGCCAGCAGCTTCGGACCGCCAAGGTCGTACGCAGCGTTAATCTTGTTCGTCCCGTAGCCGGGGATCGGGACATAGGAATCGCGCGGGATGCTCACCAGCACGGGCCTGCCGCCACCGATGTGCAGGATCAGGATCGTGTCGGAGCGCTGACCGCTGATAGCGCTCAGCGAGCCGGTGGCCAGCTGGCGCTCTTGTGCGACGGTCAGACCCTGGCGGCTGTCTGATCCGGTGATCAGCCAGTTCTGCCCGGCCGCCGCGGCGGGACGGCCGGAGTAGTCGACGAGCACGTTCTGGCGGGTCAGCTTGCCGTTGAAGTAGAAGTACATCCCTACCGTCGCGACCAGGATCAGCGCGATGACCACGGCGAGTACCGCGATGATCCGCCGGGGCCGGAGCCTGCGCCGCCCGCTGCCGCCCGGGCTTCCGGGGGCGCCACCCGGGCTTCCTGGTGCGCCGCCGGCCACGGCGGGCGGCGCGCCGCTTCCGGCGGGTGCGATGCGGCCAGTCCCTCCCGGGCTCCGCGGCGGCGGCTGAGCTGGCCAGGCGCCACCGCCGGCCGGGCGCCCGGCGGCGGCCGAGCCCGTCGGTCCCGCTGGTCTCGCGGGTCCCGCTGGTCTCGCGGGCCCCGACGGTCTCGCGGATCCCGCCGGTCCCGCGGGCACGTGGGCCGTCGGGCTGTCGGCGTGGCCGGGGTCGTCCGAAGACCCGCCAGCGTCCGGGTTGGACCCGCCTGCGCCCGCGTTATCCCTGAACCAGCCCTCTGGCCACTCGCTCATGCCTGTCGCCTATCGCTACCTGTTCGCTTATCGCTACCCGTTCGGCTATCGCTACCGGTTCGGCTATCGCTACCGGTTCGCCTATCGCTACCGGTTCGCCTATCGCCACTCGTCGCTGCCAACATCGTCTCTACCTGCAAGACGTGCGGCCAGCCAAATCGAGGGTGCCGTGGCGCATGACTTGCTGGCTATTTCCAGATACCTGGAAATAGCCAGCAAACGCGCCGGGCCACCGGCCTCGGGCCGCGCTCGGTCACGGCTGGTCTCGCCCTGCCCTGCCATCCCACCAGATCGTGACCACCTGGCGTCTGGAGGAGCCGAGGTCGACCGGATGCGCCGGATCGGCGCCCGCCTCGATCAGGGCGCTGGCCACCTCAGCGGCTCGCTGCCCCGGCAGGCAGAGCCGGCGCCTTGTCACGTCGACCAGCTCGTCGAAGCTGGCGTAGTCGGGGCCGCCCTCGCGGTTCCAGTGCCGGCAGGCGGGCCGCAGGCGCATCGCGGTCAGGATCCGCATCAGGTCGCCGGAGGTGGGGGAGACCGGCCGCCGCAGCCCGTGAAACTTCAGCCACAACGGGTTCAGGGACACCAGCGGATGCTCGGCGGTGACCTCGGCGACCACCAGGCGCCGCGCGTGCACGGTGAGCGCCACGACGAAGGGCGCCAGGCCGGGCACGTTGTAGAGCACGTTGTGGCACGTCACGACGTCGCACGGGGCTATGGCTGGCGCAACATCCGGCCACTTCCCTGGCACGCAGCGGGCCGGCATCCCCAGGGCTGCCGAGCGCCGCTCCAGTGCCTCGAGCATCCCGGGTACGACGTCGACGGCGGTCAGCGCCGTGGCGCGCGGAAGCAGCGGCAGGCTGGCAGCGCCCGCGCCGGAGCCAACATCCAGCACGCTGCCCGGTGGATCGAGGGCGGCCCAGGCCACGTCATAGGAAGCGCCGGACGGGGCGGCGGCGACGCGGTCGGCACGGCGGGCGAACACCTGCTGCGGCAGTACCCACGGTGATTCGGCCGCCGCCGCGGTAATGTGCTCGGGAATGGCCCACGCGGACAGGTCGCTGCGCCATCGTTCGAGCAGTTCGGTGAGATCCGTCCCGCCAGGGTAACCCGCCGTGGAGCGGGCCGCCCTGAATTCATAACGAGAGCCGGATTCGGTCACTGCCACCGGAGGCGGCCGGCATCTCAGCAGGCCATGGTGCTTGCCCTGGCACGCTCGATCAGATGCTCGAATTCCACCCACCATCAGCATCCCCTCCGGGCTGCCGAGCAAGACAGCGGGCCCGGGAAGATCCGGAGGAGTCTGGTGGTTCCTGCGGTCGGCAATAACGTGGCCTGGTCGTGCGTGCGGATCGCTGGCATCGTCGCGGCCTGCGCGCCGCTCTCGGTCTGGGTCTACCGCCGGTCGGTCTAGAGCCAGACGTGGTCCAGGAGCGGAAGCCGGCCCGGCTGTTGTCCGGGGACGGCCCTGACCTCGGTGTAGGCATGGAGCGCCTCGTGGCCCATTTCGCAGCCCCAGCCGGATTGCTTGTGACCTATTTTCCGTGACCGGCCCGCCTGCTTTTGCCAGCCGGTCGTGCTGTTCCGCCACGGGGGGGTTTTGTTATCCGATTACTTGGCCGGAGCGGCGCCTATTTGACCCGACTGCATGCGTCGCGGCGCTAGGCGGACTTTCGCTTCGAGTCGGCCCAGGATTCACGCAATCCCGGGCCGCGCTGGCATTCTGCCAGGCCGTCAAGGACGGGCAAAGCTTTATCAAAGCAAGTCTGAACGCGGCTTGGCTGGCTGGCGGATTGGATAAGTCCCCTGAGGGAGGGACCAATGACGAGCGCCGACGCGATCCGTAGGTCGGATATGTACAACGACACCAAGTTCAACTATGCGCATTTCTGGCGGGGTCGCGGTTACGAGCATGAAGCCGAGGTGATCGCGATCCGGCGCTTACTGAATGGTCACCGTTTCGGGCACGCCGTCGACGTCGGCGGCGGCTTCGGGCGGCTGAGCGTTGTGCTGGCCGACTATGCGGACAAGGTCTCCCTGGTCGACCCCAGCAGCCAGCAGCTTGACCTTTCACGGCGCCTGTTCCCTGACCATCCGGCCATGGACCGGTACCTGATGGACGCGGCGGACCTGGAGTTCCGCGACGAGAGCGTGGATCTGGCTGTCATGATCCGGGTGCTGCATCACTTGCCCTGCCCCATAGCCGAGCTTGCCGAGGTGTCGCGCATCCTGCGGCCGGGCGGATTCGCGGTGATCGAGGCAGCAAATTCCGCCCATGCCGTCAACCGGGTTCGCTACCTGCTCCGCCGGGAGCGGGTCCCGGCATCAGAGATTGATGCCCGGTCCGAGGAGGGCAGGCGCTGCGGCAATGCGCCATATGTGAACCATCACCCGCGCACCATTTCCCGTCAGCTGACCGAAGCCGGTTTCCAAATCCGGCGGCAGCTGTCGGTCTCCAACTTCAGGCACCCGGTCGCCAAGGCAGTCTTGCCGGAACGGCTCATGCTCGCCGTGGAGCGGGCTGTGCAGAAGCCCCTGGCCAGAGTCCACTTCGGGCCGAGCACGTTCTTCCTGCTGCAGAAAAAGCGGACACCTCCGCTGGTCCCAGCTGGTCGAGGCAATTGAGCTGAGGCCGTCTTGCGAATTGCTGGAAGTACTCCCGTTTACGGTCGCCGTCCTGCGCGGGCCACGGGCTCGGTCAGCAAGCGCCGGGAGCGCCGGGACTCAGCGCACGACCAGGACTGGCAACGTCCCCAGGTGGAGCACCTTGTGGGTCGTGCTGCCCAGCACGAGCCCTTCGAGATCCGTAAGGCCCCGGGCGCCGAGGACGACCACCGAAGCCTCCGAATCGGCAGCCTCCCCGAGGATCTCGGGTGCCACGCGACCCAAGTGGGTCTCGCGCACGACGCCGGTGGCGGCGATACCGTCGGCCGTCACGGCCTTGACGGCGTCCTCGACGAGCGCATTGGCCTCGTCAGAGAACTCCGCTGACGCCGGCACGGACTTCCGCCCGACCGACACCTCCCGGACATGAACGATGCGGACCTTGCCCCCCACGCATTTTGCCAGGTCTTTCGCCGTGAGGAGCGCGCGCTGCGAGTGGTCGGAATGGTCGATGGCAACGAGAATCGTCTCGAACACCTGCGTTCCCCTTGATCTGTCAACCTGATCAGCTGCCGGGTACCGGCAGGCTATGACAAACCAGCCGTTGCAGCCAGTCTCCCGGTACGCCGTCCAGGTCTTTCCCGGCACTGGAATGGCTCAGCTAGCCAGCGCGTGCACTGCTGGCCCACGACGTGGAAGGCTCCAGGCCGAGTGCGCGCCGTTTCGAGGCATGGCTACTAGGCTCGCCCTATGCTCATGCAAGGATTCCCGCCGCCGGAGGATGCCCGGGTCACCCTCGCGAACTGGCAGGATCCGCCGTACAACCGGTGGTCATTCGCGCACATGCGTGAGCTTGTACCCACCCAGCGCATCTCCAGGGGCGCCCGGCCGGTGACGCCGCTGCTCGCCACGCCCCTGCCGCTCGGCGAGATCGCGCTGGACCGTGTCGACGGCACCGAAGCGACCGTCGATGAGGTGCTCGATGACACCTACACCGACGCCGTCGTCGTCGTGCACGGCGGGCGGGTAGTGCTGGAACGATACGCGAGGGAGACAGCCTCCGACACCCCGCACCTGCTGATGTCGATCTCCAAGTCGGTTGTCGGCTGCGTCGCCGGCAACCTTGTCGAGCGCGGCCTGCTGGCCCCCGCGCA
The DNA here is from genome assembly GCA_963774825.1 of uncultured Actinomycetes bacterium. Taxonomy (GTDB): domain Bacteria; phylum Actinomycetota; class Actinomycetes; order Streptosporangiales; family Streptosporangiaceae; genus DATBGO01. The sequence goes on along the minus strand of CAVZGW010000019.1, from coordinate 135,510 downwards.
TCTCGTCACGGACCACGTGCCGGAACTCGAGAAAAGCGGCTACCGGGGGGCCAGCCTGCGCGACGTGCTGGACATGCGCTCCGGAGTGGAGTTCAACGAGGACTACACCGATCTGGACGCCGAGGTGCGTGTCATGGAGCAGGCGATGGGCTGGCGCCCGGCGTCGCGCCGTCAGGTGCCCGGCTCGATGTACGCCTACCTGACGACCCTCGGCGGAGCCAGCGAGCATGGGGGGGTCTTCGACTATCGTTCGTGCGAGACCGACGTCCTCGGGTGGGTCTGTGAGCGGGCGGCGAAGACCAGGATGGCCGACCTTGTCGGCGAACTCGTGTGGTCGCCGATGGGTGCTGAGCACGACGCCGAGATCACCTGTGACGGCGTGGGCACCGCGATTCACGACGGAGGAATGTGCGCTACGGCGCGCGACCTCGCCCGTTTCGGCACGATGCTGCTGGCTGGCGGCGAGGTGGCGGGCAGCCGCGTCGTCCCCGCTACCTGGCTGCGCGAGTCGTGGACGGTCTCGCCGGACATCCGCGACGCGTTTGCCCGGTCCGCGTCCGGGCCGTACCTTCCTGGCGGCTGGTACCGCAACAAGTTCTGGTTCGTGCCGCGAGAGCCCGGCGATGTCCTGCTCTGCCTGGGCATCTATGGGCAGATGCTGTACGTCAGCCCTGATACCGGCACGGTGGCCGCCAAGCTGTCCTCGTGGCCGGACGCGCAGTCGCCGGCGATGCTGCACGACACGCTGCGCGCCTTCGACGCGGTCGGCGTGGCCCTCGCCGGCCTTGCTGCCGGTGAGCCGGAGCGGCAGCACGGGCCCCCAGGAGTAGCGGCGGGCCTTTCCCGCGGTCAGATCGGGAGTCGCCGCGGTGCTGGAGAGCCGGGATCGGAGCTAGGCTAGATAGGGACAAATCTTCGTCTTGCCCGAGGAACTCATGAGCGAGTCGTCGCACCGTTTGCCGGTCCCCGCCCACCGGCGCCTCAACGGGATCTCTGAGATCCGGGGCTTCTTCCGCACGAACACCACGCCCGTCTACTTCCTCGGGCCGACCGCGTTCAACCTGCTCGGTATCGACCGCTGGGTCCGAAACTTCAACTACGTCGCCTACTTTGACTCCTGGGACGGTGGCCACCCGCGGGTGTTCAGCCCGAAGCACAAGCCGTACGTGAAGTTCGAGAGCAGCGAGGAGATCAACAACTACCTCCTCCGGGATCCAGAGGTCCAGGCCTTCATCGCCGCTCGCGGCGGCCGACCCAAGGTGGCGATGCTGTTCTTTGACGAGGAGACAGAGCGGATCTGCGCACAGCTGGGGTACGAGCTCATCCTCCCTTCTGACGCGCTGCGCCGGCGCCTGGACTCCAAGATCGTGACGACGGTGCTCGGCAACGAGGCCGGAGCCCTGAGCGTGCCGAACGTGCTCGTGGAGGTCGACTCGTGGGCCACGCTGGTCCGCGTCGCCGTCGATGCGGGACTCGGCACCGACCTCGTCGTGCAGACCGCCTACGGCGACTCCGGTAAGACCACCTTTTTCGTCGCGTCGGAGTCAGAGTGGGCCGCCCACGTCGGCGACATCGCCGGCCAGCAGGCGAAGGTGATGACGCGGATCAACAATAAGGCCGCCGCGGTGGAGGCCGTGCTGACCCGGCACGGGACGGTCGTCGGGCCCTTCATGATTGACCTCACCGGCTACCCCGAGCTCACCCCGTACAAGGGCGGGTGGTGCGGCAATGACCTCTTCCCCGAGGCGTTATCGGATGAGCACCGTGCCAAGGCGACCGAACTCGTCCGGCGGCTCGGTAGCCGACTCAGGCAGGAGGGTTACAAGGGCTTCTTCGAGGTCGACGTCCTCGTCGACCTCGACACCGATGAGGTCTACCTCGGTGAGCTGAACCCCCGCATTTCCGGCGCGTCGTCGATGACCAACGTCACGGCGGGCGCGTACGCCGACATCCCGCTCTTCCTCTTCCACCTGCTGGAGTACATGGACGTCGACTACATCATCGATGTCGAGGAGATCAACGAGCGGTGGCGCGACCTGGCAGCGGGTGACGTCTGGGCACAACTGATCATGAAGGAGCCGAACGATTCGGTCGAGTTTATCCTCGCCGCCCCCCGCACCGGGACCTACCAGCTCAACCAGGCCGGGGAGCTGACCTTTCTCCGCGCGTCGCACGACTGGCACCAGCTGGCCAGCGAGGACGAGTGCTTCTTCCTGCGCGTGTACGGCCCAGGCGACTACCGCTTCAAGGGCGCGGACCTCGGCGTCCTCATCACCAAAGGGCGCATGCAGACCGCCGCCGGCCTCACCGAGCGGTGCCGCCGTTACATCGACGGCATCCGTTCCCAGTACGTCAGCGAGCCAATCGGGCAGCCTCCGGCCGTTGCGCCCCTCCCGTACGTAAAGTGAGCGTGTCGCTGATATAGCCCGAAGTTACGTATATGTTACTTCGGGCTAGCCGAGGATGTACGGCCGGGCCACTTGCCTTTAATGTGAGCCGCATGGCCTTTGTGCCTGGAGGTGGCTCATGGCAACAGCATCCGATGCCCCGGTTAGCACCGCCGGCGCCCGAGCGATTGCACCGCGGAGCGCTCGGCCTGACCGATATCACCGCGTCGACCATGGCCAACATCGCCCCGGCCATGAGTTTCTACTTCAGCATGGGGCTGATCGCGGCGGCAGCCGGCATCGCCTCGCCGCTGACCATCATCGCCGCCGCCATCGCGGTAGCGCTACTGGGCAATACCGTGGCCCAGTTCACCAAGTCGATCCCGTCCACCGGATCGTTCATCACCTTCATCGGCCGCGGGTTAGGCCCCGTAGCAGCATTGACCACGGCGATCGTCATGTCGGTCGGCTACATCATTGCCGTGTCAGCGGTCGTTGCGATCTCCGGCGGCTGGACCTCCGACATGCTGGTCAAGTACGCGCACGTGCACATCGCTTGGCAGCTGCTGGTCGCGGTGCTGACGCTGCTGGCGTTCCTGCTGGTGGTGCGGGGCGTTTCGTTGTCCACGAGGTGGGCGGGGGCGCTGTTCGCGTTCGAGATCGCGCTGCTGCTGCTGGTCAGCGTGTGGGTGCTGATCAAGGACTCGGGGAATCTCCATCTCACCCCGTTCGAGCCGTCCCATCTGCTGTCGGGCTTCAAGGGCCTCGGCTTGGGCTTCCCGATTGCCGTGTACCTGTTTATCGGCTGGGAGAACTCCGCGACGCTGGCCGAGGAGACCGACAACCCGCGGCGGGCGGTGCCCAGGGCCATCTTCCTGGGCATCGGGGCGATCGCAGCGTGCTACGTGCTGTTCGCTTACGTGACCGTTGTCGGCTATCACTACAACGCGACGGCGCTCGGGACGGCGGCCGGCGTGCCGTTCGTCACGGTCGCGCTTGGCGTGGGCGCGGTGGTCGGGTTCTTTGCCTACCTGGCGGGCTTCACCTCGATCATGGGCTCGCTTATCGCCGCTACGAACTCCCAGGCGCGGCTGATCTTCAGCTCCGGCCGGGAAGGCCTGCTCCCTCCGGTCACGGGCCGGGTCACCGCGAAGAGCCGGACCCCGTGGGTGGCCTTCGTGATCTTCCTGGTCATCGCGCTCGGTCTGGTTTACGGGTTCGGCTGGGGCCTGGACCCGGTGGTGTACTTCGGCGAGGCGGCCACCCTGGGCACCATTCCCATCGTGGTGATCTACCTCGTCAGCAACCTGGCCCTGCCGGTGTACTACCGGAGGCACCACCCGGACCAGTTTTCGGTGCTCCGGCACCTGATTCTGCCGGTGCTCGGCGTCCTCGCGATCGCGTTCCCGCTCTATGAGCTGGTTAAGCCCGGCCAGCCGCATCCTTTTGACATTTACCCGTACATCTCGCTGGGGATCATCGTGGTCGCCGTGGTGTACGCGCTGATCCTCAACGCCAGGGACCGGACGCTGGCAACCAGGATCGGCTCGATCGTCGCCGACGCTGATTGAGCGCCGCGGCGAAGTCTAGATCCAGATCACAAATATTTCAGTGGGTCACAGCTCGGGCGCTTCGCTTGTCACAATGGCCCACCGCGGGAAGCTTCGCTGCTCCGCCAGGGCGCGACAGCAGAATCGACATTCCACCCCAAAATGGGACACTTGACACGCCGAACGGGCAAGCTGCCATGATGCTCGGCCATCTGGCCTGCGGTAACACCCGGGGTGAGCGATGGGATTCGAACCCACGACATCCAGGACCACAACCTGGCGCTCTAACCAACTGAGCTACGCCCACCATCCCCACCAGGCGACTCCGCCGGGCGGCTTCAGGAAGCATACCGGGACCGGCTCACTGTGCAGAACCGGATTGCCCAGCAGGCCCGGCTGCGCCCGCTCCCGCGGCTCCTGGGGTGCCCGCTCCCGCGGCTCCTGCAGTCCCGGCACCATGCCGGGAGGCGATCTCCTTGGCCGTGGCAGTGTCGGGCCCAGGCGGCTTGACGAATACCGCTTCCCGGTAGTAGCGGAGCTCCTGAATGCTCTCCCGGATGTCGGCAAGGGCGCGATGCCCGCCATGTTTCTGCGGGCTCGCGAAGTAGGCGCGCGGGTACCAGCGCCTGGCGAGTTCCTTGATGCTCGACACATCTACCATCCGGTAGTGCAGGAACGTGTCGAGTTCGGGCATGTCTCGGGCGATGAACGTGCGGTCAGTCGCGATCGAATTGCCGCACAGCGGAGCCTTCCTCGACTCGGGAACGTGCGACCGTACGTAGGCGACCACCTGATCCTGGGCTTCGGCCAGGGTGATGCCCGCCGCCAGCTCGGATAGCAGCCCGGAGGCTGTGTGCATGTCCCGCACCACTTCCGGCATCTGATCAAGAGCCTCGGCCGGTGGCTTGATCACCAGGTCCAGGCCGTCGTCGAGCGGGTTGAGCTCGCCATCGGTCACTATGCAGGCGATCTCCACGAGCGCATCACGGGCAAGATCAAGCCCGGTCATCTCGCAGTCGATCCAAACGAGCCGGTCAGTCATCTCCTTAGCCTAGGTCAGCCAGCCTTTGGTGCCGCCACTGCCCGGCGGGTGGTCAGGGCCTCCTGATATGCGCGGGGATCTCCGCGCCCGGCCGCAGTAGCGGATCGGGTACGGCGTCCCCGAAGGTCAGCTCGGCAGGCACCACACCAGCCCAGATGTCGGTGTCGTAGTCTTCCTCGTCATCCTTGGGCGGTCCGGTGCGGACCTTCACCGACGCCTCATCGAGCGGCAGCTCAAGTACCGCTGTCGCGGCGAGTTCCTTGCGCGTCGGCGGCCTGACGTGATCCCACCTGCCAGGTACTAGCTGGTCGGTGATTGCGCGCAGGGCGGCCAGCCGTTCAGCGTCGCCGGTAACCAGCCGGGCAGTCCCGAAGATCACCGCGCTCCGGTAGTTCATCGAATGGTGGAACACCGCGCGGGCGCATACCAGCCCGTCCAGGTGAGTGACCGTGACGCAGATCTCTTTCCCGTCGGCCGCGAGCAGGGCCCGGTTGGCCGAGGACCCGTGCAGGTAAAGGGCGTCGTCATGGCGCCCGTAGCCGGTCGGCAGCACCAGCGGCGAGCCATCCACGATCACGCCGAGATGGCAGACAAGCCCGGCATCCAGCACGGCATACAGGTCGGCGCGGTCGGTCCTGCCGCGCTCGCGGCGCCGGTTCAGTGTCGTGCGTTCCGTCGTCGACAGTGGCAGATCGGCGCTCATGATGCCCTACCGTACCGCTGCGACTGTACCGGCGCGCCGGACCGCCACGTCAGCCGACGCGGGTCAAGGACGATGCGGCAGTAGCGTCGCCGTCGAAAATGTCGACAAGATCAGTAAGCCCGCCCGCCAGCCTCCGGCTTGGCTGGGTGGCTGTGGCCTGCAGTACACCCGGGCCCCGGAGCGCGGCTGCCTGTCGTGACCCGGTCAGGCGCTCAACGTCCACTGCGCCAGGGCCGGAAGCCGTCCAATCAGGCACCTGGGACGCGCCGAAGTGGCCGCCCCTGGCCCAGAGCCGGCGATTCCGGCAGCTCGCATGCCCGTGCGGGAAGGGCGCCGGGCGCCCGGCCGGCCAGCTGCGTGGCATGCCCCACGAGTCGAGCCAGTCCAGGATCTCCTGGAGGCCGGCCATCGGACCGGAGGTGAACGGCTCCCAGGCGAATGCCACGACACAGATCTGGACGCACAGCCTGCCCTCGGCGTTGATCTCGCAGAACGAGCCCGTCGGCGGCTCTGGTTTCGGCGCGGCTTGGCGCCACTGATCCGGGCTAGGCCGACACAGCTGTTCGATGCCCTCCGGCCAGCCGATCGACCTGCCGGCCCTGACAACGGGAATGAGCTGCACGATCTCGCCGTTCAGCGGGTTCCACACCAGATGGCCGGGCCTGTTGAGCTGATTGAGGCGCTGTGCGGCCGACCGCGCGGAAACGATCCGCGGATCAAAGCCGAGGGCTTGCCAGACAGTGCGCGGCGCACCTCCTTTCAGCGCTCCGCCATCGGTCGCTGCCCGGATACGTGCGGCATCCGGTAACCACGCGTCAGTCACTGCGCTCCCTCCGAAGGTCTAGACCTCTGGCATCGGGATCCCCTCTTACCTGCCTACTTCAGTGCGATGAAATAGTCCAGCCCCGACACACCCGGACATCTGGCCAGGAGATCATGGGACTGCCACGATTGCGTATAGCGAGGGCGAGGAGCGCAGTGACGGATGACATCAGCGTCCCGGGGATCGAGGACGCCGCACGGCTGGCCGGCTGGCTGCGCCAGGCGGGCGTCGGCGACGTCGGCGAGCTCGAGGGTATAGAACTGATCGCCGGGGGCAGGTCGAACCTGACCTACCGCCTAGATCTGGGCGCTGGGCGCCTGGTCCTGCGGCGGGCGCCGTTGGGCCACGTGCTGCCGACCGCCCATGACATGACCAGGGAGTACCGGGTGCTCTCGGCATTGAACGGAACCGATATCCCGGTGCCCCGGCCGGTCGCGATCTGCCAGGATGAGGCCATCATCGGGGCGCCGTTCTATCTAATGGAATTTGTCGACGGCCTGATCCTGCGCAGTCCCGGGGACGGGGCCAAGCTCGTGCCAGACCAGGCGCGGCAGCTTTCCGAACGGGTCGTCGAGATGCTCGCCGCGATCCACGGCGTGGATCTTGACGCGACAGGGCTGACCGATTTCGGTCGGCCCGACGGTTACCTGGCCAGACAGCTCGCGCGCTGGCAGCGGCAGTGGGAGCTGTCCTCGACCCGGGAGGTGCCCGGCTACGACCGGCTTGTCGCCCGCCTGCAGGCAGCGCTGCCCGAAGCAGGCGAGGGCACCCTGGTCCACGGCGACTTCCGGCTCGACAACATGATGGTCACACTCGGCGCCAGGCCAGCCGTCGCGGCGGTGGTCGACTGGGAGATGTCGACACTCGGTGACCCGCTTGCTGACCTGGGCCTAGCGCTCATGTACTGGGCCGACCCCGCCGACGCCGACTTGCTGGCGATCAACGTGGGCGCCGTCGTGACCTCGATGCCGGGCTTCCTCACCCGAGCCCAGGTGGCGGACCGGTACGCAGAACTGACCGGCCGGGATCTGTCCGATATCGGATACTACGTAGCCTTCGGATGCTTCAAGCTGGCGGTCGTGCTGGAGGGGATCCACGCGCGTTTCCTGAAGCAGAAGACCGTCGGCGAGGGGTTCGAGCGGGAAGGCCCTGCAGTGCCCGTGCTCATCGGGCGCGCCCTTCACATACTTGATTCCGGCCCCTTCGGGACTTGATCCCGGCTTTGCAGGACCGGGCCGCGCGGCCAACGATCATGCCTGGCGCACACCGGTAGCAGAAGCTAAAGGAGGCCCGGCGCCCCGCTCTCGCCGGGCCTCACAAAGAATGACGCGCTATGCGGATGCTCGGTTCACACCGACAACCCAGGTTCCGCAACCGATTTTGCCGCCCTCGCGGCCCGGCCGGCCGGTGCCGCCTGGCCGGTGCCGCCTGGCGGCTGGCCGGCCGTTCGGCGTTACGGGCCCGTGCAGCTTGATTGGCAGATCCGCCGGGCGATGGCCTCGAAGAAGACCTTCCCGATCTGCGCGGGATCGGTGATCTCATACGCCGAGCCTGCGGTCGCCGAGGCGATCTGCTGCATCGCGGCGAAATCACTGCGGGCGCTGAACACCACGATGACGATCTGCACTGGCCGGTCCGGGTTGTACAGCTGGTGCAGGTAGGAGAGCAGCTTGCTTAGCGAGATGTCGTCGCGCGCGTTGTCGGCGCCCGAGGTCAGTACCAAGAGCGCGTTGGAGTACTTCGGCCGGTAGCCGGCGACCATTTGCTTATATCCGGCCAGGATGGCCGAGTTCAGCGCAGCGGCACTGTGCGCCACCGGGTTCAGGGCCGCGTTGGCTTCGAGGAGCTGCTGGCGCCTGCTGATCAGGCCGAGCTCGCCGGTCAGCGGGCCGACGGGGACGATCTGCTGGTACGGACGCGAGCCGCTGAGCTTGTCCGCGAACTCCCACAGGCCCATGTTCGTGTTGTCGGGGAACAGCGAAAGCCCGAAGGCCGGCGGCCTGGCCTAGTTCCTGCTCTAAGGTCACGCCGGGACCGACCTTGGTGGCCATCGTCGCCGAGACGTCGACCAGGACCAGGTCCGCGCCGTTGGCGCCGATTCGCTGCCAGGCCTGAAGTGTGGTCTGCGCCTGACTGGCTCCGGCCTCGGGGCAAGCTTGAGCAGCTGTGTAGCCAGCCCGTACTTGCTGGGCGCCACATCCGCGACGCCGTTGGCAGACCGGAAGCCATCGAACCGCACCACGCCGGCCGCGTAGCTCTGGCCGAGGACCTCCCCGAACGCTCGGACAGCGGCCAGCTGGGCTGGCTGCGACGCGGTCACGATGTAGGGGTAGTCGAGTTCCGGGCTGCCGAGCGCGCTGGCGGGGCTCCAGGGGTATCGCGCGGCCAGCGGCTGGCCGGGATGAGAGCGGTCGTACTGGAGCACCGCCTGCTCGGAGGTCACGGTCACCGGGTTGCCGTCGAGCGGTGGCTGCGCGAGCGTGACAAACGGCGTCAGCGCCCTGGGGTCCGGTGAACTGCGAGGTCACCTCGGCCGCGAACACGAACCTCGCGAAGGCAGTGCGCGCTGCCGCTCCGGTGCCGAGCAGCCTGTCGATCTGGACGAGGGTGGCGAGCCCCGCGGCGCTCTGGGTGGGATCGGGCAGGTCGACCCGCAGGTGCTGGCTCGTCGGCGGGCCGCCGTCGGAGGCGGGCAGCAGGAAGTTCCAGCCGACCGAGACGCCGAACGCCGGGACCCTGGCGGCCGCCGGCGCTGGCATGACGATCATCAGCGGCGAGCGCGCGACGTCGAACCCGGCGGGCTGGATGAGCCGCGCGCCCATCGGGAAGCTGCGCGCTACATCGACCCACAGGCTCGAGTCCGGGATCCAGGCGTCAACGGCGGGCAGGCTGTTAGCCGGGCCCTGGCCGTCGACCTGCGCCGCAACGGTGGCGGGCGCGGCCGTCGTGATCCGGACCTCGGCGCAATGACCCGCCACAAGGTGACGCTGGCCGTTGAACAGCTTCGCGACGGTCTCGACCGCCGGGGCGATCTCCGGGGACACCGCGACCCCGGCTACCACCGGACGCGAGGTGCAGGACCGCCGTGTCGAATTCGCCTGCGCGGCGAGCGTCACCATCAGCGTGGACGCGACGACTACCGCGACAGCGACCATGACCTTAATGCTGACCCGGCGCTCGCGGCGATCCCCGCCATGGCCATGCCCAGCCCGTCCTGGATTCACCGCGATCCTTGCTGATGAGGCAGCCGTGGCCGCGACCGATCCCGGACCGCCGACTATAGCCGAAGGTTACGTGGCAGATTTGCTGAATTGCCCGGCTGTCACGGCAGCCGCCAGCCGGGTCCGGGTCTGGGCCCGGGGCTGCCTGCGCGGCTACGCGGCGGCACGGCCAAACTGGTGCGGTGGCCAGCCCGGTTCCGGTCAGCGATGCGGACGATCCGCGGCTAGCGGATTATGTCCGCCTCACCGACGTCCATTTGCGCAAGAACCTGGAGGCCACGCATGGGCTCTTCATGGCCGAAGGCGAGAAGGTGATCAGGCGCGCGCTGCGGGCCGGCTATCCGCCCCGGTCGATGCTGGTCACCACCGACCGGCTGGCCGGTCTCGCGGCACTGGCGGACTCGTGGCCCGGGCCGGTGTACCTGGTCCCGCCCGCGGTCGCGCAGCTGCTGACCGGTTACCGGGTGCACCGCGGCGTCCTCGCCTCAATGGAGCGCTTGCCGCTGCCCGCCGTCCCTGAGGTGCTGGCCGGAGCGCGCCGGATCGTGGTGCTCGAGGACATCGTCGACCATGCGAACGTGGGCGCGATCTTCCGGTGCGTGGCCGGCCTCGGATTCGATGCGGTCGTCCTGTCGCCGCGCTGCGCCGACCCGCTCTACCGCCGCTCGGTGCGGGTATCGATGGGCGCGGCGCTTACCGTCCCCTACGCCCGCATGCCGGATTGGCGGAGCGGGCTCGAAGGGCTGCGCGCCGCGGGGTTCCGGCTGCTCGCGCTCGTCCTCGCAGCTGACGCGATGCCGATCAGCGAGGTGCCTGCCGGTGGCCGCATGGCGCTGCTCCTCGGGACCGAAGGGGATGGCCTGTCGGCTCGCTGGCGTGACGACGCCGATCTCAGCGTCCGGATACCGATGCGCGGGGGAGTGGACTCGCTGAACGTGGCGTCCGCGGCCGCGATTGCCTGCTACCTGCTGGCCCCAGCCGACGGCTGAACTGGTTCTGCCGAGCGGCCGTGAGCGCCGTTGCAGGTCACACCGGGGGCTGCTGCGCGAAGAAGGCGCTGGACTCCTTCCGCCACAGCAGCACGATCGCGGCGAGCCCGATGAGCCAGATGACCAGGTCGACAAGGACTGCCACGCCGCCCTTGAACCTGCTCACCGACAGCAGGATGAGCAGCGTGTCCAGGGCGAAAAGCACAGTGCCGATAATCCTGGCCCAGTTCCTGCCCCGCTGGCAGGCCCTGGCCAGGAAGACCCAGAGCCCGACGGACAGCAGCCCGACGACGATGCCGATGATCACATCAGCGGTGAGGACCTGGCTGATCTGGTGGGCGGTGTACTTCGGATACGCCTTCTTCAGCGCGGTCCTGGTGGAACCTACCGTGACAATGCCGAGGACGAAGGTGATCGCGCTGACGATCGCGCCTGCATACATGAGCTTCACCGCTGTCAGCACCGGAGCCGGGGCCGGCAGCTGCTCGCGGCTCGGGCGCCTGTCCTCCGGATGGGTATGGCTGGTACATCAATGCTCCTTAAGCCTGTCGCTATATACCAGCATGACGACCCGTCCTGCCGGCCGTGCACCCAAATCCGTACTGGACTGTAGCGGACCCAGCTAGCTGCCGTTGAGACAGCGGGTGAGGCAGTTTGGCCGCCCGCACGGCTGGCGGCGCGGCGCGCGGCTGCTGGCAGCGCCATTAGCCGGGCCGGCGGGCAGCGGACGGCCTCGTGGTACCCAGCGCGGGCGCTGACCTGCGGTTAGCCGTCCGCGAACCAGGTGCGGTTTCGACGCTTGGTCGGCGGGGTAGCTCTGCAGCGGTCGCAGGCGACTGTATGATCTCCGATGCCGGATCTGCTTGGATGCCCCGGCGCAGGCCGCAACCCCGGGTATGCTCGCGTTTTCGTCCATGGTGCTGGCAGCCGGCCGGTTGTCAATAGATAACGACGAGATTGCATATGGTCGGTAAAGTCTCCGGCATGCGTGGCTCAGGAGCGTTACCGCGACGAGAGGTTGGTCGAGTGGAAGCAGTTCGGTCTGAGCAGCCAGCAACCTCTGAGCAGCCAGCAACCCTGGATACCGGCGATCTGCGGGGTGACCGCCAGACGCAGTGCGACGTCCTGGTGGCCCTGTCTGAGTGCCGCAACCACCGGAAGTGGTTTGCCGGCTTCGCGAAGCCGTTCCTCGGTGAGCATCCGATTGAGATCGGCAGCGGGCTCGGCGATTACGCGGAGGAATGGATTCCGTACGTCGACAAGTTCACGGCGACTGAAGCTGATCCGGCGCTCTTCGGCGGCCTGCAGCAGCAGATGGCGAAGTATCCCAATGTCACCGTGAGCCAGGTGATGCTGCCGACACAGGAGCGCGCAGACCACTCGTGCCTCATCTCCTACAACGTTCTAGAGCACATCGAGGACCATGTGGGCGCGCTGGCGAGCATGGCGCGGCTGGTCCGGGCAGGTGGCTACATCGTTCTGGTATGCCCGGCGTTCCCGTTTGCGATGAGCCCGGTCGACATCGCTACCGGCCACGTGCGCCGCTACACGAAGCGCTCGATGCGCAAGGCACTCACCGATGCAGGCCTCGAGGTGGTGTCTGTCCGGTATGCCAACTCCCTCGGTCTGATCTGCTACTACGCGTTTACCAGCTTGCTAAAGAAGCAGCCGTCCACCGGCGGGACGATGGCCATCTATGACCGCCTGGTCGTGCCCGCGGTCCGGTTCATCGAGCGCCTGGTCGGGCGCCCGCCGTTCGGGCAGTCCGTGCTCGCGGTTGCCCGCGTGCCGGAAGGTGGCGGCGACCCCGCTGAGTAGGGCCGGAGCTAAACCCGCAGAGTGATGAGTCAGCCGGGCAGTCGGGACTAACCCAGCCCGGCCGCGCTGCAGAGTGCGCAAGCGCGCCGCGCCGTGCTAGGCACGCCCGTTCCGCCAGTCGGGCCGATACACCGAGACGCCGTCCGCCCGGTAGTCAAACCGGAAGCCGACTGCGATCAGGAACGGGAGCACTGCAGGAGACCGGTGCCGCCACACCACAGCCCAGCCGATGTCCATCCGGCGAGCGTCCCGCCGGGCCCGGACGAGCTTCGCACGCGTGATTGGCTGTCCGCGCTGGGCGGCCGCGAGCTGGACGTAGAACGGATGTTTTTCGATCGCTCGGACGGTGGGCTCGGGCACCCATGCGGTATAGGAGATCGCCCGTGGGTGGCTGTCACTGGTGGCCAGCAATTGCTCCTGGGGAATGATCGCAGATCCGAACAGCGGGATGCCGCCGCGCAGGCCGTAGGGAATGTCAAGGACGATCGAGTGTGAGTGATCGGCCGCGATAGGGCCGTCCAGCGCGGGCAGCGCCGTGGGCATGGTGCCGACCCATCCGGTCCCAGGCCAGCCGGCCTCGAAAACAGCGAGCGCTGCCACCACAATTATCACCCCCCTGGCGTTGCGAGCGAGCCAGTCCACTGCGGCGCCGGCCAGGATGGCGGCGCCGACCAGCCCGAACAGCGCGAACCTGTCGGCCTCCCGGAGCCCGGACAGCACGGGAAGGTGCATCAGCCAGGTAAACGGCATCAGCCACGAGACCTTGGTTCCATCCCAATTTTCGGCGAGCGGGATGTTCTTACTGGTGCCGAGAATCAGCGTCGGCCCGAGCGCGACGACCGAGCAGCATAGCCATAGCAGGGCGAACAGCCGGGCCGGCCGGCGGCGCCAGCTTATGGCCAGCCCGGCCAGCGCGAGGGCGCTCAGCACCACGCCGTATGTCGCTACCCCCTCGGCGGGCTGGTCATAGGTATAGGCGGCCGCCAGCGAGTGCAGCCCGAAGGTGCCAAGCCTGGGCGACGGCGCGAACAAGGTGGGCAGCCCGGCCCCGTACAGCCCGTAGGTAAACGTGAGCAACGCGGGCTTGATGCTGGCTCCGCCGGCCAGCGCCTGCTGGATCATGGCGATCAGTTGGGGGCTGGCGAGCACGGCCGCGACAAGTGTGCCCAGCGCCGCAAGCGCGAGCCTCGTCCGGGCCGGAGGTGGCGCCGGCGCCGGGGTGGCTGACGCCGGGGTGGCTGGCGCTACCGTGGCCGGAGCCGAGGTGGCTGGCGCTGGGGTGGCTGGCGCCGGGGTGGCTGGCGCTACCGTGGCCGGAGCCGAGGTGGCGGTGGCCAGTGCCGCAGCGTCCAGGGCCGGTACGGTCGTGTCCGTGGCCGGGGTCGGTGCCGCAGTGTCCGAGCCTGGTGCCGCACTGTCCGGGGACCATGCCGCAGTGTCCGGGGCCAGCGCGGTGGGGTCCGTGCCCGGGGTGGTGGCCGTGCCCGGGGTGGTGGCCGTGCCCGGGGTGGTGGCCGTGCCCGGGGTGGTGGCCGGGACCCGGGGTGGTGGCCGGGACCGGGGCGGTGGCCGGGACCGGGGCGGTAGCCGTGCTGCCGCGCAGCAGCCAGGGCAGCAGGAGCAGCGCGGCGAGGATCACCGCCAGGACCGCGGATTCCTGGTTGACCAGCACCGATGCGCCAAGCACGACGCCGAGGATGACCGCCGTGCGGCGGCTCGGGCGCCGCCGCAGCCGGACCGCGGCCTCCAGCGTCATCGGCAGGAACAAGGTGCCCAGGGCGATGTTGAGGTGATACCAGTCCTGCCAGCCGAGCATCGAGGACAGCCCGAACAGCGCGCCGGCGGCGACCGCGCCCGGGCCGGCCAGCCACAGCCGCGCGGCCCGGTACATCACGTAGCATGCGAGGCCGGGCGTCACAATGGCGAGCAGGGTGAACGCGGCCGAGGGGCCGAACGCCAGGGTCACCGGGGTCATCACCAGGCCGGCCAGCGGCATCGTAGTGCCGAATGCCAGCTGGATGCCGGCCGGGGCGGCCATTTGCGTGGTGAAAAACGGATTGCCCAGGTGAATGACCTGGTGGGCGGTCCACTGCAGGCCCCAGACATAGTTGGCGACGTCCCGTGTCTTCGGCAGCCTGCCGGTGATGTAGCTGGCGATAGGCCAGGTCACCGCCACACCCGCGGCTAGGTAGATGGCGAGCAGCGCCAGGTGCCGCACAACCGGACGGAACGAGCCACTGGCAATGCCGCCCCACGGTGCTGCCTGGCCTGCCGACGACCCCCCTGACTCACCTTCCCCGGGGCCGGGGCCCGGCGCACCGTCCCCGGCGCCGGCCGACGCAATGCCCCCTGAGCCGGTGCCTGCCGACGCACCGTCCCCGGGGCCGTCTATCGCGTGGTCCGGGGCACCCTCTGTGCGGTCGTCCGGGACGGCATCTGCGGCACCGTCTCCGGCACTGCCTGAGGTAGCGGTGGGGGCACCTGCTCGCGAACCGAGCGTCCCGGCCGGACCGCTACCCGGCTGGCCGCGCCAACTGCCATCTGCTGCGTTCATCCATAACCTCGTCAGGCAAGAGCTGCACTCATCGCCCTGGTCGGGTCCGCCAGACCGCCTCCGCCCCGATGCCGCTCAGGAAGCTGCTCTCCAGGCACAGCGAGCAGTGACCAGACGGTCGGGCGCGCAGCCCCCGGCGATCCTAACCGGGATCGGCAACCTCGCTGCGTGAGATCGGCGAAGGCGGGTGCTCGCCAGCGACCTGCCGGTAGGCCGACCTGGCCCCCGGCACCGCTAGAGTCCTGAGGTGACACTTGGGCAAGAGACCAGCGTACGGCCGCTTCCGGCGCGGCTTATCCGTTGGGAAATCTTCGTTGTCTTTGCTGTGTCCCTAGGTGCGAGCGGCCTGAACGCGCTGCTCTCCCTGATCGGCTCGCTGCTCGCCCGGCCCGCGCTACACAGCCAGCGTGCGCTACTGGTCGGATCGCTGGCCCCCAACCACTGGCTGGATCTCGTTCTTCAGCTGGTCGGGATAGCGGAGGCGCTCGTCCCGGTCGCGCTGGTGTGCTACCTGATAACCGTCTCAGGCGAGCCACTGTCCGTACTTGGACTTGACACCAGCCAGCCGGCCAGGGACGCGCTGCGCGGAGCCGCGCTAGCGGCCCTGATCGGCGGCGCCGGCCTCGGCTTGTACCTTGCCGCATTCAAGGCTGGAGCCAGCCTGACCGTTGTTCCCGAACAGCTGCCCGCCGTCTGGTGGCGGATACCCGTGCTGCTGCTCAGCGCCGCGCATGATGGGATCCTCGAGGAGATCCTGGTGATCGGCTATCTGCTGCACCGGCTGGATCAGCTGGGCTGGACGCCATGGAAGGCGATAGCGTTCAGCGCGGTCCTGCGCGGCTCTTACCACTTGTACCAGGGGTTCGGCGGCTTCTTCGGGAACGCGGCGATGGGCGTGATCTTCGGGCTGCTCTACCGCCGGTGGGGGAGGGTCACTCCGATGATCATCGCGCACACGCTGATCGACGCCGTCGCTTTCATCGGGTACGCCGCCCTGCACGGCCGGGTGTCCTGGCTCCCTTAGCTGGGCGTTCGCGGCTGCCCAGTTCCTGCGCGGGGGCGGGAAGCGTGGGGTCTGGGTCCAGCGCAGTCAGCGGCCGAGCCCGGCCACGACCACCGCGCCGGGCAGCTGTCCGAGAGTCTCGCCTGGCAGCGTCAGCTTGGATCGCCGGACCCCGCTGCCTATCACCACCCTGGACGTACCGGCCACCGCCATGTCGACGTAAACAGGCCAGTGCGCCGGCAGGCCGATCGGGGTGATGCCGCCGTACTCCATCGCAGTCTCCGCAACGGCGACATCAACCGCCGCGAACGACGCCTTCCGCACATCCAGCTGCCTGCGGACGATCCCGTTGACGTCCGCCCTGGTGGTCGCGAGGATCACGCATGCGGCGAACCTGGTCTCGCCGTCCCGGCGGCCTGCGACGACGACACAGTTGGCCGACTCGTCCGGCGGCACGCCGTAGCGCTCGCAGAAAGCGGCGGTGTCGGCGAGCCCTGGGTCGATCTCGGCGACGCCGACCGCGCCAGTATCGATCTTGCCGTCGAGAGCGGCCAGCGCCTGGGCAACACTGGGCCCGAGGAGGTCAGGTCTGCTGAGGGCGGTTGCCGCGTCGAGAGGGCCGATACGCATCGTCACCTGCCGCAGTCTAGGTGGCGGCGACAGGCCGCCGGTAACAGCTCCAGGGAGCGCCAACGGCAATGCGCGTGCCGCCGCCATGATCGTGGTTGTTCGGTGGGGTGCGGGCACCACCTAACAACCACGATCCGGAAAGGGAGAGCTACGGGCGCAGCCTGTGCGGATAGTCGGGTGAGCGGTGCTGAAAAGAGAGGATGTGCGGGTTCTGGATGACACCATCCCTGATCTCGATGGCCCGCCGGATTGTCTCGTTCGCGTCCCACGCCTGCGGCCCGCCGAGTACCGGGCCTATATGCGGTAGCAGTGCCTCGCTTATCTCCCAGGTCGCGGAGTTCCATAGGAGCGAGGGACTGTGATCCACGCCGTAATAGTGAACACCAGCACCGACCGGGAGCATCGGATCCGCGAAGGACGTAGGACGCGCCCAGCTGAAGCCCATGCCCTCGTCGCAGGAGACATCGACGATGAGACTGCCGGGCGCGAAGGAGTCAACCTCGTCGATTGTGACGAACATCAGCGGCGCATCGGTGTCCTGCAGCACGCAGTTCACGACGATGTCGTGCCTGGCCAGGAAAGCCGCGAGCGGCATCCGGCCGGTTTCGCATAGCGCATGGCAGCGGCTGGGCTCGTCGGCGTCCCGCTCGAAATGCACCATGCGCGCCGAGTGGATCGGCGAGGCGACCGCGTGGATGTCCCGGTGGGTCAGGACGTCGACGTCGGAGATGCCGTGCGCGTTGAGGGCTGTCACCGCCCCCCGGCCGGTAGCCCCGAAGCTGATGACGGCCGCCCGTAGCCGCCGGCCGTATTCGCCCGTGATCCCGATGAGCTCCAGGGCATGCAGGACCGAGCAGTATCCGGCCATTTCGTTGTTCTTGTGGAAGACATGCAGGCTGAAGGAACCGTCGGCCGACCAGTAGTTCATCGCCTCGAAGGCGATCAATGTGAGCCGCTTAGAGACGCTCAGCTGGGTGATTTCACTGTCCTGGACGCAGTGCGGCCAGCCCCACAGGATCTGCCCGGCGCGCATGTCCCTGAGATCCTGCGGTTGTGGCTTGGGAAGCAGGATGACATCGCATTCCGCGAAGAGCTGGTCACGGCTGCGAAGCCCGGCGACGCAGGGCGCGAGCTGCTCGTCGGGTACGCCGAAGGGCTCACCGTAATTGCGCTCAAGGTAAATGCGTTCCCGCAAGCTGGCAGCTATGCGCCGGACGTGCAGCGGATGGATCGGGAGCCGGCGCTCGCTCTCCTTCCGCGATCGCGACACGACTCCGAGGGTGAGCTGATTCACGCGTGCCCCCTTGGCTCGGATCCTTGTGTAGCACAACGGCCGCCGGCCTGGCTGGGCCGTCCGGCCTGGCTGGGCCGCCCGGCCTGGCTGGGCCGCCAGACCTGGCCGCCCGCCCTGGACAGGAGGCCGCGGGCCCGCCCGTTTCCCTCATTCTTCCAAAATGTCGCCAGCAGGGCCCGGCTGCGTCGCCTCTCCTATGCCTTTGAGCAGGCCAGGCCACCACAGGGCAAAGCACGCGCAGCGATAGCCTGACTCAATGGATTCCTGGCGTGCCGCGCGCTTTCCCGAACTCCCCGGGCGGGGACCTGAGCCTAGAATCAGGGACACCGCGAGCGGTCGCCTGGTGACCGCGGCTGCCGGGCGGGTAGCCACGCTGTACGCCTGCGGCATCACCCCCTACGACGCGACGCACATCGGCCACGCCGCGACCTTCATCGCCTGGGATCTGCTCGTCCGGGCCTGGCGCGACTCAGGTCACGAGGTCAGCTACGCGCAGAACGTCACCGACGTGGACGACCCGTTGCTGGAGCGGGCGGCCCGGGATGGCGTGGACTGGCGGGAGCTAGCAGACCGTGAGATCGCGCTGTACCGCACCGACATGGCGGCGCTGCGGGTGCTGCCGCCGGCTCACTATGTCGGAGCGGTGGAGGCACTGGGGGTGATCGAGCGGTTCAACCGCTCGCTCGCCGATCACGGCGCCCTCTACGAGCTGGACGGTGACATTTACTTCGCCAGGTCGGCCGATCCCTTGTTCGGCTCGGTCGCCAGGCTCGACGCCCCGACCATGCTGGCGCTGGCCGCCGAGCGGGGCGGGGATCCAGGGCGCCCCGGGAAGAAGGACCCGCTTGACCCGCTGGTCTGGCTGGCCGAGCGGGCAGGCGAGCCGTCTTGGGCGTCGGAGTTCGGCGCAGGCCGGCCCGGCTGGCACGTGGAGTGCGCGGCGATCGCTGCCGAGTATCTGGGCGCCTCGTTCGATGTCCAGGCCGGCGGCACGGACCTCGCCTTCCCGCACCATGAGATGAGCGCATCTCACGCCCGGGTGGCGCTCGGCGGCGGCAGGCCTGCTGCGCAGGTGTTCGCCCGGTGTTATGTCCATGCCGGCATGGTGCGGCTGTACGGCGAGAAGATGTCCAAGTCCCGAGGCAACCTGGTGTTCGTCTCCGGGCTGCTGGCCGCGGGGGTCGATCCGATGGCGATCCGGCTGGCGATCCTCGCCCACCACTACGCCGACGACTGGGACTGGACGCAAGAGGGACTCGCCGAGGCCGCTGACCGGCTGGCCCGGTGGCGCGGCGCGGTAGCGCTGGCCTCCGCCGCCGCCGGGCCGTCGCACGGAGCCGCCGGGCCGTTGCACGGAGCCGCCGGGCCGTTGCACGGAGCCGCCGGGCCGTTGCACGGAGCCGCCGGGCCGTTGCACGGGGAGGTGCCGCCTGCGCGCGACGTGCTCGCGTCATTGCGGGACCGCCTTGCCGACGACCTGGACGCTCCCGGAGCGCTCGCCACGGTCGACGGCTGGGCGGAGGCCGTCGCCAGGGCGGCCGGATCGTCGATGCCAGGTCCGGCCAGCCCAGTGTCTGGTCCGGGCGGCCCGACGTCCGGTACTGGCGGCCTGGCGCCCGCGACCGGCGCATCGGCCGATCTCGAACTGGCCAGCGCCGGTCGGCTTGTCAGCGACCTCGTCGACGCGTTGCTCGGCATCGCGCTCTGACCTCAGCTCTTCAGTATCCCCTCAGGCTCACCCTGAGGGTGACCGCCGCTTGGACAGGGATTCAGCGGGTACCTATGGGATATTAGGATGTGCCGATTTCGCCAAATCCGGTACAGGTAACCAAGCCGACCTGAGGCTCACCCCTGGGCGGGTCACTTCAGGCTGCGGCCTGGCCGGTCTTCTAACTCGCCGGATGCTCAGGCGTCCGGCCGGAACGGCCGGACTCTGCCGCTTGCGCCGCGGTAGCCTGCCCGCGGTAGCCCGCGCCACGGCAGCCTGGGCCGCCGAGCGGCCAGCTATCCGGCGCTCCCGCCACCAGGTACGCCCGATTACCCGCGCATAACGCAGGCCGTAGAGCAGGTTGTCGCCCTTCTTGCTCACTCCAGAGATCCGCTGGCGCATGATGGTCGGCACTTCAGCGACCCTGAAGCCCTGGAAGAGCGCGCCGATCAGCAGTTCAGAGGTCTGGTACTGCGGCTGCGTCTGGCGCACTACGGCGGTCACCTGGGCGCGCATCGCCCGCAGCCCGCTTGAGGTGTCGGTCAGCTGCGCGTGCGTGAGCCGACTGATCAGCCGGGCAAAGAACCGGACGCCGACGTTGCGGAAGTTGTCGGTGTTCTCGGTATGGCCGAGCTGGCGCGAGCCGACGACGAAGTCGGCGCGATTCTCCTCGAGTATCTTGACCATGACGGGCAGATCGGCCGGGTCCCACTGCCCGTCGCCGTCGAGCGTGGCGATGTACTCGGCGCCCGCCTCGCGCGCGATCCGGTAGCCAAGGCGAAGCGCAACGCCGTGGCCGCGGTTAGCCTGCAGCGTGCATACCAGCGCGCCATGCCGCTGTGCGACCGAGGTAGTGCCATCGCGGCTACCGTCGTCGATGACCAGTCTGGATACGGCCACGTCCGCGATCTGGTCGGGAATCTCGTCCAGCACGGCCCCGATGTTGCCCGCCTCGTTGAACGCGGCTATGACGATGACCAGCCGCTGTAGCTTGACGTCCGGATTGGCGAGCGCAAATGCCATGCCGTGCTGCGCTGGTGATCTCCGCCGTGTCAGGTGCCTCGCGCAGCGCGCGATAGACATCACTGGCAGAGCGCCTTCGCATCAGCATGTACCGTCTGTCTCCAACTCGGGCGTGTCATCCTTGGCTGACGATCGTCACCACTGGACAGCGATGTCGCGGACAAGGAGACCCGATCATTGCGACGTGCGTCGGCGCCCACCGTACTTCAACGAGGCCGCTTCGACGTGCAAGAACGCTCGATCCGTCGATCTCGCACGGGCCGCCGCGAAGTGCGGTGGTTGACCAGGGTGCCGCGGCGCATGAGCATCTATTTTCGCCACAGCCACACCTGCCGACCGTTGAGACCCTATCAACACGGGCGCCGGGCCGGGTGCCGGGCGGCCGCGTCCGGCTCGCGAACGCCGGCGAAGCCCTGGAGGCCGGTCTTATGCATCTCAACGGCCCAGTCGGGGACGTCAAGCGAGTAGCATCTTGCCCGGCTGTCGATGGTTGGCCTGCGCGCACGCCAGGAGTACGCCGGAGTCGGCAGGCCTGGCCTGCCGGGGCTGCGGCCCTGCTCGGTTCAACAGGTGCCTGCGGAGAGTAGCTAGCTGTGAGCGGAACGACTGTAAGCGGTGCGGCGGCGAGCCCTGGCGCCAGCCAGCCGGGCACCGAGAAGGCCGCGCCTGATCCGGTCGGGCGCCGGTCCAGGCTGACGCCGGTAAATGTGATCATTGCCATCGCCACCCTGCTCGCGCTCGGCCTGCGGCTCTACCAGCTGGCGCGCCCCGGTTACCTGCTGAGCGTCACCGAATACGATGACGGGCCTTACTTCGGCAGCGCCATCCGGCTGGTCAACGGGTCAATCCCGTACCGTGACTTCCTGCTGGTGCAGCCGCCGGGAATCACAGTGCTGATGATTCCGGCAGCGCTGGTGGGCAAGCTGGCGGGCACCGACTGGGCCTTTGCTATCGGGCGGCTGCTGACGGTCTTCGCCGGCGCGGCCTGCGTGAGTGTTGCCGGACTGCTGGTGCGCCATCGTGGAGTCTTCGCGGTCGTCGTGGCGTGCGGCCTCGCTGCCGTCTATCCGGACAGCATCCAGGCCGCTCACACCGTGCTCGTTGAGCCGTGGCTGGCGCTGTTCTGCCTTCTTGGGGCCGTCGCGGTTTTCGATCGCGACCGGCTGACGGCCAGCGGCCGGCGGCTTGCCTGGGGCGGGGTGGCGTTCGGATTCGCCGGCGCGGTGGAGGTGTGGGCCATCTTTCCGCTGGTCGTCATCGCCGTGCTCCTGGCGCGGGCCCCGCGACGGCTGGCTGCCTACATCGCTGGCGCGGCCGTCGGCTTCCTGGTCCCGGTGCTGCCGTTCGCGATCATCGCGCCGCGCGGCCTTTACCAGGGGCTGGTCACCGCACAGGTGGGCGGCAGGATCCACGCGACGCGGGTCCCGAACTGGTATCGCGTCAAGGAGATGGTCGGCCTCACCGACTTCAATGTCCCCCATTCCACCGCGTGGCTCGTCGCGCTGATCATCGTGGGCTTCGTGGCCGTAACGCTCGTGCTCGCCAGCGCCGTAACCCGGCGGCCGCCGACCAGCCTCGAGTGGTTTGCGGTGGGCTCGACCGCCCTTATAGCGGCTGCGTTCATGTGGCCGAACCAGTTCCACTATCACTTCGTCGCGTTCCTGGCGCCGTTCCTGGCAATGGCCATTGCGCTACCCATGGCCCGGCTGATGCAGGATGCCTGGCTCGGCGCCGGGTGCCGCCGCCGAGGTGCGGGGTACTGCCTCGGTACCTGGGGCTGCCACGAACCCGGGGGCCATCACGGTGCCCAGGACCGCCATGGTGCCGGGTGGCGCCGCAGGCCAGGGTAACGCCGCAGCCCAGGACGCACGGCGGCCTGGCGCGCGGCTGCGGACCGCCACTCCAGGGCTGCAGTGGTGCGCTGCGTGCCTGGCGGGGCTTGCGATCGCGTGCTTGGCCATCGTGCAGGCCCACTCCGAGACGAGCCTGGAGCCGCACGTGAGCTATTCGACGGTGACCGCCGTACGGCGGCTGATCCCGCCCGGCGCCTGTGTCGTGACCGATCAGGTCTCCATGACCATCGCTGCCGACCGATTCGTATCTGACGTGCCAGGCTGCCCGCTGCTTGTGGACTCGATTGGTACCGACTACGCGCTTTCGCACGGGCGCAATCCGGTGACGGGAGCGGCCGAGTTTCCCGCTGTCGTGGCGGTCTGGCGCAACGCCCTCAGCCACGCACAGTACGTGTGGCTATCCGGGAGAGAAGCGCTCCGGGTCCCCTGGACGCCCGGACTGATGGCCTATTTCCAGCAGCACTTCACGCAGATCATGGGCCACGGTGCCAACATCGGGGTCTTCAGGCGGCGCGGCTGATAGCGGGCGCGGCCAATACTTGTCGATAGCGGGCGCGGCCAATACTTGTCAAGCCACACTCGTCGCCGGTGGATAGCATCCGCCCGGGGCGCGCTGTGCACATATCGCCTGGCGTCGCCCGCAAGGCTCATCCCAGCCTGGTCATATGACACACAACCAGCCCGCGGGTGAGCCGACCCCGCATACCCCGCATACCCCGCTTACCTGCATGCAGCTTGCCCGCCGCCACGGGCGCCGATCGGGGGCCTCAGCAAAGCCGGAGGGCCGCAGGCACGAGGAAATTACCGGCTGCGGCGTCGGCGAGCATCATGCCGCGTATCCGGGTTGACTCGGTGGCCGGAGTGCTCGCGGTCATCCCATATCTGCTGGGATTCCATCCGAGCAGCAGCTTGGTCGTGATCGGCATCGAGCCGCCGGGTGGCCAGATCAAGCTCGCGTTCCGCTATGACCTCCCGGACCCGCCCGATGCCGACCTGGCGGGCGAGATCGCCGCGCATGCCATCGCTGTACTTGCCCGCCAGCAGCTCGGCGTGGTCATCGCCGTAGGCTATGGCCCCGGCGCCCTGGTTACGCCGGTCGCTGAGCAGTTCAGGGTCGGCCTCCGCAGCACCGGCATCACGCTGCATGACCTGGTGCGGGTGGAAGATGGCCGCTACTGGTCATACTTCTGCGACAACCCGCTGTGCTGCCCAGCAGAGGGCGCGCCCTTCGACGCGCTCGCGCACCCGGCCGCCGCCGCGCTCACCACGGCAGGAATCCCCGCTTACCCGGACCGCGCATCGCTGTCGAGATCACTCGCGCCCGTGTCCGGGCCAGCCGCCGACTCAATGGGCCAGGCTACGCAGCGAGCGCTGCGGCGAGCGGAGCAGCTGCTGACCGCGGCCGCGCAGCCGGCCTCCGGCGGCGAGCCCGGCTCTGCGGGGCTCAGGCCTGCGGGGCCTGGGTCCGGGTCTGGGTCCGGGTCCGGGGAATCCGGGCCAGTGGCGCCAGCGTCACCTGGGAGAGCGGCACGGCTTGCTGCGTCAAGGCCAGCAGCTGCCGGCGACGCCATGCGGCCGTTCATCCAAGCCGGCCGGCAGGCAGTCCGTGAAGCTATCGCCAGCTACCGAGACGGCGGTCAGATCACTGACGACGATCAACTGGCCTGGCTCACCGTCGTCCTGGCTGAGCTGCGGGTGCGCGACGACGCGTGGGCCCGGATGGACCCGGAGCACCGGACGGCGCACCTGCGCCTGTGGACGGACGTGGTGCGCCGTGCCCAGCCACCCTACGTCCCGGCAGCTGCGTCGCTGCTGGCATTCACCGCCTGGCAGTCAGGCGACGGCGCGCTCGCGAACATCGCCATCGAGCGTGCCCTTGCGGCGGATCCTGGCTACTCCATGGCGCTGCTGCTTGCCGAGGCGGTCGAGTCCGGGCTGCCGCCATCGGCCGCGCGGCTGCCGATGACGCCCGAGGAGGTCGAGGCGAGCTACGAGGCCCAGCGGCGCAGTTAGCCCAGCCTGGCCGCGTGCCGTGGTTCGGCTGTAGGCGGGACGGACGGCGCGGCCTGCGCGAGGCCTGCGAGGACACGGCCGGCCGGGTAGCGGAGCGCTGCGGACGGCAGGGCAGCGGGCCTGCCGCTCAGCAGCACGCGAAGCATCCCCTGCCTGGCTGGCCGCGGCCGGGCTCCGGTTCCGCCACCCGTAACGCTGCGCGGGGCCGCGCCGGGAAACTGCTCGTCCTCGGCCACCCGGCGTAGCGCCTGGGCCGCGACTGCGGCAGCCGACCCGAACAGGGCGGCGCCAGGCAGGGCGGCGCCGATCAGGTCAGCAGCCAGTTCGTACTCGGTGCAGCCGAGCACGACCGCACCGCAGCCGCCGGCGTGCGGGCAGCTGCCGCTGTGACGGCTGCCTGGATGGCATCGCCATCGCCAGCGTCGATCGCGTCCGCCAGGCCGGGGCACGCCACTTCGGTCACCTGCGCGGAAGCAGCGAAGTCGGTGATCAGCTGGTGCTGGTAAACGCTGCCTGTGGTGGCGGCGGTCGCCCAGATGGCCACCGCGTCACTGCAGGCCGCCGCCGGCTTGATGGCCGGGACGGTGCCGACGACCGGGATGGCAGGCTCGAACTCCGCCCGCAGCGCTCCGAGGGCGTGCACGGAGCCTGTGTTACACGCGAAGAGCAGCACATCGGGCACATAGGCCGCCGCTGCCCGCGCGCATGCGAGTGACCGTGCCGCGATGTCGTCAGGCGTCCGCGGTCCCCACGGCATGCCGTCGGGGTCCATGGCAAGCACCAGGTCGGCGTCGGGCCGCAGGCGGTGCAGCTCCGCCGCTGCCGCAAGCAACCCGAGGCCGGAGTTGATCAGGGCGATCCGCATGCGGCTAACTCTAGGAGGTCAGCTCGGGCCGGCCTGGCGACACGGCCGTGACGGCACGTCCTGGGGACCGGACGGTTGCGCGAGCCAGCGCTCGGCGAAGTAGGGCAGCAGCAGCAGGCAGTGATCGAGATCTGAAGACCCTGTGGCGGCACGAGGCTCCCGGTCGGCTCAGCCGGCGAGGGAGGGGTCGCGGCCGTCAGCCAAGGGTCAGTCAAGGGCAGGCAGGCCGTCGATGCTGACCGAGTTATGTTCCGCCCGGTAGGCCACAAGCTGCTCGGGCGACTTGCGGGCTGCCCGGCGGGTCAGGACATCACGCTCGTGAATTAGTTCCATGACCGGCACGGCGTAGCCGCAGGAGTCCGCGATCCGGTTCGCTTTGACCACGATGATCGCGCGCAGGTCGCCCCGGCCGGTCCCGGTCCCGTTGCTGGCCTGGAAATGCGCGGCGAGCTGCGGCCAGTCCGAGTCGGACGGCAGCACCGGCCGGCCGGTCCCGTAGATCCGCAATACCTTCGGCATGCGCCCGAACGAGCAGAACATGATCGTAATCCGGCCGTTCTGCCGCAGGTGCGCGATCGTCTCCGCGCCGCTCCCGGTCAGATCTAGGTAGGCGAAGGTCCGCTCGTCGAGCACGGCGAAGGTGTCGCGGTAGCCCTTCGGCGATACGTTGACCCTGCCGTCGACGTCCGTTGGCGCCGTGGCCACGAAGAACACGTGCTGGCTGGAGATAAACTCGGCAAGCCGTTTGTCCAGCCCGGGGTAAGTCTTGCCCATGGCGCCTCCTTACGTGCATTCTCGCCGGGAGGACCGGGCTCCGCCAACACACGGAGGACTGTGTGGCCGAGGTTACTGCCGCGAGGCGCCAGCGCACCGAGGGACCGCGCGACGCCCTGGCCGCGCATGAGGCGGCGGTAGCCGAGCTGCGCGCCGCCTACGCGGCCATCCCGCCCGGTAGCCCGGTCAGGCTGGCCAA
The DNA here is from genome assembly GCA_963774825.1 of uncultured Actinomycetes bacterium. Classification (GTDB taxonomy): domain Bacteria; phylum Actinomycetota; class Actinomycetes; order Streptosporangiales; family Streptosporangiaceae; genus DATBGO01. The sequence continues at coordinate 109,061 of CAVZGW010000019.1, read as the reverse complement.
ACGCACGTCGAACCTGTTCAGGTTCAGCGACAGCAGCAGAACGGCGGGGCTTGACGTATCCGCCTTCGGGCGGGTGCTGCGGATCGACCCGGAGTCGGCCACGGCGGTGGTCGGCGGGATGACCACCTATGAGGATCTCGCCGCCGCGACACTGAGCCATAGCCTGATGCCGCTGGTCGTGCCGCAGCTGAAGACCATCACGCTCGGCGGCGCGGTGACCGGCCTGGGGATCGAGTCAACCTCGCTGCGTAACGGCATGCCGCACGAGTCCGTCACCGAGCTGGAGATCCTCACCGGCGATGGCCGGGTGGTGACGGCCGCGCCCGGCGCCGAGCACGCCGCGCTCTACCGCGGCTTCCCTAACTCCTACGGCACGCTGGGCTATGCGCTGTCGCTGACCATCGAGCTTGAGCCAGTGCTGCCCTATGTCCACCTGCGGCACTTCCATTTCAGCAGTCCCGAGGACTGCATGGCCGCCATCGCAACGATCGCGGCTGACGGTAGCCTGGCCGGGCATAAAGCGGACTTCGTGGACGGAACCGCCTTCAGCCTCGATGAGATGTACCTGACCGTCGGCGCTTTCAGCGAGGTAGCGCCGTGGCGAAGCGACTACACCAGGGAGCGGATCTATTACCAGTCCATCCGGGGACCGCGGGAGGACTTCCTGACCATCCGCGACTACCTGTGGCGCTGGGACACCGACTGGTTCTGGTGCTCGCGGCCATTCGGCGTGCAGAATCCCGTCATCCGCAGGGCCTGGCCGCGCCGGTACCGCCGGTCCGATGTCTACCGCAGGCTTGTGGCATTCGACCGCAGGCACGGCCTGTCCAGCGCGATCAACGCGCGGCGGGGCGCCGGTGCCCACGAGAACGTCATCCAGGACGTGGAGATCCCGGTCGAGCGTGGCGCCGAGTTCCTCAGGTTCTTTGCCGGGCAGGTCGGCATGAGCCCGGTCTGGATGTGCCCGCTTCGGTTGCGCGGCGCGGCGACCTGGCCGCTTTACCCGCTGCAGCCCGGACAGGTCTACGTGAACTTCGGCTTCTGGGGCACCGTCGCCCTGCCCGCCGGAGCTGCCGACGGTCATTACAACAGGCTCATCGAGGACAAGGTCAGCGCGCTCGGCGGGCAGAAGGGCCTGTACTCCACGTCGTTCTACGCCGAAGACGACTTCTGGGCGCACTATAACGGGCCCGAGTACGCCAGGCTCAAGCACGACTATGACGGCGAAAGACGGCTAGCCGACCTGTACGACAAGTGTGTTGGCCGACAGTGACGGCCGACAGTGACGGCCGACAGTGACGGCCGACAGTAACGGCCGACGGTGACGAGAGTGACGAAGGAGAGGGTCATGGCACTGGCCGACGTGTTCGAGAGGTTCGCGGGACCTGACGCCCCGGTCCAATTCCTCGCCTACGACGGAAGCAAGGCCGGGGCGCCGGACTCGCCGATCCGGATCACGGTGAAGACGCCGACCGCCGTGTCCTACCTGGCGCAGGCGCCCGGTGCGCTCGGCCTGGCCCGGGCCTATGTGGCCGGCCAGCTCGACCTCGAGGGTGACATGTACACGGCGCTGGCCAGGATGGCCAGCGTGCAGCGGATAGACCTCGACGTGCCGGAGCGGCTCCGGATGCTCCGCCAGCTCGGCGGCCTGCGGCTGCTGTGGCCACGGGTGCCGCCGCCCCCGCAAGAGGTGCGGGTGAACCGCAGGTGGCTGGCCGGGCGGCTGCACTCGAAGGATCGCGACGCGAGCGCGATCTCGCACCACTACGACGTGTCCAACACCTTCTATGAATGGGTGCTCGGGCCGTCGATGGCCTACACCTGCGCCTGCTATCCGAGCGCCGACGCCACTCTCGAAGAGGCCCAGGCATACAAGTTCGACCTGGTGGCCAGGAAGCTTGGACTCCGCTCCGGGATGCGGCTGCTCGACGTTGGCTGCGGCTGGGGCGGCATGGTGATCTACGCGGCGCGCGAGTACGGCGTGCGCGCCCTCGGGGTGACCTTGTCGCAGCAGCAGGCGCTGTGGGCGCAGAAGGCGATCAGCGACGCGGGCCTTTCGGAGCTGGCCGAGGTGCGGCACCTGGACTACCGGGACGTGCCCGAGACTGGCTTCGACGCGGTCAGCTCGATCGGGCTGACCGAGCACATCGGCCGGGAGCAGCTGCCCGGCTACTTCGCCTTCCTGCGGGGCAAGCTGAAGCCGGAAGGACGGCTGCTCAACCACTGCATCACCCGCCCGGATAACCGGACGCCCGGGCGGGTAACGGGCGGCTTCATCAACCGGTACGTGTTCCCCGACGGCGAGCTTGAGGGGCCCGGCTACCTGATCGCGCTCATGAATGACACCGGATTCGAGGTCAGGCACGAGGAGAACCTGCGCGAGCATTACGCAAGGACGCTCGCTGGCTGGTGCGCTAACCTCGACGCGCACTGGGACGAGGCGGTAGCCGAGGTCGGCGAGGGCACCGCGCGGGTCTGGCGGCTGTACATGGCGGGCTCGCGACTCGGTTTCGAGCGGAACCAGATCCAGCTGCACCAGGTCCTCGGCGTCAGGCTGGCCGCGAACGGCGCCTCCGGTATGCCGCTGCGCCCCGACTGGGAGCCCGCGGCCAGCGCCGTCCACTCTGCCGCCTGACCCACGCCCACCCGCCACCTGACCCGACCACCTGACCCGCACCCACCTGACCCACCCGCCACCTGACCCACCCGCCACCTGACCCACACCCAAGTGGCGGGCGGTAAGTGGGCGGCGAGTGGGTGTGGGGTCAGACCGCCCGCCGTCCCGCCGGCCAAATGATCTTGACGACTTTTCAGCTATATTGTGCTGAAAAGCCGTCAAGATCATTGAACTGGATGCGGACCCGGGCCGCGGCGGGGCCAGGGCGCCGGTCCCATACGGGCGGGCTGGCTGGTGCTGCGGCGGCGGGGCGCGGCCGCGGTGCTGATCTTCGCGACGGCGGCGCTGGGCTGGCTGGGTGTCCCGCAAGTGCCTGGACGAGCCGAGGTTCAACGCCGCCGGGCACCCGGCTGGTCAGCTATACCGGCCACGGCGGCCGCAACCAGCAACGGAACTACCTTGAGAAACTGCCCTGACGGTGGGGCCGCCGGCCCGGAGCACGGAACGGACGCCGGACGCGGTCGGACGCGGTCGGACGCGGTCGGGACGCGGGCGCTTCCGGTCAGGGAAGCGGCCTGGCCGCTGGCGGGGTCCGGTAACTGGCGGCGACGGTGAAGGCGAGGTCCAGGGCCTGGCTGCGGTTGAGCCGCGGGTCGCACGCGGTCTCGTAACGCTGGTGCAGGTCGTCTGCGATGATTCCGCGGCTGCCGCCCACGCACTCGGTCACGTTGTCGCCGGTGAATTCGATGTGGATGCCGCCGGGGTGGGTACCGAGCCCGCGATGAACGTCGAAGAAGCCCTGCACCTCGCCGAGAACGTCGTCGAACCGGCGGGTCTTGTGCCCGCTCGGCGCCTCGAAGGTGTTGCCATGCATCGGGTCGCAGACCCAGGCGACGGGCATGTCCTCGGCACTGACCGCCCGGATCAGCGGCGGCAGGGCATCGCGGATCCGGCCTGCGCCCATCCGGGTGATCAGCGTGAGCCGCCCTGGCTCGCCGCGCGGGTTGAGCTTGCTGGCCAGCGCCACCAGCTCGGACGGCGTCGCATCCGGGCCGACCTTCACGCCGATGGGATTGCAGATGGTGGCGGCGAACTCGACGTGCGCTCCGTCGGTCGCCCTGGTCCGCTCGCCGATCCAAAGGAAATGCGCAGACGCGTCGTAGGCCCGGCCAGTCCGCGCGTCTGTCCTGGTCAGGGCCTGCTCGTAGGCCAGGATCAGCGCCTCGTGACTGGAGTAGAGCTCCACCGACCGCAGCTCTTCCGGCTCCGCGCCGCAGGCCCGCATGAAGGCCAGTGCCCGGTCGATCTCGCCGGCCAGCCGCTCGTACCGCTGGCCGGACGGGCTCTCAGCGACGAAGTCCTGGTTCCAGGCGTGCACCTGGCGCAGGTCCGCGTATCCGCCTGCGGTGAATGCGCGGCACAGGTTCAGCGTGACCGCCGAGCAGTGATAGGCACGCAGCAGCCTCGCCGGGTCCGGCGTGCGGTCGGCCGCGGTGAAATCGAATCCGTTGATGGCGTCACCGCGGTAGGCGGGCAGCGCCACCCCGTCCCGTACCTCGGCGGAGCTCGACCGCGGCTTGGCGAACTGGCCGGCCATCCGGCCGATCTTCACGACCGGCACGCTCGCGCCGTAGGTGAGCACCACGGCCATCTGCAGCAGCGTCTGCAGCTTGGCATGGACGGCCTCGGCGGTGGCACCGGCGAAGGTCTCCGCGCAGTCACCGCCCTGCAGCACGAACGCCTCTCCGCGGGTCACCGCCGCCAGCCGGTCCCGAAGCAGGTCGCATTCGCCGGCGAAGACGAGCGGCGGCAGTCCGCTCAGCTCACCGGTAACGGCCTGCAGCCGGGCCGCGTCCGGCCAGTCCGGCTGCTGAGCCGCTGGCAGGCCGTGCCAGCTGGCCAGGCCGGGGGCCCGGGCAGCGGTCGCGGTCATGCCCGGGCCGGCCCGGCGGCGGCTTCGATGGTCGCTGCTGCGACCGCCGGGTGCTGCGGCGGCTTGGCGCATCCGGCGGCGGCGGTGTCGTCGGGGATCACGGTCTCACGCTACGCGCCGGATGCGGCTGCGGATGTCCGCAGGGGCACAATGGCGGGGTGGACACCGCGCCGTCAGCTCCCCGCGAGATCGTCCTGCTGGGTTCCACCGGCTCGGTGGGCACCCAGGCGGCCGACATTATCCGGCGCAACCCTGGCCGGTTCGCCGTCGTCGCCCTGGCCGCGGGCGGCGGCAGCCCCGGCCAGCTGGCCAGCCAGGCGGTGGAATTCGGCGCCGAGGTAGTGGCGGTGGCGAGCGAGTCTGCCGTGCCGGAACTGCGCGAGGCCCTGCGGGCAGCGGCGCCGGCCGGCGCCGCGCCGGTCCCTGAGGTGCTGGGGGGAGCGGACGCGGTCGCCGCTGTGGCGGCGTGGCCGTGTGACGTCGTGCTCAACGCGGTAACCGGTGCGGTCGGGCTTGCCGCCACGCTCGCCGCTATCGACGCGGGCCGGACGCTTGCGCTCGCCAACAAGGAGTCGCTGATCATGGGCGGCCCGCTGGTCGCCGGCCGGGCCGCACCGGGGCAGATCGTGCCCGTCGACTCTGAGCATTCCGCGATCGCGCAGTGCCTGCGCAGCGGCAGTGCCGGGGAGGTGCGCCGCCTGGTGCTGACCGCAAGCGGGGGCCCCTTCCTGCACCGCAGCCGCGCCGAGCTTGCGGAGGTCACGCCGGAGCAGGCGCTCGCGCATCCGACCTGGACCATGGGCCCAGTGATCACCGTCAACTCCGCCACGCTGGTCAACAAGGGCCTGGAACTCATCGAGGCGCACCTGCTTTTCGGCGTCGGATTCGACGACATCGAGGTGGTGGTGCACCGGCAGTCAGTGGTGCATTCCATGGTCGAGTTCACCGACGGCTCTACGATCGCGCAGGCCAGCCCGCCCGATATGCGGATCCCGATCGCGGTAGCGCTGGGCTGGCCGGACCGTGTCGCCGACGCGGCCCGTCCGGTCGACTGGACCTCGGCGCACACCTGGACCTTCGAGCCGCTGGATGCCGATGCCTTCCCTGCGGTTTCGCTCGCCCGCGAGGCGGGGATCGCCGGCGGGACCGCGCCGGCCGCCTACAACGCGGCAAACGAGGTATGCGTCGGCGCTTTTCTGGCCGGCCGTCTCTGCGTTTGCCGGGATCATCGACACCGTCGCCCGGGTAGTCTCTGAGCATGGTGGGCCCCGCGGGGAAGCCGTCACCCTGGCGGACGTGCTCGCAGCGGACCGCTGGGCCAGGAACCGGGCGCGCGAGCTGACCAGCAACAGTCAGCGGCGTAGGCCCGCCGCCGCAGGCGCGGCTTGCGGGGAGGGAGAGTCAGCCGGATGACCTTCCTGCTCGGCGTGCTCATTTTCGTGCTCGCGCTGCTCATCTCCGTCATGCTGCACGAGGCGGGCCACTTCCTGACCGCCAAGAAATTCGGCATGAAGGTCACCCAGTTCTTCGTTGGCTTCGGGCAGACCCTGTGGTCGCGGATCCGCGGCGAGACCGAGTACGGCATCAAGGCGCTGCCGCTCGGCGGGTTCGTGAAGATCACCGGGATGACGACGCTCGAAGAGGTGGATGCCGCCGACGAGCCGCGCTCGTTCCGGAACCAGCCAGGCTGGCAGCGGATCATCGTCCTCGCGGCAGGCTCGTTTATGCATTTCGCGCTGGCCTTCTTCCTGCTGATCGTGCTGGCGTCCGGGCTCGGGCTGGAGAACAACAACACCACGGCGATCGGCACCGTGGACAGCTGCGTGCCGGCCAGCGTCACCGCGCTGAACAACCAGTCGTGTGCGGCCAGCCGGGGCACCTCACCTGCGCAGCTGGCCGGCCTCAAGCCCGGTGACAAGATCATCGCGATCGGCGGAACCCGGGTGCGCAACTGGACGCAGCTCGGCGCGGCCATCCGCGCCCAGCAGGCCGGCCACCCGACCCAGGTCGTCGTGCAGCGGGACGGCAGGCAGCAGACCCTGTCGGTCACCCCGGTCACGGTCCCCGGCCGCCGCGGCTCTTATCTGGGCATCGGGAATGACACGATCTTCCAGCGGATCAGCCCGCTGCGGGCGGTGACCTATGCCGGGCTCAGCCTTCGGCCAGGTCGTGACCGAGTCGGTCTCGGGGGTCTCCAAGCTGCCGGCGGCGCTGCCCAGCCTGTTCGCCAAGGACCGGGCGAAGACCGCGGCCGGTCAGGTCGGCAGCGTTGTCGGCGCCGGGGACACGGCAGGCCAGGTCGTCGCCGCGAAGATCGGCTGGCAGTCGAAGGTCGCGTTCATCCTGGCGATCATCATCTCGCTGAATATCTTCGTCGGCATTTTCAACCTGCTGCCGCTGCTGCCGATGGACGGCGGCCACCTGGCCGTCGTCATCTACGAGCGGTGCCGGGCCTGGCTGGCCAGGCTGCGCGGCAAGCCCGATCCCGGCCTGGTAGACATGCAGGAAGCTGATACCGGTGAGCGTCGGCGTCTTCGCCCTGCTGGTCGGCTTCAGCCTGCTGCTGATCGCCGCCGATATCATCAATCCGGTCCATCTCGTCCAGTGAGGCGTTCACTTACATGACTGTTGATCTAGGACTGCCGCAGCTGCCGCCTGAGCCGCTGGCGCCGCGCCGGGAGTCCCGCCAGATCATCGTGGGCAACGGCGCGCACGCAGTGCCCGTCGGCGGCGGCGCGCCTGTCTCCGTGCAGTCGATGACCACCACGCTGACAGCCGATGTCAACGCCACGCTGCAGCAGATCGCCGAGCTCACCGCGGCGGGCTGCCAGATCGTCCGGGTCGCCGTCCCGTCCCAGGACGACGCCGACGCACTGCCCGATATCGCCAGGAAATCGCAGATCCCGGTGATCGCCGACATCCACTTCCAGCCGAAGTACGTGTTCGCGGCCATCGACGCCGGCTGCGCTGCGGTCCGGGTCAATCCCGGCAACATCAAGGCGTTCGATGACAAGGTCGGCGAGATCGCGCGGGCCGCGTCGGCGGCGGGCGTGCCGATCAGGATCGGCGTCAACGCAGGCTCCCTGGACAAGCGGCTGCTGGCCAAGTACGGCAAGGCCACCGCCGGAGGCGCTGGCGGAGTCCGCGCTATGGGAATGCTCCCTGTTCGAGGAGCATGGCTTCACTGACATCAAGATCTCGGTCAAGCACCACGACCCGGTCGTGATGATCAACGCCTACCGGCAGCTCGCGCAGCAGTGCGACTATCCGCTGCACCTTGGCGTGACCGAGGCGGGACCGGCGTTCCAGGGCACGGTCAAGTCGGCGGTGGCGTTCGGCGCGCTGCTCGCCGAGGGGATCGGTGACACGATCCGGGTATCGCTGTCAGCGCCGCCGGTCGAGGAGGTCAAGGTCGGCATCGCGATCCTGGAATCGCTCGGCATGCGCGACCGCGGCCTTGAGATCGTCTCCTGCCCGTCCTGCGGGCGGGCCCAGGTGGACGTGTACAAGCTGGCCGATGAGGTGACGGCGGCGCTGGACGGGCTGGACGTCCCGCTTCGGGTCGCGGTAATGGGCTGCGTGGTCAACGGGCCCGGCGAGGCACGCGAGGCGGACCTCGGCGTGGCCTCCGGCAACGGCAAGGGCCAGATCTTCGTGCGGGGCGAGGTCGTCAAGACCGTGCCCGAGTCGCAGATCGTGGAGACGCTGATCGAGGAGGCCATGAAGCTCGCGGCCGCGATCGAGCCCTCGGACGGCTGACCCTGGCAGGGCAGACGGGACCGGCGCTGCGCCTTCAGCGGCACCGCGTCAGGCAGGAAGGCTCCATGCGAAGGCTCGTGCCGATCGCCGCGGCCGCAGCGGCGCTCGCCATCGCCGGCTGCACCGCCGGGTCAGCGACCCCGGCGCAGCCGCCGTCGGCGCCGGTGTCCGCGGGGTCGGTGTCCGCGGGGTCGGCGCTGAACTGGCATCCCTGCAGCCAGCACGGGGGCGCAGGTGCAGTGCGCGAGCCTGCGGGTGCCGCTGGACTACGGCCGGCCGGACGGCACGAAGATCACCCTGGCGCTGTCCCAGGTCCCCGCGACGGCCCCGGCGGCCAAGCGCCAGGGCATCCTGCTCGTCAACCCGGGCGGCCCGGGTGCCAGCGGCCTGGGCATGGCCGCGTTCGTGGCCAGCGGGCTGACGCCGGCGGTCGCCTCCGAATACGACATCATCGGCTTCGACACCCGCGGCGTCGGGTCCTCGGTGCCCGCGATCAGCTGCGACCCGTCGTTCTTCGCCGGGGTCCGGCCCGACTACATCCCGGCCACCAAGGCGGCCGAGCAGGTACAGGTCAGCCGCGCGAAGGCCTACGCCGCCAGCTGCGGGCAGAAGTACGGCTGGCTGCTGCCGTACCTGACGACCGAGAACATCGCCAGGGACATGGATTCCATCCGGGCCGCCCTGGGCCAGCAGAAACTCAGTTACTTCGGCTACTCCTACGGCACCTACATCGGCCAGGTGTATGCCACGCTCTTCCCGGGCCGGGTGCGGCGGATGGTCCTGGACAGCACCGTCGATCCGACCGGCGTCTGGTACGCCGACAACATCAGCCAGGACTACGCGTTCGAGGCCCGGCTGAAAGCGTTCTTCGCCTGGGTGGCCGGCGACTCAGGCAGCTATCACCTCGGCACCACGCAGGCTCAGGTGAGCGCCGCCTGGTACCGGGCCAGGGCACGCCTGGCGGCCCATCCGGTGGTCGGCCCGTCCGGGCCGATGATCGGCCCGGACGAGTACGACGACACCTTCCTCACCGGCGGCTACCAGAACGCGTACTGGCCGACCCTCGCCGGTGCGCTGGCCGCCTACCTGCAATCCGGCGCCACCAGCCAGCTGATCAGCGCGTACGAGCAGGCGGGCAAGCAGAACGGTAACGAGTTCGCGGTCTATAACGCCGTCGAGTGCGCCGATGTCGGCTGGCCGCGCAACTGGGCCAGGTGGGACTCCGACACCAGGAAGGTGTATGCCACCGCCCCGTTCGAGGCATGGGATAACGCATGGTTCAACGCGGCCTGCGCGTTCTGGCCGGTCCGCGGACCGGCCAGGCCACTGCAGATCCGGGGCCGGCCTGCCGCCGATCCTGATGATCCAGGGCACCCTGGACGCGGCGACGCCCGTACGCGGGCGCTCAGGTCGCGCACCGGCTGCTGCCCAGCGCCCGGATGGTGGTGGTGGCCGGCGGCGGCAATCACGGCCAGTCGCTGGCCAATCCGCCCAACACTTGCGTGGACAACTATCTCGACGGTTACCTGGCAACCGGGGCGCTGCCGGCGAAACCAGGCCTGGTCAACGCGATCTGCCCGGCTTTGCCGCCGCCGACGCCCGGCGGCTGACCGCCCGCAGCGGGAACCAGCCGGGCGACAAGGGGCCGCGTGCCGTTAGGCTGAATGCGTGCTGCGCACCAAGGCACGGCGGTCGTCGTCGTTGCGCCTGCTGACTGATCGCGATCGGGATGAGGCACTTGTCATCTGCGACCGCGATGCGGTCGCCAATGTCTTTGTCGGCTCGCGGGTTCGCGGCGCCGGGCTGGAGGCAAGCAGGCTCGGCGCTCAGGTGTGGGGCTACGCCGAGGGCGCCGAGCTGATCTCGCTGTGCTATTCGGGCGCCAACCTCGTGCCGGTTGCCGCGACGCCCGGCGGCGCTCGACGGCGTTCGCGGAGCGGGCCAGGCTGCAGGGCCGCCGGTGCTCGTCGATCGTCGGGCCCGCTGCGCCTGTCGGCGATCTGTGGGGCATGCTCGCGCCGTACTGGGGAGCGCCGCGCGAGGTCAGGCCGGCGCAGCCGGTCATGGAAATCGCCGCAGCTCCGCTGATAGCCCCCGATCCGCTGGTACGCGCGGTCCGGCCGGATGAAGTGGACCTGCTGATGCCCGCGTGCGTGGCCATGTTCACCGAGGAGGTCGGCGTCTCGCCGGTGGGACCTGACGGCGGGGCGGCGTACCGGGCGCGGGTCGCCGAGCTGGTCAGGGCGCGGCGCTCGTTCGCCAGGATCGAGGCCGGCGAGGTGGTCTTCAAGGCGGAGATAGGCGCGGTGACACCGGGCGTATGCCAGGTTCAGGGCGTCTGGGTGCCGCCTGCGCTTCGTGGCCGCGGGCATGCGAGCCGGGGCATGGCGGCAGTGGTCGCTGAGGCGCTTCGCTCGGTCGCGCCCGTGGTGAGCCTCTACGTGAACGACTACAACGCGCCGGCGCGCGCGGCCTACCGGCGGGTCGGTTTCACCGAGACGGGCACCTTCATGTCGGTACTGTTCTGAGCGGCTGTTCTGGCCGGCTGTTCTGGCCGCTGTTCTGCCCGGCTGTTCTGCCCACTGCGATACGGGCCGGTCACCCGGTAAGCCGCCGTTCCTCAGGGCCCGCCCCGGTCAACCTCGCCGGGTGAGTATCGCGTTAAGTGGCACATGTCCTGCGGGCCCGGCAAGTCCCGTCGCTCGGCCGGCCCGCTCCCGGCCGAGCGACGGGAGCCAATGGCTGCCCCGGCGTTCCTGGTGGTCCCGCAATTGCTCCGGGATCCAGGCGGCTCGCGGACGTAGGCTACCGCAGACAGATCGCATTAAGTTCGCACCGACCAGAAGAGATCTCGTGACCGAGCCGACGTCCGCCGCCGGCCGCCGGGCCGCTGCGCGGTATCTGGTTGAACTGCTGCTCCGGCCGGGGCGCTACCGGCGCCTGTGGGAGAAGTTTGCCGAGCGCACCAGGCCGGGCGCGATCAACCAGCTAGCGGTGGCCGAAACGCTCGCTCACCACCTGTGGGACTTCCCCCGTGCGCCGAGGGACGCCGAGGTGCTGCCGCGCCAGCTCAAAGACACCGTCGCCAGGTCCTTGTCCGGACGGCTGCTGAGTCGTTCGACGCTCTCACTATTCATCGACGCGTTCGGGTTCTCCGACGATGAGGCCCTGCGGCTGTGGCGGCTCTGGCAGGGATCGGGCGCGATCAGCGTCCTGTCCGGGCCCAGGGCGATGCCGCCCGACAAGACGGCCGCGGTCACGGCCGCCCTCGGCCCGCGCAGGCACCAGACGGTGTCCATGCACGATCACGTCTATGTGGGGGCCGACGGCCGGCTAGCCCGCACCCGCACCCTCCAGGTAGTGGAAGCGATAACGGATCGGCTGGACCGCGTCCCTTACCTGTACGACACCAGCGTCCTTACCCTGGAAGTCGGCCAGGGCTGCGCGGCGCCGGCCGGGCCGCTCTACCAGATCAGGGAGGGCGTGTACGCCGTCGACATCCCGCTCGCCAGGTCGCTTGCCTTGGGAGAGACGCTGACGCTCGAGTACCTGACCACCTACCACTACCCGGGCAACCTATTTGACCCGCAGGAATGCGAGTTCCGGCGGGCTGCGATGGGGCGCCTGGAGAACTTCGATATGCGCGTGGAGTTTCACCAGGAGATGCTGCCCGCCGCGATCTGGTGATCGGTCTGGGACGGCGTGGACGGCGACGTCACGGAGAGCGAGCTTGTCAGCCTCGACAGCCAGCATTCCGTCCACCGTTACCTGCGGTTCCTGGAGCGGACTGTGGTCGGCTTCCACTGGTCGTGGCAGGCCGGCGGGCCGGGCCGCCCGGCGCCGAAATCCCGTTGAGCTGCCGTCAGGCCGCTGGTAGGCTCTCGGGCCCTTGTGCCAATCCCGACTCGCGGCCCTTGTGCCAATCCCCGATCAGGTGAGGAGATGACGCGTCATGCCTGCGGCCAGCGGAGCAGGCCAGCAGACTACGGCCGCCGGCCGGGGGCGCACGCCGGTCACCCTGGCCCTACAGCGGCTGATCCGGCCGGCGTGCTCGCCGCGGAACGTGAGCATATGCGCCGTTCCAGGCGGTACCTGCGGCTGATGCGCGAGGACGTACTCTCGCTTCGCGCGCTCGGCGGCGACCCGGTCTCGGAGGAATACCTGAAAGCCGCCCTGTACCTGCGCGCGGAGGCGCTGCAGGATCTGCCCGACACACCGCTCTTCTTCGGCAGGCTCGACTTCGCGGCCGGGGCGGGCCCGATGGGCGGCCAGCACGGTGATCCGCCGGGGTCCGAGCGGTTCCACATCGGCCGCCGCCACGTGCACGATCCGGACGGCCGCGCGGCGGTCATCGACTGGCGGGCCCCGGTCTCGCGGGCGTTCTACCGCGCCAGCGCGGCCGAGCCGATGGGACTGGCGATGCGCCGCAGGTTCGGCTTCGCCGGAGGCGAGCTGAGCGCTTACGAGGATGAGGAGTTCAGGCCGGGCGCAACCGGTCGTCCGGCGGCCGGCGGCCTGGCGGATGACTCACCCGCCCAGGTCAGCCGGATTCTTATCGAGGAGATTGAGCGGCCGAGATCCGGTCCCATGCGCGATATCGTGGCCACGATCCAGCCCGACCAGGACGACATCGTCCGGGCTGACGCGGATCAGACTGTATGCGTGCAGGGCGCGCCCGGTACCGGCAAGACCGCTGTCGGCCTGCACCGGATCGCCTACCTGCTGTACGCGAACCGGGAGCGGATGGGCCGGGGCGGGGTCCTCGTGGTGGGGCCGAACCGCGGTTTCCTCGCCTACATCCGCGGCGTGCTGCCCGCTCTGGGCGAGATGAGCGTCACCCAGGTGACGGTGGCCGATCTGGTCGCGAGCGTCCCGGTGCGCGCCGCCGACACTCGCCAGGCGGCGCGCGTCAAGGCGGACGCGCGGATGGCCGAGGTGCTCCGCCGGGCGCTATGGGCGCAGCTGTCCGAGCCTGCCGAGGCGATCATGCTGCCACGCGGGGCGCGCCGCTGGCGCGTTTCCGCCACGGAGATCGCCGATCTGGTCGCCGGGCTGCGGGCCCGCGGGGTGCGTTACGGCACCGGCCGCGACATGCTGGCGCACCGCATCGCCCATCTCATTCTCACCAAGATGGAGGCTGCCGGGGAACCATGTGACGACCGGACCCACGAGGCGGTCCGGCGGACCAGGCAGGTGCGGGCCGCAGTCGACGCCAGCTGGCCGAAGTCCGACCCGGTCCGGCTGGTGATCCGCCTGCTCTCCGATCCAGGGGTGCTGAGCCGGGCCGCCGCTGGCCTGCTCGAGCCGGCCGAGCAGCAGGCGATCACCTGGCGCAAGCCGGCCCGGGGACCGGCATCGGCACCGTGGTCCGCCGCCGACGCCGTGCTCGTTGACGAGGCAGCCGACCTGATCGGGCGGACGCCGAGCCTGGCGCATGTCGTCGTGGACGAGGCGCAGGATCTGTCGCCGATGGAGTGCCGGGCGATCGGCCGCAGGTGCGCCACCGGGTCGGCGACGGTACTCGGCGACCTGGCCCAGGGCACCACCCCGTGGGCCGCGGCCAGCTGGCACCAGCTGCTCGGGCACCTCGGCAAGACCGGTACCGGAGTGCGGGTCCTGGACACCGGCTACCGGGTCCCGCGCCAGATTCTCGATTTCGCCAGTCGGCTGCTCGGCCAGATCGCGCCCGGCCTGGCCTCGGCCAGATCGCTGCGGCAGGACCCGGGCTCGCTGGTGATCATCCAGACGGCGGGCGGCGTGCTGCCGCGTGCTCTCGCCTCGGCATGCACCGACGCGCTGGGCAGCCCGGGCTCGGCAGCGGTGATAGCGGCCGATGATCAGATCGGCCCGCTGTCGGGGATGCTGCGCAAGGCGGGGGTCCCGCATTCGGTCCTTGATGATGATCCGGGCCGCTCCCCGCTCGTGCTGGTACCGGTCACACTGGCCAAGGGGCTGGAATTCGACCACGTCATCGTCGTCGAGCCAGGCCGGATCGCGGCCGCGGAGTCACGCGGCCTGCAGCGGCTGTACGTCGCGCTGACCCGGGCGGTATCGCGGCTCACCGTGCTGCACGCCGAGCCGCTCCCGGCGCCGCTGCTCCAGTCCGGAGCGGCGCGGGTCACATCTCCTTGAGCACGGAGGCAATGAGCGCGGCCGAGTCGTCGAAGGACAGCGCGGTCGCGCGCAGGTGATTGAAGAAGACGTTATAGCGGTCCACCTCGGCGACATCCTCCACGTACAAGGCGCTGGTCAGGTCCTCCAGGTAGACGACGTCAGGGTCTACCCGCTCGGGGAATACCAAGATGATGAACGGCCTGCCCATGGCCGGATGCGCGCCCCCGCCGAACGGGATGACCTGGACCGCCACGTTCTTCAGGCTGGCGAGATCGAGCAGGTGCTCCAGCTGCAGGCGCATCAGCCCGGCGCCGCCGACCCGGCGCCGCAGCGCCGCCTCGTCCAGTACCGCCCACAGCCGGGGCGGGTCGCTCCTGGTCAGCGCGGGCTGGCGGGCCATCACCAGCGCGACCCGGCGGTCAATATCCTCGGTGGGGCTGTTCATCAGTCCCGAACTGATCACCGTCCGGGCGTAGTCCGCGGTCTGCAGCAGCCCGGGGATGAGGCTGACCTCGTAGATCCGGATCTCCGACGCCGCGCTCTCCAGCCCCAGGTAGGTGGCGAACTGGGGGTGAATGGTGTCGCTGTAGGCGTGCCACCAGCCCTTCTGCCGGGAGTCCCGGGCCAGCTGCACCAGGCTCTCGCGCTGCTGCGGCGCCACGCCGTAAAGCTCGAGCATGTCACGCACGTCGCGAGGCGATACCGACACCCGGCCGGTTTCCACCCGGCTGATCTTCGACGCCGAGCACTCCAGATGCTCGGCTACCTCTTCGCAGGTGAGCTTCGCCGCCTCGCGGAGCCTGCGCAGTTCAAGGGCGAGCCGACGCCGCCGGACCGTCGGGCTCTGCTCACTTGCCATGTGCACCTCCCGCCGGATCTCGGCGTGTGTGGGGGACAAGTGTGGCCGGTCGCAGGCCATGGCGTCCAGTTTGATCTGATCCGACACGAGTAAACACGAGTAAGAGAACGGCCCTCGACCTGCGAATTTCGCGATGCATGTTGCAATTGGCATCGAGCACGGGCATGCTGAGTAATTATCACTCTACGCTTCGTAGTGATTACGAAGTGTCACAGTGTAGCGGGTGTCACGCAGATGACGATGGAGACTCAGCAGGCCTCAGGGCCCGCGCAGCTCTGGCACGCCTACCTGGACAGGCTGGAGGGACTCGCTGAGGAGCTGGCCCGCCAGGGCCTGCGCGCCCGGCTCATGACCCCGCCTGGGCGCGTTCCCAGCCTCCATGTGGTCAACCCGTCGGCATCGGCGCTTGCCGAGGACATCTACGCCGGGCGAAGCCAGGATGGCACCTGGTGGTTCTGGTGGTCATGGGCTGAGCGGATCGCCGCCGAGGAGGACCTGGACGGCGCTGCCGCGCTTATCAAGCGCGTCCTCGCTACTGGCGGCTAGCCAGGCCAGGCTCAGGCCCGCCGCCAGGCTTAGGCCCGCCGCCCGGGGCGCAGCACGCTCGCTGGCAGCCCCGGGAAGGCCACCGTGGTGCCGCGCCATCGGGTGGCTCGCAGCGCAGCTGCCCGCAGCCACACGGCGCCGAGGTGCCTGACTGCGGGCACGTTGACCGCGACGAGCCCCAGGTAGGCAGTGGCGACCCGGTCCTCGATCAAGATCGCGAGGGAGATGGCGTCGCCTGCCGTGAGCACCGGCATGGGCAGCCGGTAAGCGGCCGCTGCGGCCCGTGGCTGTGTTCCGAGCGACCTCAGCATCGCCTCGAGATCATCCCGCGCCACCTGATGCGCTATCCAGTCGCTGGTCGCGGTGGCCTGCTCGGCGCCTGTCAGATGGGCGCCGACCACCCCATAGCCGTAGATGGCGGCATGCTCGGCGGCCAGCGCCGACTGCAGCGCCGACTGCAGCGCGGGCACGCCGCTGCTCGCTGCGGCCCGTGATGCAGCGGCGGATGCGTTCATCCCGTGTTCCCGCCCGCGGCAAGGATGGCTGCGTGCGTCGCCTCAGATGCCGAGATGCTGGCCAGCAGCTGGGCGAGGGAGGCGGGAGCTACGCCGAGCCGTTCCAGCAGGGCATTCGATGCATCCTGCTCTGCGGCGCGCAGGAAGGCGATGGCCTCGGCGGGCTCGGCTGGCACGACTTGCTTTCCCGGCGCCAGCGGCTCGCCCCGCCGGGCGGCAGACGGGCTGGCGCGCGGGCTGGCGGGCGGCGACGAGGCAGTCGCAGGGCCGCTGGCACGATCAGGCGGGACCGCAGCTGGACCAGGTGAGCGTGATGCTCCGCCAGTAACGGTTCCAGGACCGCGGCGAGGCCGCCGGCGCGAGGGTTCGCCGGTTTCAGCACTGCCTCGTAGCGCGCGATCATCAGCTGTTCCCTGGCTATCGCCGCCTTCAGCAGGCCGACGTCGGGGCCAGGCGCAGGCGGGGTGGCAAGCGCGCCCACGCCCTTGCACCCGGTGACCGCGATGAGCGGCAGCGCGGCGGACGCCGCGAGCATCACTCGCCGTGTTGGTCGTGCAGTCACGGATCCTCCAGCCGTGGCGGCGCTCCGGTCCCCGCATCCGGTCTTCCAGCATGTCATGTGATCGCCGCAGGCCCGCGCCTATCAGCGGGGCAACCAGGCTGGGGCCCTGCAGGGCTGCGTCCCGGTTAGGCTAGATCCCGATCAGGGGCCACAGCCCAAGTGGCGGCGAGGAGGTCGTGATGCGCGGTAACTCCCGTCACAATGCGCTTCCGGAGGATCGGCCGGCGGGCCGGATCGGCCGGCGGACCGGATCGTCCTGGCGGCCGGATCGGCTGGCGGGCCGGGCCGTACCGGCGGGCCGGGCCTACCGGCGGACCGGGCCGGGTCGGCGGGCAAGGCCGCCCCGGCGTGCCCGCGCAGGCCGACGGCCCGGGCGACGCCCAGCACCTCGCCAGCCTGCTGGAGCCGGCGGTGCGCGCCCTGGGCATGGACCTGGAAGGCGTCCGGGTGACCTCGGCGGGCCGTCGCAGGCTGCTGCGCGTGGTGGTGGACGCCGATGGCGGCGTCAGCCTTGACGACATCGAGCGGGCCAGCCGCGCGCTGTCGGCCGTGCTCGACAAGGCGGCTGCCATGGGCGACGCGCCGTACACCCTGGAGGTTTCCTCGCCCGGAGTAGACCGCCCGCTCACCGAGCCGAGACACTGGCGCCGCGCCGTGGGCCGCCTGGTGACCGTTCCGCTGACGGCGCAGCCACCGGCGGATGCAGCGGCCCGGCCACCCGGCGTCCACGGCCGGGTCAGGCAGGCGGACGTCCGTGGCGTGCTGCTCGATGTCCAGGGCGAATCGCGGCGGTTCGGCTACGACGAGCTTGGCCCGGGGCGGATTCAGATCGAGTTCGGCCGGCTGGATGACGGCGCGGACGACGGCGCGGACGAGGAGGATCCCGATGGATATTGACCTGAGCGTCCTGCGCAGCCTGGAAGCCGAGAAGGACATTTCCATGGACCTGGCCATCAAGGCCATCGAGGACGCGCTGCTTGTCGCCTATCACCGGACCGAGGGTGCCGCCACGTCGGCGCGGGTCGAGGTGAATAAGGGCACCGGTCATGTGACCGTCTGGGCCAGCCAGGCCGCCGAGGGTGGCGAGCCCGCCAGGGAGTACGACGACACGCCGGAGGGGTTCGGCAGGATCGCCGCCACCACCGCCCGCCAGGTGATCCTGCAGCGGCTGCGTGACGCAGAGGACGAGCTCACGTTCGGGGAGTATGCCGGCCGCGAGGGCGACATCGTGGCCGGCGTGATCCAGCAGGGCAAGGATCCGCGGGCGGTCCTGGTCGACCTGGGGAAACTCGAGGCCATCCTGCCGCCCACCGAGCAGGTTCCTGGCGAGCGCTACGTGCACGGAGAGCGGCTGAAATGTTATGTGCTGCATGTCCGCAAGGGCTACCGGGGGCCGTCGGTCACCCTGTCGCGGACCCACGCCAACCTGGTGAAGAAGCTGTTCGCGCTCGAGGTGCCCGAGATCGCGTCAGGTGTGGTGGAGATCGCCGCCATCGCGCGGGAGGCGGGCCATCGGAGCAAGATCGCGGTCATCTCGCATCAGCAGGGCGTGAACGCCAAGGGCGCGTGCATCGGCCCGATGGGCAGCCGGGTCCGGAACGTGATGACCGAGCTGCATGGCGAGAAGATCGACATTGTGGACTACTCGCCGGACCCGGCCGAGTTCGTCGCCCACGCATTGTCGCCGGCCAGGGTCTCCCGGGTTGTTGTCGTGGACGCGCAGGCCAGGGCCGCCAGGGTGATCGTTCCCGATTACCAGTTCTCGCTGGCTATCGGGAAGGAAGGGCAGAACGTCCGGCTCGCGGCCCGGCTGACCGGCTGGCGGATCGACATCCACCCGGACACCCCGGGAACCGAGGCGCAGGTCGCATCCCCAGGACCGGACGAACGCGCGACCGGCGACGAACGTGCGGGCGCGGCCAGCGACGGCAATGACCCGGGCGGCGTGCCCGGTGCCGCAGATGCCCCGGCACTGTAAGCTTGGGGCAGAATGGCCAGACGGCACCCGCGGCCTCTCCGGACCGCGCAAGCGATCCGGACATGCGTAGGATGTGGTAGTCGTGTGGCCAAGTCCGATTTGCTTCGCCTAGTGGCAGCCGGGGACGAGATCGTTCCCGATCCGCTAGCGCGGATGCCTGGTCGGGGTGCATACCTGCATCCCAGCCAGGGATGCTTTGATAAGGCGCGGCGTCGGCGGGTGTTCCCGCGGGCGCTGCACCTGCCGGGACCGCTTGGTACCGGCAGGCTCGCCGGGTATCTCGAGGTGTCGGGTCCCGGTTCGGCTTGCCAGGACGAATCGGCCGGAGATGACGCGCGAACGGCATATGCCGGGGAAAGCAGGCTGAGATTGCGATGAGCGACCGATGAGCATGCGGCGATGAACAGCACAGGCTGACGCCGGCCGGAGCACGCGCTGCCCCGGACGGCTGACTGGTCCGGCTCCGCCGGACCGAGTAGAGGGAGCGCAGTGGCGAAGGTCCGGGTATACGAACTCGCGAAAGAGTTCGGCGTGGAGAGCAAGGCCGTGATGGCCAAGCTCCAGGAGATGGGCGAGTTTGTGCGCTCGGCGTCCTCGACAATCGAGGCGCCGGTCGTCCGCAGGCTCAAGGAAGCCTTCACGGCTCAGGCCGGGAAGACTCAGGAGAAGCGTCCCGCATCACAGCGAGCAGGCGCGGGAGCCGGTGATGGCCAGCTCAGGCCCAACGGCCGCGCCGCTGCCGCGGCACCAGCAGCGTCAACCGCGACGACGCCTGCTCCGGCGGCACCTGCTCCGCCGGCACCTGTTCCGGTGGCTGAGCCGGCCAGGCCGGCGGCGGCGCGCGAGGAGCTGGTGGCGCCGGTCGCTCCGGCAGGGCCTGCCGAGCCCGCCACCGAGCGGCCAGCGGCTGATGCGGGCAGATCCAGCGAGACGGCAAGGCCGCCGGTGCCGTTCCCGCACGGGCAGCCGGAGACCACCGCGCCCGCTGCCGCCGCGCCGCGCCCGGCCGCCCCGCCATCCGGCCCGCGGCCGGGTCCCGCCGCATCGCCTGCGGCTGCCAGAACGCCGGGAGGCCCGGCAGCGGGCGGCACTGGCGCGCCTTCGGCACCGCGTCAAGGCGGCCCGCGCCCGGGACCACGGCCGGGCAACAATCCGTTCAGCTCGACGGCTACCGGCATGGGATCAGCGCCGCGCGGTCCTCGTCCCGGCCAGCCCGGTACCCCGCCCGCCGCCGGGCCCGCCGGGCTCGCTGGCCCGGCCGGCCCTGGTCAGTCGGCTGGCCGGCCAGGGACGCCAGGCGGCCCGCGGCCGTCAGCGCCGCGCTTCACCGGCCGTCCGGGTGCGGGCGCCCCGGCGGAAGGGGCACGTCCTGGCGGCCCGCGCCCTGGCGGCCCGCGGCCAAGCCCGAGCAACATGCCGCCAAGGCCGGTCAGCAGCCGCGGCCCTGCAGGCCCTAGCGGGCCAGGCGGCGGCCGGGGCGGCCCGGGCACCGGGACACGTCCAGGAGGCCGCAGCGGGCCAGGTGGTGGCTTCGGCGCCGGGCCGCGCGGTGGTGGTGGTGGCGGCGGCGGTGGCGGCGCGGGTGCGCCCCGTCCCGGCATGGGCCCGGCCAGGCCAGGCGCAGGCGGCCGGGGCAGGAGCGGCACCCAGGGCGCGTTCGGCCGGCCAGGCGGCCGTCCGTCCCGCGGCCGGAAGTCGAAGAAGCAGCGGCGCCAGGAGTTCGACAACATGCAGGCCCCTTCGATCGGGGGCGTGCAGGTACCGCGCGGCAACGGGCAGGTCATCCGGCTGTCCAGGGGCGCCTCGCTGAGTGACTTCGCGGACAAGATCGGGGTGAACCCGGCCTCGCTCGTCCAGGTTCTGTTCCACCTCGGCGAGATGGTGACGGCGACCCAGTCGGTGAACGACGAGACACTGCAGCTCCTGGGTGCCGAGCTCAACTACGGCGTCCAGGTCGTCTCCCCGGAGGAAGAGGACAGGGAGCTGCTCGAGACGTTCGACATCGAGTTCGGCGAGAACGAGGGCGACGAGTCCGACCTGGTGGCGCGGCCGCCGGTGGTGACCGTGATGGGTCACGTCGACCACGGCAAGACCAAGCTGCTGGACGCGATCCGGCACACCAACCTGGTCGCGAAGGAAGCCGGCGGCATCACCCAGCACATCGGCGCCTACCAGGTCGACACCGTGGTGGATGGCGAGGAACGCAAGATCACCTTCATCGACACCCCAGGTCACGAGGCGTTCACCGCCATGCGCGCCCGGGGTGCGGAGACCACCGACCTCGTGGTGCTCGTGGTGGCCGCGGACGACGGCGTGAAGCCCCAGACGACCGAGGCGCTCAACCACGCTCAGGCCGCCGGCGTGCCGATCGTGGTGGCGGTCAACAAGGTGGACAAGGAGGGCGCTGATCCGCAGCGGGTCCGCGCCCAGCTGACCGAGTACGGCCTGGTGGCCGAGGAGTTCGGCGGCCAGTCGCTGTTCGTGGACGTGTCCGCCAGGGAGCGCACCGGCATCGAGGCGCTGCTCGAGGCGATCATCCTGACCGCCGACGCCGAGCTCGACCTGCGCGCCAACCCGCACCAGCAGGCGCAGGGCGTGGCGATCGAGGCGCATCTGGACAAGGGCCGGGGACCGGTCGCGACTGTCCTGGTCCAGCGCGGAACGCTGCATGTGGGTGACTCGATCGTCGCCGGCGAGGCGTTCGGCCGGGTCCGGGCCATGCTCGACGACAACGGCGATCAGGTCAGCGAGGCGCTACCGTCGCGGCCGGTGCAGGTGCTTGGCCTCACGGCCGTGCCGGGCGCGGGCGACAGTTTCCTCGTGGTCGATGACGACCGGGTGGCCAGGCAGATCGCCGAGCGGCGCGAGGCCAGGGAGCGCAGCGCCATGTTCGCCCAGCGGCGGCCCAGGATCACGCTGGAGGACCTGGAGTCCGCGCTGAAGTCGGGCGAGCGGCAGGAACTGCTGCTCATCATCAAGGGCGACGTGTCCGGCTCGGTCGAGGCGCTCGAGGATGCCCTGCTGCAGCTGGATGTGGGCGAGGAAGTGGTCCTGCGGGTGATCGGCCGCGGTGTCGGCGCGATCACGCAGGACGACGTCAACCTCGCTATCGCTTCCGATGCCGTCATCATCGGCTTCAACGTCCGCCCGGCCGGGCGGGCCGGCGAGCTCGCTCAGCGCGAGGGCGTCGACATCCGCTACTACTCGGTCATCTACCAGGCGATCGAGGAGGTGGAGGCGGCGCTCAAGGGCATGCTCAGGCCCGTCTTCGAGGAGGCCCAGCTCGGCACGGCCGAGATCAGGGAGGTCTTCCGGGTACCGCGGGTCGGCAACGTGGCCGGCTGCATCGTGCGGTCGGGAACCATCACCCGCCACAGTAAGGCCAGGCTGGTACGCGATGGCATCGTCATCTCGGACAACCTCACAGTCGACTCGCTGCGCAGGTTCAAGGAGGACGCGACCGAGGTCCGTGAGGGCTTCGAGTGCGGCATCGGCCTCGGTTACAACGACGTCAGGGTCGGGGACGTCATCGAGACGTACGAGATGCGGGAGAAGCCGCGCACCTGACGATGAAGGGGCAGCCGTGTATGTGGGCGCCCTGACGCTGGACGTGCTGCTCGGGGACGTCCGCTCGCTGAAGCAGAAGCGGTCCGCCATCCGGCCGCTGATCGCGGAGGTACAGCGGCGCTTCCCCGGCGCAGCTGTCGCCGAGACCGGTTTCCTTGACTTGCACCGGCGGACTGAGATCGGCGTTGCCGTGGTGTCGTCGACGGCGGCACACGCGGCGGAGGTACTCGACGCGTGCGAGCGGTACGTCGCCGCGTGCCCCGAAATCGAGCTGCTGTCGGCAAGGCAGCGGGTATTCAGCGAGGGGGAGTGAGCGAGAAATGGATGCGGCCCGGGCGCGCAAGCTCGGCGAGGCGATCGCCCAGATCGTCGCCGAGATGCTGGAGCGGCGGATCAAGGATCCGCGGCTTGGCTTCGTCACGGTAACCGAAGCCAGAATTACCGGCGACCTCCGCGAGGCGACCGTGTTCTACACCGTCTACGGGTCCGCGCAGGAACGCACGGACACTGCCGCTGCGCTGGCCAGCGCCACCGGCCTGATCAGGTCGGAGGTGGGCCACCAGACCGGCCTGAAGCACACGCCCTCCATCACGTTCAGGGAGGACACCGTGCCGGACACGGCGAGGAACATCGAGGAACTCGTTGCGCGGGCCAAAGACGCGGACGCCGCGCTCGCCGCGGCAAGGCAAGGCGCCGTGCCGGCCGGCGACGCCGACCCGTACCGCGCTCCGGCGGGCTCAGCCAGCGGCGGCGAGGATGACTCGGACGCCGCAGTGCGCGAAACCCCCGCGGACACCGATCACGGCGCGGGATACTCGCGATCGTGACATCCGATCGCGCGCACCTGCCAGGCCAAGATCCTGCGGACGACATGGAGGCCGAGTGGGCGCGGGCGGTCAAGGTGCTGGACGGCGCCGCCGAGATCTGCCTCGCCTGTCACGTCAGGCCGGACGCTGACGCGCTCGGGTCGATGCTCGCGGTGGCACACGCCCTTCGCTCGCGCGGCGGTCCGGGGGAGCCGCGGGTCGTCGCCTCTTTCGGGGACCTGCCGTTCGAGGTCCCCAGGATCCTGCAGTTCCTGCCCGGCGTTGACCTCCTCAGTCCGCCGGACCGCTACCCAGTCCAGCCCGATGTCATGGTCACCTTCGACGCCGCGAGCGCGGCCCGGCTCGGCCTGCTAGAGACCAGCGCGGCCAGGGCGCAAGAGCTGATCGTCCTCGACCACCACGCCTCCAACACCAGGTTCGGCACCGTGCACCTGATCGACCCGGCCGCGGCGGCCACCGCGGTGATCGCTTTCGACCTGATTGGCCGGCTCGGCGTGGAGGTATCGAGGGATATCGCGTTTGGCCTGTATGCGGGGCTCGTAACGGATACCGGCTCGTTCAAGTACCCGACCACCTCCCCAGGCGTGCATGAACTGGCCGCACGGCTCTTGCAGACCGGCATAGAGCCGGGAGCCGTGGCGCAGCAACTCTGGGACAGTGCCCCGTTTAATTATCTTGGCCTCCTCTCCGCTGCGCTCGGGCGAGCCGCGCTCGAACCGGACCTGGTGGCGGGCCATGGGCTGGTTTGGACCACCGTCACCCGGGCTGACCGGGCCGCATACGGCCTGCCGCTGGACGCCGCCGAGGCGGTTATCGACGTGCTGCGCCGGACCGACGAGGCTGACGTGGCCGTGGTTCTCAAGGAGGACGACGCCGGGCAATGGCAGGTATCCGCCCGGTCTAAGGGTCACGTGGACGTGGGCCGTGCGTGCGTGGCGATGGGCGGCGGCGGACATGCCAGGGCCGCCGGCTTCACCGCGAACGGCGCGGTCCCTGACACCATGGCTGCGCTGCGGGAGCGGCTCGCAGACGGGGCGGCTGGCAGCAGGTGACGGTGCTGAGCGGACTCGTCGTCGTCGACAAACCGGCCGGGTGGACCTCGCACGACGTCGTGGCGCGGATCCGCAGGCTGGCCGGTACCCGGCGGGTCGGGCACGCTGGCACCCTGGACCCGATGGCGACCGGGGTACTGGTGGTCGGCGTGGACAAGGCCACTCGGCTGCTCGGCCATCTGGCGCTGACCGAGAAGGAATACGCTGCCACGATCCGGCTGGGCGCCGTTACCGACACCGACGACGCCGATGGCGAGATGGTGGCCACGGCGCGGGCGGCAGGCATCCCGCGCAGCGCGCTGGTCACTGCCGTCGCGGCGCTGACCGGCGAGATCCAGCAGGTGCCGCCAGGCATCAGCGCGGTCAAGGTCGGCGGGAAGCGCGCCTACCGGTTGTCGCGGGAGGGCGCCGCGCCGAAACTGGCTGCCAGGACCGTCACCGTCTTGAAGCTTTCGGTCGATGCGGTCCGGCCGTCGGGTGACTACCTGGATGTAGACGTCGCGGTCACCTGCTCAAGCGGCACTTATATCCGGGCGATCGCGCGCGACCTCGGAGCTGCGCTCGGCGTGGGCGGCCACCTGACCGCGTTGCGCAGGATCCGGGTCGGCCCCTATCTCATCCGCGATGCCCGCACCCTTGACCAGCTTGCCGCCAGCCTGCAGGTGATACCGCTGGCCGACGCTGCCGCGGCGGCATTCCCGAGGCGGGACCTGACTGCCGACGAGGCGCGCCTTGTCGCACATGGCGGCAGGCTGCCCGGCGCGGCCATGAGCCAGCCAGCCACGGCTGAGCCCCGGCCGCCTGGCACGCAGCCGGCCCGAACCGGCATGGTGCCTGGCGGGGGCGCGGATGGGGTGCCTGGCGGGGGCGCGGATGGGGTGCCTGGCGGGGGCGCGGATGGGGTGCCTGGCGGGGGACTGGTCGCCGCGTTCGGCCCAGACGGCGCGCTGATCGCGCTGCTGGCCGACGAACTGGACCAGGCCCGTCCCATCGCTGTTTTCGTGCCCTGACCGGGTGCAGACTGCGTCCCAGGCAGCCGGATCAGGCCGGACCACCGGTTACATGGCAGGCTTGGAACGGCACGGGCTGGTCGGCCTACCGGCCGGCACAGAGCGTGCGGCAGATGCCATAGCGGGGAGGAACCTTCAGGTGCTGCGCTGGCAGGGACTGGACGACGTGCCCGACGGCTGGGGCCCATCGGTCGTGACGATCGGCATTTTCGACGGTGTCCACCGAGGACACCAGCGCATCGTCGGCCGCGCTATGGCCCTCGCGGCCGAGCGAGGGCTGCCGGTCGCCGTGGTCACCTTCGACCCGCATCCAGACGAGGTGATCAGGCCAGGATCCCATCCACAGCTCCTTTGCTCGCCGGACCGCCGAACCCAGCTGCTCGCCGGGCTCGGCGCCGACGCCGTCTGGGTGCTGCCGTTCACCCTGGAGTTCTCCAGGCTGGGGCCAGATGACTTCGTCCGGGCAGTCCTGGCGGACCGCCTGCACGCGGCCGGCGTGGTGGTGGGAGAGAACTTCAGGTTCGGGCACCGGGCCGCGGGCACCGTCGCGCTGCTGGGCGAGCTGGGCGAGAAGTACGAGTTCACGGCGGAGGGCGTGCCGCTGCTGGCCGAGGGCAGTATCACCATCTCGTCCTCGCTGATCAGGGAGCATCTTACGGCCGGAGATGTGGTCGCCGCCGCCGCCGATCTGGGGCGGCCGCACCGCGTCGAGGGCGTCGTCGTGCGCCGCCACCAGCGCGGCCGGGCCCTTGGCTTCCCTACCGCGAACCTGGAGACCGCCCAGTACACCGCGATCCCGGCGGACGGCGTATACGCGGGGTGGCTGACGGCGTTCGACTCAGATGGCCCCGAGGTAGGCCGCTGGCCCGCCGCGATCTCGGTTGGCAGCAACCCGACGTTCGACGGGACTGAGCGGGTCGTCGAGGCGTATGCGCTGGACAGAGACGATCTTGACTTGTACGGCACGCACGTCGCGGTGGATTTCACGACCAGGCTCCGTGAGATGGTCAGGTTCGACTCCGCCGACGAGCTGGTCGCTCAAATGCATCGCGACGTCGCCGCAGCCCGCGCTGCGACGAAGCAAGGCTAGCCCCAATGTCCGCGTGATACTCTATGGAACGGCCGGAGTACCGGCCCGGTCGGCTGCGCCCTCAGGCGGCTGGCCAGTCGGGAAAGCCCAAGCGATCCGCTACGTGCCTTCCCTGCCCGCACAGGACCTAGTGACCAGCGGGCGCCCCCCGGAGGATATTCAGGAGAATAGGGAGCAACGTGCCGCTCGAGACCACGGTGAAGAAAGAGATCATCGCCGGGCATGCGACCAATGAGGGAGACACCGGCTCGCCGGAGGTCCAGGTCGCGTTGCTGACACGGCGGATCCAGGACCTGACCGAGCACCTCAAGGTGCATAAGCACGACCACCACAGCCGCCGTGGGTTGCTGCTGCTGGTGGGCCGCCGCAGGCGGCTTCTGCAGTACCTGTCCCGCAAGGACATCACCCGCTACCGCGCCCTCATCGAGCGGCTCGGGCTGCGCAGGTAAATTTGGAAGCTGGCGCGGGCCGGAGCCGGGCGCGGTGGCCCCTAGGCGACTGCCCGCCCGGCGAGATACCCGCCCGGCGAGATAACTGAATACACCACGAACGAACGACGTCCCGCGGCCCCGGCCCGGAGCGCTCCAGGCGCCCAAAGTGCCGGTCCTCGGTAGTGGTTCTCGGGTCGGGGGGTGACGCGGGCGCGACAGCGCACCGGACCCCGGGGCCGAGGGCTTCGATCGAAGACCGGCCGGCGGCCTACCCGGCTAGCTGGCTGGAATGGCGCTCCACAGGCGGCGGGCAGACGCGGGACCTCACCCAAGGAGGTCACCCGTGGAGGGTGTGCATACCGCCGAGGCCGTTATTGATAACGGCGCGCTCGGCGTTCACAAAATCCGGTTCGAGACCGGCAGGCTTGCCCGTCTCGCCGCCGGTTCCGCCGTTGTCTATCTCGACGACGAGACCATGGTGCTGTCGGCGACCACCGCGTCCAGGCACCCCAAGGACAACCTCGACTTCTTCCCGCTCACCGTCGACGTGGAAGAGCGGATGTACGCGGCGGGCCGGATTCCTGGCTCGTTCTTCCGCAGGGAGGGCCGCCCATCCGAGGACGCCATCCTCACCTGCCGCCTGATCGACAGGCCGCTGCGGCCGTCTTTCATCGGCGGGCTGCGCAACGAGATCCAGATCGTCGAGACGATCATGGCGCTGCATCCCGAGCACCTGTACGACGTGGTCGCCATCAACGCGGCATCGCTGTCCACCCAGATCGCCGGGCTCCCGTTCTCCGGCCCGATCGGCGGCGTGCGGGTAGCGCTGATCAAGGGCCAGTGGGTCGGCTTCCCGACCCACACCCAGCTCGCCGACGCCACCTTCGACATGGTCGTCGCCGGGCGGGTGCTTGACGACGGCGACGTCGCGATCATGATGGTCGAGGCTGAGTCGACGCCGAGCACCCTGCGGCTGCTCGCCGACTCCGGCAGCGGGGCCGTCAGCCCAACCGAGGAGACGGTCGCGCAGGGCCTCGACGCAGCCAAGCCGTTTATCAAGCTGCTCTGCGAAGCCCAGCGGCAGGTCGCGGCGAGCGCGGCCAAGGAGGTCGCAAACTACCCGGTATTCGCCGACTACCAGCAGGATGTCTACGACGCGGTGGCCGCCGAGGTGTCCGACGAGCTTGCTCATGCGCTCACGATCGCCAGCAAGAAGGACCGGGAAGCCGAGACCGACCGGCTCAAGGCGCTGGCGGCCGAGAAGCTGGCCGGGCAGTTCGAGGGCCGGGAGAAGGAGATCAGCGCCGCGTTCAGGTCGCTGACCAAGAAGCTCGTCCGGAGCCGGATCATCCGCGACGGTGTCCGCATCGACGGCCGCGGGCTGGCCGACATCAGGTCGCTGGCCGCCGAGGCCGGCGTGCTGCCGCGGGTTCACGGGTCAGCGCTGTTCGAGCGCGGCGAGACCCAGGTGCTCGGCGTCACCACGCTGAACATGCTCCGGATGGAGCAGATGATCGATACGCTCAACCCGGAGCGCACCAAGCGGTACATGCACAACTACAACATGCCGCCGTACTCCACCGGCGAGACCGGCCGGGTCGGCTCGCCGAAGCGGCGCGAGATCGGGCACGGCGCGCTGGCCGAGCGCGCGCTCGTCCCGGTGCTGCCCACCCGGGAGGAGTTCCCGTACGCGATCCGTCAGGTCTCCGAGGCCATCGGGTCCAACGGTTCGACCTCGATGGGGTCGGTCTGCGCGTCATCCATGTCGCTGCTCGATGCCGGCGTGCCGCTCAAGGACACGGTGGCGGGTATCGCGATGGGCCTGATCCATGAGGGCGGCGAGTACGTCACGCTGACCGACATCCTCGGCGCCGAGGACGCGTTCGGCGACATGGACTTCAAGGTGGCGGGCACCAAGGACATCATCACGGCGCTGCAGCTGGACACCAAGCTGGACGGGATTCCCGCCTCCGTGCTCGGGGCCGCGCTGACGCAGGCCAGGGCGGCCAGGCTCACGATCCTGGACGTGATGCGCGAGGCCATCGACGCGCCGGGCGAGATGAGCGAGAACGCGCCGCGGATCATCACGGTCAAGGTCCCGGTGGACAAGATCGGCGAGGTGATCGGGCCCAAGGGCAAGATGATCAACTCGATCCAGGAGGACACCGGCGCCGAGATCACGATCGAGGACGACGGCACCATCTACATCGGCGCCACCGACGGCTCATCGGCGGAGGCCGCCAGGTCGGCGATCAACGCGATAGCCAACCCGCACATCCCGGAGGTCGGCGAGCGATTCCTCGGCACGGTCGTGAAGACGACGACGTTCGGCGCGTTCGTCTCGCTGCTGCCCGGCAAGGACGGCCTGCTGCACATCACCCAGATCCGTAAGCTGCACGGCGGCGTCCGGATCGAGAACGTTGATGATGTGATCAAGGTGGGCGACAAGATCCAGGTCGAGATCCGCGAGGTCGATGACCGCGGCAAGCTCTCGCTGGTGCCCGTGGAGGTAGTCGAGCGGGAAGCAGCAGGCGAGGATCTCGGCGGGCACGACGACCACCGGGGCGGCGACCGGGACCGGGGCGGCGACAGGTACCGCGATCGCGGCGGCGACCGGGGCGGCGACCGGGACCGGGGCGGCGAGCACTACCGCACCAGGGAGCGCAACCGCGGGCCCCGCAACTCATGACGGCACAGCAGCAGCTGAGTGCGGATGGCGATTCCGCCGTCATCCGCACCGTGCTGCCAGGCGGGCTGCGGATAATCACGGAATCGCTGCCGGCGGTCAGGTCCGTGGCGTTCGGCATCTGGGCAGGCGTGGGCTCCCGCGACGAGGACCTCGCCCACGCGGGCGCGACGCACTTCCTGGAGCATTTGCTCTTCAAGGGCACTGCCAGGCGCACCGCACTGGAGATCTCAGCGGCGATGGATGCGGTCGGCGGCGAGCTGAACGCGTTCACCGCCAAGGAGTACACCTGTTACTACGCCCGGGTACTCGACCAGGACCTGCCGCTGGCCATCGACATCCTGTCGGACATGGTGAGCGGCTCGCTGATCGAGCCGAAGGACGTCGACGCCGAGCGCGGCGTGATCCTCGAAGAGATCGCCATGAACGACGACGAGCCGTCTGACACGGTGCACGAGGCGTTCGCCGCGCAGTTGTTCGGCGACACCCCGCTCGGCCGGCCCATCCTGGGCAGCGCGGACTCGATCAACTCGATCACCCGCGCACAGATCGCCGAGCACTATGTGGCCCGCTACACGCCGGACAACCTGGTCATCGCCGCGGCAGGCAGCCTGGACCACGATGCTGTGGCCGAGCTCGCGCGCGAGGCGTTCGCGGCGGTGGCGACCGGCGACACGGAGCCCGCCCCGCCGCGCGTGGCCGGGCCCGGCGTTGTCGATGCGGAGGCCGGCACCGGGGTACGGCTCGTTTCCCGCGGTATCGAGCAGGCTAATCTCGTGCTCGGCTGCACCGGGATGTCGCGGACCGATGAGCGCAGGTTCGCGCTCGGCGTGCTCAACGCCGCGCTCGGTGGCGGCATGTCCTCCCGGCTGTTCCAGGAGATCAGGGAGAACCGCGGGCTGGCCTATTCGGTGTACAGCTTCAGCTCGCAGAACTACGACACCGGCCTGTGGGGCGTCTACGCGGGCTGCCTGCCGGCGAAGGCTGATGAGGTGCTGTCGATCTGCCAGGATGAGATCGCCAAGGTGATATCAGGCGGGCTGACCGACGCGGAACTCGAGCGGGGCAAGGGACAGCTACGCGGTTCGATCGTGCTCGGCCTAGAGGATCCCTCGTCCCGGATGAGCAGGCTCGGCAAGTCTGAGCTTGTCTATCCCCGGCTCGAGCCGGTCGACGAGATCCTGGCATCCATCGAGGCGGTGACGCACGATGACATACGCGAGATCGCCGCAACCATCCTGGCGCAGCCCAAGGCGCTCGCCGTCGTCGGTCCGTTCGACGACGCGGATTCCTTCACCGCAGCACTTGGCTGACAGCGCCCCGAGCGGCGGGCTTATCTCCGTCGCGAGTTCAACGGCGGCCCGCTCAGCGCCCAGCTTCGCCGATCTCGCCCGGAAGGCTGGCCGATCCCCATTAAGATCAGGCCGGTCGGTCGGGGCCGGCGCCGGAGCAGACAGTCCGGGCCATGAAGTCCCGGACCCGGGAGGCTGGCGATGATCAAGGTCGGGGTGGTCGGCGCGAAGGGGCGGATGGGGTCCGAGGTGTGCCGGACCGTCAATGCCGCGGCCGACCTCGAGCTGGCCGCCGCGGTCGATGAGGGCGATGACCTGAGCGCCCTGACCGGATCCGATGTCGTGGTCGACTTCACTCACCCGGGCGCGGTCATGGACAACCTGCGCTGGTGCGTGGCGAACGGCCTCAACACTGTCGTCGGTACCTCCGGCTTCGACGAGGAGCGGCTGGCAGCTGTCAGCGGCTGGCTTGCCGGGGCGTCCCCGGTCCGGGTGCTGATCGTGCCGAACTTCTCCGTCGGTGCCGTGCTCATGATGCGCTTCGCCGCGCAGGCTGCCAGGTTCTTTGAGTCTGCCGAGGTCATCGAGCTGCACCACGCCGGGAAGCTAGACGCGCCGTCCGGCACGGCGGCGCGGACCGCATCGCTGATCGCCGCGGCACGCACCGAGGCTGGACTGCCGGACTCCCCGGACGCCACCGTGTCCGCGCTGGATGGCGCCCGGGGCTCCCTGGTAGCCGGAGTTCACGTGCACTCGGTCCGGTTGACCGGGCTGGTGGCCCACCAGGAAGTGCTGTTCGGCGGTCCCGGCGAGATCCTTACCATCAGGCATGACTCACTGGATCGGGCCTCGTTCATGCCAGGCATCCTGCTCGCCGTACGCGGCTCGGCAGCATTGGCACCTGGCCTGACCATCGGCCTGGAGGGCCTGCTCGGACTCGGATGAGGCCTAGCCGGTGCCGTTGCGGGTATGAACGCCGTGAACGAAACGGATGCCTCTGGCGACTCGCGCCATTCGCCCCTTCCTGACGAATGACCGAGATGCGGGGGTTCGCGCGATTATAGGGCGTTTGGTCGGATGCGGGGCTGACGGTAGCCGGCGGGGTATGGTGCCTCAAGACGGTGCCGGCACGGTTGCAGGGGGGCGGGGATCAGATGAGGTTCATCCTGAACGTGATCTGGCTTGTGCTGTGCGGTTTCTGGATGGCCATCGCATACGTGGCCGCGGGGATTGTGTGTTTCATCCTTATTATTACGATCCCGTTTGGTATCGCCTCCTTCCGGATCGCAAGCTACGTACTGTGGCCGTTCGGGCGCACGATTGAGCCTCGCAGGGATGCCGGGGCAGGCGCGCTGATCGGGAACATCATCTGGATCATCCTGTTCGGCTGGTGGCTTGCGCTCGGCCACCTGGTGACGGGAGCGCTGCTGTGCGTGACAATCATCGGGATCCCGCTCGGCATCGCGAATTTCAAGATCATCCCGATTTCGCTGATGCCGCTCGGCGTCGAGATCGTTCCCGTTGATCAGCAGTACTCCGGCGCGATCTGAGAGCACCTCGGGCGCGGCCTGCTGCGCTGCAAGATTTACTGAAGTAGCGGCCCCGCTCGCCGCGGACTCGCCCCCCGGGCTGCCGTCGCTGCCGGCTATCGGACTGCGGTCGCTGTCGGCTCCCGGACTGCCCGCCTCTGCCGACTCCCGGACTGCCCGCCGCTGCCGGACCGGCTCCCGGACTGCCCGCCGCTGTCGGCTCCCGGACTGCGGTCGCTGTCGGCTCCCGGACTGCCCGTCGCTGCCGGCTCCCGGACTGCCCGCCGCTGCCGGCTCCCGGACTGCGGTCGCTGTCGGCTCCCGGACTGCCCGTCGCTGCCGGCTATCGGACTGCGGTCGCTGTCGGCTCCCGGACTGCCCGCCGCTGCCGGCCCCGGACTGCCCGCCGCTGCGACTCTAGCCGTCCCGGTCGCGTAAGTTCGCTGTATGTGCCGCAGCATCAAGACCTTGAGAGAGCCCTACGCCGAGCACGTCACCGAGGCGGACGTGCGGGCGGCCGCCCTGCAGTATGTGCGGAAGATCAGCGGCTTCCGGCAGCCCGCCCGGCACAACGCCGAGGCCTTTGACCGCGCGGTGGCCGCGGTGGCCGGCGCAACGAGCGCCCTTCTCGAACAGCTTGAGGTCCGTACCGCCGGGACCTCTCCCGCGCCTGGCCGGACGGCATAGCTGGCCGGTCGGCGTCGATGGCTGGCCGGTCGGCATGGCTGGCCGGTCGGCATGGCTGGCCGGTCGGCATGGCTGGCCGGTCGGCATGGCTGGCCCATCGCAGCCGTCCCGCCGAGCGTTACCCGCCGAAGTTCACCGCCGTTGTGTTGGCGCCGCTGACCACGAGGGCGACGTGCTCGTCGGGCCCGGTTTCATAGCGGCCGGCCAGCAGCGCCGCGAGAGCCGCGCACGCGCCGGGCTCGGCAACCACGCGGAGACGGTCCCAGAGCAGCTGCTGCGCCCGCGCGATCGCCTCGTCGCTGACCAGGACAACCCGCTCGGCATGATGCGAGATCATCGAGAACGTCAACGCGCCGACCCGCCGCGGCGCAAGCGAGTCCACCGCCACGCTGCCGGTGACGGCGTCGACGGGGCGGCCAGCCTTCAAGGCCTCGGTCATCGTCGGAGCACCATCGGGCTCGGCACCGACGAGGCGGGCCCGGCCCGCGTATGCCCCGGCGATCCCGGACAGCAGGCCGCCGCCGCCGATCCCCGCCAGTACGGTAGTGGCTCCTGGTGCCTGCCTGATGAGTTCCAGTGCCAAGGTGCCGGCCCCGAGCATGGTCTCGACCTGGTCGAACGCGTGCACGCGCAGGGCGCCGGAATCGGCAGCCCACCGCTCGCTGAGTGCGAGCGCATCGGAATAGGTCGCGCCAGCAACGACGAGGTCGGCACCGTAGCCGCGGATCCGGCTGACCTTCGCCGCTGAAGAGACCGTCGGGACGAATATCCGGGCGGGTATGCCGAGAACACCTGCCGCATAAGCCACGGCAGCGCCGTGATTGCCGCCAGACGCCGCAACGACGCCAGCGGCCGGCACCGGGCGGAGGAGCAGGTTGGCAAATGCGCCCCGCGCCTTGAACGAGCCCGTGTGCTGGAGCTGCTCCAGCTTGATGGTGAGCGGGCCGGGCGGCAGGCCAAGCTCGGAACGGTCGAGCGAGATCACTGGCGTCATGCGCAGGAACGGCCGGATCAGCGGCTCCACAGCCTCGATGGCCGTCCGGGTAACGCTGTCAGTGACCGGGGCGACCGGCGTTTCGGTGCTCATGACACCGCTGTCCCTTGCCCGTTGATCCATAACACATTAGCTAATCAGCTCTCGGCGCTGGCAATTCCGCGGGCCTGCGGCGGACCGTCCGGTCATGGCCCGGTAACCGCTGCACGCAGCACGCTTTCGAGCAAGGTCCGGGCGACCTCGCCGTAGCGGGCAGGATACTGGCGGGCCATCCGAGGCTCCAGACCGCGACCTCGAGTTCCGCGCGCGATGATAGGGCGCGAGCTCGTCTGGTCCGTATACCGGCGTGCCGGCAACCGCGGCGTAAGCGGTCAATGCGTCAGCCGCCGCCGCTGACTGGCTTGCAGGCCAGCACTGCGAGGTCCAAAGGACGCGGGCCGCGGCAGGTTTCCTTCCAGGTCGATGCATTGCCACCGGCCGCCCGTGCGCATGAGGCTCCCTGCGTGCGCGTCACCATGCAGGACGATAGTGCTGCCTGCGCTGGTCGTGCTACCTGCGCTCGCTAGCTCGGCGGGGATCGCGTCATGCCGGGCGTGCAGCCTGGCCAGGGTCGCGTCATCAAGCACCCGCTCCCGCCCCAGGGCCGCGAGCCCGCCGGCGATCTGGTCTCGGACCGGTGACAGAACCGGCAGATCCCGGCAAAACCGGCCAGCGTGATATAAACCTGCGCCAGCGCCACGTCGACAGCGGCTGGCAGCGGCCGGTCCGGCGCCGGAAGCGGACAGGCAAACAGGCTGAGTGCCAGCCCGTCACGGCGATGCGGCCCCGGATCGGCGAGATCAGTTGGCGGCACCGCGGCGCCGCCCTGACGCGCAGCGTGGCCCGCGACGGCGAGCCGGCTCGTCTGGGGGGATTGGTCCTGCTCGGCGGGTGGACGGAAGCGACCTCGGATCTTCGCGGTTTGAGCAGCACAAAGTGCCCGCGCTTGCCGCCGGTCATCTTCAACTCTGGCTCCGCATCGGCAGGGTCCCCGGTTTGGGGTCCAGATCAATCCGAACGGTCAGGGGGGTGGTGGCGAGGGCTCTGCCAATGGCGGCGTCCCAGCTGTAGGTGAGCATGCGGGAGCGCTGCATGGTGTCATCGCCGGGCAATAGCACCGCGGTGCCGGATCGCCACGTGCGGCCGACCTTCACCCGCACCCTCGGCTGGGCGATCAGGTTGCGCACATAATCGGCTTGCTGGCCGTGCGCGGCGATCAGCCAGA
The DNA here is from genome assembly GCA_963774825.1 of uncultured Actinomycetes bacterium. Lineage (GTDB taxonomy): Bacteria > Actinomycetota > Actinomycetes > Streptosporangiales > Streptosporangiaceae > DATBGO01. The sequence goes on along the minus strand of CAVZGW010000019.1, from coordinate 73,749 downwards.
ACCGCTCGCCGTCTAGGCCGTTGCCTATGGGAGTGTGCCTTAGCTGGCCAGACCGCCGACCTGTGGTCTCCAGCAGCGCAAACGCTCGCGGCGCGACCTCACGCCGCAGCGCCTGGCGCAGCACGTGATTACCACCCCACAGCAGCACTCGGAGCACCCGGTATTTCAGGGTGCGGCCAGGCGCCTGATCACCTTTCATGTGCTGATTGTGCCGACGCCTCCGGCCACCGGTCGAGTACCACCTGTCCTGGCCCGCTGGAGGACGCCCAGACTGCGCGAGCATACGCTGGCGTGGCTGGCCGGTGATCGCGGGGTTACGGTCGCATACGGATCTGCATCAGCAGTTGGCTCCGGCTGGGACCCGGCGGACCGGGACCAGCGGTTGGCTCCGGCGGCGGACCCGGCGGTCCGGGACTAGCAGCTGGCTCCGGCGGACCAGGACGAGCGGTTGGCTCCGGCGGCGGACCCGGCGGACCGGGACCAGCGGTTGGCTCCGGCGGACCGGGACCAGCGGTTGGCTCCGGCGGCGGACCCGGCGGACTAGGACCAGCAGTTGGCTCCGGCGGACCAGGACCAGCGGTTGGCTCCGGCGGCGGACCTGGCGGACCGGGACGAGCGGTTGGCTCTGGCGGCGGACCTGGCGGACTAGGACCAGCAGTTGGCTCCGGTGGGCCGGGACCAGCGGGCGGTTCGGGGCCCGGCGGTTGAGAGTCAGTTTCCCGGCCGGCCGGCGACGCGGCGCCTGCGTTGCCCGGGTGGCCGGACCGGGAAGTTAAGCCATTGCCGGTCCGCACGCCTTGGCCCGGCGGCGGCGCCGAACTGTCCGGGCAGGTTCCCCCGCTCCCGGGGCGTGGCTGTCGCTCGCCGTTGTCCGCACCGGCGGGATCAGCTCCGAAACCGTCATCCGGCGGCTCGTCTGGCGGTTCGTCCGGCGGTCGTCCGGCGGCTCGTCTGGTGGTTCTTCTGGCGGTTCGTCGGGCAGGCCATCGGGACCTGGGGGGATGTAAGGCAGCGTGCCCAGCAGCAGGCCGATGAAGACCTGCGCGCGCAGCAGGTCGATACCGCCACCCGCCCCGGATGCCTTCATTGCCCTGGCCATCGCGTTAATCCGGGCCATCGCGGCGGCAGCGCGGATTCCGGGCAGGCTCTGCCCGGCCAGCGTCGCGGTGCCCTCGTCATCGGGGTAGAGGCAGACTCTCGCCTTGCGCTCGGCATCTTCGCGGCGCCGCTCCGCGCCATCGGGGTCCGCGATGATCACCGCGCGGCGCAGCGTAGCGCGCAGCTGGCCCAGCGTCTGATCACCGGCACGCGACAGGACCTTCTCCTCCACCGCGCGGGCGGCATCCTCGCTCAGCACGCTGGTGGCCTCGGCTATCAGCCGGGCCCGGGACAGGTCAATCACCCCGTCACGCAGCGCTGCCCCGGTGCGCACGAGCCGCCAGCTCAGCGTTACCGCCAGATCCGCCCACCATGACGCGCCGCACTGCGACATCACCAGAGCTAAACAGATCTCCCCGGTTGCGTCAGCGCAAATGCGGGCCGGGCGGCCGTCAGCCGCCACGCCGATGTCCTTATCCCGGGCAGCCGCACGCGCTGCGATCTGCCCGACCACGGCGAGCTCGCCCGCCTGGGCCCAGGAGGCCAGCCGCCGCCACGACGCCGCTACCCCGGCCAGCGCGCCGTCGTCCAGCCCGGCCGCCGGCGTGGCTGCCAGCCACCCGGCCAGGCCGGGCCCGGGCGGCAGGAACTCTGCGACCCGCCCAGCGACTTCTGCCGTGGACAGAATCCGTCCTTCGCTGGCCAGGATCTCATCCAGCACCGCATCCTGATCTTCGTCACGCCCAGGACCACCGCCGGCCCCGGCCCTGGCGTCCTCGGCAGCCGCGTCCTTGCCCGGCCCGTCCTTGCCCGGCCCGTTCTTGCCCGGCCCGTTCTTGCCCGGCCCGTTCGTGCCCGGCCCGTTCGCGCCCGGCCCGTTCTTGCCCGGGCCGTTCTTGCCCGGGCCCTTCTTGCCCGGGCCCTTCTTGGCCGGGCCTTTCGTGGCCAGGCTCGCCGGATGCCGCATCCCCTCCGGCGCGGGGGGCATGACGGCCGTCAAGCGCCGCTAGCAACTGCTCGTAGTCAAGCTCCCAGCACCAGGACAGCCCGGGCGGGCCGCCACCGTCGTCGCGCCCTTCCCGGTAGCCAGGACCTGACCCCAGATCATCGGGTGATCCGTGATCACAGCCCCGGCCCGGCTGGCCAGGCTGAGCCCGGATCCGCTCCCTCGGCTGGCTGATCTGCGGGTTCAGGCGGCTCTTGCGGGTCCGGTAACCCGGCTGGTTCTTGCGGATCGGCTGGCATCCAATCACCCCCTGGCAGCGGGGCCATTTCTGCGGGCCATCTTGACCTCGGCACCGATCAGTTGGTTCTCGATCACAGTACCGACAGCTACCGACAAAATTGCCCAGAGTCGAAAACACATTCGCCGACGTCCGCATGACGCAGCTGGCCCGGACCGGCCCGGACTGGCACGCAGCAGGCCCGGACCGGCACTGGCCCGGACTGGCCCGGACCGGCCCGGACCGGCACGCAGCTGGCCCGGACCGGCACGCAGCTGGCCCGGACCGGCCCGGACTGGCACGCAGCAGGCCCGGACCGGCCCGGACTGGCACGCAGCAGGCCCGGACTGGCACGCAGCAGGCCCGGACCGGCCCGGCCTGGCCGCGCCCGCTAACCGGCACACGTCCGCGAACCGGCCACCGATCCAGGTACCAGCCACATGCCCGCCCACCGGGCACCACTGGGACTGGCAGCCTTCCCGCGATACCGAGGTGCCGTTACGCGCTTGTCCGTGGCCGCGGGGTCAGCGAAGTGCCGGTAATCAGGCGGTCTGGGTCCGGCTGGCGGCCTCAAGGCCCAGCTCGTTGATCGAAGCCTCTCTCATCTTGAACTTCTGCACCTTGCCGGTGATGGTCATGGGGAATTCGCTGGTGAACCTGATGTATCTCGGGATCTTGTAGTGCGCGATCTTGCCGGTGCAGTAGGCCCTGATCTCTTCGGCGGTCAGCTCTGCGTCGGGGCGCAGCCGCACCCAGGCGCAGAGTTCCTCGCCATACCTCTCATCCGGTACCCCGATGACCTGGACATCCTCGATCAGCGGGTGCGAGTAGAGGAACTCCTCGACCTCAGTCGGATACACGTTCTCGCCGCCCCGGATGACCATGTCCTTGATCCGCCCGACGATGTTGAGATAGCCGGCCTGGTCCATGACGGCGAGATCGCCCGTGTGCATCCAGCGGGCGGCGTCGATCGCCTGGGCGGTCTTCTCCGGCTCCTCCCAGTAGCCCAGCATCACCGAGTATCCGCGGGTGCACAGCTCGCCTGGCGTCCCCAGCGACAAGACCACCCCGGTCTCCGGATCGATCACCTTGACCTCGATGTGCGGGTGCACCCGCCCGACGGTCGACACCCGCCGTTCCATGTCCTCATCGGCCTTGGTTTGGCAGGAGACCGGTGACGTCTCGGTCATCCCGTAACAGATCGTTACCTCAGACATGTGCATTTCATTGATGACCCGCTTCATCACCTCCACTGGACACGGTGAACCGGCCATGATCCCGGTCCGCAAGGTGGACAGGTCGTAGCTGGCGAAGTCCGGCAGGGCAAGCTCGGCGATGAACATCGTGGGGACCCCGTAGAGCGATGTGCACCGTTCATCCTGGACGGCGCGCAGGGTTGCGGCAGGCTCGAAGCTCGGCGCCGGGATCACGATGCAGGCGCCATGGGTGGTGCAGGCGAGGTTGCCGAGCACCATGCCGAAGCAATGGTAGAACGGCACCGGGATGCAGACCCGGTCAGCCGCGGTGTACCGGCACAGCTCGCCGATAAAGAAGCCATTGTTGAGGATGTTGTGGTGGGAGAGTGTGGCGCCTTTCGGGAAGCCGGTCGTGCCGCTGGTGTACTGGATGTTGATCGCGTCGTCGAAAGACAGCTTCGCGGCCCGCCGCTGCAGAGCGCTGGATCCGCCGTCGGCTTCGCCGCGGGCCGCTGCGCCGTCTGCGAGCAGCCGCTGCCACTCCGCCGTGCCCAGATAGATAACCCGCTCAAGGCGGTCAAGGTCGCCGCTTACCTCGTTGATCATGGCGCGGTAGTCGCTGGTCTTAAAGGATTCCGCGCTGACCAGCAGCCGGATTCCCGACTGGAGCAGCACGTAGCCGAGTTCGTGGCTGCGGTAGGCCGGGTTGATGTTGACCAGGATCACGCCGATCCTCGCGGTGGCGTACTGCAGCAGCACCCACTCGGCACAGTTCGGAGCCCAGATGCCGACCCGGTCACCAGCCTGGATGCCGGCGGCAAGCAGACCGAGGGCCAGCACGTCACAATCGGCGTCAAGCTGCGCGTAGGTCCAGCGACGGCCGGTCGCCGCGTCGACCACGGCCTCGCCATCAGGGTTGGCGGCCGCGACCCGGCGCAGGTTCTCGCCGATGGTTTCGCCGAGCAGGGGACTGGTCGTAGTTCCGTGGCTGTAGGACAGCTGAGTCGAACCGGACATGACACACCTCCGGAATCAGGTCCTCCTATCGTCCTCCGTTACGCATGCTGGTGGGAAGTCCTGGGTGCCCCGTCGCAGGTGCTGCGGCGGTGCCGATGGAGAGCTACTGTCAAAGTACTTACCGGCAAGTTCGGCCCCCGGAGTGGCGATGGGGATGTGGATCGGCTGGCTCATCGTGGCCGCCGTGCTGGGCGCTGCTGAGATCATGACAGCGACGCTGGCCTTCGGCTTAGTTGCGATCTCCGCATTCGCTGCCGCCGGAGTCGGTTTCGCCGGCGGTAACGGGGCGGCTGCAGTTCGGCGCGTTCGCCATTGTTTCTGCAGCCGGGCTCGGGATCGCCAGGCCGTTCGCACTCCGGCATATCAGGCAGCCGCCGATGCTGCGGACCGGGACGGCGGCACTGGTCGGGCGGCACGCGATAGTACTGGACGAGGTAACCGGCCACAGCGGGCGGGTCCGCATCGGCGGCGAGGAGTGGTCCGCCCGGTCCTATGACGAGACCCTGACCATTCCGGCGGGATCCAAAGTCGATGTCATGCAGATCGAGGGCGCCACCGCGCTCGTATACCCCCGGGAGTAGCCATGGAAGTGGCCAGCCTGATCGTTGCCGCAGCATTTGTCCTCATAATTGCGCTGCTGGCGGTCAAGACGGTGCGGATCGTGCCGCAGGCCCGGGCCAGGAACGTGGAGCGCCTCGGCCGGTACCGCAAGACGCTCGAGCCGGGAATGAACGTCATCATTCCCTTCGTCGACCGGGTGAAGCCGCTGATCGACCTGCGCGAGCAAGTCGTGTCGTTCCTCGGCCAGCCGGTCATCACCGAGGACAACCTTGTCGTGAGGATCGACACGGTGCTGTTCTTCCAGGTCACCGACCCGCGGGCGGCTGACTACGAGATCGTTAACTACATCCAGGCGATTGAGCAGCTGACCGCGACCATGTTGCGGAGCGTGATCGGGTCGATGGACCTGGAAGTTACCCTTACCTCACGCGACAAGATCAACACGATGCTGCGCGGAGTTCTCGACGACGCCTCCGGGAAGTGGGGGATCCGGGTGACCCGGGTGGAGATCAAGGCGATCGACCCGCCCAAGAGCGTCATCGACGCAATGGAGAAGCAGATGCGTGCTGAGCGGGAGAAGCGCGCCGCGATCCTTACCGCGGAAGGCCTCAGGCAGGCCCAGATCCTGACGGCTGAAGGCGACCGGCAGGGCACCATTTTGCGGGCCGAGGGCGACAAGCAGAGCGCGATCCTGCGGGCCGAAGGCCAGTCACAGGCGATCGGGACGGTGTTCCAGGCGATACACGACAACGATCCTGATCCCAAGCTGCTTGCCTACCAGTACGTCCAGGCGCTGCCTCAGATAGCTCAGGGGCCGGGCAGCAGTGTCTGGATGATCCCGAACGAGGTGACCGCCGCGCTGAAGACGCTGAGCTCTGCCTTTGACTCAGCCTCCGATGGCAAGGAAACGTCCGGAGCGGATGGCCCGGGCCGTGCCGTTCGCAAGTTCCCCGATCCAGGTCAGGGACCGGCCGTCCGGCCGGAGGTGCCTGCCCAGGCGCCGCCCGCTGAGCTCGGGAACTGACTGCCCTCGCCGGAGGGCGTTGCCAGTGATCAGGGCCTGAGCGCGAGGCCCAGGGTGAGCAGAGCGCCGAAGGTCAGCTGGAGCCGGCCGGTCTGGCCGAGCGCAGTGATCAGCCGCGGGCCTGCCGCCCCGGAACGCACCAGCCGGACCGGGGCCAGGGCGAACGGGGCTGCTGCGAAGGCGAGCAGGGTCAGCGGAGCCACGGCCGCCATCGCCGCCGCGGCGCAGAACGGGAGTACGACACAGCCCGTGTACAGCAGCCGGGCCCGGTGATCCCCCAGCACTACGGCGAGCGTGCGCTTGCCTGCCGCCGTGTCGGAGGGGATGTCCCGGAGGTTGTTGATCACCAGCAGCGCGCAGGCGAGCAGGCCGACCGGCACGGCGGCCGCGAGCGCCAGCCAGGCCACCCTCCCCATCTGCACATAAGCGGTCCCGGCCACGGCGGCGATGCCGAAGAAGAGGAAGACGGCCACCTCGCCCAGCGCGCGGTACCCATAGGGCCTGCTCCCGCCGGTATAGAACCACGCGGCGGCGACCGCCGCGGCACCGAGCAGCACTAGCCACCATGAGGTGACGGCCGCCAGCACCAGCCCGGCCACGCAGGCGACCGCGAAGCACCCGGCGGCGGCAGCAAGGACCTGCCTGGGCTTTGCCAGCCCGGAGCCCACCAGCCGGACCGGGCCGACCCGGCGCTCGTCGGTACCGCGGATCCCGTCGCTGTAGTCGTTGGCGTAGTTGACGCCGACCTGCAGCGCCAGCGCGACCACGAGCGCCAGCACGGCCCGCCACGGCCAGAACCGCCCGTAGCCGAATGCGACGCCGGAGCCGACGACCACCGGCACGATCGCGGCGGGCAGCGTACGCGGCCGCGCGCCCGCTACCCAGTCCCGTGCTTCGGCCACAGCCCGTCCTTCGTCGGTGATCGGCGGCTCAAAGACTATTCGGGGCCAGCCGCTCACCGGCACGCCGGGTACGCGAGGGGGCCGCTGCGCATGCAGCCTTACCCTTACGGGCCAGCCTGGCATGCCGGTTAGCGAACGGGCGGCAGCGCCTTGGCGGCGGCCGCGTGGATCAGGCTGATCTGGCCGGCGTCCAGCCGCGCCGTTGTTTTCCTTGACTGGCGCCGGAAGTATTTGCGGAGCCGTCGGCCTGCGAAAACGTCGACATCACGAAGGTTGGCTACCGTCCATGGAATGGTCGGCCCGTAGATCGCCATCGCGGGCCGGACGCTGATCTCAGTACCGAGCGCGGCCCCCACCAGCATGCTGGCCTGCGCTGCTTCCCAGATCGCATGCTCCAGGCGTTCCTCCTGCCCGAACGGGCCGTGGTACAGCCGTCCCGACGCGGCGGTGCGGACCGGCAGCCTGCGATCCCAGCGCTCCGAGTCCACCGCGAAAACACCAGGTGGCCCGATCACGAGATGGTCGATGACAGAATCGCTGCCTGGTATGGCGCGCGCGTTCAGCGCGACGTAGCCTGCGGCCCTGAGCAGGGCGATCCGGCGCCTGGTGCGCCGTTGCGCCGAGGTAACCCGGACGGATGCGGGTATGACCGAGGTGGTCCTTGATCGGTAGATGATGTCCGCGATGATGACAAGCGCTGCGGCCGTCAGCCCAAGCCGCCAGTTCTGCCAGATCATGACGGCCACGCCAACGGCGATGGCGGCCAACCCGCGGCCAATCCAGATCGGCAGCCGGGGATCTGACGCCAGCCCTGGGAAGATCGGCTGGGACGCCGGGATGAGGCTGCGCCTGGCCTGATCCCAGCGGCGGGCTGGGGTGCGGTCAGGCGCGACGGCTGGGGTGCGGTCGGACGCGACGGCCGCCGTGCGCTTCTGTGTTTCTGCCGCGGCGCGTCGCGGTGCTGTGGCCTGGGTCAGGTCATTCGCTTCGGACATGGCGCTGACCTGTGTGCCGACCGGGGCCTGAGTGCCGGCCGCCGGGGCCTGAGTGCCGGCCGGGGCCTGAGTGCCGGCCGGGGCCTGAGTGGCGGCGGCCGGGGCCTGAGTGCCGGACGGGACCCGTGTGCCGGACGGGACCTGTGTGCCGGACGGGACCTGCTCCGGCGCCTCGGCTGACGGTGGCTGGCGTCCAGCCGGGGGGCCGTCCGGCGCATCGGCCTTAGCCGCCAATCCGGCCGTGCGTGCCTCAGGTCCGGTGTCCCGGTCTTCATCTCCGCCGGCCTCCCGGTCCATATCCTGAGAGTAACTGAATGACTGCGCTGAGAACATGAATCTTCATCTCATCCGTGCCGGGCAGCACCCGTGGCCATACTGGACCCTGGAGCCTCGCCCGTCTACCGTTCAGTAACGTGACCCAGATACATGAGCTGACGGTGACCGAACTCGCCGCGGCCATCCGCGAACTCCGGCTCTCGCCGGTCGAGATCACCGAGCATTACCTCGATCGCATCGACCGGTTGAACGATCGGGTCGGAGCGTTCTACACGGTAACCGCTGACCTTGCCCGCGAGGAAGCCGCCCGGGCAGAGAAAGCGGTGACCGACAGCGCGCGCGGCCCCGGCGACTCGACCGACCTGCCGCCGCTGCTCGGCGTGCCGATCCCGATGAAGGACCTGAACATGGTCGCCGGCGTACGGATGACCTTCGGTTCTGCCGTCTTCGCGGACAACATCGCCGACACCGACGATTATGTGGTCGCCGCGCTCCGGGCGGCCGGCGTCGTGATCACCGGCAAGACGGCGACGCCCGAATTCGGCCTGCCGTGCTACACCGAGACCAGCATCGGGCCACCTGCCCGCACGCCATGGGATCTGACCCGGTCGGCTGGCGGGTCGAGCGGCGGTGCAGGAGCGGCAGTCGCCGCCGGGCTGGCGCCGGCCGCGCAAGGCAGTGACGGCGGCGGTTCGATCCGGATCCCGTCCAGCGTCTGCGGGCTGTTCGGCATCAAACCGTCCCGCGGCCGGGTTTCCGGCGGTCCGCTCATGCCAGATCTCGCCGGGCTGTCAACCAACGGCCCGATCGCCCGCACGGTCGCCGATGCCGCGCTTCTGCTCGACGCGATGACGGTCAACCACGTGGGCGACATGTATACGCTGCCGCCGTTGCCGCCCGGCGAGACGTTCCTTGCCCATGCGACGAGGGAGCCTGGCCGGCTAAGGATCGCCAGGTCACTGCAGCATGCCGTCGATGGAGCGACCGTGCACCCGGACTGCGTCGCGGCGTACGAGGAGGCCAGCAGCTTGCTGGCGGAATCCGGGCACGAGGTGGAGGACGTTGTGCTGCCGTTCGGCCACGACGTTGTCCCGATGTTCGAGATCCTCTGGTACTCGATGGCGACCCTTGCCCCCATAGATCCCGCCCAGGAAGGGCAGCTGCTGCCGTTGACCCGATACCTCCGCGATCGCGGCCGGCAGCTCAAGGCTTCTGAGTTGTTGTTTGCCCAGGCTTACCTCCAGGCGGCGATGCGTCCGGCGGTTGAGGTGATGAACGGATACGACGCTGTCCTCAGCCCGACCCTGGCGTCGCCCCCCGTGCCGGTCGGCTACTTCGACGAGGTCGGGCCTGCGGAGAACTTCGAGCGGCAGAAGAGCTTCACGCCGTACACGGCCATGTACAACCTCTCCGGGCAGCCGGCTGTCAACGTTCCGCTGCACTGGAACCCCGACGGGCTGCCGGTCGGGGTCATGCTAGCGAGCCGGATCGGCGGGGAAGGGACATTGATCTCGCTGTCGGCGCAGCTGGAGGCCGCGCGGCCATGGCAGCACCGGCATCCCCCGATCTGGTAAGGGTGAGCGGCGCCTGCGCCGGCCGCGCAGCCCCATGAGGCGGCCCGCGACCCGGTACGGCCGGTCAGCAGCCGCCCGGCGGGCCGGTCACGCCGACTCCGTCGGACGGCTGGTCCACGACGCCAACGGCCGAGTTGCGCAGCACGGCGCCGAAATGGACGACGTACCACCGGCCGCGCCACGAGATCAGCGACGCTATCCCGATGGACCGCAGCTGGTGGTGCAGGCGGTAAACGATCCGGGCGCCAGCCACGTGCCAGTAGCCGACGCCGTTGAAGCAGACGCCAGGGTCGATCCAGCTGGCCTGCGCCTCCGGCACGATAACCCGCACGAGTGTGGCCGCGCGGGGAGTGCGGCCCAGCAGGTCGTGCGCGGCGCCGACATCAAGCCCGAAGTCCCCGACCAGGCGGCTATGCCAGTCCGCCGCCGGATCGGCTATCGCCTTGACCTGCCGATAGGCGCCGAGCGGGAAGAACGCCCGCATGCCGAGAACGGGCTTACCGGTCACGACCGATGCCCATAGGTCGGTCATCTCCGCGCGGAACGCGGCTGTGCCAGCCGTTGGCAGCGCCCTGGTCTGGGGGAGCGTGGCCTGCGACGGCGGCACCGGGACCACTTTTCCGGGCCCGGCGGGGCCAGGGCCAGCGCCCGGGCTCGGCGAGTTGCGGACTGGCGTAACGGTTGCGGGCGTCGCGCTGACGGCCGTGTGCTGCCGTTGCGCTGCGGTGCCTGCTGCTGCGGTGCCTGCTGCCGCGGTGCCTGGTGCGCCGGTGCCGCTACCGGTGCCGCAGCCCGCGAGCAGCAGTGCCGTCGCGATTGCCGCCGCACCGCGCCGGGTGGCAAGCAGGCCGAGCGGCGCGAGCAGCCGCCGCTGGGCGCGCTGGCCAACGGGGAGCCATGGCGATGATCGCCGTGCATTCACTGCTTACTCCAGCCGAAACGAGGCGATCCGGGCGTGCTGCCCGCCCATCGGCGCGAAAGCCGCTACCGGATCCGGACCGTGTCCTGGTGCTAGCAGGGTAGTCGGGCGGCCGGTCGCAGGGCTGTAACCAGCCGGGAATGATGACCGGGCGCGCCGTGGCTGGCGCCATCGGGTTCTGCTGCGGAGGTGCCAGGCAACCGAGCCGCGACCCCCGGCACCCGGACGCTGGCAGTCGTGGGACCATGTGTGGCGCGCCTACACGTCGCCCTGACCTGCGCCTGAAGGGCTGCGGCGGAGAGCAGGCCGGTGCTGCGGACAAGATCCGGAGGTGGTCGCGGTGTTGCCGGAGCGGGCTCGCTCGTGGCAGGTTGGGCGCGTCATCCACGCGGTGATCGCGCTGTGCGCATCGGCAGCTGTGCTCGGCCTGCTGGCCTTCGGCTATGGCCAGATTCCTGCGCTGGGCCCGGCGCTGGTCCCCGGCCATGGTGCCTGGACATCATCGGCAGGCGGCAAGCTGCCCGTCTCGCAGACGCTGACCCTTCCCGGCCTGGCCCGCCCCGCGAGTGTTTCCTACACCAGCCAGGGCCTGACGGCTATCAGCGCGGCCGACGACGACGACGCGTTCCTCGCGCTCGGCTACGTGCATGCGCGGTTCCGGCTGGCAGAGATGGACCTCGAACGCCGCCTCGGCGAGGGCCTGCTGGCTCAGCTGGCCGGACCGGCCGCGCTGGCTTCTGACAAGTTCGAGCTGCGGCTCGGCCTGCTGAGGACCGCGCAGCAGGAGTGGGCGGACATGCCTCGGTCAAGCCCGGCGGCCCGCGCGCTGATCTGGTACTCCCGCGGTGTCAACGACTACCTGGCGCAAGCCCGGGCCAGCGGGCGGTGGCCAGCGCTGTTCTCGCTATCGGGCGCTTACCCGGCCAGCTGGACGCCGGTCGACAGCCTGGTCATCCAGGGCGACCTCACCCAGGAACTCGACTACACGACGACCCCGCTTGACTATGCGCTGCTCGAGCGCTCGCTGGGCGAGGCCCGCACGATGAGCTGGTTCCCGGTGCTGCCGGTGAATCAGCAGGATCCATTCGATCCCGGACCGTACCGCAACCTCGGCATCGCCCCGATCGACGCGGCGACCGGGTCGCTGGCGTCGGAAGTCTCGCCTGCTCCGCACGCGGCGGCGGCGAAGGCCGTGGTTCCGGTGTCGGCCAGGGCCGTGGTTCCGGTGTCGGCCAGGGCCGCGGTTCCGGTGTCGGCCAGGGCCGTGGTTCCGGTGTCGGCCCGGGCAGCAACCGCGGCGGCCGCCTTGCTCGCACAGGTCTCCGCGCTGCCAGCCGGTCAGGTGCAGCGTTATCCGGACAGCAACGCGTGGGCGGCTGACGGCCCGGCAGTGGCGGGCGGCGGCGCGATGCTCGCCGGAGACCCGCACCTGCCGCAGACGCTGCCATCGATCTGGTACCAGGTGGCGGTCGCTGCTCCCAGGCTGGCGGTATCGGGCGTGAGCATCCCTGGCCTGCCCGGTATCTTGCTCGGCCATAACGCCCACATCGCCTGGTCGCTCACTGGTACGCAGAACCAGGCAGCGCTCTTCTACACCGAGCAGACAAGCAAGAGCCGTCCGGGGCAGTACTTCTGGCGCGGCGCCTGGCGGCGGATGCGCCAGGTGCGGTACACGATTCCGGTGCGCGGCGCTGCGCCGGTCTCGCTCACCGTTGACATCACCGTGCACGGCCCGGTCATGACGCAGGCCGGCCAGACCGTCTCGGTGGACTGGATGGGCAACGTCCCGTCCCCCGACATAGCGGCGATATACGCGGTCAGTCAGGCAACCGATTTCGCCCAGTTCCGCAGCGCGCTGGCAGGCTGGCGTGCTCCCACCCAGAACTTTGTCTACGCTGACGACCGCGGCAACATCGGGGCGATCTCGGCCGGCTACTACCCGCTTGTCCGCCATGGCGATCCATGGCTGCCGATGCCGGGCACCGGCGCGGACGACCTGGCGGGAGTCATTCCGTACGCGGCGATACCGCAGGTCTACGACCCGCCCGGGCATGTGCTCAGCACCGCGAACCAGCGGCCGGTCGGCGCCAGCTACCCGTACTACATCGGCACCACCGCCAACGCCTTCGACCCCGGCTACCGGGCCGCGACGGAGTACTCCTTCCTGCGCGGCCACACCGCGATGCGGCCGGCCAGCTTCGCCGCGCTGCAGAACAACCTGACCGACCAGCTGGCGATCAGGATCGTGCCGCGGCTGCTGGCCGCGCTGCGCGGCGTTTCGCTGACTAGCGACGAGCGCCAGGCAATGCAGCTGCTGGCCAGCTGGAACCACTCCATGGACGCGAGCTCGGCGGCCGCCTCGGTGTGGTGGATCTTCTGGAGCGACTACCTTTCGGCTGTGTTCGGCCCATGGTGGACCGCGGCAAAGGTTCCGGTCAGCAAGGACCCGTTCAGGCTGAAGATCTCGCCCGACCAGTTCAGCCTCGACCAGGTCCTCGAGGCCTGGACGCTGGGCGGTCAGCGCAACCCCGCGTTCAGCCCGCCCGGCGGCCCGGCCAGGGACGCGGGAGAGGCGATGCGCGACGCGTTCGCCGTGGCGGTGGCGCACCTGCAGGCGGTGCTCGGCGGCGCGCCGTCGGGCTGGGCATGGGGCCGGCTGCACAGCAGGAAGTTCCCGTCGCTGATCCGGGCGGCCGCCCTCGGTTACGGCCCGAGGACAGCGGGGGGCGACTACTGGACTGTCGACGCCGCCGACGGGGGACTGGTGGCCACGGCGGGCCCGAGCTGGCGGATGATCGTGTCATGGACCGGCCGCGGCCGGATCGCCGCGGAGGGCATCTACCCTGGTGGCCAGAGCGAGAACCCGGCCTCGCCCTGGTATGCGAACCTGGTCGCCGACTGGTGGAACGGGCAGTACCTGCCGATGCCGTCAGCCGGCGGCAGCGTGGCCGGGGCGATCCGCTGGACGCTGCGCCCATGACTGTCGCGATCAGGGCAGCGCGGCCGTCCGGCGCAGCCGCGGCGCCACGGCTGGCCCGCGTAACACGGCCGGTCTCGCAGCGGCGCGACCAGCCAAGACCCGAAACGGAGCTGCGTGCCGGTGGCTGACCTGAAGAGGCTGGGCAAGCGCGGCGCTTACCGGCTGGGCAGGCTCCGCGTTCAGGGCATCGGGGAGCCGCGTGCGCCGGCGCCGTTCCGGCCCTCGTTCGCGCGGCCGGCCCATCGCGGGCCGCGGTCGGCGTGGATCTTCGGATTTCTGGCCGGGACCGTCCTGATCGCAGCGGGAGCCGTCGGCGGGCTTTGGTTCATGCCGTTCGTGATCGGCGTGCTGGCCGGGATCGCGATGCGCCGGGGCGGCTGGCGGCCGCTGGCGACGCTGACGGCCGCGGCCCTGATGGGGATGGCGGGGTGGAGCATCCCGCTGTGGTGGTCGGCTTTGCATGGTCAGCCAACCGGTGCCACGGCCCGGGTGATCGCCGCGCTGGCCGGACTGCCGGCCCGCGCGGCCGTCGGCATCGCGGCCGCGCTGCTGGTCGCGGTCTTGCAAGCGCTCGCAGGTGCCTGGCTGGGTCGGACGCTTGCGCCGCGGCGCGCTGGCAGCTGACCAGCCAGGTTGGCGGCCCCCCGCCGGCGGGCCAATCCTTGGCGCTTCGCTGCCCGCACCCGCCGATGTCCGGCTGAGGGTCACGCGCAATCATGGGGGATGACCGATCCGTACCTGATACGCCGCGCGGAGGCGGCTGGGATCGCGCCGGTGTACCAGAACTCGCGCAACCAGACCGCCGAGGTGAGCGAGGAGACCCTCATCGCCATCCTCGCGGCGCTCGACGAGGTCCCCGAGCTTGCCCCCCGGGACCGTGCGGCAGCGCCAGGCCCCCGGGCGGTACGTGGCAGTCAGGAAGCGCAGGAACTGCTGGCCGGGCCGGCCGCCGATGCCGCTACCGCCGATGCCACCACCGCTGAGGCCCCAGCCAGCAACGAACTGCCGCGGGTCCCCGCCGGCCGGTCGTGGGGATTCACGGTCCAGCTGTACTCGGTCCGGTCCCGTGCGTCCTGGGGCCATGGCGATCTCAGCGACCTCGCCGATCTCGCGGCCTGGAGCGCCCGTGCTCTCGGGGCGGGCTTCGTGCTCGTCAACCCCCTGCATGCGGCCGAGCCGCTGCCGCCGGTCAGCCCGTCACCCTATCTGCCGATGTCCAGGAGATTCGTCAGCCCCCTCTACCTGCGGATTGAGAACATTCCCGAGTACGGCAGGCTGGCCGCCGCCGACCGGGGCCGGATCGAGCAGCTGGCGGCGCCGTTGCGGGCCCGCAACACCAGCAGCGAGCTGATCGACAGGGACGCGGTCTGGACTGCCAAGCGGTCGGCCCTGGAGATCATCAGGCGGGTGCCGCTGACCGGTCAGCGGCTGGCGTCCTTCCAGCGGTTCTGCCGCCGTGAAGGCGGCGAGCTCGGGGACTGGGCCGCCTGGTGCGCGCTCGCGGAGCTGCACGGGCCCGACTGGCGCAAATGGCCGGAGTCGGCCCGCAATCCGCGGTCGGCCGCTGCGATGGCCGCCGGCGGCGGGCTCGGCGCCCAGCCGGCGTTCCATTCCTGGCTGCAATGGCTCCTTGACGAGCAGCTCGCCGCGGCGCAGCGAGCGGCGCTCGCCGCAGGCATGGACACCGGGATCATCCACGATCTGGCGGTTGGCGTGCACCCGGCTGGCGCCGACGCGTGGGCGCAGCAGGATCTCCTTGTATCCGGGCTGAGCGTCGGGGCGCCGCCGGATGAGTTCAACCAGCGCGGCCAGGACTGGACCCAGCCGCCCTGGCACCCGCGGCGGCTGGCGGCCGCTGGCTACCGCCCGCTGGCCAGCTTGTTCGGCGCGGCGTTCCGGCATGCAGGCGGCCTGCGGGTGGATCACGTGATGGGGCTCGCGCGGCTGTGGTGCGTGCCCGCGGGAATGCCGCCGGACTGTGGTGCCTACCTGAGGTTCGATCACCGCGCGAGCGTCGCGGCGCTAGCCGGCGAGGCCCGCCGGGCCGGCGGCCTGGCCATCGGCGAGGACCTGGGCACGGTTGAGGCGTGGTTCCGCAGCTACCTTGCCGACAACCGCATCCTCGGTACCTCGCTGCTCTGGTTCGCGCGCGAGGCCGACGGCACCCCGCTGCGGCCGCAGCACTGGCGGCGGGCCTGCATGGCGACGGTGGGGACGCACGATCTTCCGCCGGTCTCGGGCTTCCTGACCGGCGAGCAGGTGACCGTCCGTGCCCGGCTCGGGCTGCTGAAAGTGCCGGAAGACGCAGAACGAGCCAGCGCGAAGCTGACGCTGTCCCGGTGGCGGGACGCGCTGGCGCGGGAGGGACTGATCGGCGCGGGCTCGCACCCGGATCCGGCGGACTTCACGGTGGCTCTCTATTCCTACCTGGCCAGGACGCCCGCCGCGCTGGTCGGCGTCTCGCTGGCCGACGCGGTCGGTGACTGCCGCACTCAGAACATCCCTGGCACCAGCGATGAGTACCCGAACTGGCGGATACCGCTGTGTGACAGCGAGCGCCGCGCGGTGCTGCTCGAGGATCTGCCTGCCCTCCCGCTGGTCCGGGCGGTCGCGCGGGCCGTTGCTGTCGGCTGACCGCCCCCACGATCATGGGAAAGTGCCGCTGGACGCGGTCAGGTGGACGCAAGGCGGTCGCGCTCCCGGCAGCGCAGCGCCCGGGCCGCGTCATCGCGGCTTTCCAGCAGCAACCGCCGCAGCTGCGCCGGCGGATCGGTCCTGGCGAGGTAATCATCGGCCGCGCTGATGGCCTGCTGGGTGACGATCCAGGACGGGTAGGCGGCCGTGGCGAAGTACTGCGCCATGTCCGAGCTCCAGCCCGCCCAGATATCCGCGATCACATCGAAGTACCGCTCGCGGTACGGCTTGAGCAGGTCATCCTGGTCGGGGCTGGCAAAGCCGGCCAGCGTTGCCCGGAATGTCGCGTTGGCCAGCTTGCCGCCGGTGATCTCGGCCCAGGCCGCCTCCTTGGCATCCGGCGTGGGGATCGCGGCCCGGCAGGTCGCGGCGTGCCTGGCGCCCGCGTCTGTCGCGTCTCTGGCCAGCTCGGCGTCAATGTCAGCCGGGCCGGCCGCGCCGCGGCTGACCAGCCGACGCAGCAGCCGCCAGCGGAGCTCGGTGTCGACCGCGAGTCCCTCGACGGCCGTACTTCCCGCCAGCAGCCCGGCCAGCAGGGCGAGGTCGTCCGGGGAGGCGGCGACGCCCGCGAACGCCTGCGCATACGCGAGCTGGCGGTCCGAGCCCGGCTCGGCGCGCTGGAGCAGCTCGCGCAGCGCCGCGGCCATCCGGTCGAGCCCGCCGTCGCGCCAGGCCGGGTCGCTGAATCGCCGGGTCGCCGCAGCGGCCTGTGCCAGCACCGTCTGCATCACGCTGATGTCGGTGATGGAGTCCACTCCCGACAGCGCGAGGCTGACGTAGTCGCGGGCCGCCAGCTCGGCGTCGCGGCACATGTCCCACGCCGCCGACCAGCACAAAGCCGCGGGCAGCGGGTCAGTGAACGACCCGATGCCGCCGATCAGCGTGCGCAGTGAATGATTATCAAGCCGTATCTTCGCGTAGCTCAGGTCATCGTCGTTGACGAGTACCAGATCCGGGCGGGGGGTGCCGGCTAGTTCCGGTACCTGGCTGCGCTCGCCTGCGATATCGACCTCGAGGCGCTGCCGCCTGGTCAGGCCGGCCTCGGTGCTGTCGTACAGGCCGATCGCTATCCGGTGCGGCCGTAGCACCGGATGGCTCGCGGTGGCTGTCTGGACGACGGCGAAGCTGGTCAGGCGGCCGTCGGAGCCGGTGGCGAACTCGGGCCGCAGGGTGTTCACCCCGGCCGTCTCCAGCCATTGCTTCGACCAGGTCGACAGGTCCCGCCCGGAGGGCTCCTCGAGGGCGGCGAGCAGGTCGCCGAGGGTCGCATTGCCCCAGGCGTGCTTGGCGAAGTAGCCGCGGAGCCCGGCAAGGAAATGCTCCCTGCCGACGTAGGCCACCAGCTGCTTGAGCACCGCTGCGCCCTTGGCGTAGGTGATGCCGTCGAAGTTGAGCTCGACCGTCTCGATGTCCGGGATATCGGCCGAGATCGGGTGTGTCGTTGGCAGCTGGTCCTGCCGGTACGCCCACGCTTTCCAGGCCTGCGCGAAGGTGGTCCACGCGGCGGTCCAGCGGGTGCCCTCGGCCGCTGCCTCGGTCCCGGCCCAGGTGGCGAAGGACTCGTTCAGCCACAGGTCATCCCACCAGCGCATGGTGACCAGGTCGCCGAACCACATGTGCGCCATCTCGTGCAGGATCGTCTCGGCGCGCGCTTCCCTCTCGGAGTCGGTCACCCGCGAGCGGAACACGTAGTCCTCGAGGAAGGTGACGCAGCCCGCGTTCTCCATCGCGCCCGCCTTGTACTCGGGCACGAACAACTGGTCGTACTTGCCAAACGGGTACCGGACGCCGAACGCGCCGTGGAAGAAGTCGAAGCCCTGCCTGGTCACCTCGAAGATCTCGTCCGGGTCGAGGAAGCTGGCCAGCGACTCGCGGCAGAAGATACCGAGCGGGATGCCATCGTGCTCGTCGCGGATCACGTGGTAGGGACCCGCCGCGACGGCGGTGATGTAGGTCGACATCACCGCTCCGGCCGGGAAGTGCCACCGCTCGCGGCCGGCCCCTGCGGGTTCAGCGACGCGGTCCGGCGCGGCGTTCGAGATCACTTGCCAGCCGGGCTTCGCAGTCACGGTGAACTCGAAGGTGGACTTCAGGTCGGGCTGGTCGAAACAGGCATACACCCGGTTCGCATCGAAGGTCTCCAGGTCCGAGTACAGGTAGATGCCGCCGTCGGCCGGGTCGGTGAACCTGTGCAGTCCCTCGCCGCTGCGGGAGTAGGCGCAGTCGGCCACGACCCGGAGCTCATTGGTGGCCGCCAGGCCGTCCAGGGTGATCCGGTAGCCGTCGAAATTCTCGACTGGCACCCGGGCCCCGTTAAGCGTGATCTCAGTCACCGCGGGCGCGGTCATGTCAATGAATGTCGATGCGCCCGGGTCCGCGCAGCGGAATCTGACGGTGGTCACCGACCTGAACATGGCGTCGCCGCCGGTCAGGTCGAGGTCGATCAGGTAGGAGTCGACGTCGAGCAGTCGTGCACGGTCGCGCGCCTCGTTGCGCGTGAGATTCCGAGCCACAGTGCTGGTCCCTTCCCTGGGGGTGGCCGTTGCTGAATGATCCCATGCTGCCTCATGGAATGTGCCCGGCCGCCATCCGGTTACCTGCACCGGGGGCCGGGGCCTGACCCGAATAGCTGAGGAGTCTGGATGGCCGAGCAGGAGTTCGTGGACGTTGATTTCTGGTTCGATCCGCTGTGCCCGTGGGCGTGGCTGACCTCCCGGTGGATGCTGGAAGTGCAGCAGGTGCGGCCGGTCCGCCTGCGCTGGCACGTGATGAGCCTGGCCGTGCTCAATGAGGGCAAGGAGGATATGCCCGAGCGCTACCAGAAGTTCATGAAGCAGGCATGGGGTCCGGTCCGGGTGTGCATCGCAGCCGAGCAGAAGTTCGGCTCCGAGGTGCTCGGCCCGCTCTACACCGCGCTGGGCACACGGTTCCATCCGCAGCAGGCGCCGAAGGACCGCGCGACGATCGAGGCAGCGCTGGCCGAGGCGGAACTGCCCGCCGAGCTGGCCGATGCCATGGACTCGACCGAGTATGACGACGCGCTGCGAGCCTCGCATCACGACGGCATGGACCGGGTCGGGTACGAGGTGGGCACGCCGGTGATCTCGGTTAGGGGCTTCTCCTGCTTCGGCCCGGTCGTCACGCCGACCCCGCACGGCGAGGCTGCCGCGAAGCTGTGGGACGGCTTCCTGCTCGTCACGGGCACAGACGGCTTCTTCGAGCTGAAGCGCAGCCGCACCAGGGACCCGATCTTCGACTGAACTAGCCCCGATCTTCGACTGAACTAGCCCCGATCTTCGACTGAACTAGCCCCGATCTTCGACTGAACTAGCCCCGATCTTCGACTGAACTAGCCCCGATCTTCGACTGAACTAGCACTGCGCCGGTCAGCTCTGCACAGCCGGCCGCGAGGCCGGCTGCCGGGTCGGCCGCGGGCAGGCCCGCGGGCTGTCGCCGGCAGGCTCAGCCCTTGGTCAGCACCCGCACCTTCCAGGCGCAGGCGGAATAGATCGCCAGGTAGCGGACACCGGAGCCGGCGTACACGGAGGTGACACCGTGGCCGCGCAGCCCGGTCTGGTCGACTGCGGTCCCGCCACGGGCGCTCCCGCCACGGGCGCTCCCGCCGCGGGCGCTCCCGCCGGCCTCCCTGACGATGAACCGGCCTGGCTGGCGCCGGGCCGGGCAGCTAAATGACCATTCCAGCATCCAGGTTCCCGCAATGGTGAACTGAGTGGTGCGCTTTCTCCCCTGGCCGGTGAACCGGGCAAGCACGCGCGGCCCGGCGGTCACGGACCGGATCGCGCAGCACGGCCTGCGGCTGGCCAGGGCTCCGCCGGGCGCCAGATAGGCCACTGCCGGCTGCTGGCCATCGGCCGCGCTGATGTGCGTGGCCGATGGCAGCGCCGTGACATCGGCCACCAGCGCCACCGAGCCGATTACCACGCACAGTCCGGCCAGGATGGATCCGGCGGCAGCGAGGAGCCGCACCGTTGCGCGGGCAGGCGGCCGGAACGGCGCGGGCAGGCGGGAGGCTGACGCATGCCGGGGGCGGCTCTGCGGCCACCGCCGCCTGCCCGTGCTCTGATGCGTCATCCGGATCCCCCGGAATCGCGGGGCCGAAGGGCGGTAACGTAAAGTAACGACATTCGGTCGTCACGCATAGGAATCGTTGTATCACAAAAAGAAACAATGGCCTGTCGATATTGGCGTTTTGGCTGTTGAATGGCTTGCCGCCAATCTTCGCACTCCGCTCAGCGTCCCCTCAGTGTGGCGCGATGACCGGCCTTGGGGCACCTAGAGTGGCTGCAATACGTAATCAGGCATGGCGTCCGGGCCCGGCTGTTTTGCCTGCCGGATGCCATGCGGGAGGATGACAGCATGCGCAGCAACTACATCGGGGGTACCTGGACGCCATCCGCCGGGGATTCGGCCATTGAGGTGGTCAACCCAGCGACCGAACAGGTGATCGACGAGGTCCCCGCGGGCCACGAGGCTGACGTCGATGAAGCGGTGCGGGCTGCGGCAGCGGCGCTGCGGTCCTGGTCGGTCACCAGCGCGGCGGAGCGGGCCGCCCGGCTCGAGGCCGCGAGGGAACTGCTCGAGCAGCGCGCCGCTGCTGTCGCCGCGGCCATCAGCGCCGACATGGGCGCACCGGCCGTGTTCGCCAGGAGAGTTCAGGTCGGGGTGCCGCTGGCGGTGCTGGCCAGCTATGTCGATCTGCTGGCCAGCTACAATTTCGGCGGCGACCGGGTGGGCAACTCGCTGATCGTCAGGGAACCGGTCGGGGTCGTCGGCGCCATCACGCCGTGGAACTACCCGCTGCACCAGATCGTCGCCAAGGTGGCCGCTGCGCTCGCGGCCGGCTGCACGGTGGTCCTGAAGCCGACCGAGGTGGCCCCGCTCGCCGCCTATGAGCTGGCCGACATCTTCCATGAGACCGGGCTGCCTGCTGGCGTATTCAACCTCGTCAGCGGCACCGGGCCGGTGACCGGCGCGGCGATCGCGGCACACCCGGGTATCGATGCGGTGTCCTTCACCGGCTCGGTAGCCGCCGGCCGGCAGGTGGCGCGGACGGCGGCGGCCACCGTCAAGCGGGTTACCCTGGAGCTGGGCGGCAAGTCGGCCAACGTCATCTTGCCCGACGCCGATCTGGCCACCGCGGTCAAGGTCGGGGTGGCCAAGGCATTCGCCAACTCGGGGCAGACCTGCAACGCGCTCACCCGGATGCTGGTGCCCCGCGACGCCTACGACGAGGCCGTCGGGTACGCGGCCAAGAACGCGGAAGGCTACCTGACCGGTGACCCGCTCGCCGCGGGCACCCGGCTCGGCCCGCTGGTGACCGCCGCCCAGCGTGATCGCGTGCGCGGGTTCATCGAGCAGGGACTCGCCGAGGGAGCGCGGCTGGTCACCGGCGGCCCGCAGGCTCCGGCCGGGCTTGAGGCGGGCTACTTCGTGCTGCCGACCGTCTTCGCCGACGTGCGGCCGGACATGACGATCGCGCAGGAGGAGATCTTCGGCCCGGTGCTGTCGGTGATCGGCTACGGATCCGAGGACGAGGCGGTGGAGATCGCCAACGGGACGCCGTACGGGCTGGCCGCGGGCGTATGGTCGGCCGACCAGGACCACGCGGTGTCGGTGGCCAGGAGGCTTCGCGCCGGTCAGGTCGAGGTCAACGGCGGTGCCTTCAACGTGGCGGCCCCGTTCGGCGGGTTCGGCCAGTCCGGCTACGGGCGCGAGCTGGGGGTCCAGGGCCTCGAAGAGTTCCTCGAGGTCAAGGCGCTGCAGTTCTGACGGCCTGCTCCAGGTACCGGCTGATCTCAGCGGGGTTGCGGCTGCGCGATGCGGGCCACCAGCGCGTTCGCGACCCGGACCAGGTCCCCTGGCGCCAGTTCGATCTCCAGACCGCGGCGGCCCGCGCTGCAGAAGACCGTGGCAAATTGGAGCGCGCTGGCGTCGACCACCACGCGCAGCCGCTTGCGCTGGCCGAGCGGCGAGATGCCGCCCGCCACGTACCCGGTGGCCCGCTCGGCGGCGGCCACCTCCGCCATCGCCGCCTTCTTGCCGCCCGCGGCGGCCGCCAGCGCCCTGAGATCGAGCTGGCCGGCGACTGGTACCACGGCGACGGTCAGTGCGCCGTCGACGTCGGCGATCAGGGTCTTGAAGACGCGCTCCGCCAGGACGCCGAGCGCCTCGCTGGCCTCCCTGCCAAAGGAGGGGTGCCGAGCGTCATGGTCGTAAGCATGCACGGTGTGCGGCACGCCCTGCTTGCGCAAGAAGGTCGTCGCGGGAGTCGATGGTCCTGCCACGCTCCGCCAGCTTAGGAGATCCTGGCCGCGGCTCAGCGCCAGGCCCTGGCGGCTCAGCGCCAGGCCCTGGCGGCTCAGCGCCAGCGCCTGGCGGCTCTGGCCGCCCAGTAGCTGCCGGGGGGCTCGGCGAGGTCCAGCGCGGGGAGATCGCTGATGGCCAGCGCCAGCAGGTTGTCGTGCAGCTGCCCTGGCGTCACGGCGCCGGAGAGCACGATGCTGGCCCAAGGGTTCGCGAGCGCGGCGGCGATCGCGATCGCGTCGGTCGTGACGTTCCTTTCGGCGGCGAGCGCGGCCAGCCGGGCGGGCGGGCCGCCCTGGTCAGCTGAGGGGGCCAGCCGGCCGTTGCCGAGAGCCTCCTTGATCAGGATGGTCCAGCCGGCGTCGGCTGCCTCGGCAGCGGCCGGGGCCACGGATGGTTCCAGCAGGTTCCAGGTCACCTGCGCCGCGCTGAACACTGGCTGTCCCTCGGCGGTCGCGGCCAGCGCCTGGCGCAGGGTGCCGGCCTGGCCGGGGCCGCTGGTGCTCAGCCCGACGAGCACCCCTTCGGCGCGCAGCCGGGCGAGCGCTGCGAGCAGTGCCGGGTCATCAAGCAAGCCGGATTCCGCGGTCAGTGAGTGCACCTGGTAGAGGGCGAGCCGGCCGCCGAGCAGCGCCCGGGTCTGGGCGAGCTGGGCGGTGAACATGGCGAGCGAGTGCTCCTTGACTTCATGCTGCTCGGCATCCAGCTGCCACCCGCCGACGTAGCTGTAGCCCCATTTGGAGCCGGCCACCGCATCGCCGTGGCCCCGGCCGGCCAGCCAGCCGCCCAGGAATTCCTCCGCCAGGCCGTAAGACCTGGCCGCGTCGAAATACCTGATCCCGGCCTCGTAGGCGGCATCAAGCATCGACCAGGTGCGGGCCCGCAGCCCGGCAACGCTGCGGTCCGGCAGGTCGGCCGCCCGCCCGCCGGTGATATACGCGGGCCGGCCGAGCGCCGCGAGCCCGAGGCCGATGCGCGAGACCACTGGCCCGCCAGGCGCCAGGTCCGTCATCGGCAGGACGGACCCTGCCTCCGGGCGATCCGCCAGCCGCCGCCGGGCCGCACTTCCCGGCCGGCCCGGCTGTCCGGGTCCTTACCGCTGCCGAGCTCAGCTGCCTGCATGACCCGGCCGCTAACGAGGCCAGGCGATGACCGGGCCGTGCGCTCGCAGCCAGACCTGGGACCCGATGGGCAGCAAGTTGCCGCCGATGGTCCGGACGACGATGACGGGCCCGTGGCCGTCCTGCTGCGGTTGCACCTGCACGACCGCGTCGTGGCCGAAGTATCCGCAGGAGACCACCCGGCCCGCCAGGCTGGCAGCCGCCTCCCCGGCGGCCCGGTGGAGCTCGATCTGCTCGGGCCGGACCAGCACGGTGACCGGCCCGCCCGGAGGCTGACCGGTCGCTGACGCCTCGACCGGGAGCAGGCCCAGGGTGGTATGTACCGTGGCGCCGTCAAGGACGCCCTCTACGAGATTGGCTTCGCCGATAAAACGGGCCAGATCCGCATCGGCCGGCCGCGAGTAGAGATCCTGCGGGGGCGCGCACTGCGCGATCCTGCCATCGCGCAGCACCGCCACCCGGTCGGCGCTGGAGAGCGCCTCGTCCTGGTCGTGGGTCACCAGCACGGCAGTGGTGCCGGCCTGCCGGAGAAGCTGCAGGACGTCAGCCCGGACGCTGGCGCGCAGATGCGCGTCGAGCGCGGCGAATGGCTCGTCAAGCAGGACTAGGTCGGGCCGGATAGCCAGTGCCCTGGCCAGCGCGACCCGTTGCTGCTGGCCGCCGGAGAGCTGATGCGGGTAACGCTTGCCGAGCCCGGCCAGCCCCACCGCGTCCAGCAGCCCGGCGGTCCGCGGGCCCTTGCGCTGCCGGGCAGGAAGCCCGAACCCGACATTCGCCTCGACCGTCAGGTGGGGGAAGAGACCGCCTTCCTGCGGGACGTACCCGATCCGGCGCCGTTCGGGCGCCACGTGCTCGCCTGGCCCGTCCACGACGGTATCGCCGATCCGCACCGTGCCTGCGTCGGGTAGCTCGAAGCCCGCGAGGACCCTCAGGAGCGTCGTCTTCCCGCTGCCGGACGGACCGAGAATCGCGGTGAGAGATCCGGCGGGCACGGCGACATCCAGTCCGGCCAGCACCGCTTGACTGGCGAATGCCTTGTACAAGCCGCAGACCGCAAGCGACGTCATGCCCTCATCCTTGCGCGTGCGCTGACCGGTCGAAGAATCGCCCGAGCACGTAGCTCGGCACGGCGGCCAGGGCAATCATGAACAGCGCGAACGGGGCCGCCTGCCCGTAGGACAGATTCTGCTCGTAGACCCAGAACTGCGTGGCCAGGGTCTGCACGCCGGTCGGGATCAGCAGCAGCGTCGCGGTAAGTTCCGTCACCACGGACAGGAAGACCAGGCAGAACGCTGCCGCGAGGCCAGGCCCGGCCAGCCGGAGCGTGACCCGGCACAACACGGCCAGCCTGCGCTGGCCGAGGGAGCGGGCCACCTCGTCCAGGCTGGCCGGCGCGCGGGCGAGGGAGGCCTTGACCCCAACCAGCGCGAGCGGGAAGAACATGATCGCGTAGCAGAGGACGAGCAGCGCGGCGGTCTGGTAGAAGAAGCCGCCAGCGTAACGCTCGGTGAAGTATGACAGCGCGAAGGCCGCGACCACGCCGGGCACCGCGAGGACCAGATAGGTGCTGCGCTCGAGCAGGTACCTGACCCGGCCGGGATGCCGGATGGCCAGCAGGGCGACGGGAAGGGCCAGCACCGTGTCGAGCACGCCCGCGCTCGCCCCGTACAGGGCGGTGTGCAGGGCCGCTCCCGGCAGCGTGACGCCGCTGATCGAGTGCGCACCGCCCTCGAAAATCCAGTACCCGCTGGCGCCCACCGGCACGCCGAGTGCCAGCACGCTGAGCAGCGCGAGGCCCGCCAGCACCGGGAGCCTAGCCCGGCCGAGCCGCTGTGGCGGCAGCCGCCGCTGCGCCTGCGGCCCCGACCGGCTGGCCCTCCCCCTGCCGCGCAGCGTGCCCTCCCCGGCCAGGACAACCAGGCTCAGCAGCACGAGCACCAGGGATAGCGCGCAGGCCGCCGGCACGCTGAACGAGATGGAGAACTCGGTGAAGATCTCGGTCGTGAAGGTCTGGTAGCCGAGGATCTCGAAGGCGCCGTATTCAGCGAGCAGCACGAGCGCCACGAGCAGGCAGCCGCCCAGGATCGCGCCGCGCGCCTGGCTCAGCGTGATCCGGAAGAACGTGCGCACCCGCCCGGCGCCCAGGCTGCGCGCCACCTCCTCCTGCCCGGGATCGGCCGCGCGCAGGCTGGCCGCGACCGGCAGGTAGACCAACGGATAGACGGCGAGCGTCATCACGATGACGGCGCCGCGGAAACCCTGTACCCAGGTCCACAGCGAGGCCCAGCCGAAGCTCACCACGAAGTCAGGGATGGCGAGCGGCACAACGATCAGCACCGCCCAGACCCGCCGCCCGGGCAGATCAGTCCGCTCGACGACCCACGCCGTCAGCGTCCCGATGACCGCGCACAGGGCGGTGACCACGACGGTGAGCCGGACCGTGTTCCAGAGCAGGTCGGCAGTGGGGCGGCGGAAGATCAGGCGCGCGACCGCGGCGGTCCCTGCGCCGTGTGCCTCGATCAGCAGGAAGATCAGCGGCAGCGCCAGCAGCGCGGCCACTGCTGAGCTCGCGGTCAGCAGCGCAACCGGCCGGCGGGCGCGCCGCGGTCTGCGCCCGGGTTCGGGCGGTGGCCCGGTGCGCTCCGGAGTCGGCGCCTGGCGTGCGTGCAAGAGCGACATCATGCCCTACCGGCGGCAGCGGACGTCACAGCAGGCCAGCTTCGCGCATCAACGAGATGGCCGTGGCCCCGGTGCCGAGTTCCGCGATCGTGATCGGGTAGGGCTGGAGCTGATCGAATGGCTTCTCCGGGGCCATCGTCGTGACGCCCGAGGCGATCGGGTACTCGAAGCTGATCGATTTACTCGGGTTCGCGATGATGTCCTGAGCCTGCTTACTGACCAGGAACGCGACGAATTTCTGCGCGGCTGCCTGATGGGTGCTCGACTTCAGCACCGCCGCCCCGGACACGTCGGTCACGTAGCCGGGATCGTGCGGGGCGAAGTAAGCGATCCTGGAGCGCATGTTCCCGGTGCCGATCTCGGCGCGCAGCCGGTACCAGTAGTACTGATTCACGATGCCGAAGGCGACGGCGCCGCGGTTGACCTCGTCGGCGATCGTCTCGTTGTCGGGATAGATGTGGCCGGCCGCGTTCGCCTTGACGGCCCTGAGCCAGGCGAGAACCGCTGGCTCGCCGTAGGCCCGCGCGTATGCGGTGACGATGGGCTGGAAGTCGGTTTCCTGCGGGGCCAGGGCCAGCTTGCCCCGGTAGCGGGCTTGCGCCAGCTGGCTGACAGTGGCGGGAAGCTGGCTCGCGGTGATCAGGGCGGGGTTGTAGATGAGCACGCTGACCCTCGCTGACACGCCGACCCAGTCGCCGCGCGGCGAGCTGTACATCGCCGGAGTGCGGGCCAGCGTCGAGGCGTCGAGCCGGGCCAGCAGGCCATCGGCCTGGAGCTGCTGCAGCGGGGGCGAGTTCTCGGTGTAGAACAGGTCGGCGGGGGAGTGAGATCCTTCCGTGACGATCTGGTCGGCGAGGGTATCCTCGTCGTTGCTGCGGACGCTGACGGTAATCCCCGTCTGCTTCTCGAAGGCGGCGACGAGGCTGTCCGTCGTCTGCACATGCTGGCCGCTGTAGAGGGTGAGTGACGTGCCGCCCGACCCTCCGGCGCCGCAGCCGGCCAGCAGCCCGCCGCCGATGACCATCGCGGCGACGGCAGCGGCCCAGCGTCTCACCACGCCGGGCCACACGAGAGCGCGCCGATCCGGTCGCTCGCGATGGCAGCTGGCTCCCTGCTGTGCCGCTGCTGCCGTTGATACCGGAGAACTTCCTGGTATTCCGTGATCATCGTCCCGTCCGGTCAGAGGGTCATCAGCCGTTAGATTAGCTTAGGCTAACCTAATAACCGGTCGATGATTGGCCTCTTCGACTGAGTGGAGCCTTGGCTGCGACATCCGGTCACCATCGCGTTCGCGACCCGGGCAGGTCCTCCGGATCCAGTCCGATCTCAACGCCGCTCGACCCGCGCGGCAGATCGCGACCCGGGCAGGTCCTCCGGATCCAGTCCGATCTCAACGCCGCTCGACCCGCGCGGCAGAAGAGCCTGCCGCCCGCGACCGCCCGGTTAATCTGGCGGCCGCGCCGGGACTCACCGGGGGCGCCGTCGCCGGTGCCGCCTGCCCGCGCGGCCGCCCGGCCGCGCGGGCTGGTCGCCGCCGGGCGGGCTGGCTGAGCCAGGAGGATCTGACGCACCGGCACGGGCGGGGCGGCCTTCGTGCTTCGCCCCGCCCGCCCCGGGTACCGGACCCTGCGGGGCTGCTGAGCTGGGCTTGGGGCCCCGGCGTGCGCGGCCCGGCGGGGCGGGCTGGCTAGCCGGGGCTGGCCGGGCTCCTGAGGCTGGCCGGGCTCCTCGCCGGGCTCCTGAGGCTGGCTGGGTTCCAGGCTGTGCTCCTGAGGCTGGCTGGGTTCCAGGCTGTGCTCCTGAGGCTGGCTGTGCTCCTGAGGCTGGCTGGGTTCCTGAGGCTGGCTGGGCTCCTGAGGCTGGCCGGGCTCCTGAGGCTGGCCGGGCTCCTGAGGCTGGCCGGGCTCCTGAGGCTGGCTGGGTTCCAGGCTGTGCTCCTGAGGCTGGCTGGGTTCCAGGCTGTGCTCCTGAGGCTAGCTGGGTTCCAGGCTGGGCTCCTGAGGCTGGCTGGGTTCCAGGCTGGGCTCCTGAGGCTGGCCGCCCTGTCTCGCGTCGGCTTGGCTGTCGTTGCGGGCCGGCGCCGGCAGCCTGCTTGGCGCGCTCGCGCGCCAGCCTGCCGCGCTCGCCTGCATCGCGCTCGCCCGCCAGTGCATCGCGCTCGCCCGCCAGTGCATCGCGCTCGCCCGCCAGTGCATCGCGCTCGCCCGCCAGTGCATCGCGCTCGCCCGCCAGTGCATCGTGCTCGGCGTGCGGCCTCGACACGTCCCTGGCGCGCATGGCTGCGCCAACCGTCACCTTCATGCCCGTCATGGCGGTCCTTCCCGGCGTTGCCATCCAGGATATGGTCCGTCATCTCGATGACCTGGTCTACGGGACAGCCGCGACGGCGCTGGGCGCCGGCGGGATACCGGATACCGCGGCGCGGCGGCTAACGGTTTACCGCGGGTGGACATCCTGCATCTACCGGTACAGTGCCGCCATCATGGTTCATCTCGTCCCGCACCGGTTCATTGCCGCCGCGCAGGCAGCACTGCACCGGCTACGCGGCGTGATCAGCCGTCAGTTCATCACCAGGAACCGCCGGCTGGCGTTCGGGCTGGCGATCGCCGTGGTGGCGATCGGCGCCGCAGCGGTACAGGTGTCGGTGTCGTGGTTCTCGCCCGGCATCATGATCCTGCCGATCCTGGCCGGCGGCCTGCTGCTGTGGCCGCGGGCGCTGCGGATCCTGTACTGCGTTGTCGCCGCCATGCTCGCCTACGACTGGCTGGAGGGCCGTGCTGAGCCAGGCATCGTCGCTACCATCGTGGTCACTGCCCTGGTTGCCGATGTGCTCGCCAGGACCAGGGAGAAGCTCGGCGTCCAGGGACTGCGCGGCGACCAGATGCTGATTGAGCTGCGGGACCGGATCCGCGCTCAGAGCAGGCTGCCCGAGCTGCCTGCTGGCTGGCAGTCCGTGTCGGTGCTCAGGCCAGCTGGGGGCTCGTCCTTCGGCGGCGATTTCGTGGTCTCCGCATGTGACGGGAAGACACTCGAAGTAGCGCTAGTGGATGTATCAGGCAAAGGGATCGACGCCGGGACCAGGGCACTGCTGCTGTCCGGCGCGTTCGGGGGGCTGCTCGGCTCGGTTCCTGCCGAGCAATTCCTGGCCTGCTGCAATGCCTACCTGCGGCGTGGCGCCGTTGCCGAGGGCTTCGTGACGGCAGTACACCTCGCGATTGACCTGGCGACCGGAGAATACGTGGTTGACTCAGCCGGTCACCCGCCAGCGGCGCAGTTCGAGGCCGGCAGCGGCAGGTGGCGGCTCACCCGGGCCCGCGGAGTGGTGCTGGGCGTGGTGCCTGATCTGCGGAGTGTCCCAGAGCGCGGCGCGCTGCGGCCTGGAGATGCGCTGATGCTCTATACCGACGGGCTCGTCGAGGCGCCGGGCCGGGATATCGACGTGGGCATCGACCGGCTGCTTGGCGCGGCGGATCGCCTGGTGACCTCCGGCTTCGGGGCAGGCGCCGCGCGCCTCGTCCAGACGATGCAGGAAGGGGAGCGCCGCTCCGATGACTGTGCCCTGGTGCTCATCTGGCGGGGCTGACGGCCGCAGGATCCATGCTGAGCAGGTTAATGGCGTGCTCGACAAGAGCGATCAGCACGTCGCGCGACGACGCCCGCTGGCGCGCGTCGCACATCACGACGGGCACGTCGGGATCGAGGTCGAGCGCAGTACGGACGGCGCCCTCAGGAAAGCGTCTCGCTCCATCAAAGCAGTTCACCGCCACGATGAAGGGCGTCCCCTGGCGTTCGAAGTAGTCAACCGAGGCGAAGCAGTCGGCGAGCCGCCGGGTGTCCGCCATGATCACCGCACCGAGGGCCCCGAGCGCGAGATCGTCCCACATGAACCAGAACCGGCGCTGGCCTGGCGTGCCGAACAGATACACGACCAGGTCCTCGCGGATGGTGATGCGCCCGAAGTCCATCGCGACCGTCGTGGTGGTCTTGTGCTCCACCCCGTCGGTCAGGTCGATATGCGTGCCCGGCTCGCTCAGGCGCTCCTCAGTCCGCAGCGGCCGGATCTCGGTCACGGAACTCACCATGGTGGTCTTGCCAGCGCCGAAGCCGCCCGCGACGAGGATCTTGATTGCTACCGGAGTTAGGCGCGAATACCCGCCCTCGTCAGAGCCTGCGTAGTGCATCCGCCACCTCCCTCAGCAGGCGCGGGTCGGTCAGCCTCATCGGGACCGGGTGATGAACTGCGACAAGGCCCCGGTCCCGCACGTCGGCGATGAGAATCCGGACCACGCCGAGCGGGAGGTCAAGGTCGGCCGCCAGGTCAGCCACCGATATCGGGAGGCGGCTGCGGCGTAGCACGAGCAGGTGCTCGGGCTCGAGCCCCTGGAGGTCGGCATGGGCGCCGCGGATTGCCACCACCATGGAGACCAGGTCGAAGCTCTCTCCGCTGGGCCGGGTCCGGCCGCCGGTCAGCGCATAAGGGCGGACCACCGGCCCGGCGTCGCGGTCAAGCCACCTGTCTGCGGCCGGGGACACCGGAAATCACTTCGTCTCTGCGCTGGTGCGCAGCGGCCGATGGGCCACGGACAGGTGTTCGCCTACCCGCTTGACGAGAACCGCCATCTCATAAGCGACGAGACCGGCGTCAGCCGAGGCCGTTGTCAGCACGGCGAGGCAGCTACCCTCCCCGGCAGCGGTCACAAACAAGAATGCGAAGTCCATTTCGACAATGGTCTGCCTCGCGTTACCGCCGCCGAAATGCGCACCGGCCCCCCTGGCCAGGCTCTGGAAACCGGCCGCGACCGCGGAAAGGTGCTCGGCATCCTCCCGGCTCAGCCCGGCCGACGCGCCGATGGCAAGGCCGTCCCTGGACAGAATGGCTGCCTTGTCGATGTGGACGACCCTAGCGACCAGGTCATCGAGAAGCCAGTCAAGTTCGCTGACGCTCATGGAATGCCCCCCTGGTGGTCTGGCCCGCTGCGGCTTCCCGGGTCACTCATCGCTCCGCGCTGTGTCGGCCTCATCCAGGGACTGTGGGCTCAGTACTGTCCCCGACCCAGGATCCGCGGAGCCTGACGCTGACCGGCCACGTTCCCAGCCGCGCTGCAGAGCCGAGAACGTGCGGCGGGCCGCCTCCGGCGACGGTCCGGTCCGGCCGTTGCCGGAGGCCGCGAGTCCGCCGCGATTCCTCAGCTGAGGTGCCAGGCTCGCCTGGCGAACTCGCACCGGCAGGCCCAGGTCGGTCAGTTCGGTGGTCGTCACCCGCGGGTCCATCGCCGCTTCGTCGTCATGCTCGTCCAGTAGCTGGTCCTGCCCCATCGCATTCGAGATGGCCGGGCCCATCGCAGATTCCGTGCCGGAGAGCCCCGCGAATCCGCTGTCACGGTCGGCGGCTGGCGCGGATGTGGCGGGCACTCGGCCGGGCGGGATGACCCATGGATCGAAGGCCGGTTCGGGCGCAGGATCGGCTTGCTGATCGGCGGCCAGGGCGGACGCGGGATCTACGGTCAGGCAGGGCGCCGGAGGGTCGGCCGGTTCGGGCGGCTGAGCAGCGCTCGATGACAACGCGCTCGCCTGCATGAGGGCAGTCGGCTCGGAACCGGCTCCCTGTTGCAGCGCAGCATGGCGGCCGGTGAGCCGCATCGCACGGTCGGAAGCCGACCCGGGCTCAAGGTCGACGCTGGTCTCGTCGACGACGAGCGCCTGCGGGATCAGCACGATCGCCGTGGTGCCCCCGTAGGGTGAGGGCCGCAGGGATATCTGGATCTTGTGCCGTCTGGCCAGCTGCCCGGCAATGAAGAGGCCGAGCTGGTCACTGCCCGAAAGGTCGAATGGCGCCGGGTGGGCAAGATTGTGATTGATCTCGCCGAGCTTGTCATCGGGGATACCAAGGCCGCGATCCTCGATGTCAATGGCGAATCCTCTGCCGACAACGTCGCCATGAATCCGGACCGGGGTATTAGGCGGCGAGAAGATCGTCGCATTCTCTGCCAGTTCCGCGATCAGGTGAATGACGTCGGCGACCGCCGAGCCGACCAACGCCGCCCGGGTGCCTGTCGTGACCCGGATCCTGGCGTAGTCCTCCACTTCGGCGACGGCGGCGCGCAAGACGTCGGCGAGCGGCACCGGGTTGCGCCAGCCGCGGCCTGGCGACTCGCCAGAGAGGATGATCAGCCCCTCAGAGTGCCTGCGCATCCGGGTGGTCAGATGATCGATGCGGAACAGGTCCTCAAGCTCCCCGGGCTCGGTGGCGCGCCGTTCCATGGCGTCGAGCAGCGCTAGCTGCCGGTGCAGCAGCGACTGACTGCGCCTGGCCAGGTTGCGGAAGACGTCGCTGATGCCGCGACGTACTCTCGCCTCGTCGAACGCCGCCTCTACCGCGGTTCGTTGGACAGCGTTGAAGGCTTCTCTGACCTGGCCGATTTCATCAGAACTCGATTCCAGCTGTGGTGCCTCCGCCGCTATATCCACGTCCTGGCCCGCGCGCAACCGCTGCACCAGGCTCGGCAGGCGCTCGTTGGCCAGCTCCAGGGCGGACTGCCTGAGGCCGGCCAGCTGGCGGACGAGTCCGCGGCCGATCCAGACCGACATGATGATTGACAAGATGATCGCCAGCAGGCCAAGACCGCCGGCCAGGATAAGCCGCAGATAAGTCGCGTTGGCGGCCGGCTGTGCCCGGATTGTCAGCTCGTTGGCCGCCTGGTCACTCGCCAGCGAGAGGCCGGACGAGACTGTTTCCACGGCATTGGTCCAGGCTGCGGGTGACAGTGGCGGTATGCGGCGCGGACTCGGGTCGCTGATCACGTTGTCTTCGAGCGCAGCGAGCGCGGCGGAGGCCTGCGGACTGACATCCTTCAGGTAGTAGCCCCGGTAGACCGGATCGAGATCCGGCAGCGTCTGGGCGTAAAGAGCCCGGCGAGCTCCCGCAAGCTCGGCAAATGTCTGCCGGTCAGCAACGTTGAACGAGCGCGCGGCCAGATCGCCGGTGAGAAGTGCGTCCTCCCGCAGCAGCATCTCCTCGGATTTGCCCATGCCGACCAGCGCGAGTCCCTGGGTAGCCAGCGGGACGTTGGTCTGCTGGAGAATGATCTGGTTCAGGACCACGCCCGCGTCGGCTATAAGGGTGCTGTATCCATTGATGGCGTGCGGCCTGCTGATGCTCCGCGACGCGATCTGGGAGCGAAGCGCCCCTACGCCTGCCATGTCCTTGAGCAGTACGGCGAATGCCTGCTTTTCCGGCGCGGAGGCACTGCCCATCGTGGCGCCGGACCTGACTGCGGTGCTGAAGACCGACAGTGCCCTGCCCGTCTTCATCTCCTGCGCGTGCAGCGCCCCGAGCGTCAGAGGGTTGGGGCTGGCCAGGTACACCACGGCGATCAGCCGCTCCGCGTCGATCTGGGCCTCAAGCTGGCCGGTCGGCAATCCAATGGTGTTCTTCACCGTCTTGGACCGGGCGAGGTTGACGGCGTCGCTGGCCGTAATGCTCACGACGAACGCATACAGCCCGATCAGAGACAGAATGGGGATCAGGACCAGCAGGAAGATCCTCAGGCGAATGGACCGGCGGTGCAAAACCATGACGTTTGCCTCGGCGTGAGATGTAACGAGCGAACCCCGATGTCGGGACGTTCCCCCGGGAAGGTTTGCGAGCCTAACACCGCAATACCAAGATCACTGCAAAAGGCAGCATGTCCGGATCAAGCAGTAGAAGTCAGCAACTTGCATGATTCAACTGCCGGTCTGCACTGTGCTGCCACGCCGGCTGCTTGGCGCTGGCGATGGCACGTAGCTGCAGTCGTCGAGACAGCAAAGCGCACCTCACGCCATCGGTATCGGCGCCCGGGTCGCCTGAGCGGTGCAGGTGACGGCTGCAGTTCCGGGATACGGGGCCATCCTGGCGTGGCAGCGGGACGCGCGGCCAGCCGGTCGCGCCACCGCGGTATCTGGGGCCGCTTGTGTCACTGGTGCCACAGCAGTCTTCGGCACAGTCCGGGAGACCGGGCCTGCTCCGGCTGCTTATCCGGTAATTCTCGAAGATCTTGACGACTTTTCAGCGATATCTGCTGAGAAGTCGTCAAGATCTTCGAATAGCGCCCAGGTGCTGGGGCTGGGGAGGCTGCTGCTGCCAGTGTGACCGATTGGCGCGGCGCCGCTGGGTCTAGAGTTCGGCAGTGCCCATAGGTACCCAAATCATCCCCCAATACTCCCCTCGGGGCCGTGCCGAGAGCGGCCAGGTGCGGGCCGGAGCCCGGAGATGCCGGTTTCTGGCGCTGCGTTAGTTCGCCTGGTTGCTGGCGCGGCTGGCCCCGTAGCCCCTGGATGCTGGCTTGGCGGGCTGGGGATGCTGGCTTGGCGGGCTGGGGATGCTGGCTTGGCGGGCTGGGGATGCTGGCTTGGCGGGCTGGGGATGCTGGCTCGGCGGGCCTGGGATGCTGGCTCGGGGGGATTGAGATGCTGGCGCCGCGGGCTGGGGGGATGCTGGCTTGGCGGGCCCGGGATCTTGGCTCGGGGGGATTGAGATGCTGGCGCCGCGGGCTGGGCGATGCTGGCGCGGTGGTCGGGATGCTGGCGCGGCCGGGTCGGGATGCTGGCGCGGGTCGGGATGGTGGCGTGGCCGGGTCGGGATGGTGGCGCGGCGGGGTCGGGATGGTGGCGCGGCGGGGTCGGGATGCTGGCGCGGCCGGGTCGGGATGCTGGCGCGGCCGGGTCGGGATGCTGGCGCGGGGTCGGGATGCTGGCGCG
Source organism: uncultured Actinomycetes bacterium (assembly GCA_963774825.1). GTDB lineage: Bacteria > Actinomycetota > Actinomycetes > Streptosporangiales > Streptosporangiaceae > DATBGO01. The sequence continues at coordinate 38,427 of CAVZGW010000019.1, read as the reverse complement.
GGGTCGGGATGCTGGCGCGGGGTCGGGATGCTGGCGCGGGGTCGGGATGCTGGCGCGGGTCGGGATGGTGGCGCGGCCGGGTCGGGATGGTGGCGTGGCCGGGTGATCCAGCCGCGGCGGGACTGCTGCCGAGCGTCCTCGGCACTTGCGGCCAGTGCCGGGATTTGCCGATGGAGTAGGGCTATCCGCTGCGGCCCGATATGACGTCTGTGTCAGTTATGGTCGGCGTGCGGCAAGAAGGGGATTTGGACTCAGCGGCACCGGGAAGAACGACACAGGTGCGGCCACGCGCTCAAATGGGTGCTACCCGATGAGCGAAGGTGCTGCAGTCCGGCGGCGGAAGGCGACATCGGCGTCATCTGACGGCCACGTCATTATTTGCTTTTCAAATGAGAGCTGTGCAGAAATATGGAACGTGACTCGCGATGGGATGCGAATCAGCGCCGGGTTCCTTGAGGGGACTCAAGGAGTGCCGACAGCGGCGGACGCGCTGGCCATAAGGGCCACGCGCGAGAACTTCCCTGTCGCGCTGCGGTTCCTGCCCGGACGCTACCGGCGGCACCTGATGGCTGTGTACGGCTTCGCCAGGACAGCGGACGACATCGGTGACCAGGCGCCAGCCGGGGAACGGCTGCGCCTGCTCGACGAACTTCAGACCGACTTGATTCGCCTCTACGCACAACGGGTGGATGGCGGGGCAGGTGCCGGTCCGGTCGGTAGCAGCGGCCCAGCCGGCAGCGTCGGCAAGAGCTCAGGCACGGTCCGCCACGGGGGCAAGAGCGCAGGCACGGTCGGCCAACCCGGCCAGAGCGCGGGCCCGGCCGGCCACGCCGACCAGGCTGAACAGCCGAGGATCGAGGTGATCCGCGCGCTCGGGCCTGCCGTCGCCGAGTGCGGGATCCCGATGCAGCCCTTCGTGGACTTGATCAGGGCCAACCAGCAAGATCAGGTAGTCAGCGAGTACCGGACCTTCGATGACCTGCTCGGCTACTGCCGGCTGTCGGCCAACCCGGTCGGCCAGATCGTGCTGTATGTTTTCGGCAGCTATAGCGAACCGCGGGCCGAGCTGTCCGACGCCATCTGCACTGCGCTCCAGCTGGCCGAGCACTGGCAGGACGTCGCGGAAGACCTGCGCGCGGGCCGCGTCTACCTGCCCGCCGATGACATGGAACGCTATGGCTGCTCGGCGCGGGACCTGGCGGCAGAGTCGGCCGGGGCACCGGTCCGGGCGCTGATCGCGTTCGAGGTCGCGCGTGCGCGTGCGCTGCTCGATACTGGCGCGCCGCTCATCGGGTCGCTGCGCGGAGCCGCGCGGGCCGCGGTGGCCGGGTATGTGGCAGGCGGCCGCGCGGCGCTCGCGGCCATTGCGGCCGCCGACTACGACGTACTGCGCGGTACACCGGTGGCGCGCCGACGCCGGGTCGCCAGGGAACTGGCGCTGGCTTATTCGAGGGGGCGGTGAGGTGATGCGGGACGGCCTGGCCGGATCCCCCGAGATCCATGCCGCATACCGGCACTGCGAGCAGGTGACCAGGACTGAGGCGCGGAACTTTTCCTACGGCATCCGGCTGCTGCCGGCGCCGAAGCGACGGGCGCTGTCGGCCGTCTACGCGTTCGCGCGCAGGATCGACGATATCGGCGACGGCACGTTGGCAGCCGCGGACAAGGTCGCCGCGCTCGGCGAGGTCCGCGCCCAGCTGGCTGAGCTGGCCAGCGACTGCGGCCAGGCGGGGCAGGTCCGCCAGGCGGGGCAGGCTGAGCTGGCGGGGCAGGCTGAGCTGGCGGGGCAGGCTGAGCTGGCCGGGCAGGCTGAGCTGGCCGGGCAGGCTGAGCTGGCCGGGCAGGCTGAGCTGGCCGGGCAGGCTGAGCTGGCCGGGCAGGCTGAGCTGGCGGGGCAGGCTGGGCTGGCCGGGCAGGCTGAGCTGGCGGGGCAGGCTGAGCTGGCCGGGCAGGCTGAGCTGGCCGGGCCGGACGGCGCGGCCGGGCGGGCTGGTCTTGACGATCCAGTCCTCGTCGCCCTCGCGGATGCCAGCCGCAGGTATCCGATTCCCCTCAGCGCCTTCGGCGAGCTGATCGACGGTTGCGAAGCCGACGTGCGCGGCACGGCCTACGCCAGTTTCAGCGAGCTGGAACACTACTGCAGGTGCGTGGCTGGCTCGATCGGGCGCCTGTCACTCGGCATATTCGGCAGCCGCGAGGCCGGGGCCGCGGAGCCGCTCGCGGACGCGCTCGGGGTCGCGTTGCAGCTGACCAACATCCTCCGGGATATCCGCGAGGACTACGGCAACGGCCGGGTGTACCTGCCTGCGGATGATCTCGCCCGGTTCGGCTGCACGCTGGCGCCTGGCACCCAGAACGTCCCGGCTGGCCCGGCCGAGCTGCAGGCCAGTTCAGGACTGGAGGATCTGGTACGTTTCGAGGCACGGCGGGCCCAGCGCTGGTATGCCGTCGGCCTGCGGCTGATGCCGCTGCTCGACCGGCGGAGCGCGGCGTGCACGGGCGCGATGGCCGGCATCTACCTCCGCTTGCTTGAGCAGATCGCGGCTGAGCCGGCGGCGGCGCTGCGGACCAGGCTGTCGGTGCCGTCGCGGGCAAAGGCCATGGTGGCTGCGAGGTCGCTGGCTGGCCTGGCCCCCCGGGCGCCGCGCCGCGGCGGGGCGGCCGGGCAGGACACGATGAGCATCGAGGAGGCCTGGCAATGACAGCTCGCACCGTGGCTGTCATCGGCGGCGGCCTGGCCGGCATCACCGCAGCCATCGCACTGCGCGAGGCAGGCATCGGCGTGACCCTGGTGGAGACGAGGCCGTGGCTGGGCGGGGCAACGTGTTCCTTCTCGCGCGGTGGGCTGGTCATCGACAACGGCCAGCACGTGTTCCTGCGGTGCTGCACTGCCTACCAGGAGCTGCTGGCCAGGCTCGGCATGACGGGCTCCGCTGCCATCCAGGAACGCTTCGACGTCACAGTGCTGTCCGGAAGCGGCAGTGACACCAGTAACCCGGGCGACCATGCCGGTGCTGGCCGCGGCGCCGCTACCGTTAGCGGCCCGGGCAAGGCCAGGCTGCGGCGGACCGCGCTGCCTGGCCCGCTGCACATGGGCAAGGCGCTGGCTGGCTACTCCTTTCTCGCCCCGTCCGAGCGGCTCAGGGTGATCCGTGCCGCGCTCGCCATGCGGTTTGCCGATCCGGCCGCGGCCGGGCTGGACAGCCAGCGGCTGGGCGACTGGCTCGCCGCCAGGGGTCAGGGCGAGCAGGCCCGGCGCCGGCTGTGGGACCTGTTCATCGTCTCGGCGCTGAACATCAACGGCGATGACGCGAGCACCGCGCTCGCGGCGACCGTGATCAAGATGGCGCTGCTTGGCAGCAGGGCCGCGGCGGACATCGGCGTGCCGGCCGTCCCGCTCGGCGAGCTGCACGGGCGAGCAGCCGCGAGCCTGCTAAGCAGGCTCGGAGCCGACGTGCGGCTCGGGACCAAGGTGGCGGCGGTGGAGCCAGCGCCAGCGGGCGGATTCCGGGTCCTGATCACCTCAGGGACCGATACAGACGCGGATGACGTGGGCACGCCGTCGCGGCCGGATGCCGGGGGCGCGCCTGGGACCAACGACGGCGGGGTCATCAGCGCCGACGCGGTGGTGCTCGCGGTCCCGCACGGGCCGGCAGCTCGCCTCATGCCTGCGGCCGCGGCCGGCGGCTCTGCCCGGTGGGCGGACCTCGGCTCAAGCCCGATCGTGAACGTGCACGTCATCTACGACAGGCGGGTGACCAGGCTGCCGCTGGTCGCTGCGGTCGACTCTCCGGTTCAGTGGGTGTTCGACAAGACCAGGCCGGCAGGCGTGCAGACGGGCCAGTACCTCGCGGTATCCGTTTCTGCCGCGGACAGCTACATCGATGTCCCGGTCGCGAGGCTGCGGCAGCTGTTCCTGCCTGCGCTCGAAGAGCTCTTCCCTGCGGCCCGAGATGCCCGTGTTACCGATTTCTTTGTCACCAGGGAACGGCGGGCCACGTTCCGCCAGGGACCAGGCTGCGGATCGCTCCGCCCGGGCGCCGCGACCTCGTTGCCCGGACTTGCGCTCGCGGGCGCCTGGACCGATACCGGCTGGCCGGACACGATGGAGGGTGCCGTGCGAAGCGGACACAGCGCTGCACAGGAACTGATCAGCCAGCTAACCACCGTCGCTGCGCCGCAGCAGGCAGTCCCGGCGACCGCGGCGCAGCCAACTGCCAGGGTGTCGTCATGACGGCCACGATCCCGGTGGGTGTCGAGGCAGCCCGCGACCTTGTCGGGCCGGCGATCGGCGCGGCCCTTGACCGGCTGAGCCCCGAAGTTCGCGTCGTCGCCGCCTATCACCTTGGCTTCGGCGACGCCGACGGCAATGCCGACGGCAATCCGGCCAGGACCGGCGGCCAGTCCGGTGCCGCAGGCAAGGCGCTTCGTCCCGCGCTCACGCTGCTCTCAGCGCGGGCCGCGGGTGCCGCGCCGGAGCGCGCGGTCTGCGCCGCGGCAGCCGTCGAGTTCGTGCACAACTTCTCGCTCCTGCATGACGACATCATGGACGGCGACGTCGAGCGCAGGCACCGGCCGACGGCGTGGACCGTGTTCGGCACGGGCGCGGCCATCCTGGCCGGCGACGCCCTGCTCGCGCTGGCCCAGGACCTGCTACTGGAAGGCCCGGCGCCGCAGGGCCTGTGGGCCTCCCGCTGCCTGTCGGCCGCCGTGCAGCGGCTCATCGCCGGGCAGGGCGCTGACCTGGCATTCGAGCGGCGCGATGACGTGTCGCTTGCCCAGTGCCTGGAAATGGCCGGGGACAAGACAGCCGCGCTGATGGCGTGCGCATGCAGCATCGGCGCCATCTACGTCGGCGCCCCGCCGGCGCTGGCCATGGGGCTGGCCGGGTTCGGCGCGCACGTCGGCCTGGCGTTTCAGCTCACCGACGACCTGCTGGGCATCTGGGGTGCCCCGGAGACGACGGGCAAGCCGGTCAGGTCCGACCTGCGGGCCAGGAAGAAGTCGCTGCCCGTGGTCGCGGCGCTGACCAGCGGGACGCAGGAAGGCGCCGAACTCGGCGCGCTGCTGGCCCGTCCGGAACCGCTCGATGAGAATGAGCTGCTTCGCGCTGCGGACCTGGTAGTGACGGCCGGGGGAAAGAGCTGGACGGAGGCCGAAGCCGACGTGCAGCTGGCCTCGGCGAGCAAGTGCCTGGCCGAGACCGACATGCCGGACGATGTGCGCGCGGAATTCACCGGGATCGCCGAGTTCATCACGGCGCGGCAATGGTGACAGGCCTGGAGAGCAGCGAGATGACGGTGCTTCCCACATGACAGTGACGCAGGCCCGCCCGGACGCGCAGGCCACGCAAGTGGCTGCGCGGACGGCGCTCGACCGGGCCGCCCGTCACCTGTCCGGCCTGCAGCACGAGCGCGGCTGGTGGCAGGGGGAGCTGGAAACCAACGTCACGATGGATGCGGAGGACCTGCTGCTCCGCGAGTTCCTCGGGGTGCGGACCGCGGAGCAGACCGCGGCGGCCGCCAGGTGGATCAGGTCCAAGCAGCGCGAGGACGGGACCTGGGCCAACTACCACGACGGCACCCCCGACCTGTCCACCACGGTCGAGGCCTACGTCGCGCTGCGGCTGGCCGGCGACCTGCCGGGCGCAGCCCACATGGCCCGCGCCGCCAGCTGGATCACCGAGCGCGGCGGGATCGCGGCCACCCGCGTCTTCACCCGCATCTGGCTTGCCATGTTCGGCGAATGGCCGTGGGATGACCTGCCAGTCATGCCACCGGAGATGATCTATCTGCCGGCCTGGTTCCCGCTGAATGTGTACGACTGGGCGTGCTGGGCGCGGCAGACAATCGTCCCGCTGACCATCGTCGGCTCGCTGCGCCCGGTGCGGCCGCTGCCATTCGGCCTCGATGAGCTGCGGGCCGATGGCTCGGGCCGGCCCGCCGGGCGCGGCTCGCGGACCGGCTGGGCCGGGTTGTTCAACGGCATTGACCGGGCGCTGCACGCCCATCAGCGGTACGGCCTCAAGGCCCCGCCAGCGCGCGCTGCGAGAACGGCGGCCCTTCGCCGGTGCGCAGAATGGATCGTCGCGCGGCAAGAGCGGGACGGCTGCTGGGGCGGGATCCAGCCGCCGTGGGTCTACTCGCTGATCGCGCTCCACCTGCTGGGCTACGGGCTCGATCATCCCGTTATCCAGCGCGGTCTCGCGGGCCTGGACCGCTTCACCGTCTGGGAGGAGACAGCCGACGGGCCGGTACGCAGGCTGGAGGCATGCCAGTCGCCGGTCTGGGACACGGTGCTCGCGATGATCGCTCTCGCCGACGCCGGGCTGCCGCCAGAGCATCCGGCGCTGCGGTCGGCGGCCCGGTGGGTGCTGGATGAGGAGATCCGCGGGCCCGGCGACTGGCAGGTACGACGGCCCGGGCTGGAACCGTCCGGATGGGCATTCGAATTCGACAATGACGGCTATCCCGACGTCGATGACACCGCGGAGGTGCTGCTAGCGCTGCGGCGGGTAGCGCTCACCGGCCACCTCGGCTCAGCTGACGCGATGCAGCGGGCGGCTCGCTGGCTCACCGGGATGCAGTGCCGCGACGGCGGCTGGGCCGCTTTTGACGCTGACAACACCGGCACGCTGGTGGCCAAGCTGCCGTTCTGTGACTTCGGCGAGGTCATCGATCCGCCATCGGCTGACGTCACCGCGCACACCATCGAGGCCCTGGCAGCGGCGGGCCTGGCCGGGAGCAAGGCAGTGCGCAGGGGAGTGGTGTGGCTGCTGCGGGCCCAGGAGAGCGATGGATCATGGTTCGGGCGATGGGGCGCCAACTACATCTACGGGACCGGCGCCGTGGTGCCCGCGTTGCTCGCCGCCGGCGTGCTGCCGGGCAAGCCGGCTATCCAGCGGGCCATCGCGTGGCTGACCGCGCACCAGAATCCCGACGGCGGCTGGGGCGAGGACCTGCGCTCGTATGAGGACACCAGCTGGTCCGGCCGTGGCCCGTCCACCGCGTCGCAGACCGCGTGGGCGCTGCTTGCGCTGCTGGCCGTCGGAACGGCCGCAGGGCATGAGGTGGCGGCCAGCGCTGACCGGGGGGTGCGGTGGCTCGCCGAGACCCAGCGGCCGGACGGGAGCTGGGACGAGCCCCAGCACACCGGTACCGGGTTTCCCGGAGACTTCTACATCAACTATCACCTGTACCGGCTGGTCTTCCCGGTCAGCGCGCTTGGCAGGTTCCTGCGACCCGCGGGCGCCGCGGGCCAGGGGGCAGCGCAGCCAGGGGCGACGGGCGGTGCGACGTGAGCCCGGCCGATGTGAGCAGGCCGGACGAAGCAGGTCGCCTGGTCGTCTGCTCGCCGCTGCGGCTGGAGGCGCGGGCCGTCCGCCGCGGCATCGGTGACCACGGCGAGGTCCTGCGGACCGGCTTCGGCGGCAGGAGATCGCTCGTCGCGGCCGACCGGCTTCGCGGCGCCGCGTTTGGCATGCTGGCGATCAGCGGTACCGGCGGGGGACTTTCAGCGGACCTCAAGCCCGGTGATCTCGTGGTGGGGGCGGACGTGGGCGCGTTTGGCGGCTCTCCGGCGGCCGCGCTCAGCTGCCCGTCCGCGCCGCTGCTCGCTGGTGAGCTGCGCCGGGCGGGCCTGCGTGCCCAGGCCGGCAAGATCGTCACCGTGGACCACCTGGTCCGCCGGTCGGAGCGGGCCCAGCTGGCCAGCGATGGCGCCGTCGCCGCTGACATGGAGTCCGCGATGCTGCTGACAGCCGCGGGCGGCCGGCCGGCGATCGTGGTCCGGGCGATCTCTGACACGCCGGACTGGCCGCTGGTGAGCCCTCGGGCGCTGGCAGGGGGCGCCGCGGCACTGCGGTCGCTCCGGCTCGCTGGTCCCGTTCTGGCCAGGTGGGCAGCGGCGGGCGGCGGACGGCGCGTGCTGCTGGCCGGCCCTCGATCGTTCTGCGCGGGGGTGGAGCGGGCGATCGAGATCGTCGACCGGATGCTGGACAGGGGCGGCCAGCCGGTCTACGTCCGCAAGCAGATCGTGCACAACTCCCACGTGGTGAACGGCCTTGAGCGGCGCGGCGCGGTCTTCGTGGATGAGCTGGCCGAGGTGCCTGATGACGCGACCGTGGTGTTCTCCGCGCACGGGGTGTCGCCGGCGGTGCGGGCCGAGGCCGCGCGACGCAGGCTCGATACGGTCGACGCGACCTGTCCGCTGGTGGCCAAGGTGCACGCCGAGGCCCGCCGGTTCGTGGCCGAGGGTTACCAGGTGGTCCTGATCGGCCACGCCGGGCACGAGGAAGTCGATGGCACGCTCGGCGAGGCGCCCGGCGCCATGGTGCTGGTCGAGAGCGCCGCGGACGTGGCCAGGCTGCGGCCGGCGGATCCGGGCAAGGTCGCCTACCTGATGCAGACGACGCTGTCCGCCGACGAGGCCGGCGAGATCGTCGATGCGCTGCTGGAAAGGTTCCCCGAGGCCCGCGGACCGGGCAGCGACGATATCTGCTATGCCACCACCAACCGGCAGCAGGCGGTCCGCGCCGTGGCCAAGGAAGCCGACCTGGTCCTGGTGGCCGGATCGGCCAACTCATCCAACTCGGTGCGCCTGGTCGAGACCGCGCGGCGGGCCGGGATCCCGGCATACCTCATCGACGGCCCGGAAGACATCGAGCTCAGCTGGCTCGCCGGGGCGTCGGTGATCGGGGTGACCGCGGGAGCGTCCGCGCCGCACGCGGCGGTCGGGCAGATCGTCGCGGCGCTGTCCGGCCTCGGGCCCGTCGAGGTCAGCGAGCGCGTCGTCACCACCGAATCCATCCGGTTCAGCCTTCCCAAGGAGGTAAGGCCAGCATGAGCATGCCACTGCGGCAGAGCGTGCGCGTCGGCACCTACCTGATGCGCCAGCGGCTAGCCAGGCGGGAGAAGTTCCCGCTGCTCGTGGAGCTCGAGCCGCTGTTCGCGTGCAACCTTGCCTGCGCGGGCTGCGGCAAGATCCAGCATCCCGCGAGCGTGCTGAAGCAGCGGATGCCGGTCGAGCAGGCACTGGCCGCGATCGACGAATGCGGCGCGCCGATGGTATCGATCGCCGGCGGCGAGCCGCTGATGCACCCGGAGATCGACAAGCTCGTCGCGGAGCTGATCAAGCGGAAGAAGTACGTGTTCCTGTGCACCAACGCGCTGCTCATCCCGAAGAAGCTGGACAAGTTCACGCCATCGCGCTACTTCGCCTGGGCGGTCCACATCGACGGGCTTGCCGAGCGGCACGACGCGTCGGTGTGCAAGGACGGCGTCTTCGACGATGCCGTGGCCGCGATCAGGGAGTGCCAGCGGCGCGGCTTCAGGGTGACCACCAATACGACCTTCTTCAACACCGACACCCCGCAGACCGTCATTGACGTACTCGACTACCTCAACGACGACCTCAAGGTCGACGAGATGATGATCTCCCCGGCGTACGCCTACGAGAAGGCGCCCGACCAGGACCATTTCCTGGGCGTCACGGAGACACGCGAGCTGTTCCGCAAGGCGTTCGGCGACGGCAACAGGAAGCGGTGGCGGCTCAACCACTCGCCGCTGTTCCTCGACTTCCTCGAGGGCAAGGCTGAGTTCAGCTGCACGGCGTGGGGAATCCCGTCGTACTCGCTGTTCGGCTGGCAGCGGCCGTGCTACCTGATGAACGACGGCTACGCCAAGACCTACCAGGAGCTGATCGAGACCACCGACTGGTCGAAGTACGGCCGGGGAGCCGACCCCCGCTGCGCGAACTGCATGGCGCACTGCGGGTACGAGCCGTCCGCGGTGCTCGCCACGATGGGGTCATTGCGGCAGTCGATCCGGGCGCTGCGCGGCTGACGGGGCGGCTGGGCCTGCCAGCATGATGTTGCGGATCCCGGCCGGTCAGTCGCGGTAGGCTACGGTGACCGGGGGCGGGCGAACAGTATCATCGTGAACCGTCATGACCAGGCAGGCTGGCCCGGTCATGATGGGCTCCGGCCGGTTGTCCCTGCCGCGCGGACTGGCAGAATCCCGGCCGCTGGCCTGCCAATCCATGGAGGGCCGACGCGTGACCCCTCGAAACACCCCGCCGGTGCTGGCGCGTTCGGCCGGCGCGGTGTCGGCCGAGGGCACCGGGACCGCCGGGGAGCCTGCTTTCGACGGCGGGCCACGGTGGATGCGGCTGGTCCCGCCGCTGGTCATGCTCGGCCTGGCGCTCTGCGGCATCACCGGGCCGTCCTACTGGCGGGACGAGGGCGCAACGCTGGCAGCGGTGCAACGGCCGTTCGCCCAGCTGGTGCGGATGATGGGGCACGTCGACGGGGTGCACGGCGTCTATTACATGATCATCTGGCCGCTGGTGCGGGTGGCAGGCACCAGCGAGATCGTCACCCGGCTGCCGTCGGCCCTGGCGATGACGGTGGCGGCCGGGCTGGTGGCGGCGATCGGCAGGCGGCTCGTGTCGCCGCCCGCCGGGCTGGCCGCGGGCCTGGTCTTCGCGGTGCTGCCGCAGATCAGCCTCTACGCGCAGGACGCCAGGTCCTATGCGATGGTGACCGCGTTCGGGACGGCGGGGAGCTACCTGCTGCTGCGGGCGATCGGCGCCCCGGGCCGCCGGCGGGGCTGGCTGGCCGGGTACGCGGCCTGCATGGCAGTGATGGCCGCCCTGAACATCTTCGGGATCCTGCTGCTCGCGGCGCATGCGGTGACGGTGGCGCTGACCTGCCTGCGGGGGGATGACGGCCGGATCCGGCTGTCGATGGCCGGGATGCGCGGCGGAAACGGCAGGGAGGGTGCGGCCGCCAGGTCGCTGGCACTCGGCTGGCTGGCCGCCGCGGCGGCGGCCGTGTTCCTGGCCAGCCCGGTCCTCCTGCTCGGCGTCGAGCAGCGCGGCACGGCCAGCTGGATCACGGCCCCCGGGCCTCGCACGGTCACGTCCCTGTGGCAGCTGGTGGGACCGCTGCACATGGTCATCGCCATCTGCGTGCTGGCCGGCTGCGGGCTTGCCGCCAGCGCGCTGACGGGCCGCGTGGCACTGCGGGCCTGCTGGCCCGCGATGCTGCCGACGGTTGCAGTCCCGTGGCTGCTGCTCCCGCCGGGGCTGCTGATCGGAATCTCGTTCGCGCTGCCGCTCTACGTCCCCCGTTACATCCTGTACTGCCTGCCTGCGGTCGCGCTGCTGGCCGGCGCGGGGCTGGCCGCGCTCGGCCAGGCGGCAGGCACCGGGCTCGGCCGGGTGCCGGAAGCCGGGCTTGCCCCGCTGGGCTGGGCGACCGGCGCCGCGGCCCTGGCGGTGATCGCGCTGCTCGGATTCGGCGTGCAGGTCAGCGAGCGCAGGCCGGCCACAACGACAACATCCGCCGCGGTGACCAGATCGTGGCGGCCAACATGCGGCCGGGCGACGCCGTCCTCTATGAGACGTATGACAATCTTTGGGCGGCATACCCTTACGGGCTGGCCAGGCTGGAGGACATAGCGCAGTACCAGACGCCCGCCGAGTCGGGGACGCTGGCCGGGACCGTCTTGCCCGCGGCGGTGGTCCGGCAGCGGATCTCGAGCACCTCCAGGCTCTGGGTGGTTGAACTGCGCCATAGCTCGCAGGTCCCGCTGCTGCAGGGGCTCGGCTTGCGGCTCGTCGGGCGCTGGCACACCGCTGGCCTGTGGCTATTTCTTTATGCGCACAAGCCGGCGTCCTGACCACGGCGCACGCCGGGCATAATGGGTGAGCCGCCGCCGCGCATTTGCTATGTGATCGCATTATGCGCCCGCACCGACCGCGAGAGGACATCATGACGTCGTCTGGGAGCCGGGCTGTGCTCAGCCGGGCACCGCAGCCCGGCGGTGGCGCGCGAGACGGCTACACCGGCGGGCCGGCCTGGATGTGGTTCCTTCCGTCGGTCCTGATGGTCGGGCTGGGACTGTGGGACGTCACGAGACCGTCATACTGGCGGGACGAGGCCGCGAGCCTGACGGCGGTGCATCGTTCCTTTGGCCAGCTCGTGCGCACGCTTGGCAACGTCGACGCGGTGCACGGCGTCTATTACATGATCTTGTGGCCGGTGGTCCGGGTGGCAGGCTCGGGTGAGCTCGTCACCAGGCTGCCCTCGGTGGTTGCGATGGCGGTGGCCGCCGCAGCGGTGGCCGCGCTCGGCCGCCGGCTGGTCTCGCCCGCCGCCGGGCTGGCCGCCGGCCTGATCTTCGTGATCTTGCCGCAGGTCAGCCGGTACGCGCAGGACGTCAGATCGTACGCGATGGTGGCCGCGTTCGGGGCGACGGCTACCTACCTGCTGGTGCGGGCTATCGGCACGGCCGGCCGCAAGCGCGGCTGGCTGGCGGGGTACGCCGGGTGCATGGGCGCGATGATAGCCCTGAACATCTTCGGGATCCTGCTGCTCGCCGCGCACGCGGTAACGGTGACGCTGGCGTGCCTGCGCCAGGAAGACGGCAGTATCCGGCCGTCGCTGGCCGGGCTGCGCGGCGGCAGGCGCGGGGAGGGCGGCCAAGGTGCGGCGGGCAATGCCGCGCGATCGCTGGCGGCCGGCTGGCTGGCTGCTGCCATCGTGGCGGTGGCCCTAGCCAGCCCGGTGCTCCTGCTCGGTATCGCACAGCGCCAGACGGCCAGCTGGATCAAGCCCCCTGGGCCGCATACGCTCGTGACGCTGACGCAGCTGGTGGGCCCGCTGCCGATGGTGGCGGCGGTCGTGCTTGCCGTGGCACTCGGACTGGCCGTCAGTGCCGGCTCTGGGCGGGCCAGGCTGCTGGCCGCCTGGCCCAGGCGGCTGTCCGCGGTGGCTGTTCCGTGGCTGGTGATTCCTCCCGCGCTGCTGATCGGGGTCTCGTTCGCGCTGCCGCTCTATGTCCCCCGCTACATCCTGTACTGCCTGCCCGCGGTGGCGCTGCTCGCCGGCGCGGGGCTGGCTGCGCTTTGCCAGGCGATCGGCACCGGGTTCGGCCGGGCGCCTGATGCGGGGCTTGCCGTGCTGGGCTGGGCGACCGGCGCGATCGCGCTGCTGGTCATCGCGCTGCTCGGGCTCAGCGTCCAGCGGGCCATCCGCGCCCCGGCCGGTCACGGAGACAACATCCGCCGTGCCGACGGCATCATCGCGGGGCAGCGGCGGCCCGGGGACGCGGTGATCTATGTCGGCAGGGACTCGCACTACTTCACCGCCGCCTATCCCTACGGGCTCCCGCAGCTGGACAACATCGGGCAGGACAAGACCCCCGCCCAGGCGGCCAACCTGACCGGGACCACGCTGCCAGCCGCTGTGGTGCGGCAACGGCTGGCCGGTATCTCGAGGTTCTGGCTCGTCGACGGGTCAGGTTACCCCAAATCGCACATCCTGTCCGGCCTTCACGTCCGGCGCCTGGGCGCCTGGCAGATTGGCAAGATCTGGCTAGTTCTCTACCAGCAAAAGCCGGTGTGACTGGCCCGATCGGGCTCGGGCATAATGCCGTAGTACAGGCCCGCGCCCAGCTGAGGCGCCTATGGTCGCTGCTGGCTGCTTTATTCGGAGGATGCCATGACGCCGCCTGGTACGCGGGCCCTTGTGGCCCGGGCGCCTGGAGCGGCCGCCGAACCCCCCGCGCGGCCCGCGCCAGCCTACGATGGCGGCCCGGTGTGGATGCGGGTGGTACCCGCTGTCGCAACGCTGGCCGTCATGCTGTGGGGGATCAACGGTGCGTCGTACTGGCGGGATGAGTCGGCGACGCTCGCGGCGGTGCATCGGCCCTTCACCCAGCTGATCCGGATGCTGGGCCACGTGGATGCGGTGCATGGCGGCTACTACGTGCTCATGTGGCCGGTGGTGCGGGTGGCCGGCAGCAGCGAACTGGTGACGCGGTTTCCGTCCGCGGTGGCGATGGCGGTGGCAGCGGGGCTGGTGGCGGCGCTGGGCAGGCGGCTGGTATCCCCGGCAGCGGGGCTGGCTGCCGGGCTGATCTTCGCGGCCCTGCCGGCGGTCAGCCAGTACGGGCAGGACGCCCGCTCGTACGCGATGGTGACGGCGGCGGCGGCGGGAGCGAGCTACCTGCTGATCCGCCTGATCACCGTGACCGGCGGCAGGCGCGGCTGGCTGGCCGGTTACGGAGCGTGCCTGGCCGCTGTCGGCGTGCTGAATATCTTCGGGCTGCTCCTCATCGTCGCGCACGCGGTGACCGTCGCGGCGGCCTGCCTGCGCCAGGCCGACAGGCGGGCGCGGCGGTCGCTGGCGCTGGGCTGGCTGGCCGCCGCGGCCGCGGCAGCGGCAGTCGCCAGCCCCATCGTGCTGCTGGCCTGGACCGAGCGCAGCCAGCTGGCCTGGCTGACGAGTATCACCCCGACCGGGAGCCTGGAGCAGCTGGTCGGCACCGGCAACATGCCGGTAGCGCTCGCGGTCATCCTGGCCTGCGGCCTCGCGGCGAGCGCGCTGACCGGGCGGGCCGCGCTGCGGGCAGGCTGGCCGCTGATGCTGCCCGCGCTCGCCGTTCCCTGGCTCGCGCTGCCGCCGACGCTGCTGATCTTGGTGTCGGGGGTCACCCCGCTCTACACGTTCAGGTACGTGGTGTTCTGCCTGCCAGCCGGGGCTCTGCTCGGCGGTGCGGGACTGGCCGCGGTCTGCCGGGCGATAGCCACCGGCCTGGGCCGGGCGCAGCGCGGGGAACTGGCCGCCGCCGACCGCTTGGTGCTGACCGTGCTCGGCTGGGCTACTGCCGCTGCGGCGCTGGCGATAGTGGCGCTCTTCGGGCTCGGCGCGCAGCGCAGCGTGCGCGCGGCTAATGGCCACCTGGACAATATCCGGGCCGCGGACCAGATCGTCGCCGCGAACATGCGGCCAGGTGATGCCGTTATCTACGACACGCCAGCGGATGAGAACCTGCGGACCGCCTATCCCTACGGGATGGACAAACTGATCGATATCACGCAAGCCCAGTCGCCTATCCAGTCCGGAACGCTCTCCGGGACCAGCCTGCCACCGGCGGCGGTGCGGCAGCGGGTCAGCGGCATTTCCAGGCTGTGGGTCATCGAGGTGCACCAGGCCACGCGGCTGCCGGTGCTGCAGGGTCTCGGGCTGCGGCTGGTGCGGGTCTGGCACCCGGCCAACCTCTGGCTGTTCCTCTACGTCCTGCGCTGAGGCCGGCGCGCCGGATCCGCCGGCGGCAGTCCGGCGGGCCCCGAATCCGGCGGCGGTGCGGCGAGTCCGTTTCCGTGCGGCCAATCCGGCGGCGGTGCGGCGAATCCGGCAACTTCTTGGCTCCCGTTCAGGATCCATTCAGGATCCGCCGACATCATCATGAGCGGTGCATGTCTTGCGCCCGGCGCGGATGACCCGCCGCTGTCAAGGGCCCGGCCCGCAGCTAGCCAGGCCCCGGGGTTTCTGAGGAGCCCGGATGTTCTTTACCTATCTCCGGCGTGAGCTGCGCCGGCGGATGCGCCAGGCCATCTTGATCTCGCTGGGTCTCGCGATCGGGATCGGGCTGGTCATCACAGTGACGGCGCTCTCGACCGGAGTGAAGGACGCGCAGGGCACCGTACTGCACTCGCTCTACGGCGTCGGCACCGATATCACCGTGTCACAGGCGCCCACGGCCGGCTCGGCAGGCGGTTTCGGGGTCGGATTCCGCGGAACCGCCGGCTCGGGCACCCGGCCCGCGCCCGGCACCACCATCCACGCGAATACCCTGCGCACGTTCTCCCTGGCGCCGCTGGACTCCTCGGCAGTGACGTCCATCGCCAAGATGCCGAACGTCGCCGGCGCGGCAGGCGGGCTGACGCTCACCGACTCGACGGTGTCGGGGAAGATCCCGTCGTTCTCCGCGGGCGGCGGCGGATTCGGCGGTGGCGGCGGCGGTGGTGGTGGCGGCGGTGGCGGCGGCTTCCGCGGAGCGTTCAACGTCAGCTCGTTCGGGGTGCAGGGAGTAGACATATCCGAGGGTGAACTCGGGCCGCTCAGCTCCGGCAAGATCACGACGGGCCGCACCTTCACCGCCGCGGACGCCAATTCGAAAGTCGCGCTTGTTGACTCCACCTACGCGACGCAGAACAAGCTCAAGCTCGGCTCCGCGGTTACGGTGGCCGGCCAGAGCTTCAAGGTGATCGGCATCATCGCGGAGCCGCAGGGCGCGAGTCCGTCTGATGTCTACATCCCCCTGGCCAAGGCGCAGAGCCTGGCCACCCCCAGCTTGACCGGCAAGGTCAACTCAATTTACGTGGCCGCCGCCAGCGCGGCGGACATCACCACGGTGTCGAAGGAGATCTCCAAGGCGCTGCCCACGGCCACGGTGACGACGTCCAGTGATCTGGCCAGCGAGGTGACCGGCTCGCTCGCCAGCACCTCCAGCCTGGCCAACAACCTAGGGAGGTGGCTGGCGATCGCGGTGCTCATCGTCGCTTTCCTGGTGGCCAGCCTGCTGACGATGGCGGCGGTCTCCCGCCGGGTGCGGGAGTTCGGCACCCTCAAGGCGCTCGGCTGGCGAAGCCGACGCGTCATCGGCCAGGTGATGGGCGAGGCCCTGGTGATAGGTATCGCCGGCGGGATCATCGGCGTGGGGCTGGGATACCTCGGCGCGACCCTGGTGGCCAAGCTGTCGCCGCCGCTGACGGCCTCGATCGGCCAGACGACCGGCAGCGCGACGCCGGGCGGCGCGCGCGCGTTCGGCGGCGGCGGGTTCGGCGGCGGCGGGTTCGGCGGCGGTGGCGGGGGTGGTGGTGGCGGCGGCTTCCGGCGGTTCGCCCCCACCTCGAGTCACACGGTGGACGTGCACCTCACCGCGCCGGTGACCATCGAAATCATCATCGCCGCGGTGCTGCTCGCGATCGCGGGCGGGCTGATCGCGGGGATATTCGGCGGCTGGCGGGCGGCCAGGCTCAGGCCCGCGGCGGCGCTGGCCCGGGTCGAATGACCGGCCACCTGAGCTGACCGATCGGACACCGAGGAGAGAAGACGACCATGTACAAGCTGACCGGCGTGACGAAGGTTTACCAGAAGGGCCGCACCTCCGTACGCGCGCTGCAGGGCGTGGACGTGGTGATCGAGGACGGTGAATGGCTGGCCATCCAGGGCCCGACCGGGCACGGCAAGACTACGCTGCTGCAAATGCTCGGCGGCCTGGACCGGCCCACATCGGGAACTGTCGAGTTCGACGGCCAGGACCTGGCCGCGATGCGGGAGAGCCAGGTCACGAAGGTGCGGGCCACCTCGATCGGGTTCATCTTCCAGACGTTCAACCTGATTCCGACGCTGAGCGCGCAGGAAAATGTGGAGGCCGCGCTGGTGCCGCTGCACGTGAGCGCGGCAGAGCGGCAGGCCAGGGCCCGGCAGGCGCTGGAGGACCTCGGACTCGGGGACCGGCTCGGGCACCTGCCCGCCGAGCTGTCCGGCGGCCAGCAGCAGCGGGTGGCGATCGCCCGGGCGCTGGTTAAGGAGCCCAAGGTGCTGCTGGCCGATGAGCCGACCGGCAACCTTGACGAAGGAACAAGGGACGAGATCATCGGGCTGCTGGAGAAACTCTGGCGGGACCGCGGCCTCACCCTCGTCCTCATCACCCATGACAGCTCCATCGCGCGCCGGGCCGAGCGGGTCGGCGTGATGCAAGGTGGCAAGCTCTCCATCAAGCAGGACACCAGGCAGGCCGCTGGGGCGTCCGGAGCGGGGCAGCGGCAGCTCACGCCAGACGACCAGGCCGCTGGGACGTCAGGAGCGGGGCAGCGGCAGCTCGCACCAGACGACCTTGCCTGACGGCGTCCGCCTGGCGCCCCAGCGCTGCGACAGCTGGCTCACGACCTGCAGGCCACGGCCGCGCTCCTCGTCGGTGCCCGGGTGCCGCAGTCTGGGTAGCGCCGCCGACTCGTCGAACACCTCGCAGACCAGCCCGTCCTCCAGCACCAGGCGGAGCCCGATCGGGCCCTGGGCATAACGGACCGCGTTGGTGACCAGTTCGGAAACGAGGAGCTCGGCGAGGGGGATCAGCTCGGCCAGGCCCCAGCGGCGGAGCGGGCGGGCGATAAGGAAGCGCGCCCGGCGGGACGCGGTCAGCTCGGCGCGCAGCGTCCAGGTGACGTGCTGGTCCGCGGGGAGCTTGCGCAGCCTCGCGATCAGTAGCGCGATGTCATCACGCTGATGATCTGAATAGACCCCGTCAAGGGTGGCCTTGCAGAGATCCTCGAGCGGGCGGTCAGCGGAACCGGCGCCGAAGACGTTACGCAGCCTGGCCAGCCCCTCGTCGATGTCGGCAGTGCGCTTCTCGACGAGCCCGTCGGTATAGAGCACCAGCAGGCTGCCGTCGTCGATATCGAGTGTCCTGCTCCTGGTTGGCCCGGCACCGATGCCCAGCGGCGGGGCCGGCGAGACGTCGAGGAACTCGCTGGTGCCGTCCGGCCGGACCAGCAGCGGCGGCAGGTGACCGGCCGAGGCGACCTCGCAGGTTCCCGCAACTGCGTCGAAGATCGCGTAGATGCAGGTGGCGAAGTGCGGCTCCCGCACGCCAAGCTCTTGCATCAGCTCATCCAGCTGCTGCAGCGTCTCGACGGGCGGCAGCTCGAGCCTGGCCAGGGTGTGGATGGCGGTCCGCAGCCTGCCCATCGTGACCGCCGCGCGCACGCCGTGGCCTGCCACGTCACCGACGACAAGAGCGACCCGGCCGCCCGGCAGCGCGATCGACTCGTACCAGTCGCCGCCGACCTCGATCAGCTTGCTGCCCGGCAGGTAGCGGTGGCGCACCTCGACCGAGGACGGCGCGGACAGGCCGGTCGGCAGCAGGCTGCGCTGCAGGGTGAGGGCGGTGGCCCGCTCCCTGGAGTACCTGCGGGCATTGTCCATGAAGATCGCCGCCCGGGCGGCGAACTCCATGCCTATCTCCATGTCGTAAGCGTCAAACCGGCGGTAGCCGGTCTTCCTGATACACACCAGGAAACCGAGCATCGTGTCCCTGGCGACCAGCGGCAGCAGCAGCATCGAGACGCCGGACAGCAGCCTGGCCACCGGCTTGCGCAGCCAGGACTTCGCGATGTGGCCGGCCGTTTCGGCCGTGACCCTGGCCTCGCGAACCGGCTGCCCGGTATCCATGCACTTCGTATACGGCGTTCCCGGCGGGTAGCGGAGGATCTCGCCGACCGGGAAGGCGGCTTCCCAGCCCGGATCGCCGTCGTCGTGAGCGATCGCCAGCCGCCGGACCGCACGCGTCCCGTGGAGCTCGTCGGCGGGCGGATCGTCGCCGCCGACCAGGCTTTCCAGCACCAGCAGGCCGCCTGCGTTGCAGAAATGCGGAACGATGATGTTGATCAGCTCTGGTGCCATCTGATCGAGGTCGAGCGCCCCTCCGGTCCTGCGCACGGCACCGTCCAGCAGCGCATGCCGCATGACGGCCGGATCGAGGAACCGGCCCTCGGACAGCGGCGCGATCCGCAGGATCACCAGCGCGGCGAGGCCGGCGTCGGCGGACCGGACCGGCTGGACTGTGACCACCGCGTCGGCGTGGTCGCCGTTGCCCAGCCTGATCGTCAGCACGGCGGTGCCCTCGCGATCGGCACAGGCCGAGCCGATGAGCTCGGTCAGCGCGATGACGTGGGCGGGGTTGGTGATCAGGCGGCCGAGCTCGACCCCGAGCAGCGCGCCGGGACCGTCGCCGAGCACCTCCGCGGCGTTGCGGTCGTGCTGGAGAATCCGGCCGGCCTTGTCGATGCCGAGGATAAGGGTCCGCGCGGAGGTGCTCGACACGAGCGCTGGGAAATCGGACGTCGGTCCGGCTGGCAACACCCGGCGGACTCCCTTCGGCGCAGTTGATGACCTCTTCGCCTCATTATGAAGCAGGTTCCCGCACATTGAGCAGAACAACCCGGTGGCTTAGCGTGTGCTAGTTCAGTAAATGCTGCGATGAGCTGGAGGGTGCGTGGCGAGTAGGCCCGATGATGGCATTGTCATCGTAGGGGCGGGCCCGACCGGGCTCATGCTGGCTGGCGAGCTCGCGCTCGCCGGAGTGCGATGCCTGGTGCTCGACCGGCGGGACGCGCCCCGGTCCGACTCGCGGGCGATCTGCCTGCACGCCCGCAGCATGGAGGTGCTTGACCTGCGCGGCCAGGCAGAGGTGTTTGCCGGTGCCGGACTCGCTGTCCCGGCGTTCCCGCTCGGCCCGAAGGGCGCAATGATCAGGTTCGGGGTGCTCGATTCGGACTTCCCCTACCTGCTGGACATACCGCAAAGCCAGATCGAGCTGCTGCTGGCGGCCCGGGCCCTCGACCTCGGCGCGGAGATCCGCTGGTCCTCGCGGGTAACCGGGCTCGAGCAGCACGTCGCCGGGGTGCGTGTGACCACCGCGGACGGCACCGTGACCCGGGCCGCGTACGCGGTGGGGTGCGACGGGGTGCGCAGCTTCGTCCGCGAGGCCATCGGGATGCCGTTTCCCGGCTTCCCCAATCCGGGCTCGGTTATCCTTGCCGACCTGCTTCTCGACGGGCTCCCGATGACCCGCGCGTACGGTGATCTGTCCAAGGGCGGCATGCTGCTGATGTTCCCGTTTAAGAATGGTTCTTGCCGGGTGGTGCTGTATGACTCCGCTCGCGCGGACGTGGCCGTCACCGAGCCGGTCACGATCGAGGAGGTGCGGGCCGGCCTGCTGCGGATCACCGGCCACGATCTCGGGCCGCGGGGGATGTACTGGTCGGGCCGGTACCGCAGCGAGAGCCGGCAGGCGCCCGGTTACCGCAGCGGCCGGATCCTGCTGGCGGGCGACGCCGGGCACGCGCATTCGCCCGCCGGCGCGCAGGGGCTCAATACCGGGCTCCAGGACGCGGTGAACCTGGGCTGGAAGCTCGGCGCCGTCATGTCCGGCTGGGCGCCCGGCTGGCTGCTCGACTCCTATCACGATGAACGCCACCCGGTGGGCCAGGCCGTGCTCGCCTTAACCGGGCGCCAGTTCAGGCTGAATACCGCGCGGACCCCCGGCCAGCGGGCGCTGCGCTGGGCAGTGCACCGGCTAGTCGTGCCGCTGCCGCCGGTGCAGTCCCGGCTGGCCCGCGATTACTCCGGCGTGTCGATCAGCTACCCGCAGGCTGATGAGTCGGCGCATCCCATTGCAGGGAAACGACTGCCACGCGGCATGGTCAGGCTGCCTGACGGCTCGGTCACGCGGCTATACGAGCAATTCCGTGACGGCCGGTTCGTGCTGCTCGAGCCGGACGTCGGCGCGCCGCCCCGCGATCTTCCCGGGCATCTGAAGGTGGTCACCTATGCCCAGTGCAGCCCGCCGCGGCTGCCAGCCGCTCTGCTCGTCCGGCCGGACGGGTATGTGGCGTGGGCGTCCGATGAACGGGACCAGGCTGCCCGTGACGACGCCGTCCGCGCAGCCGTCGCGGCCTGGTGCGGCCCCGGTAGCGTCCACCGCCCCTGAGCCGCCCGGCCTGCTGCTCAGGACGTCCCTGGCCGGCTCGCCGTGCCCTGCGTTGGCGCGGCCGCGGCCCCAGTACGCCTTCGGCGACACCTGATCCGGCCGCAGGCCGCGGCTGGCCAGCACGTCACGAAGCCGGGACACCACCGTGGCCTCGCCGAGCAGATACGCATGGCCGGCGCCGGGGAGCAGTTCGACTTCGGCTGCCTCGGCGGCCAGCAGGGTGGCCTGGCCAGCGGGTGCCCCGTTCCGGTGCAGCCAGCTGAGCCTGGTCCTGGCCGCTGCGAGCAGTTCCAGCTCGTCGTCTGGTTCAGCGACCTCGATGATCAGCGTGGCGACGGAGTCGCCGGGTAGCGCCTCGGTCATCGCGAAGATCGCCGGGAGCGCTGACTCGTCGCCGATGAACAGGTGCCAGTCGGCCGACGGTGCCGTCGTGATCTTCCCGCGCGGCGCGATGCCCTCGATCTTGTCGCCCGGGCTGGCCGCGCGCACCCATCGCTCGCCGGGCCCCTCGCCGTGCAGCACGACGTCGATGGTGAGCAGGCGGCTGGCCGCGTTCAGCGCCCGGATGGTGTAGCGGCGCCGGACCGGCCGGTTTCCCTCCGCGGCGACCAGCAGCATCACGTCCTGGCCCGGCTGGTAGCCGAACCCGCCGAGCTGCGGCGCGGTGAGCTGCAGACGGCGCATGTGCGGGGTCAGCCCGGCGGAGCTGACCACCTCGAAATCCAGCCGCCTGGCACCGGAGAGCGGGCCGGCTAGCTGAGCGAAAGGGTCTTCCAGGCCGGCCCGGACAGCCTCGGGCAGTGCTTCAACCATGACGCCAGCCTTCCCTGCGACTCCACTGTGCTTGTCATCCGCACTGTGCTTGTCATCCGCTTGTTCATACGCACTGTGCCTGTTCATCGCTTCTTCATCCGCCACGCATGACGACGCCCCCGGAGCGATGCTCGCGAGGGCGTGCCAAGCGCCAGTGTGCGGTCGCCTCTCGGCGAGTGGCACAACGCGGCTCCAGCCGGACGGTATTCCGCGAAGGCAGTAGTTGCGGCCCGGGGGACACAACACACTGGCACAGATGAAGAACCCGCCAGCCCCTCCGGCTATTCCTGACGCCGGCCGGGATGCAGGCAGAATCTCGCCGGTAGCCCAGGATGCGCGGCGGGATAGGGTGGAGCACTCTAGCTCGAGCGGTATGAGGAGCGGCGGCAGGTGACCCAGGACACCTCCCTTATCGGCAGCATCGGCGTCCTCACCGTTGCCACGCGAGGGCAGGCCGGCCCGGGTGAAGTGCTGGTCAAGATCAGGGGCGGCTCCGAGTGTTACATTGCCTGGTCGCTGGCCCCGATACCCAAGGGCGCGACCGTCCTGGTCATCGAAAACCGGGGGACCAGGACCGTCGATGTGAGCGAGTGGACCGATCCGCTTGATCCCTTTCCGGGCGGCTGGAGACGGCGATGACATCCCGGGGGTGCCCCCGGGACAAACCCCCATTGGAGAGATGAATGATGCTCGGCTATCGTGTCCCGGCGCCTGACGAGGCGATGCTGATTTCCGGCGGCAGGTACGGGCGCAGCGGCGCGCCCTTCAAGGTCGTCACCGGTCACGGCGCGTTCGTGCTGCCGTTCGTCCGCAAGGCTAGCTTCCTGACCCTGTCCATGTGCGAGGCTGAGGTTGCCGAGACCTGCGTCACCAGGCAGGGCATCTCGCTGAACGTCCGCTCGGTGATCGCCTTCAAGGTCGGCAACGACGAGGAGAGCATCGTCAACGCAGGCCAGCGGTTCCTGTCCGACCAGGATCAGATGTCGACGCTGACCGGCCGGATCTTCGCCGGGCACCTGCGCTCGATCATCGGCTCGATGACCGTCGAGGAAATTGTGACCGAACGGCAGAAGCTGGCCAGCGAGGTGCTCGACGGTTCCAAGGCGGAGATGGTCAAGATCGGCCTGACCGTCGATTCGCTGCAGATCCAGTCGATCGACGACATGAACACCGGCTACATCGACGCGATGGCGGCGCCGCACAACGCGGCGATCCAGCGCCAGGCCCAGATCGCGCAGGCCCAGGCGAACCAGGCGGCCGCCGAGGCGCAGCAGCAGTCGCAGCGGGCCCAGGCGGAGTACGCGCGGCAGACCTCGGTGGTCCAGGCTCAGTACAAGGCGGAAGTCGACAAGGCCCAGGCCGAGGCCGCGCAGGCCGGCCCGCTGGCGCAGGCCCAGGCGCAGATGAACGTCATCGCCGCGCAGTCCGACCTCGCCCAGCGGCAGGCCGACCTACGCCAGCGGCAGTTGGTAGCCGAGGTGATCAAGCCTGCCGAGGCCGAGGCGGACAAGGTTCGCATCCTGGCCAAGGCCGACTCGGAGCGCGTACAGCTCCAGGCTGAGGCGGCAGCCTCGCACAACCGCATCGCACTCGACCGGATGCTGATCGACCAGCTGCCGCAGATCGTCAGGGAGGCCGCTGCTGGCCTGGCCGGCGCCAACATCAGCGTGCTGAATGGCGCGGATGGCCTCAGCGAGATAGCAGCTGGGCTGGTAGGCCAGGGCCTGACGATCCTGGACTCGGTGAAGACGAGCCTCTCCGGATCAGCCGACCGGGTTCTCGCCTCGGGAAGCGAGCCCGTTACCACGGGGCGACCCGTGAACGGCGATGGGACGGCCTGACCCGACGGCGCTGACCCGACGGCGCTGACCCGACGGCGCTGACCCGACGGCGCTGACCCGACGGCGCTGACCCGACGGCGCTGACCCGACGGCGCTGACCCGACGGCGCTGACCCGACGGCGCTGACCGATGGCGCTGACCTGACGCCCTGACCTGGCGGCGCTGACCCTCGGCTTGCCATTTCGCTGCTTTGTGCACCCCAGCGACAACCATCAGTGAACTCCGTGCGTCTTTTCTGCTGTCAGGCTGTGGCATTAAGTAAGCAGACAGCTACTCATCGCTATAAAGCTGCCTATTTGCCGGCTGCCGCATCCACCCGAGCAGACCGGAGGAATACGAATGCTGAGTCGCATACCTCGCGCGGCTGGCGCGCTGCCGGGCGTTATCGCTGGCATCACCGCGCTGAGCCTCGTTCCGGCGGGCGCGGCGACCGTCTCTGCGCGGCCTGCCGGGCCGGCCGGATCGCCGCGGCCTGCCCGGCCGGCCGGATCCCCGCCGCGGCCTGCCAGGCCGGCCGGATCGCCGCGGCCTGCCAGGCCGGCCGGATCGCCGCGGCCTGCTGGGGCCGCAGCCTCGGCGCGGCCGCCCCGGCCGGCCGCCGGGCCAGACGCGAGCGTGCCCTGCGGCGTGTTCTGCGCCAGCTATTTCACCCAGAAATACGGGCCCGAATTCGTGCTGAACGATTTCCGCGGGCGCCCGGCCACTGGCACCCGGGTGACCCTGCGCTATGCCAGCAATAGCGACCCGGCAGAGGACTGGAGCATATGGCCGGCTGGAACTGTCCGCCAGCTCGCCTCTTTCGGCATCGTCAGCCAGGCGCTCGCCCTGCATTATGGCGCTGACCGCGCCTTCGAGGCTGAGTTCGCTCCTTACGGCGCGCCTACCGGGCTGTGCGCCGGGCTCGGCAGCGAGGCGGCCAGCGGCGAGAGCGTGACGCTGCAGTGGTGCGGGCAGAGCGGTAAGACGGTCTGGGTCATCGACGCGGCAGATCAGGCGGGCAACTACGCCCCGCTGATCAACGGATCCGACCGCAATTTCAGCGATCCGCAGGTGCTGACCGAGCCCGGCTGGCCGGTTCGCTGGCCGCGGCCGCAGCTGATGAGCTACCGGCTGCAGAAGTTCGCCGACGGGATCGTCTACGACAACCAGATGTGGAACAACACCACCGGCGTGCTGCCTTAAAAGACCGGCCTGCGTGGCGGGTCGTTACTTACTGTTGTGTTCTAACTACTCGTGGTAGCGTATCAACTACTGACTGGCAGGGCGGGCTAACAGAACGCAACCAAGCCAGCATTATCCGATTGCCGCGACCGGCCAGTGCTTGTCCGCCCAAGCCACCGGAGTTGGCAGTCGGCCCGGTAATCCACAGGAAGGAATCACCATGCCTAACCGCTTAACCAGGGCGTGCTACGCGCTGGCGGCTGGCGTTGCCGTCACCGCGGCGCTCGGCCTTACCGCGGCTGGCGCGGCAAGCGCTTCGACCAGCAAGGTCACGCCGGACGCCACCCCGCCCTGCGGTTATCACTGCATCAACCCGTACACCGCGAAGTTCGGCCCGGGCTGGGTCTTGCAGAACACCAGGGCGATCAACAGCGTCGGCAACCCGCTGAAGCTGCAGTACGCCAGCAACACCGCTCCCGGTCAGGACTGGTCGATCTACCTGCAGGGCTCGGTGGACTACTTCTACCACGCTGGCCTGGTCAGCGCGCGCCTGGCGTTCCATTACGGCCGGGAGCCCGCTTATGAGCTGCAGTGGGCGCCGTATGGCGTGACCACCGGCCTGTGCCAGGGGACCAGTTCACCTGCGGCCAATGGTCGTAAGGTCAACCTGCAGGTGTGCGGCAACAACGCCAACACTGTCTGGGTGCTCGATTTCCGGGACGCTCCGCGGCACGTCGGGTTCGTCCCGGTCATCGCTGGCTCGACGACCAACTTCAGCCAGCCGCAGGTGCTGAGCGTCGGCACGCCGCCGACGGAACCGCTGTTCACCCTCCGCCTCAACCGGTTCGCGGATGGAGCGGTGGCGAACAACCAGCTGTGGTGGGCGTACCCGGGCATGATCGGGCCGGCCATCTAGTTCGCGCATGACTGAGGTGCCAGGACCGGGCCAGGCAGTGCAAGGCCACCCGGTCCGGCGCCCCAGCCAGGCCCGGCCGCCGCGGGCTCGGTAGCCCGCGGTCAGCTAAGGACCAGCAGATGCCCCTCCGCCAGGCCGGCGGGGGGCATCTGCATTCCTGAGCCCGGTGGTAGCCGGGCCCGGTGGTAGAGAAGAGCCATGCGGCGCCTTAGCGAGATCGTCCCCGGGATACTGGTGGCCACCGGTGAGCTGTACCTGACGAACACGACGGCCGTCGCGGGGCCCGGCGGCTGCCTGCTCATCGACCCCGCTGTCACGCGTGCCGAGGTCCGGCTGCTCGCGTCGGACCTGGCGGCAGCCGGCCTGCCGCCACGGGCGGGGTTCGCGACGCATGCGCACTGGGATCACGTGCTGTGGTGCCGGGAGCTGGGGGCGGTGCCGAGATTCGGCACAGCGGCGGCGGCTCGGGCGGCCGACCGGGACCGGGCGTCCATGATCAGCGCTGTGCAGGCCGCCGCTCCCGGGCACGACCTTGAGGTATTCGGCCGGCTTCGGCCGCTCGAGGCCGGCCAGGACGAGCTCGCGTGGGACGGCCCGCGGGCGCGCGTGCTGGCGCACAACGGTCATGCGCCCGGCCACGCTGCCATCTTCCTGCCCGAGGCGGGCGTGCTGGTGGCCGGTGA
This sequence comes from uncultured Actinomycetes bacterium, assembly GCA_963774825.1. Classification (GTDB taxonomy): domain Bacteria; phylum Actinomycetota; class Actinomycetes; order Streptosporangiales; family Streptosporangiaceae; genus DATBGO01. The sequence goes on along the minus strand of CAVZGW010000019.1, from coordinate 11,669 downwards.
CATGTGCTCTGACATCGAGGTCCCGCTGCTTGACCTGGAAGCCGCCGATCCGCTCGGCGACTACCGCGCCGGGCTCGAGCTGCTGGCCGGCCTCCCCGGCGTTCGGCTGGTCATCCCTGGTCACGGCTCCGCCGGGGACGCGACAGCCTTTCGCGCCCGGGTGGCAGCCGACCTTGCCTACCTGGACGCCCTCGAGCGGGGCGAGGACGCTGCCGACTCCAGGCTTACCCTCGATTGGCTCCGGGCCGAGCACGAGCGGCAACTGCTGCACGTCAGGGACTGAGGGCCGGTGACGGACACGTCGCGCTAATTGCGGTGCGCCGGGCTGGCTGGCCGGAAATAATCGGCTGAATGGCACCGTCCCCGTGGCCGCTCACCTGGCTGCACCTGACAGCTCAGCGGCTGGAGCTTCGCTGTCCCGCGGCCGGCCCCGCGGCTGGCACAGTATCCCGAAAGCTCGGTTACCCCGGCGAGGGGATCGGGCGCCACATGCGACCGGCGCGGCCTGCGGTGTTGCGGCGGCTCCGGCTGGACCTGGCGGCCCGGCAGGCCATCCGCTGCATCCCGCAGACCGGAGGCCTGGCGGGCTGCCTGCCCAGCCTCGGCTTGGCCGGGCGGCGGACGTGAGCGGTATCAGGGCCGTGGTGTTCGATCTCGGCGGGGTGCTGCTGGACTGGAATCCCCGTCATCTCTACCGCAAGCTGTTCGACGGCGACGAGACCGCGATGGAGCAATTCCTGGCCGAAGTGTGCACGCCGCAGTGGCACGCCGCGCATGATCTCGGCGGCAGCGTCACGCAGGCCTGTGCCGAGCTGGCCGCCCGCCATCCTGAGCAGGCCGAGCTGATCATGGCCTGGGGAGAGCGGAGCGAGGAGATGGTAGCTGGCCCGATACCGGGCAGCGTGGCGATCCTGGCCGACCTGAAGCAGCGGGGGGTTCGCTGCTACGCGCTGAGCAACATGGAGGCGCAGACGTTTCCGCTCCGGTTGCAGCGGTTCGGCTTCATGCGCTGGTTCGACGGGTACGTGATCTCCGGCCTAGAGGGGATGATCAAGCCGGACCCGAGAATCTACCGTCTGCTGCTGCGGCGATACGACCTTCCTGCCGCTCAGACGTTGTTCATCGACGACAAGGCCGACAATGTGACCGCGGCGCGCGACGCCGGGATGCGCGCAATCTTTTTTGAATCCCCGCTGGTCCTGCGCGGTCAGCTTGAGTCGATGGGGCTGCTGGAGCGAACTCCCGCGCCCGCCGACTAATCGGTCGCGGGCCCGTTCCAGCCCCGCCATCCTGGACAGGATGGATGCGATGTGGTTGATCGATGAGCTTGCCTACGCCGGGCCTGGTCAGGGCAGGGAGGATGCAAAGATTGCGGCGTACGTCTGTCTGTCAGGATGGAGTGGTCAGCATCGCGATTAGGGGGCCGTCATGACGCTAGCCACCGGAGACGGCTTCAGCGAGCTGCGCATGGGCCCTGTCGTCGGCTGGCACCGGAGGCCGAAGTGATTTTCAAGTATGTCGGCCTGCGGCCCGCTCACCGGTGCCGGAGTCACCGGTGCTTGAGTCACCGGTGCCTGTCACCGGTCCTGAGTCACCGGTGCCTGAGTCACCGGTGCCGGATATGAGCGCCGCCGCGGGATCGCCGCCGGGTCTCCGGAGCCTGCCCGGGGTCCGGCGGTTCTCCACCGCAGACGGCCGGGCCGGGTCGCGGCGCGGGCAGTTGTCCCCGGAGGCCACGGTTAGCTTCGCCGCCGAGCGCGACGCTGCGGGCATCGACGATGTCTTCGCTGCCCTCGACGGCGAACTTATCGGCCTTGTCCCGGTAAAGAAACGGATACAAGAGATCGGGTCGCTGCTCCTGGTGGACCGGGTGAGGCAGCGGTTCGGGCTGGCCGCACCCCGGCCTAACCTGCACATGTGTTTCACAGGCGCCCCCGGGACCGGCAAGACCACCGTCGCGCTGCGGATGGCTGATCTCCTGCACCGGCTCGGCTATCTCGAGCGCGGTCAGCTTGTGCATGCGATGCGGGACGATTTGGTCGGCGAGTTTATCGGGCAGACCGCGCCGAAGACCAAGAAGGTCCTCGACCGGGCGATGGGCGGGGTGCTGTTCATCGACGAGGCGTACTACCTCTACCGGGCCTCGGACTCACGGGACTACGGCCAGGAGGTTGTCGACATCCTCCTTCAGGTGATGGAGAACGAACGCGGCAACCTTGTGGTGATACTCGCGGGCTATAAAGACCGAATGGACACCTTTTTCGCGTCTAACCCCGGGATGAATTCCAGGATTGCTCATCACCTGGACTTCGCCGAGTATGGAACCGGCGAGCTGATAGCGATTGGGCGCCTGATGCTTGAGCAGGCGAGCTACTATCTCTCCGCGGAAGCGGAGGTGGTGTTTCGTGACTACCTCACTCGCCGGATGCAACTGCCACATTTCGCAAATGCCCGCAGTGTCCGCAACGAGCTTGAGCGGTCTCGGCTACGGCACGCGCATCGTCTGGCGGCCGACCTGGACCGCAACTGGAGCCGGGATGATCTCATGCGCATCGAACCTGCGGATATCCTGGCCAGCGAAGTTTTCTCGATGCCTGTCACCGATTCATCCAACGCGGGAGATTAGCGGCGGTCAGCGGCGCCGCCTTGCTGAACTTCTGAGCGAGATTCGGCACCTGAAAGGAGTTGCGCGCTCTGGGACATGGGCGCGACGCTCTCCATGAACTCTGCGACCTCGAGCATCTCGCGCCGGTCTTCCTCATCAGCCTCACGACGCGGTGGTCGCCATCGCGATCACCTTGCTCGCTCTCGACCTGCCGGTGCCGATGGGCAACACCATGTCCGGATTCTGGTCGTCGCTACGACATGACGACGGTACCCTCGGCACGCATGTCGGCGATCTCCGACACCAGAGATACGACGGTGTCCTGGTCGTCGACAATCGAGCGGGCGAGCGCGTCCAGGTCGGCGGTGGGTCGGCGCGCATCGTATGCGACCAGAAGCATCCCGCCTTTGATCACGAATTTGCTGGCATGCGCCGAAGCGCTAGGCGTGCGAGCCAGCGCTCGACGATGTACAGCGTGAGCAGTTCCTGCGTGCCGCGGCGTTTTGTTCGCGCGCGGTTCTGCAAATGGAGGTATGCGCTGCCGGCTAGCGATGCGCGCGTGGGCCGTTTCATCCTGCGCTCGCAACGTCGAGAGCACCCGGCATCTCGCGCGGCGTACAGGTCGCGGGGGGTGGAGTCCGGAAGCCCGGGCCATGGCTGTAGTGAACATGGGCGGCAGATCCGCGATCTCTACCATGGATAGACGTGTCTCACTGAACACTCGTCCGTGCGACGCTCTTATCCATGTGCTGGAATGTTTTGGTGGCACGTTAATGGCGCGAACGGGCACACGGGCGAGCAGCTGGCACAGAATCCGGAAGGGATGGCACCTACGAAAACGCGCTGAGCTGTGGTTTCGGGTTGGAGCGGGCGAATTGAATCGAATCAAGCGACTCTCACCCAAGGTCACTGATGTGCCCGTCGGGCGGACGCCGACCTGGCGTAGTCGCCTGACTGGTCCGTCATGGGAATGCCGCGGAGCGACAGCAAGACCACTAGCACGACTCCGCACGTCAGGCAGATGTCGGCAACGTTGAAGTCCGCGAAGTGCTGCAGGTCAATAAAGTCCACGACGGCGCCGCGACCGAAGCCGGGTTCCCGTATCAGCCGGTCACACAGGTTCCCGACGGCTCCTGCCAGCAAGAGGCCGAGTGCTGCCGCCCAGCCCACTGAGCAGATCCGGGGCACCTTGGTGACGATTAGCCCGGCGACCGCCACCGCCACGCAGGTGAACAGCACCGTCGCAGCGGGCGCGAAGCCGAAGAATTCCGCGAGACGTAGATGGTCAGGACCTGGCCGACTACGCGGATCGGCGGCTTACCCTCCAAGGTCGCGACCAGGAGCACCTTCGTCGCCTGGTCAAGGCCGATACCCAGCAGCGCGGTCCCGGCGAGCACCGCCGCGCAGCGAGTATTCACAGGCATTGGGCCAGTATGGCAAGTGCCTGGGCCCGGAGAGGCTGACAACTGCTCTCCCCCGGCTTCATAACACGTGCCGAGTAGTCCCAGCTTGGAAGGTCGGTGGTACAGGAATCCGCTGACCAGGTGCGATGTTCCCGCTGGCCTGCCGGGGTTGAGTGCGCGTGAGTGACCCTAAGTGGCCGTGAGCGCTCGTAGCTTATGGCCCATACGTGGCCCGCCGGGGATCAGCTCAGTGCGCGGCCAGGTCAGCCACGCCTACCGGATAAAGAGGCGGGCGAGCTGCCCCCGGTGCCCGCCAGATCACGCGGGCCCTGCCACGATCATCCGCAATGCCCTGCTCAGGTATCTCGTAGGCAGCCTCATCGGCGAAATCAGCAGTGAAGATGAACACAATCTCGTGCTGGGTCGCGCCTCCCCACTGAAAAATGTTCTCCAGCACGCCCGCCAGCCGCACTCCGGTGAGCGCCTGTTCGATCTCCTCCTGCAACTCGCGGTGCACCGTGTCCAGCGCATACTCGCCGAACTCGACATGGCCGCCGAGCGGCCGCTGAAACAGCTCGCCCGACGGGTTGGCTTCCTCAGACACCAGCAGCGCGCCGTCGCGTGGCCGCCGGATCACCACCATCGCCTTGACGACTTGGCCTCTGGATCCCACCCGGCTGTCGTATCACGCCACGCCGTGGCTGTGCGAAAGCCACGGCCTGATCGCCGAACTGTCAGCCGTTGGTCCGGTCGACAAAGGGGCCGATGAAGCAGGGATGCAGGCCGACGCAGATGAAACGTCCCCGCGGGCGCAGGCATCTTGCCACCTGGTGGACCACGGCGCCGAAGTCCTCCAGGTGCAGGACCAGGACGACAAGGGCGGCCAGGCTCGCGCGGCATAAAGGAGTGATCATGAACAGCAGTGCTCGTTGACCCACGCCAGTGCGCAGGTCCAGTGACAGGGGCGGTCAGTGCCCAGCATGTCACGGCGGCGGCCTGGCTCGCCCCGGTCGCGGGGTCGAGGTAACGGCCCGTTGGCTCATGCCAAATCGGCAGGTGATCACCGTCGAAGCGCACGGCATCGGTGGGTGGCCACCAGACCTGGTGGTAGGTGGCGGCGGCAGGCGAATGCTCCACGTCCTGGCCGACCGCGCCCGATGGCACAGCGCTGACCGAGACGAGACTGATAGCCCAGGAGCAGGCTACGGGCGACGCTCCGGTTACAGGGAGGGCGGCGTGATGTCCGCGCAGACATGCTCGCGGGGGAGTGGGCCGACCCTGATCTCGGCAAGGTGCGGCTCGGTGATTATGCGGCCCGGTGGACAGCGTCCTGGGCTCAGGCCGCACACGGTGGATCTGTATTCGTGGCTGCGGCGGCGGTACATCGCGCCGCAGCTCGGGGCGGTGCCGCTGGGAAAGCTGTCCACGCCGATGATCCGGGACTGGCGTGCAGGGCTCCCGGGCGATGGCGTTTCGCTGTCCATGGCTGGGCCGCCGCCCGGTGGGTAATATCCGCGGGCTCCAGGCCGCTGGCTACCGGCTCGGGTTCGCCCGGCATGGCGTGAGGCGGACTGCTCCCGAGGTCTACCGGACAAGGGCCGATGCCGAGCGTGCGCTGTGGGCGATGGCCGAGAACGGCAGTGCCGACTGCGACTATGACCGCAGGTATCGCGCCCCGGTCTTGCTGGCCACCTTTGCGAGCCTGCGCTGGGGGGAGGCTACTGCCCTCAAGCGGTGTGATCTTGACCTGGAGTCAGGCGTGGTGCGAGTCCGCGCGGCGTTCTCTGACCGCCGCTCGCCGGTAGCAAGATTACGCTCGGCCCTCACCACGAAGCCCGGCCGACTGTCTAGCAGGCTCCGGCGTCCACATGTGGATCACGTACTTGACCTGGAGTTTTGCGGTGGAGCGGGCGAAGGGAATCGAACCCTCATGACCAGCTTGGAAGGCTGGGGCTCTACCATTGAGCTACGCCCGCGCGGCAGTTTGACCGTCAGGCCGTAGCGTACCGCGTTCACGGGGCTGCCGGGCCAGGTCGCCTCGTCGGTCTCGCCTGCGGCCCGCTGAACCGAAAGGGCTGCTCCGCTGCGGTGCGGCTGCGCGATGTCGGAACGGGTAGGCTACGGGTTGCCCGACGGGATGTGGCGCAGCTTGGTTAGCGCGCCTGCTTTGGGAGCAGGAGGCCGCCGGTTCGAATCCGGCCATCCCGACCAAACGTGTAGGTCACAGGGGTTGCTGAGGACAGCCAAGTGGCTTCTAAAATCGTTTGACCATCATTTGAGGCTCCCCTGCCGGTCCCATGGGTGGCTGGGATGGATGCGAGAGCCGGAATGCGGCGCTGAGCAGCGGGACGGACTGGCCGGGGCTGACGTCGATGGCTGCGTTCGGTGTCGGCGTGCGGCGGCGTGGTTCATCGGTGCCGGGGTCTTTGCTTCCAGCCGTGACAGTGGCCACTTCGCACATCCGGGTCATTTGGGCGAGGTGATGCTCACTGGCTTTGGGCAGCCGGCGTTCAACGATGAACAGGCTCGCCGGTGCCGGGCGGGCGAGCGCGGCTGCGGCCGCCGCCGCGCCCTGATCTGGCTCGCTCATCCGGGCCTCGGATCTGCCCTGAAATTGCCGGTTGCCCGCCCGCATGCCCGCCAGCGGTGAAGCCCGGCATCGTAGCCGCTCGTAGCGTGACTCGTAGGCGGCAAGGCCTGGGCATGCGGTGACGACCGCAGTGCCGGGCAGAATCGCCAGAGGCCAGCCTGAATCGTCACGATTTGCTGCTGTTCCGGGTCCGTCGGGCCCGCGCTCGGAACGTGAGCAAGGAGGGCCCAGTACCGATTCACGTGCTGCCACGGATGTCGCTGTTCTGATGGCCCGTTATCGTCGGCTCAAGGCTGATCAGCGGTACCGGCTGCCGGGCACAGCTCGCCCTGTTCCCTAGGTGATGCCCTGCCGGTACGGCATCGCTGATGGCGACCGATCCGGTCCTCGGCGACCCGAAAGGACAGCCCCATGATTGCTGTTGACCATCTCACCAAGCGGTACGGGACCGTCGCCGCCGTCGACGGCCTCGGCTTCGAGGTCCGGCAGCCGAACGGTCTGGCCATCGCGAGGAGAGCGGTGGTGTTAGCCGGCAGGTGTGGCACCGGTGACGACAGGTACAGCCGGAGGGTCGGCTCCCGCGGCCGCCGTGGGCCGGGCTGGCCGGGCGCGGACGCTGGGCAGGTAGCTGGCCCTGTGGTGGTCCCAGGCCCCGGACGGCCGGACGTACCAGCGCAGACGAGCCGACGCGCCGATGGCCGCCGCCGGGCTCGGCGTGCTGGTCGTGTGCGGGGTGCTGGTCGCGAACCGGACGGTCCTGGGCACGGATGTGGCCGTGTTCCGCCGGGTCAATCACTGGCCGGGTGGCTGTATCCGCCGATGTGGACGGTCCAGTTGTCGGGAGTGATCGGGGCTCTTCCCCTGGTGGCGGCCGCGGCCGCGCTGTTGAGGCGGCTGCGGCTGGCGGCCGCGACCCTGCTGAAGGTCTGGCTGGAGGCGGTGGCCAAGATGGTCGTGCAGCGTGACCGGCCAGCGGAAACCCTGCCGGATGTGATCTTGCGCGGCCAGTCCGCGGCCCACGGGCTGAGCTGTCCCTCCGGTCATGCCATGGTGATCTTCGCGATCACCGCGCTGGTGGCCCCCTACTTCAAAGGCTGGTGAAAGGTCCTGCCTTGGGCGCTGGCCGCCGCGGTCTGCCTGTCACGGGTGTACCTCGGGGCGCACTTCCCCGTGGACGTCGCCGCGGGGGCGGGCCTGGGCCTGTTTCATCGGGAGCGCGCTGAACCTGGTATTCGGCGTGCCCAGCGCCAGCACCGCCGGCGCCAGCGGATAACGGTGAGATGGTCCCGCGCACGTCTACGCCGGAGACATCGCCGCCCGCGCCCTCGCCAGCCGGCTCGCGATGTGTCATCCTCGCTGTGGGCACAGGGGGAATCGGTACCGAAACGGCCTCGGCCGGCCCGTCTGGCTGCCCTGCGTGGCCTACGCTCAACCCATGATGCGGCCCGCGAGCAAGCATGAACGTGCCCTTCCGGCCATGCTGGCCGCTCCCGGCGTCCAGCTTGGCTTCGGCCTGGCTGCCCTGCTGGCCACCGCCGGTGCCGTGCGCCACGACCGCGTGGGCCCACGGGAAGTCAGGGCATTCCGCGCAGTCAACGGCCTGCCCGATTCGGTCTACCTGCCCGCCTGGGCCGTCATGCAGCTGGGCGCGTTCGGTGCCATCCCGGCGTCGGCCGCGGCGGCCTGGCTGGCCGGAGACGGGGAGCTGGCAGCCCGCCTCCTGATCGGCGGCACTGGCACCTGGGCGCTGGCCAAAGCGGTCAAGCGGATAGTGCGGCGGCCCCGGCCGGTGACCCTGCTTCCGGGCATCCGCCGTCGCGGCCGCGACGCCAGCGGCCTCGGATACCTGTCCGGGCACGCGGGCGTGGCCGTCGTCCTTGGCGTGGCTGCCCTGCCCCGTCTCGGCCCGGGCGGCCGCGCCCTCACCCTGACCGCCATCCCCCTGGTGGGACTGAGCCGTGTCTACGTCGGCGCCCATTTTCCGCTCGACATCGCAGGCGGGGCGGCACTGGGCCTCGCCGTTAACGCCGCGGCAGGCACCGCGGTCAGGAGGTACTCCACCCGGCATCGTGGCTAACTCGCAGACCAGCCCGTAGCCGCGGTACGTGGGTCGCAGAGCGATGCTCGCTCATGCAGGTCGGCTTCATCCACCTATCCGTTGGCAGGGCCCGCGGCCTCCGTACCGACCGCGGCCAGCTGCTGAATTGCGTGCCGGGATCCGTGAATACCCGCCCGTCCCCGCTTGTGCTGAGCAGCTCGCGCACCCGTAAGCCGGACACGCTGAGCCGCCTGGGCATCGCGGGCGGCGCCGTTTATGACGCGCTGGTGGCGCTGGCCGCCAAGGAGCACGGGGCAGCCCTCGCGACCCGGGACGCGCGGGCACGCGGCACCTATGACGCAGTCGGCGTCGCGGTGATCGTCGTAACCTGACCGGACCGACGGTCTGCCGCAGGAACGCCTTGCGGATCTCGGTGACCGCGATGATCGACAGTGCCACGGCTGCGCAGAGGAGCCACTGATCTACGTCGAGCGCGGTGGTCTTCAGGATCGCCTGGCACGGCGCCAGGACGGTTGCCATGACGAGCAGGAAAAGGGAGGCCCCGGTCGTCACGATGCACGTCCGGTCGGCGAACGTGCTGAGGGAGAACACCGAGTCCCGCCGGTCCCTCGACTCGAGCGAGAAGAACAGGTTAAACATCGAGAACACGACCACGCCCACGGTCCGCGCGATGGCGAGCGTGTGCGCCTGTTCCGCCCAGCTGACCACGCTCAGCGTGCCGATCGCCATCACCAGCCCGACCGAGACGAGCCAGGCGAGGACCCCTCCGGTCAGGATCGGCTGGCTGGGTGGCCGGGGCCGGCGTTCCATCAGCCCTTCGACAGGCCTGCTGTACCCGAGCCCGATGGACTGGATCGTGACGGTGGTGAAGGCCACCCACAAGACCTGCAGCGGAAGGAGCGGCTCGCCGTGGGCGATGTCGAAGATGCTGGCGCCAAGGAAGGTGATGATGAAGCCGAACATGCATCCCATCTCGAACCGGATGTACCGGACCAGGTTGTCATACAGCCCGCGGCCGATTTCCACCGCTTTGGTGATCGTGGAGAAGTTGTCGTCGGTCAGAACCATCACCGCGGCTTGCTTGGCCACCTCGGTCCCGGTGCCCATCGCGATCCCGATGTCGGCCTTCTTCAGCGCGGGCGCGTCGTTGACGCCGTCGCCGGTCATGGCGACGATCTGGCCTTCGCGCTTGAGCAGGTCCACCAGGCGGACCTTGTGCTCTGGAGTGACGCGGGCGATCACGCCGACATCGGCGATCGCCTCCATCGCCTCGTCATCGGTCATCGCGCCGAACTCCGCCCCGCTGATGACCTTGCCATCGATGCCAAGCTGGCGGGCGATCGCGGCCGCGGTAACCGCGTGATCACCGGTGATCATGCGGACCTCGATCCCGGCGGACTTCGCCTGCCCGACCGATGCTTTGGCACCGGGCCGCGGCGGGTCGACGATTCCGACGAGAGCCAGCAGTTCCAGATCGGTCACGAGCGGGAGCAGGTCAGCCCCCGGATCGAAGGCCGCCGGGTCGAAATCCCTGCGTGCGGTTGCGATGACCCGCAGGCCCTCTTCCGCGAACCGGTGGTTATCGGCCAGGTACCGCTCGCGGAGACGGCCGTCGAGCGGAACCGGGCCGGCGTCCGGGTCCAGCACCGTGGCGGCCCGGGTCAGGAGCTGATCGGGCGCCCCCTTCACGAAGCAGCGGATCACCGCCTTCCCTGATTCATCGGTCATCTTGTGGAACGTCGCCATGAGCTTGTACTCGGCGTCGAAGGGGAGCTCGGCGATTCTCGGGTGTACCTGCCTGGTCAAGACGGCGTCGATGCCGCCTTTCGCGGCCAGCGCGACCAGGGCTCCCTCGGTCGGGTCGCCGATCAGCTCGCCGTCGCTGAGCACCGCGTCGGAGGCCAGGACCATCGGCATCAGGAACTGGTCCAGCGGGATCTCCGCCTGTCCGGCGACGCGGTTGATGCGCCCGTGGGTCGAGTAGCCCTTTCCCTCGACCGCATAGCGGTGCCCGGCGATGACCATCTGGACCGCGGTCATCTGGTTCAGCGTGAGCGTCCCGGTCTTGTCCGTGTTGATCGCGGACGTAGACCCCAGGGTCTCGGTCGAAGGGAGCTGCTTCATGATGGCGCCGACCTTGACCAGAGCCCGGGTGCCCCACGCCAGGATCGTCGTCACCACCATGGGCAACTGCACCGGGACCGCCGCGATGGCGAAGGCGACCGCGGCGGGCAACACCGCGTTGAAGGTATAGCCGCGAGACAGGTTCACGGCCATCGACGCGATCAGCGCGACACCCGCGACCAGCAGGAGCTGCTTTGAGAGCCGGTCGAGCTGGCGGGTGAGCGGGGTCTTGACCGTCGGCTGCGCCTGGAGCATTCCCGAGATGTGGCCGACTTCGGTCGCCATCCCGGTCGCGGTGACCACGAACTCGCCCGTCCCGCGGGTGACAGAGGTGTTCATGTACACCATGTCGGTCCGGTCGCCCAGCGGCATGTCGGCTTCCCCGACCGGGGCCGTGCCCTTCGAGACCGGCAGGCTCTCCCCGGTCAGCTCGGACTCGGCGACCTCCAGCGTGGCCACCCGGAGCAGCCTGCCGTCAGCCGGAACGACGTCACCCGCCTCGATCGAGACGACATCGCCGGGGACCAGCTGTGCAGCGGGGATCTCCGCCTCCTGGCCATCGCGCCGCACCCGGGCGGTCACGATCAACCTCCGCTGGAGCACGGCGACCGCGCTCTCAGCCCCGCCCTCCTGCTGCAGGCCGAGAACCGCGTTAGCCAGTGTCAGCAGAATCAGCAGAAGGCCGGTTCCCAGCTGCCTGAGGGGGAAGAGGCTGAGGAGGCCGACCACTAGCAAGACGATCTGCATGGGGTCGGAGTACTGGCGGATGAACGCGCGCCAGCGAGGCTCTGCCCTGCCTGCAGCGAGCGTGTTGGGGCCGAACCGGCCGGCCCGCGACGCCGCCTCCGCCGAGCTCAGGCCGTGCCGCGGGTCTGCCTCCTCGGCTCG
>CAVZGW010000018.1:0-45958 GCA_963774825.1 uncultured Actinomycetes bacterium | reverse complement strand
CGAGAACTTCCTCGGACGCCCGGCACCGGACCGCACCACCTGACCGGCCACCCATGCACACCGCGCGGCCATCCCCGATCGCACGTTCCAGGCAGCTAGCTGTCGCCGCGTGGGCGATGGCGCTGGACGGCGATGACACGACGCTAGCCGCTGGCGCCCAGCCGGATGCCGCCTCAAGCCGCAGACCGCGATGATGTGCTCAGGCCGGTTGCCCGATGCCGCTGAAGGCGACCTGCCAGATGGCATCAGCCATCCGCTCAGCGTCCAGCTCCGACTGCGGCGTGAACCATTCAGCGACCGAGTTGACCAGGCCGAACAGCAGTTTCGCGGTTATTGCCGAGTTGATACGCGGAAGGACCGCGCCATCAGATGCCGCCTCGTCGACGAGGTCCGCGCCGAAACGATCGAACTCGCGGCGTCGAGCGAGGGCGCGGCGTTCGACCGCGGTGTTTCCGTGGACGCGCAGCAGCAGACTGACAAATGGCGTCCGCGTGGTTAGCACCAAGACGCTGCCTTTGACCAGATACTCAAGACGCTCGATAGCAGGTGCCTGCAGTTGCCGCGTATTGTCGACCACTTCGGCCAGCCCGTCGAGCGCTCGGTTCAGGGCCAGCTCAAGCAGCTCGTCCTTACTGGAGACATGGTGATAAATACCGGACTTGGAGATGCCCAGACGGCAGGACAGGTCCTCCATGCTGGTGCCGTCGAAGCCCTTCTCGTTGAAAACCGACACTGCGACCTTGAGCAAGGACTCGATGTCGTAGCCAGGGCGGCCCCGGCGACTGGAGGCCGGGGCCTGCGTCCTGCCAACCGCGGCCAGGGCGGCGGTCACGCCGTCCGCTCCGCGTTCCCGGCGCCGGCCGCAGCGCGCAGCAGCTTGGTCACATGGACTTGCATGGCATCCATCTCACCAGTGTTGCATAATGAACGAACGGACGGTTAGTTTCGAGGTGCGGAACAGGCGGACGAGTCAGATCTTCGCGCCGGGGAAACCTGTGCGGCACCGTCGCTTCAGCTGATTGGCAAGGAGACCCCGATGCCAGGTCCATCCCCGGCGGCCGTCCCGGTTTCCCCGTACCGGGTGACCGAGCTATCCGTCGAGGACGGCATGGACATCGCGATGTGGAAGACCCCCGGGCCGTGGCGAATTCAGGATTCCCTGGAGACGCCACGGCCTGACGAAGGCTACTGGGCAGTAAGGGACGCAACCGACAAATTGATCGGGTTCTGCTGCTTCGGTGAGGATGCGCGGGTTCCCGGACTGGCTGGCTCTTCGAAACTGCTGGACGTCGCGCTCGGGCTGGCGCCCGAGCTGACCGGGCGGAGGCTGAGCAAGGAGTTCGCCGCCGCTGTGATAGCGCACGCCCGCAAGGTAGCGGAGGACCGAAAGCTGCGCTGCATCGCAGCGACATGGAACGTCGCCGGCCGCCACACGGCGGAGGATGTCGGCTTTCATGTCACCGGCTTCCACGAGATACGTGGCGGCGCAACCACCGCGTCCTACTTCGTCTTCGAGATGTGACGTCGGGACGCTGTGCCACGAGCGCTGCGACAGGCTGGCGCCCATCGGCGGCGGAACGACGGGCTCGTGGATCGTCGGTGTTTCTGCTGGCTGCGGGTTTGAACCTGGTCATCGAGGCGGCGCCGGAGAATCTGGACCTGCGGATTGACCAGCGTCGCCGCACGCTCTGCGGTGATAGCCGCTCTTGACACCCCACGGACCATCCGGCAGCATAGGAGTGAACGTTCGGTCAGTTTTTCGGCTGCCCAGCGGATCGCTGCGCCCGCCGGGCGGACAAGGATTATTGATCATCGAGGGTGCCATATGTACGGTGCGTCCACTGCCGAAGACGGCATCGCGCAGAGCGGCCCGGACGGAAGCTCGGGTGAGCAGGCCCGTTTCGACGCGCTGGTCGCGAGCGAATCCCGGATCGAGCCGCGTGACTGGATGCCGAACGCCTACCGCAAGACCCTGATCCGCCAGATCGCTCAGCACGCGCATTCCGAGATCATCGGGATGCAGCCCGAGGGCAACTGGATCACCCGGGCGCCGAGCCTGCGCCGCAAGGCCATCCTGATGGCGAAGGTCCAGGACGAGGCAGGTCACGGGCTCTACCTGTATTCCGCGGCCGAGACTCTCGGCATCTCCCGGGACGAGATGCTGGACCTGCTCCACCAGGGCAGGCACAAATACTCCAGCATCTTCAATTACCCGACGCTGACCTGGGCGGACATGGGCGCGATCGGATGGCTGGTGGATGGCGCCGCCATCGTCAACCAGGTGCCGCTTTGCCGGTGCTCCTACGGGCCCTATGCGCGCGCGATGATCCGCGTCTGCAAAGAGGAGTCCTTCCATCAGCGCCAGGGTTATGAGAGCCTCTACGTTCTCTCTCACGGCACTCCGTCGCAGAAGGCGATGGCCCAGGACGCGGTCAACCGCTGGTGGTGGCCGTCGCTGATGATGTTCGGGCCGTCCGACTCCGACTCGCCGCATAGCGCGCAGTCGATGACCTGGAAGATCAAGCGGCACTCGAACGACGAGCTGCGCCAGAAGTTCGTCGACATGTGCGTCAATCAGGTCGAGGTGCTGGAACTGACGCTGCCCGATCCGGATCTTCGCTGGAACACCGAGCGGGGCCATTACGATTTCGGCGCGATCAACTGGGAGGAGTTCCAGGCCGTCGTCCGCGGCGACGGGCCGTGCAACAAGGAGCGCCTAGCGCGACGGGTAGCGGCGCATGAGAATGGCCGGTGGGCACGCGAGGCGGCCGCGGCCTATGCCGCGAAGCAGGCTGCGCGCAAGGAGACGGCGGCATGAGCAACGACGACGCGGCGGCGCCGGCAGCGGGCGGGCACGGCGCCGTCCCGGTCAACGGCGCGCCGGCCGCTTCCGGCGGGGCCGCCGGGTCTGACGGCTGGATTCTGTTCGAAGTATTCGTCCGCTCCCGCCGGGGCCTGTCCCACAACCACGTCGGGAGCCTCCACGCTGCCGACGCGGAAATGGCCCTGCACAACGCCCGTGACGTCTACACCCGGCGGCAGGAGGGGGTGTCGATCTGGGTGGTCCCCTCGACAGCACTCACCGCTTCCTCCCCCGACGAGAAGGACGCCTTCTTCGATCCGGCCGCGGACAAGATCTACCGGCACCCCACGTTCTACGACGTGCCAGGTGGGGTGCAGATGTGAGCCGCGACCAGTTCAGCTACGCCCTGCGCCTTGGCGACGATGCGCTCATTCTCAGCCACCGCCTGGCAGAATGGTCGAGCAAGGCGCCCCAGCTGGAAGACGACATCGCCCTCACCAACATCGGGCTCGACCTGCTGGGGCAGGCCCGGTCTTTCCTGACCTACGCCGGCAAGCTGGAAGGCGAGAACCGCGACGAGGACGACTTCGCGTACCTCCGCCGCGAGGACGAATTCCGGTGCTGCCTGCTGGTCGAGCAGCCTAACAACGACGATTTCGGCCTGACCATAGCACGCCAGCTGCTCTTCGCGACTTACCAGCTCGCTCTGTACGGGGCGCTGAGAGCGTCGAGCGACGAGACGTTTGCCGCCATTGCCGCAAAAGCAGTCAAAGAGGTTGCCTACCATCGTGAGTACGCGGCGACCTGGGCCGTCCGGCTCGGCGACGGGACGCATGAATCCCATGAGCGGATGCAGCAGTCACTGAATGACCTCTGGCGCTTCACCGGCGAATTGTTCGAGGCCGACGAGGTCACCGGGCGACTCGTGTCCGCGGGCATCGCCCCTGACCCGGACCTGCTTAGAGCGGAATGGGACCGTGACATCGACGCGGTACTCGCCGAAGCGACGCTGGAACGGCCCGCGTCGAACGTCCTGCCCGGAACCGGGCGGTCGGGCCGCCACAGTGAGCATCTCGGCTACCTGCTGGCCGAGATGCAGTATCTGCACCGACTTCACGCAGGTGCGACGTGGTGAATATGGCTGCCGGAACGTCTCCGCGCGAATCGGTGCAGGGCGTGCTTGATCCGGAGATTCCCGTGCTGAGCATCGCTGACCTCGGCATTCTCCGCGCGGTTCAGGTGGATGAGAACGGACATGTCGATGTCACCATTACCCCGACCTACTCGGGCTGCCCGGCCATGGACGCGATCCGGCAGGACATACTCGCCGCCCTGGCGAACGACGGATACGACGATGTCCAGATCCACACTGTCCTCGCGCCGGCCTGGACCACCGACTGGATCACCGCGGCTGGATGCCAGAAACTGAAAGAGTACGGGATTGCTCCGCCCTCCCCGGACCGGAAGCCGGGCATTGTGAGTCTGACTTTGGGCATGCGGGCTCCCGCGAGTGAAGTTGCCTGTCCCCAATGTGGCGCAACGCAGACCCGCGAGGTCAGCAGGTTCGGGTCGACCGCGTGCAAGGCACAGTACGTATGCGACAGCTGTCGTGAACCGTTCGACTATTTCAAGGTTCTGTGAACCAGCCAGCCAGTGACGACACGGGCGGACGATGACCAGTTCAATAAGAAAGGCAAGGAAGCCCTCGGCGGCCCCTCGGCTTCATCAAGCGACTGCCATCGCGCCTACAGCGCGGAAACGTGCGGCCTTTCACTTGCTGAAGGTAGCCAGGCTCGACCGGATCACCGATGATGCCGTCGCCATCACCTTCGAGGTGCCGGAGCATCTCCGGGAGGAGTTCTCGTTCCTGCCCGGGCAGCATCTGGCAGTGCGGGCCACCGTCGCCGGGGACGACATCCGCCGCAACTACTCGATCTGCACGCCGGTGAACTCGGGCGTCTTGCGGATCGGGGTAAAAAGACTGCCCGGCGGGGTGTTCTCGAGTTACGCCATCGAACGACTTCAAGTAGGCGACAGCCTCGAGGTGCTCAGTCCGACCGGCAGTTTCTCCACGCCGCTCGACCCAGCGCACGCCAAGCATTACGGCGCCATCGCGGCCGGGTCGGGAATCACCCCGATCCTGTCGATCCTGGCTTCGGCGCTCGAGGCGGAGTCAGGCAGCCAGGCGACGCTCATTTTCGTCAATCGCAACACCAACAGCATCATGTTCCTGGAGGACGTCGAGGACCTGAAGAACAAGTATCTGGGCAGGCTGCAGGTCTTCCACGTGCTGGACGGGGAGCGCCAGGAGGCAGAAATACTGTCCGGCAAGCTCGATCCGGAGCGGCTGACATCAATTCTGGACAGCTTCGCCGCTCACCCCGGCGTCGACGAGTGGTTCCTGTGCGGGCCGATCGGATTGACCGACATGGTCCGGGACACGCTGATGAGCCGCGGAGTCGACGACAAGGTCATCCGCCGCGAGCTGTTTCACGCCGACGCCGCGCCGTCTCGGCGCCCGCCGGCTGCTGACGACGGCACGGCCGAGGGGTTCACCGTCACGGTCATCCTCGATGGCCGCGGCACGTCGTTCCAGCTGCCGGGCAACACCGAGCCGATCCTGGACGCGACCCTGCGTCTTCGCGGAGATGCCCCTTATGCCTGCAAGAACGGCGTCTGCGGGACCTGCCGTTCCCGGCTTGTCAGCGGCTCTGTCGAGATGGTCCAGAACTTCGCCCTGGAGCCGGAGGAGATCGAAGCCGGTTATGTCCTGGCCTGCCAGGCGTACCCCACGTCAGACGACGTGGTCCTAGACTTCGATCAATAGGCGTGTATGCGCCGATTGGTACCTATTAGACAGGATCAGGGAGGGAGCCCACCATGCTAGATCTGTCCCCGCGCGAGGAAGATCTCGAGCCGATCGAGAAGGCCTCCCGCGACGAAATCGAGGCGCTGCAGCTCGAGCGGATGAAGTGGTCACTGGCGCATGCGTACAACAACGTGCCCTTCTATCGCAAGAGTTTCGATGACCACGGAGTTCACCCTGATGACCTGACCGGCCTGTCGGACCTGGCACGGTTTCCCTTCACAGTCAAGACGGATCTGCGCGACAACTATCCCTTCGGGCTGTTCGCCGTTCCGATGGAGCAGATCCGCCGGATCCACGCCTCGAGCGGTACCACCGGCAAGCCGATCGTCGTCGGCTACACCCAGAACGACCTTGACATGTGGGCTTCGGTCGTTGCGCGCTCCATCCGCGCGGCTGGTGGCCGTCCTGGGATGAAAGTGCACAACGCCTACGGGTACGGGCTGTTCACCGGCGGCCTGGGGCTCCACTACGGCGCCGAGAAACTGGGCTGCCCGGTCATTCCGATGTCAGGCGGCCAGACCGAGCGCCAGGTACAGCTGATCAAGGATTTCGAACCCGACATCATCGTGGTGACGCCCTCCTACATGCTGTCGATCCTGGACGAGATGGAGCGCCAGAACATCGATCCGATGAGCACCTCCTTGAAGGTGGGCATCTTCGGCGCTGAGCCCTGGACCGAGGACATGCGCACCGAGATGGAAACCAGACTCGACATGCATGCTGTCGACATCTATGGCCTGTCGGAGGTCGTCGGCCCTGGCGTGGCGAGCGAAGCCGTCGAAACCAAAGACGGCCTACACGTCTGGGAAGACCATTTCTATCCGGAGATCATTGATCCTGTGACGGAAGAAGTACTTCCGGCTGGCGAGAAGGGCGAGATAGTTTTCACATCGCTCACTAAGGAGGCCTTCCCGATTGTCCGGTACCGGACCAGGGACCTCACCCGCCTGCTGCCGGGCACTGCGCGCCCAATGCGCAGGATGGAGAAGGTGACTGGCCGGAGCGACGATATGATTATCCTGCGAGGTGTCAATTTGTTCCCGAGCCAGATCGAGGAGATCGTCCTGGGAATCCCGGGCCTGACCGCGCATTATCAGTGCGTGCTAACCAAGCCGGGTCGGATGGACGCCCTGGAGGTTCGCGTTGAGGCCCGTCCCGATTTCGCTGCGGACTATGAACGCGCGGAAATGGCCAAGCAGGTAACAAAGCGGATTAAGGACGTCATCGGGGTGCGCTGCGCCGTGGAAGTGGTGAGGCCGAACGAAATCGAGCGATCCGCCAGTGGTAAGGCTCGGCGGCTCGTCGACAACCGGCCGAAATGACCGACGAGCGACCGAAGAACCCGGCCGGCAAGGTAGTTAAAGGGCTGTCGCTGTCTCCGCGCGGTCCGGGTCACTCGCGCCTTGCCCGCCCAGGTCGGGCGTGGTGATCAGACTGACGCTGATGACCGTGTCCTCGGGCGCGTCCAGGCCGAGGTCGGCGACGCTGCCCGTGCCGCTGGCCGCCATCTTGCTAGCGGCCAGGGCCAGCGCCCGACGCTCGATCCGGGACATCTCCGCCGGTCCCCAGCACTCGATCGGATGGTCCCGGGGCGTGGTCGCCGGGTCGACCGCGAGACGCACCGTGAGCTGAATCACCGCGGCGTGGCCGGCCGTGACCACGGTTCGCGTGTACCAGACCTTCCAGTCCCGGTCGGTCAGCCAGCCGGGCGCCATCTCCAGGAGGGTCTCGCGCAGCGACTCGATGACCTCCAACGTGGCCCCGGCCCGGTCCTGCGTCCGCATGCGCACCCGCAGGAGCGGCTGCTTGCGGCCCTCCCCGAGCTGCTGGCGGCTCTGCCACTTGTCCAGGTAGACGATTGCCTGACCGTCGCTTCCGGGCAGCGCCAGCAGCGCCTTGTCATGGCCCCCGCGCCCGTCCGGTTGGTGGCCGAGCAGGAGGATGACTAGCTTCCCGTGCAGGATGGCGGTGGTCAGGCCGGCCAGCTCGAGGCCGGGGTCCAGGCCGTCCAGGACCTCGATCTCCCCCGCGCTGCGCCAGTCGGAGCAGATCGCCAGCAGCCGCCAGGTCTGCTTGCTGGCGTTCTCGGTCCGATGCAGCCCGCTGCCCGCTACCACGTCCAGGTCGCTGGCCAGCACCAGGCGGGCGTGTCCGGTCCCGGCCACCTCGGCGCCCGGGCCGGGGTTCGCCGCCGCGGGAGAAGGGTTGAGGATGCGCGGGATGCCCTCCGAAACGGTCTGTACGCCGATAACCAGACCGGGCGCCGCCGGGCCCCACGGCTAGCGCTTGCATGTCGTTCAAAAACGAGGCCAGCCGCGCGTAATCACCGTCGTGCAGCCCGACCTGTACCCGGGTCCACTGGAGCCCGGTGTAGGCGACGGACGGCGCGGGCACCGGCAGCTCAATCTCCAGCACTCCGAGGCGGCTGTGGTCGCGGGCCCCCAGCACGGCGGTCACCGGATGATCGGCGAGCGTCAGCAGGCCGACGTCCTTTGGCAGGCCGAGGAATACGCCGACGACCCCGCTGGCATCAGAGGCGGGCGCTAGCTGGCTCGCGTCCAGATCGACCTGGTGCACTTCCTCGGTGGCGGCCTGCCAGTCGCCCTTCGGCTGGTCCCAGAAGACCGCGAACGTCACCGACTGCGCGATGGTCCCGGATCGCTGCAGCGCGAGGACGTTCGCCGGCTGCAGGAGCGACGCCGCGGCTCACCGTCCGCCCCACTCTGCCCGTCGCCGGGTGGCAGGCCGCCCGCGCGAGGCGCGCCCGGATCCGCCCGCGCGGAAGCGGGATCGTCGGGGTCACCCGGCGGCATGCCCGTTGACTGCGTGAGCTGGCCGGCCGCGCGGCGCAGCCGCCACCACCGCTCGGCCCGCGATCCAGCCGACAGCAGCCATTGCAGGACTAGCTGGAAGGTGATGGCGCCGAGGGCCCAGCCTGCCACCCAGAGCAGGTTGCGTTAGAAGGCAAGCGCCACAGCTAGCACGACGGTGGGCAGGATCAGGATGCCGATGAGCAGGTTGCTTGCCTGCGCCAGCAACCCGCGCAGGGTCGACGGTCGGGCCGCTCCATCCGGCCGACCTGAACGGCGGCGAACAGCGTCAGTACGAAGGCCAGCACCTCCGCGCTGACCTGCTGGCTGGCGATCCCGGACAAGCTGCCGATGAAGAAGAACGCGAAAACCACGCTCATACTTGATGCCGACCACGAATTGGTCAGCGGCCGACATGCCACCGAGGATCGACTCGGCGGTGCCCCCGTGTACCTCGTTTCCAAGATCGACAATCCTGGAGGACGCAGGTCAGCCGACGTTGGCCAAGATCACCGCAAGGAGTTTTTAATTACCCAGCCGGTGCATTCCTATTTGGGGAGGGTTGCAGCTCATCCGCTGGTTGCCTCTGCTGACCCAGTACGAGCCGCCGTGGAAACAGCAGGAAGCGCAGTCAGAATTGGTGTCGACATATCCACTTGGATAAGTGCATGTCCCCTGCCCGACCGCACCCGCGCATTGTGCCGCTTCGACACCGGCCGCGTTCTCGTGGCCTTGGCCTGTCATGGGGTTCCGGAAAACGGGCGGGCTCTGGAGTGGGAGTCTGAGACCCAGAGTAGGTTCCATCGTCGTTCACCTTCAGGTCTTAAGCGGCCGTAGAGCCGAGCGGACGGGATCCCTTCTTGGCAGCGATGATCACCTCACCTCCATATCGGTCCGGCACTTCTGCTGCGTTGGCCCGGTAAGCCGGTAAGGCTGTCGCAGGCAGCCTCGCCGATGATCACGCTTGCGTCGAGCAGGCCGCACATCCCGGCCAGCTCCACCAGCAGCCCGAGGCGCTCGAGACGCTCGAGCGTGCTCATCGTCCGTGCTGCTTCGTCACCGAGCGCGTCCTCATGACCCTGCCAGTCATGGGGATCCGCGAAACGGGGGCGCCGGACTCGGAGCCTGGGATCCGCAGCCGGTTCCATCGTCGTTCACCTTCAGATATCAGGGGGCTGTCTAGGCGGGGCGGACGAGACCTATGTCCCATTAGGATACCTGTGCGTGCCGAAAAACCAGTGGTTCGTCGACGAGACTTATCTGAATGTCGCGGGTAAAGCGGATGAACTGGTCTATTTCCTACCGGGCTGTTCGGTCAGCATGGCCAGGTCATCGACGTCCTGCCATCGGCAAGGCGTAACCTGGCGGCCGTCGCAGGGACAGGTGGCGGAGGCGTTCGGGGTGGACCCGGCCACCATCTGGCGGTGGGACCAGGCGATGGCCTGCGGCGGGGTGGCCGGGCTGGTCCCCGTCCGCCGCGGGCCGAATGGCGCGTCGAAGCTGACGCCGCGCTGGCGGCGCGGATCGCCGGGCTGGACGCCGCCGGGCAGACGCTGCGGCAGATCGCCACGGCGACCGGGTCTCGACGTTCACCAAACGGCGGCGCGGGCACCTGTCCGGCAGCCCCCGCTCGATCGCCCGGGGCGGCACCCTTGCATCTGGAACCCGGTCACCTCGTCAACGCGACGGCGGCGTCCGCGGCCGAGGCGAACAACTGCCGGCGCGCCGATTTGGCCGTCATCCACCCACGGTGCTGCCACTCCCGGTCGGCCAGCGAGTCTCCGGCCATCACCACCTCGCCGAACGGGATGGAGCGGTAGCGAGCGATCGCCATAAGCGCGGACGCTTCCATCTCGACGACTAGACACCCTTCCTCCACCCGGCGCGAGACTCGGGCCCGGGTCTCGCGGTAGATGGCGTCCATCGACCAACTCAGGCCGTGCGTCGTCTCCACGCCGGCGGCGCTAAGCGCGTCGGCCAGGCTCTCAGCCGGACCCGGGTCAGCCGAGACGACCCGGCCGGCCGACAGGTAGTGGAAGGACGTGCCCTCGTCGCGCACAGCGCCGGTCAAGATCACCGCGTGCCCCATCACGAGTTCCGGTACCAGCGCCCCTGCCGTACCGCAGGCGATGACTCCGCGAACTCCGCGGGCAATGACCTGCTCGAGCATGGCACCGGCCAGCGGCGCCCCGATTCCGGGATGGAACACGCCCAGCCGTACACCCCGGTGCTCGATCTCCCACAACGATGAACCCATCTCGCTGTGCAGGCGACACACTGGCCTCGCGTCTTGACGGCCGGAGAGTTCCTCGACGACGTCACGGAAGAAGCACGCCACGGCGACCGTCGGCGCGTCGACCGGACGGATCAGTCGGCTCGGCTCGATGACCGCCTCACCGGTCAGATCCTCATCCTCCAGTAGCGGCAGTCGTCGGCGATCAGTCGGCCCGGACAACCTGTGCACCTCCCGCGCCTCTATCCTATCGGCGCGCCCGTGTAGGCCGGCTGATGCCGATAAGCCCTCTCGTGGCCGCTGGCCTGGTGCCTCCTGCCCGGGGCGGCCTCTCGTCGACCCCGACGGCGGCCCATGCAAAAACATACGGCCGGCGTGGCTACCCGTGGTGAGCACGTTATTGACATACATTCCGTTACGTCGCCGGATTATCTAATGCAGGGTATGCCTTGTCAGCTAGCCGCTAAAAGCGGCTGGCGGCACCTCCTTGATCGTTTATACGGCAGCCGTGTCGCCATTGACCTAATGATCGTCGTAGTGCGTGCCGCAGTCCGCGCTTAGTCCTCCTGCAGCAGCCGAGGGAACAGGCGCACCCCTGGGTCATGAGCGATGCACAGCAAATACCCGGGCATGGTCAGCCAGGAAACCCAGTCCGTTGCGCCTGCGGATTACCCCTCTTTCCCAGTAGTCTACCTTGGTTTCTGGAGACCTATTGCTGGTTTTTTGTGACTAGCGTAGCGTGGCCGGCAGGCGTCGGGATCAGCCTCCGAGGGCGGCAGGCGCTGCCGAACCGGATGAGCTGATCATTGAGGATGCTGGCGGATAAAAACAATAGGAGCGACATATCATTGATAATGACTAGTAAGATGAATTCAATCAAAGGAGCACCGGAGTGAAGGACATGAAAGAAAGACTCTCGCTACTCTGGATATTCTATATGTTCAATGCTGCCTACATCGATATTACTACATTGTATTATAGCGTATTCATAAATCATAAGCCGGCCGTTCATTACACTCAGGCCTTCTTGCTGGGAGCCGGTGTACTGATTGAGATTTCGATAGTCATGGTTCTGCTGTCCCGGATACTGAAGGTCCGGGCAAATCGCTGGGCGAACGCCATTACAGGCATATTTTTGGCTGTTGTTCAGCTGGTATCGGTATTTTACAGAAAGCCGACTTTGGCTTATGCGTTCTTCTCAATCATAATGATTGCCACCACGGCGGTTATAGTATGGTATGCATGGAGGTGGCCTGACAAGGAGGTTATATAACAACAAAATTGACTGAATGGCTTCCACCGGGTCGCCGTAGCGGAGATCGCTGTTCCGGCCGTAGTTCTCGTACAGGCGGTTCGCGCGTCGCGTTTCGCCGGGCGCCAGGCTGGGACGCGGGCTTACGTCGTGTGCTGGCTGCTCGGTTTTCGCGCCGGGATGGATCGCGGTCGGAGGGTCCGGCGGGCGCCCGATCCCCGTTATGCCCTGGTCTTTCGGGGCTGCTGTCGCCCTCGGGCAGCGGCACGCTGACCCCGGCCGGCGGACCTGCGGCGCAGATGCCCGGTGCCAGGGACAGGTGTCGTCCTGGGCGATGCAAGTCGGGTAATACTTCCAGCCGTTCTTGAGGGCGACGGTCACTCCGGGGACGGGATGGGCGTAGCCGGGCGGGCCGCAGACGGTTCCCCACGGGCCGCAGGTGACGCCCCAGCGCTGGGCCGGGATGATGGCCTCCATCAGCTGCAGTGCGTAGCGCCTCGTGCAGGCGCTCAGCACGTCACCGGGGTAGGCGCTCATCCGGACGATCGCCACCTGGTCGGCCGCGGTGGTCGTGGTGTGGCCCCGGCCGTAAGTGGTGTGGCCCCAGCAGTAAGGCGTCTGGCAGCCGATCGCGGTGTGCGCGAGCCTCCGGTAGCCGCCGACTGGTAGACCTCCAAGAACAGGTACGAAATGTATATGAAACGTAAAGGCCCCATACTCTGAGGGTGGGTGAGCGTCCGGAGTTCGTGGCTGCCGGGGTCGAGGAAGAGTTCCATACGGTCGATCTGAGGACGCGGCGGTTGACTGCGCAGGCCGACAGCGTCTTGGAGCAGCTGCCCGGTGAGAGGTTTGGCTCGGAGCTCCAGCGGTCCGTGGTGGAGGCCAACAGCCGTCCCTGTGTGCGCTTGGTCGACCTCGCCGAAGACATCGCGGCCCTACGACGGGCCGTAATCGCCGCGGCAGAGCCCCTCGGGCTGGGTATCGTGGCCGCCGGCACGGCGCCCATTGCCGACCCTGACACGCTCAAGGTCACGGCCGATCCCCGGTATGAGAACATGCTGGACGAGTACCAGATGCTGGCCAGCGAGCAATTGATCTGCGGCGCGCAGGTGCACGTCGACGTGGGCGATCGCGATCTGGCGGTGGCCGTCGCGCACCGGGTTGCGCCATGGTTGCCGGCCCTGTTGGCGCTGTCGGCGAGCTCGCCCTTCTGGCTGGGGGCGGACAGCGGTTACGCTAGCTACCGCACCCTGGTCTGGCGACGCTGGCCGACCACGGGCGACCTGGGCGGGTTCGAGTCGGCCGCGGATTACGACCAGACATTGGCCGACCTGGTGCGGTCCGAGGTCATCAGCGACCCCGGCATGATCTATTTCGATGTCCGGCCCTCGGCCCATCTGCCGACGGTGGAGCTGCGCATCTGCGACGCCTGCCCGCGTTTGGAGGACGTGGTGCTGCTGGCCGGGCTCTTCCGCTCGCTGGTGATGCGGGAGATCGACAGGGCGATCGCGGGCGCCCCGCCGATGCCCGTCCGCCCGGTGCTGCTCCAGGCGGCGACGTGGCGGGCCGCTCGGTCCGGCCTGGAGGGCAACCTTGTCGATCCGGCGACGGCCACCCCGGTGCCCGCCGGCCAGCTCATCGAGCGCCTGGTGGCAGAGCTCCGGCCCACGCTCGAGTCGACCGGCGACTGGGAGCTCGTGGCCGAGCTCACGGAGTCGGCGCTGGCCCGCGGTAGCTCGGCGGCACGGCAGCGCGCGGCCTACGCCAGCGGCGGCCTGCCGGAGGTCGTCGACACGCTGGTCGCGGAGACTCGCGCCAACACCGATTGGCAGCCGGGCGCGGGCCCGGACCGCACCGCGGTCAGCGCGATGCTGCAGGGCTACGCGGCCACCGAGGACGAGGCGATCCTCTTCGACGGCAGCGCCCGCGGGCCGTACGGAGGAATCATGTCCGCGCTCGACAAGATCGGTATCGACGGCCTGTGCGAGCGGCAGAGATATCGCGACGAGGTCCAGCGACGCATGGGAATGATCTTCCACGTGGGCGGCGAGGACTCCGGCCGGCTCCTTCCGATCGACCTCATCCCGCGGATCGTCGCCGCCGAAGACTGGCATCCGTTGCAGGCAGGGCTGACCCAGCGGGTCCTCGCGCTGGAGGCGTTCCTGCACGACGCCTACGGGGAGCGCGCCGTGGTCCGCGACGGTGTGCTGCCGGCCTGGGCGATCGACGATTCGCCCGGTGTGCGGGCGTCGGGGCGGCAGATCCCCCAGTCGGCGGTGCGGTGCTGCCTGGCGGGCATCGACCTGGTCCGCGACGGCGCCGGCCGGTGGGCGGTGCTTGAGGACAACCTGCGGGTTCCCTCCGGCATCGGGTACGCCATTGCCAACCGCTGGCTGGTCGCCCGGGTCCTGCCCGAGCTCATCCCCGCGTCGCTGGGGCTCACCCCGCCGCCCAGGATGGCGGTGCACGCACTGCGGTCTGCGCTGACCAGGACCTCGCCCCACGCCGCCCTGGTCACTGCGGGCCCGGCGGACCCGGCATTCTATGAGCACCGGCTGCTGGCCCGCGAGCTAGACATCCCCCTGGCGCAACCGGGCGAGATACATGTGGCGGACAACGGCGTGTGGATCGACGGCCCCGAGCCCGCCCGGGTGGAGGTGCTGTATCGCCGGATCGACGAGGACGAGCTATTCGGCGCCAGGGGTGCGGACGGGGAGCTGCTCGGCCCTGGCCTGCTGGATGCGATCCGCAATGGCGCCCTCGTCCTGGCTAACGCGCCGGGTAACGGCGTCGCCGACGACAAGAGCCTGTACGCCTACGTGCCGAAGCTGATCGAGTACTACCTCGGCGAACAGCCCTTGCTTGACAACGTGCCTACCTACCTGTGCCGTGACGCCGAGTCGCGGGCGGAGGTGCTGGACCGGCTGGAGGAGCTGGTGACCAAGCCGGTGCACGGTTACGGCGGCCACGGAGTCGTGATCGGCCCCGATGCCACACCGGCGGAACTGCGGGCAGTCCGCTCCCGCATCCTCGCCGACCCGGACCGCTGGATCGCCCAGGAGACCGTGTCCTTGTCGACGCATCCGACGCTCGTCGACGGCCGTCTGGAGGCGCGGGCAGTCGACCTCCGTTGTTTCGTGTGCCTTAGCGGCGGCCCCGTGGTTATTCCCGTCGCCCTGACCCGGGTGGCGCCGGGCGGAAGCAGGATCGTCAACTCGTCGCGCGGAGGCGGGGCGAAGGACACGTGGCTGATGTACTGATGTCTTGAGACAGTATCCGTATGTACCGGAAACCCGTTCGCTCAGGGAGCCAGCGATGTGCGGTTTGAGCGGCGAGCTCCGCTTCGACGGCGAGCCTGCCGACGTGGACGCGGTGGCCCGGATGACCGCCACCATGGAACCTCGCGGCCCCGACGGTTCCGGCATCTGGGCGCAGGGACCGGTCGCCCTCGGCCACCGCCGCCTGAAGATCATCGATCTGTCCGCGCGGGCATCCCAGCCCATGGTGGACGCCGAGCTCGGCCTGACCGGCGTCTTCAATGGCTGCCTCTACAACTACCAGGATCTTCGTGAGACGCTGCGCGGGGATGGCTACCGCTTCTTCTCCACATCTGATACCGAGGTGCTGGTGAAGGCCTACCACCGGTGGGGGCAGCGGTGCGTCGATCACTTCAAGGGAATGTTCGCCTTCGCAGTGGCGGAGCGCGATACAGGCCGGGTGATCCTCGCACGCGACCGGCTAGGGATCAAACCGCTCTATACGACGCGTAACACGGCGCGGCTGCGCTTCGCTTCCACGTTGACCGCGCTGCTGGCCGGCGGTGGTGTCAACACCGATATCGACCGGACCGCCCTGCACCACTACATGACCTTCCACTCGGTGGTGCCGCCGCCGCTGACGATCCTCGCAGGCGTCGACAAGCTGCCGCCGGCCACCGTCCGGACCTTTGAGCCAGACGGGAGCGCCTTCGACGACTACGTCTACTGGTGCCCGGATTTCATCCGCAGTCAACACCTCGCGCCGGCGGAGTGGACGGAGGCGGTGCTGGCCGGTGTCCGCACGGCGGTGGACCGGCGGATGGTGGCCGACGTGCCGGTCGGCGTGCTGCTGTCCGGCGGGCTGGATTCGAGCCTCATAGTGGCGCTCATTTGCGAGGCGGGGCAGTCGGATCTGAAGACCTTCAGCATCGGCTTCGCCGAGGCAGGCGGCGAGCGCGGCGACGAGTTCGACTATTCAGACCTCGTCGCCGAGCGTTTCGGCACGGACCACCACAAGATCCGCATAGACGACTCGCGGCTGCTGCCAGCGCTCGGTGGCGCCATCGGAGCCATGAGCGAACCGATGGTGAGTCACGACGCGGTAGCGTTTTACCTCCTGTCCCAGGAGGTAGCGCAGCACGTCAAGGTGGTCCAGTCCGGGCAGGGAGCCGACGAGGTGTTCGCGGGATACGACTGGTATCCGCCACTCGCCGGAGTGTCGCGCGAGGACGCCACGGCAGCGTATTCCCGCGTGTTCTTCGATCGTCCGCATGACGCGCTGGCCGAAATCCTGTGTCCGGACTACATGACACCGGATGATGTCAGCTCGGCGTATGTCCGGCGACACTTCGCCGCTCCAGGCGCCGATACCGCGCTGGACGCCGCGCTTCGGCTCGACACTGGCGTCATGCTGGTTGACGATCCTGTCAAACGTGTCGACAACATGACGATGGCCTGGGGTCTGGAAGCACGCACCCCGTTCCTCGATCACGACCTGGTCGAACTTGCGGCCTCCTGCCCGCCGGAGCTCAAGCTTGCCTCGGGCGGCAAGGGCGTGCTGAAGAGCGCTGCCCGCGGCATCGTCCCCGACGAGGTCATCGACAGGCCCAAGGGGTACTTCCCGGTGCCGGCGATCCGCCATCTGCGGGGTCCGTACCTTGAGATGGTCCGCGAGGCGCTGACCTGCCCGGCGGCGAAGTCGCGCCGCTTGTTTCAAATGTCATACTTCGAAAGGTTGCTGGACGCGCCCAGCGACTACCGCACCACATTGGGAGCCAGCGCGCTGTGGCAACTGGCCTTGCTGGAGCTATGGCTGCAGACCCACGGAATATAGGGGAGTCATTGTTGTCGATGAGACGCACGAGCGGGGAAAGAACGAGAAGGACGAGCGGTTAGGCAGCCTGAAGGGAACTATCGTAATTGTGCCGTCATTTCGGGTGGATCGGGCGGGAGCGCACGCTGCATGAGCTGTTCTTCGACGCGGGATATGGGCTGCCACGGCAGGCCAGGGTGCCGCGGTGGCAGCGGGTCGGGCTGGTTAATAAGGATGGCTTCGGCGTCGGCTGGTTTCCTGCCGGGCGCGCCCTTATGACCGAACGCTATCGTACGACAATCCCGATTTGGGACGACGGCGTGTTCCCCACGCTGGCCCGCGAGGTCACCTCGAGCTGTGTCCTGGGCGCGGTCCGAGCCGCCAGCCCAGGGATGCCCGTAGAAGAGAGCGCAAACGCGCCGTTCACCAATGGTCGCTGTCTGCTCAGCCTCAACGGGCATCTCAGCGTTAAAAAAGTCCGCCCCCTGCTCGGCTCGGGTCGTGAACCGGAATCCAGTTGCGACGCGGCGCTACTCGCCGCGCTGCTGTGGCAGCGCCTGGATACGGGCCAGGACCTGCAAAAGGCGCTGGTGAGCCTGCTGCGCGACGTCGTGGAGCTGGATTCCGGCGCCTGCCTGAATATGCTGGCCACCGATGGCGCTCAGGTCGTCGCCACCGCGTGGGGCGAGACCCTCTGTTATCGGAAGGAGACAGATGGCGTCCTCGTCGCTAGCGAGCCGCACAACGAGGAGGAGGGCTGGATCTGCGTCGGCGACAAAACCGCGGTCATCGCCGACACCTGGGACATCCAGCTTCGCTTCATACCCGAGATTAGTTCACTTTCCGGCGAAGTCAGTCCAGCTATTGCGCCGCCCTTCACGGCGGCCAGCTTACAACGGATGCCCGGTCCCCCGAACAGCGGGAGCCCGTTCTTGCAGACTCCGCGGGCGGCGCGCACGTTTCCATTGGCGGGCGGGGGACTGGCGACACCCGGGCCCGCATGTCCGGCTGCATGGCAGGCCCATGGTCGCGTTCCTGCTAGGGAGACATTGCGGTGCCGAGGGAGTCGGCGCCGGCGAATTTCGGGGCTCCCTTCTCGTAGAAGGCGTCGAGTTCTTGGATGATGAAGCCTGCAGTCGTCAGCAGGCCGATGATGGTCCGGGTGAAGTGGCATCCGCCAGCTATCCGCTGCTCCAGCGGGTCGAGGCGCCTTTGCCAGCGGCGGACCCGCTCATCGGGGGCCAGCCCGTGCTCGAGGAAGTGCAGGGTACCCCCGGGCTTGAGGACCCGCCGCACCTCGGCGAGGGCGGCGGTGACGTCGGGGATCGTGCACAGCGTCCACGTGGACAGGGCGGCGTCATAGCTGTGGTCGGCGAAGGGCAGTGACTGGCCGTCCAGCCCGGACCGCTGCACCGGGACGGCCGTCGCCCTGAGGCGCCTGGCGGCCAGCTTCCAGCCGACGTCGGAGGGCTCGACCGCGGCAACCCGGGTGACGGCCGCCGGGTAGAAGGGAACGTTGAGTCCCGAGCCGAAGCCGATCTCGAACACGTCCCCCGCGAGACTCCCGCAGACCCGGCGTCGCAGCGGCTCGACCGTCTTGGTGCCGCACGCGGCGTTGAGGATCCGCGGGAGGACTCGCTCGTCATAAAAGCCCATGGCTGCCTCCTCACCTGCCACGATATTTCGTTTCGGTTGTTCCTCCTGGCTGGCGGACTCGCCGAGCCCCTTGGGGGAGAGCTTGCCAACCAGTGCAGGCTCCTGGCTGAGTGAAGAGCTCGCGCCCGGGATCGTGCAGCATTGCCGCTGACCTTCAGGCCAGATCGCCGCCGACCTTCAGGCCAGCCTGGCCATCCTCAGCCCGCTCACCGAGAGTACGGGCGCCGCCTTCCTGCCCCATTGACCCACCAGAGCGCAGGCACGGGCCGCGTAACGGCCGGGCCGCCAGTCAGTCATCTCGTCGAGGGCCGTAACAGCTCCGACCCGAAGCAGGTGAACATGACCGATGCGAGGACGCAGCACCGGGTCATCGACTGCGAGCGGGCATTGGCGCTTGGGGCCGCTTGATGATGCAGCGGAGCGCGGGGATGGTGAGATTCGTGAAGGCCAAATCGAGGTGTCCACGAGCAGCATCGATGGTCGGACGACGAGCTTCGACGTGCGGCGTCCAAGTTGCCGGACGCCGACTGTCAGATCAGAGCAGAGTGGCCAGATCGATGGTGACGCTGACCGGCTCGGTGACGGCCATCTTGCCCGAGTGCACGCCTGCGGTCGCGTACGTGCCCGTCGTCGGGTCGAGCCGGTAGCAGAAGACAGAAAGGCGACTTCCGGCCGGATCATGCTCGGCACGCCAGTAATTCGCGATTCCGGCCGCCGCGTATTCTGCTGGCTTGTCGGTCTGGTCGGTGGTCACGGAGCCCGGTGACATGACCTCGACTACCAGCACGCAGTGCCGCGGGCGGAGCGCTGCGTCGTCGGCTAGTGACGCGTCATAGACCACCGCGTCGGGGCGGCGGTTCAGTAGCGGGACATCGCGCAGGCGCAGGTCAACGTCTGTGGACACCGCGAGCCCGGGCCTGCACGCCGCTTCCAGGGCAGTTGCGAGGCGGCGGGCGATATCTTGATGAAGGCGGCGCGGGGCGGCACTCACGATGATGGCTCCGTCAACGATCTCGATCCGACGGCAGATGTTCTCAGGCAAGGCCTCGTATTCCTCGGCGCTCAGCCCGCCGGGCGGCAGATCCATCCAGTCCGGCAAGGCGGTCATCGAAACCTCCCTTCGCTGTGCCCCTGCCAGCCTAACGGCAGCCACCGGCGAGCACACGCCCAGCGCCCCTGGGCACTCGATGGGCACGCCGGTCGCCGGCGATGAGTCGGGCTGTGCGGGGAGGTCGCGCCCAAGCCGCCCGGCGCAGTCACAGGCAGCGGCACGGCGTTTAACGAACGGACTCCCCGGGTGCCACGCCCGGCCCCGTGATGCAGGAAACCTCCTCACGCCCACAGTGACCCGGCAGCGGCGCCGTCCCCGCGGGGGCGGCGGCACCGAGACGGCGCCCAGAAGGGCCCCGCTCCGTCTGGAAGAGCCAGCCCCGTATCGGCCACAATCGGAACCAAACCGAACCAAGGAGATCCACGTGCCTGTCCCGATCGAAAACCCCGCGGGTGCGACAGGGATCCGGCCGTTTACAATCCCCAAGGCCCCCGAGGCGGAACTCGAGGCGCTGCGTGCGCGCATCGCCGCGACGCGCTGGCCCAGCAAGGAGCTCGTCGCCGACCGGTCGCAGGGCGTGCAGCTGGCGACCATCCAGGAGCTCGCGCGCTACTGGGCGACCGAGTACGACTGGCGCCGGTGCGAGGCGAAACTGAACGCGCTGCCGCAGTTCACGACCGAGATCGACGGAGTGGACATCCACTTCATCCACGTGAAGTCAAAGCACGCGGACGCGTTGCCGCTGATCATCACGCACGGCTGGCCCGGCTCGGTCATCGAGCTGCTCGACTCCGTCGGCCCGCTCACCGACCCGACCGCGCACGGCGGGGCCGCCGAGGACGCGTTCGACCTCGTACTGCCGTCCCTGCCCGGCTACGGCTTCTCCGCCGAGCCTGCCGAGGTCGGCTGGGACCCCGGCCGCATCGCCAGAGCCTGGGCGGAGCTGATGCACCGCCTCGGCTACACCCGCTACGTCGCCCAGGGCGGCGACCAGGGTGCCGCCGTCACCGACGCGATGGGCCGCCAGGCACCCGCCGGGCTGCTCGGCATCCACCTGAACTTGCTCCGGGACGCGCTGGCCGGCGGCTGCCTGCCGGCGGAACCCTCCAGGAGGAACGCGCGGCGCTCGACGCGATCGCCACCTTCAGGACCAGCGGCTTCGGCTACTTTCTGGAGCAGGCCACGCGGCCGCAGACGATCGGCTACGCCCTGCTGGATTCACCGGTCGCCCTGGCGGCCTGGATGCTCGACCACGACACCGACAGCTACTGCAAGATCTCCCGCGCCTTCCTCGACCGGCAACCCTCCGGCGACCTGACCCGGGACCACGTCCTCGACAACATCACGCTGTACTGGCTGACTGGTACGGGGGCCTCGGCGGCCCGGTCGTACTGGGAGGGCGGACGAGCCCAGGCTCTCGCGGCGGGGCAGGCTCCCGCCGGAGGTCAAGCTCCCGGTCGGCTTCACCACGTTCCCTGGCGAGATCTTCCGGGCCCCGCGCAGCTGGGTCGAGAAGTCCTACCCCAGCCTCACCTACTTCAACGAGGCCGACCGGGGCGGCCACTTCGCCGCCTGGGAAGAGCCCGAGCTGTTCGCGACCGAGATCCGGGCGGCGTTCAACCCGCTGCGCTAACGACAGCCGCACGTGTGGCGCTGCCTGCTAGTTCGGAAAATGGGTGCGGGCCCACCGATACGGTGAGCCCGCAGCCATTGCTTACCTCAGATCAGCCCGGGGTGACGACCCAGCCAGGGCTGATGAACACCATGCCCTGCGGCTCGAACGCGGGGCCGCGAACCGGTACGCGAGTGATGTGGCCGGTCCACGGGTTCAGCGATCCCAGGTAGTTGGGCGGGAAGCCAGGCGCCGGGCAGGTGGCGGGCGCGTTGTTGGCATCGCAGGGCGTGACCGCCACGAGGATGGAGCTGAGCCGGGAACCGGCCGGTGACCACGTCGACCGTGTCTCCGCTGGTGTCCGCGCCGTACAGGCGCCCGAACGGGCTCCGCGCCCAGGCGGTGTCATCGACCGACTGTGACAGGCGCAGCACGGACAGCCGGGGCGCGAACGCGAGCCCGGGGCCGACGAAGATCTGCTCCTTGTCGCCCTGGCTGGTCAGCATGAAGTCACCTGCGAACCGCGGGCCCAAGTGCGGCACTATCTCGTTGGAGTCGGGGTCGGTCAGTGCCAGCCGTACCAGCTTGCCGTGATCGGCACCTAGGTTGGCGACGGCGGCCCGGGCCTCGTCGTAGAACAGCGCAGAGACTGCGGCAACGTGCGTGGCCCGGTGGAAGGTCACCGAGTACACGGCCGGATAGGTCGGCTGGGGGGCGGCCTTGCCGGTGGTGCCCGGCGCAGAGGCGCTGATCAGCACCCGGCCCTGGTAGATCGAGATAGCGTCGGTGCCGCCCTTGTGCGGAAGCGGCTTGTTGTACCTGTAGTGCTGGATCTGGGCGCCGACCCGGGCGCCGGGGGTGATGGTGTAGACGCTGGAGTTGGCGTCCTCGTTCACGGTGGCGATGAGGAGGCGCCGGCCGGTGTCCGCGGTCAGGCCATCGCATTTGCCCTTGATGTTCCACTGCCGGATGACCCGGCCGGCGGCCGTGAACTCGACGACCGTGCTGTCGGTGTTCCCGTCGGTGCTGGCCTGTCCCTGCGGGCCGATCCCGTTCTGGAAAGCGGTGTAGAGGTGCCTGCCGAGGACCGTGATGTCGTCGGGGTCCGCCAGCGGCTCGGAGCGGGGTTTAGCGGAGCCGACCGGGATGAACGTGTGTCGCAGCTTCATGCCGTTCAGGATCTGCAGCACCCGGTACCGCTGATCTGCCGGCTGCCGGAGTGCGTGGGAACTCGCGCTAGCGCTGGTCCTGGCAGACGATGCGATGGCGGCTGTCGCGCCGGCGAAGAGCAAGCTCGCCGGGATGGCTGCCGTCGCCGCAATGATCTTCGCGGCGCGCCGGGAGATGGTGGGCATTGGGCCCCTTTCCTGGAGTGCGGAGAATTTCCTGGTTGCTGAGAGCCACCGACCGGATCAGTCATACGCCGATTGGGTAGCGCGGCGTCGGCCGCTGGGAAACAGGCAGGTGAACGGATGCCCAAGGCTTCTTGCTGCGAGGCTCCGGACCGGATCTGGCGCTCTGGCGGCGCGGGGCCAACGCGGGCCGGGGATGCGCGGGCCCGACTCGGTGCCCCAAGCGTCATAGCCGGATGTCCGCGCTGAACGCGCTTGCGGAACTGATCACGCCGGAGAACCCCGCACGCGCCTGAGCCGCAATCCGTCATCGCGGAAGATCGCTTCCCGGGCCACGGGCGCCCAGCCACCCGCGTGTCTGCTCTCGCGCATGCCGCAGTAGCGTGCCAACCTTGTGGCATTGGCTCACCTGCGACTGTCCGGACCGGAGGCCTCATGGCTGGGTACTTCGTTGCGAACTACACGATCACGAACCAGGCCGGGTACAAGGAGTACCTTGCGGCGGTCGGACCCACCCTGGAGGCCCACGGCGCCGAAAACATCGTGGTCGACCGCGACTCCGAGCTGCTTGAAGGATCAGCCGGGCAGGTCACCGTCGTGCTGAGGTTTGCCACCAAGGCTGCGGCCGAGGCCTGGTACGAGTCGCCGGATTACCAGGCCATCAGGCACCTCCGCACGGACAACACCGACGGCATCGGGGTCATCGCGGAGGGCAGATAGCCCGGCTCCAGGTCGAGCACCCGGTCACCGAGTGCCCGACCGAGATGGCCGGAGCGAGCAAGCCTGATCTTGCTGGCGTCTATCCCAGGACGTCGCGCCGGAACTGCGGGAACACCTTCGACACCTTTCCGAACTTAACGCACGTCGCGGTTCACACGGCCACGAGTAGCATGCGGCCTGCTGTCGCTGTTCCGGTCGCGAGGCTGTCGAGGAAGATCTCGCGGGCGACCGGGATGTCGCGCAGTTCCCACAGGAGCAGGGAGTTCTTCCAGGCGAGGTCCCTGGCGGAGTTGATGGTCCAGCTGGCGATGAGGTTGCTGACCGCCTGCAGGTGTCGATCGACGGCCAGCTCGGGTGCGGACTCGAACGACTGGCGGATGGACTGCTCGGCTGCGTCCAGCAGCTGGTCGATCTTCTGGTAGTCGGCGAGGTGCGCGCCGGCGGCCGGGGACGTCGCGAGCTGGGCGCAGGTGCTGACGACCGCCAGCGGCAGGTCGTGGTTGATGTGGGCGTTCATGCCGGCGAGTGCGAACTGGATCGGCTCTATCCCTGCTGCGGCTCGCTGCTCGATCAGCGGGCGCCAGGCCAGCGGCACCGCCACCGGATTATCTGCGGCGCCGGCGGCGGCGAAGTAGAGATTGGCGAATACCACATCGAGCGTGGTCATGAACATGGGATCGGCGAAGAACTGCTGGCCCAGCGCGCTGTTCACCTCGCGGGTCACCTCGAGGTACATGCGATTGAAACAGGCCACGCCATCGCCGGGCGGGGTCTCCGCGTCGATGGCCTCCATCTGCGTTATCGCGCCGGCCACCGATGTGACGGCAGCAGGCGGGCCTGACGGACTGGCGGACATGGCGTTACTATACGGCCGCCGACGTCCGCGCTGGCGCAACCGCATCGCGGCCGGGCTCACCAGCACAACCCGCTCGTGCGCTCCGTTTGCCGGAAATGGCGGTCCGCCGCCGCCTGGCCAGGGTGTCACCCATTCGCGACCTACCTGCTGTCAGTCCTCGACTCCCTGGCGCCGGACTAAGGACTGCAACGGCCTTCCTGAAGCTCGCCACGCAGGATGTTCTCCATTTCCCACGGCGACTCGGCGAGCGTGACCTCGAAATGGTCGTCGCCGGTCCAGGTTTCGGGACCTCCGGATTTGAGGCCGAGCAGCTGCAGCACCCACTTTTCGTACTTCCGGCTGCCGCCCGCACCGGAACTGCTCGTCGAGCGGAACGTGATGGACGCGGAACCCCAGAGTCGACGCGTGCCGGCGATAGGCATCGAGCACGACTGCCTTGAACGCCTGCTGGCCCAGCCGATACGGCGCGAGCCGAGGGTCGCCGAACACTGGTCCGGGCCGATGCCATGGCTGGGAGAGGTCAACTTCCACCGGCACGCCGAGGAGCAGTTGGAGTAGCTCGCCGAAGTACGGTGCCACTGATCGCTCCGCGAGATCGTAGCCCTTGCCTTGCACGAAGTTGGCTGCGAAGCCAAGCTGGCCAGGTGGGCCGAGATCCGCCGCACCCGCCCCGGCCGACCACCCCGTCGCAGACTTCTCCCGGGAGAAGATCAAGCGCAGGGCCGTCCTCGGCGGCCTCATCAACGAGTACGAGCGAGCCGCGTAAAGACCAGCTCAGGCCCCGAGGCCGAGTTCTCAAACCCCACACCTTTCTCGTGGCAGCACCCAGCTTCCATCAGTGAGGCAAAGCCACGACCTCCCCACGCGTCGCCAGCGGTCATTGCCTATTGCAGGGCCCCTACGAGGGTGACGCGCTCGGAGCCTCACTGGAAGACCGCAAATTCATAACAACCAGGTAACTGCTCTCACGGTGCCGCGACAGAGAACCCCGGGACTGTTCCCGATCAGGTGGCTTCACGCAAGGTCCAGCGCCGCAAACTGATGTTTGCATAGGGGAAACATGGACACATAATCTGTTTTCTGCGGGGGTACATGACATTGCGTAGCGCACAGCGGTGGGGAAGTTGGTCGGCACTTCATTCGTGGCCAGCGGGGGGCAGATCAGTGAACGAGCAGCCAACTCACCGTCAGGCCTGGAAGGGCAAACTGCTCGCGGTCCTCGCTGCGGTCTTCGTCCTCCCCTGTATCGCGTGCGCAGGCGCGGCCGAGTGCCGGGGAACTCCCTGACGCTACCCTTTTCGGCACGGCACAGCCGGTCAACGTGGTGATCCTCGCCGACGAGTCGGGCAGCATGCAGCAGTACCCCGACGAGGTCAGGGGCGAGCGGCAGGCCGCCGCCCAGATTGTCCAGGAAGAATGGTCACCGCAGTCGCAGATCGCCATCTACGGCTTCGGCAGCGCGCCTGAGAAGCGCGGGGCGCAGCCTCAATCCGCAATAGACCAGTACTGCGGGCCGACCGAGCTGACCGGCAACGACGCCCGGACCAGGCTGACCCAGTGCGCGGCCGAGATCACGCCTCGGAAGGCCTCTCTGGGGAACGACACCGACTTCGCCGCCGCCTTAACCCAGGCAAATACCGTGCTGGGCGGCCAGCAGGCGGTGAACCGCCTGCCGCTAGTTTTCATCCTGACCGACGGCCAGCTCGACGTCGGCCAGAATTCGCCGTACAGCGGCTGGCCATCATCCGACGCAGCGGGTAACGCCGCCGCGCAGAAGCTCATCACAGATCCCTCGACTGGCATCCTGGACCAACTCAGACGCATCGGCGCCGAGATCTGGCCCGTCGGGTTCGGCCAGGCGAACACGGGCGAGCTTTCCCTGTTCGCCAGGGGCGGCGCGCAGAACGACTGCCCCGCCGGATCCGGCGCCACCCCCAAGGCGGCGATCGTCCCGCCTAGCGTCACTGGTTCCGCCGAGACGGAGGCCATCCAGTCCAAGCTCATCGGCGCGTTCGCTGAGGCGCGTTGCGCGGCGCTCGGGCAGACGACATGGGCCCAGCTGCCGGCGGGCGGCTCGGTCAGCAAGACGGTGACGATCAGCCAGCTGGCGACACTCGGCGCTCTGGTCGTCGACAAGGGCGATCCGCGGGTCGAGGTCACCTACACCGACCCCAAAGGCAAGAAGGTCTCCGATAACACCCCGAATGGCCAGTCGTCTGGCTCGGTAGACGGCGCGGGCTACGTGCTGACCGGAGGGTCGCTGTCGCCGCTGGAGACCCTGCGGCTGGACAACCCGCTTCCCGGGCCGTGGCAGGTGACGTTCACCGACCCAGCCGGCGTCCCCGCGCAGATTGTGGGCCTGTCCGTGGTGTGGCAAGGCGAAGTGCAACTGGAGTTCGTCAACCAGAAAGTCGGTGATCCCGGGCATCCCTACCAGGTAGCGGTGCAGCCCGCGGTGCGGTCGACCCGTGTCCCGACCAGCGCGCTCGCCGGGTTCACGGCCGGGTTCGCTCTCATATGGCCGGGAGGGCAGGCGGCGCGGGTCCGGGCGCGCCTGGACGCCACCGGGGACTTCACCGCCGCGGTGACGGTCCCGCAGGGACAGAACGGCATCGCCCGCGTGACCGCCACGGCGGCGGCCGCCGGCGTTGAGGGGCAGGCCGTGACAGCCTTCAAGGTCGCGCCCGGCGGCGGCCTCACGGTGAGCCTGAACGTCCCCAGCGGCACCGCCGTGGCACCGGGCGGCACGGTGACGGCGAATGCCACCGTCGATACCAATGGGCTGCCCGCGACCAGCATCGTGTTCTCGCTCGGCGGCCTCGGCGACGGCGTGGACGCGACGATAGCCTCACCCGCTAAGGCCGTTCTAATCGGGTCGGGCAGGCAGTCGTTCCCGTTGACGATCCGCTTCGGCCGGCAGACCCGGCCCGGGCCCGCGCTCGGCACGATCCGGTGGGCGCCCGCCGGCCAGGGCACGTCGGCGCCGTCGGACTGGCTGGCGGTCGACTCTCTGGACGTGAACATCGAGTACCCGACGGCGCCTTTCTGGGAACAGTGGTGGTTCTGGCTGGTGATCCTGGCCGCGGGCGCCGCAGGCGCGGCCGTGCTTTACAAGCAGTGGCAGGACAAGCGCGTGCTTGACGCCTACGGCGGCCTGCGCACGCCCACCACACATCGGTCGGCTTATGAACCCGCAGGCGATACGGGCCCCAGACAGCAAAGCGGCAGGTACCTGAGGCCGGACGGATCACCGGCGGCCACCAATGCACGCCCGGCCGGCGACACCAGGCGAAGACTGCCGTGGAGACGGAGATAGCCATGGAGATAGATCACCCACTGCTGTTCCTCGGCATCGGCGGAACGGGTGACAGAATAGGGGCTGAGCTCGAACGGCGGCTGCGCCAGGAGGTGCGCGGGCCGGACGGAGCGAAGCGGTTCGGCACCGGGGACGGCGGGCACCTGCCCTACGAGCTGCCCTCCTGCTTCCAGTTCGTCTACGTCGACATTGACGAGAACGACCTAGAGCGGCTAAGGGGGCAGGTGCCGGGCCACGGCCAGGCGGTCGCCCGGACGATGCGCACGGCGACTAAGCTGCTGCCGGCCCACCGGTCCTATGCCGAGGTGGCACAGTACCTGCGGATCAAGGCTGAGGACGAAGTCCGCGACTGGCTGCCGCCAGCCGACGGGGAGCCGCGGGTCGCACCCCTTTCGAGAGGGGCGGGCCAGTTGCCCACGGTAGGCCGGGCGTGCCTGTTCGCGAGGATCGCCGAGGCCGGGATCGCGGCTGCGCAGGAACCCGTCACTGAGGCGATCGAGCGGCTGCGGAAGTGCGCCGTGGACCTGGCCGCTCTCGGCGGCCTGAACCCCAGCACATGTGATGTGTTCGTGGCGTTCTCCCTGGCCGGCGGCACGGGGGACGGCATGTTCTATGACTACATCCACCTAGTAGCCGACGCGTTCCAGAACACGGGCATCGCCATCCAGGTCTACCCCCTGGTCGTCATGCCCTCGGCCTTCACCGAGGGGAATGGCGGCGGACGGAACGCCATGCTGAACGCGGGCCGGGGGCTGCTGGACCTATCTCGCCTGATCGACGACCAGAACATGCGGGACGCGGAGGTAGCCTTCCGGTCGGCCGCGGCGGAGCGGGACAAGGGGCAGAGCGTCACCTACCGGGACGGGAAGGCACTCAAGATCATCCAGATCGAGCCGTCAACGCTCCAGACCGCCTTCTTGTTCTCCCGGACCGCCGCGCTCACGCAGGCCGAGCTGCACGGGTCCATCGTGTCGTTCATCCTCTCCATGGCAGGGATCCGCAGTGCGGCCAGCGCGCTGGACGGCCACAGCACGGCCGCGCAGAGCACGTTCATCAACCATGGCGTCGACCGGCAGACGCCGGCCCCGTCAGGCATCGGGGGGCGCGGCATGTCCACCTCCGCCGTCGCATCGCTAACGGTGCCCCGCGCGGAGATCCTCAGCCTGTTCGCCGCCCGCCTGCTGTCGGAAGCCATTGAGAAAATCGGCGAGCCGCAGCCCGACGAGAACAACGAGCCGCTTCTCGACGCGTTCTTCAACGCGACCAACCTGACCGATCTCCTCGCGCGTCCCCCTCTCGACTCGCGTGGCGCG
Organism: uncultured Actinomycetes bacterium; assembly: GCA_963774825.1. Lineage (GTDB taxonomy): Bacteria > Actinomycetota > Actinomycetes > Streptosporangiales > Streptosporangiaceae > DATBGO01. The sequence continues at coordinate 17,045 of CAVZGW010000018.1, read as the reverse complement.
GAGCATTTGCGGAACGCGAGGCATAGGGCGCTGGCCGCGCGCGCGGAGATCGATGGTCACCGAGACAAGGTGATCCGGCGGGTGCGTGAGATGGCCCGTGACTTCGACCCGCGGAAAGGACTAGCCGCGGTGGCACGTGAATCCGCCGACCCGTTCCGCGCCGAACGGGCGATCTCCGCTCACAGCGGCCAGCCCGATGCCTCAGTTACCGTCACAAGGTTCCTGCGCCGGAACCCAGCCGACCTCCGGCCGGGAGAACTGCCGCCCAGGCCCGGCGAGCAGCAGGTGAAGACATGGCTGGATGCCAGCGTGGACGCCGTGTGGTTCACGGAATGGGCAGCTCAGTCCAGTGTCTGGGACCCCAGGCTGGACCGGTTGGCCGAGATCCTGCGGGAGCTCGCCGGCGCGCTCCATCAGTTCCGGGCCGAGAGCGACAAGAGGTTCGACAGGGAAGTCGCGAAGCTGTTCGAAGACCACGCCACCGTGCGGCACTTCCTCCACGACCTGCCCCGGGATCCCCGTCAGTTCTACCAGCAGATTGCCAGCCAGCTGGCCAGGTCGCTGGGGCTGGACAAGGAGGTCACGGACGCGGAGCGCCTGCTGGCGGCCCTGCTGGGCGAGCAGCGCCCCTGGGAAGGGCTGATCCTCGAAGCCCTTGACGGCGGTATCGGCCCCTACCGGGCGCTGTCCAAGTTCCACGGGCGGATCAGCGCACGGGTCCTGGACCAGACCTACAAGGACGAGCGGCTCCTGCCGCACCTGGCCGACCTGATCGTCTCGGCTGCTGGCTCACATAACAGCCTGGCGGGAGCCGACGCCGTCCGTGGCGCGCTGCGAGGCATGGTGCCGACCGGCCTGCTGATGAAGGCGGCGGGCCCCGCCAAGGTGCTTGTCACCTACCCGGTCAGGGCGGTCGGCAGCCCCATCGCTGCCGCGGCGCCGGCCGACGCCGCCAGGCCGGGTTCACCTAGCGGGGGCCCGCGGCTCAGCCACAACCGCGAGGTCGAGGACTTCCTCAAGGAGACGATCGACGTCGGGGCGCAGCCTGGCGAGGTGCACTACGAGTTCCGCCCCACCGCCGCGGAGGCGCTCACAGTCGTGATGATACGCACCGCGCTCGGCGTCACCGACATCCCCGAGGCACGGCAGGTCATGAGCCTGTGGGCTGACGCCGTGCGCAGGGCCGACGTTCAGGACTCGCTGCGCTGGCGCCAGCGGCTCGGCTACGACTACGGCTGGCTGCTGACCACCGAGGACCAGCGCGTCAGCATCCTGCAGCGGCTGCTGATCGCGATGCGGAACGGCTGGGTCGATGTACTGTCCGGCAAGGACGAGTGGCCAACCGAGATAGCGATCCGGGCCAGCGCCGACTCCGGAGGCGGCACAGCGCGCATCGAGGTCCCCTTGCGGCCCTGGGACGACGCCTCACCCTGGGCTGACCTACTGCATGCATACGAGGAGTCCATCCTCGCCGGCGACGAGCTGAACCGGCAGGAAATGTACCGCCGCTTGATGGGGGTGCTGCCCGCCCGCAACCCCGACGACGGGAAAGCGGTGGAGCCCGCGCCTATTTACAAGGCGTTCCTCAAGGTGGGGGAGGGAGAGCTGGCGAAGATCGAGAACCTCCTCGCCGCGGTGCCGCTCGATCCCGACCAGCGGCTTCAGGTCGCGGGCCTGCGGGACTACTGGAAGCGCACGCTGCCCGGTGCCCTGCACAAGAAGATTGTCGGTTACCCCGGGCTGCGCAACACACTTGCGGCATTGGATGCCGACTGGGGGGGTTCCCCGGAGCCGTGACCGAGCCCAGAGCGCGACAGGCCGACCAGCGGGAGGTGGCGGCCGTCTCCCGGATAGACCTGCGGGCCGCGGCTACGGGCCCCGACGCCGTTGACGCTGGCAGCATCGATGAGGGCACCCTGGAAGCGCTGCAGCGGCGTGGTCCCGGCAGCAGCGAGCCCAACGGCCACGTCACAAGAGGGTGGCGGATCGTGGACATCGAGCGCCTACTGGTCGTAGATGACGCCGCCGGATTCGCAGGGCACGCGGACGCCTACCAGCGCCTAGTCGAGGCGCCAACCTTCGGGCGGATGCTATGCCTCGTACTAGGCCCTCCAGCGGACCTGCCCTTCCTCGACCCACCCCCCGCAGTGCATTCCGTGCGGGCGCCCGTTCTGTGGGTAGGAGACCCGCGCGGCGTCGGCTGGCGGATCGGGAGGTCCGGGACCACCCGGCTCGCGTTCAACGATGCCGATCCGGACGGGGCCATGACGGTGGCGGACCTCATAGACTCGCTTAGCTCCCGTCAGGTGTTCGACCAGATGGCGAAGGCCATCAACGAGCTACCGGGCCGAACCGCCGTCCCGGCGCTGCTCCCCTGGACCCGGTGGCCGGTCGATGCCCAGACGGCAGATGGCCAGCAGGGCGACGCGGCCACAGCAGCCGTTCCGGAGACGGCCAGCGCGCCGCACGATACTCCCGCCGCACCGGTTCAAGGGGCGGGAAGCCGGGTTATCCGGAGCCGCGTGACGCTAGCGCTCGGCTGTGCGCTGGTAGCCGTCGCCGCCGTGCTGGCTGTTCCGCTCGGCAGGCTGAGCGCCGGCTACCTCGTGGCTGACGCCGCATTCGCCGTCGCTGTACTGCTCGTCCCGGTCGTCATCGCGTTCCGCAGGCTGCGCGCCGTCCCGCCCCGCACGCACCAGGTCGCGTTCCCGGCACTGCCTGCACCGCCAGGACCTGCGGAACCGCTCGAACCGCACGGCGCCAAGGAGTCCGCGCACACGCAGGTTCCCGAAGACATCCTCGCCCACGCCATGTGGATCATGTCCGCCGCAGCGGATGACGAGTCATTCCGGCAGCTCTCCTCCCCGGACCAACTGGTCATGCTCGGCGGCGAACCGCACCTGGCCAGACTGGTCAAGTTCGCCCCCGCCACGGCGCGGAACCTGATCGAGAGCGCCACCGACGGCGACTTCGTCGCCTGGACCACGGCCGGCGACCGGGTCGGCGTCATCCGCCTCGTCCCCATCAAGGCGGGCTTGCTGCGGCTCAACTGATCCGCCAGCGTGCCCGCCTCGAAACCGGCCGGCCACCTGGCGATGAATGTGCGGGCACACGTGGGGCGCAGCCAGCCGGGCATACCCGCGGGCCAATTAGTGGAGTTCGCGTACATTAAGACGCAATTATCATGTCGTGGACGCCGCCCAGCCAGCCCCTCCGCCCGTAAGGGGGCACATCACGCATCCGCGGGCCTTTATGGCAGGGATCGTGCCCCGTTACCGGAGTGTGGGTTACGCAGCCGGTAAGGGGCGTGTGGCCATAAGGTTAGATATCTTGATGTTATTTTCGGGATGTAATCTAAATCCTATTGCAGTACGTCTCCTTTACGAGCCGCGTACAGGCCGGGGTGTACCGACTGGGACCGTACGCGAGCACGGATGACGCCAGGTATATGGGGGGAGCCGCGGCATGTGCACTGGGGCGCTACTCAGCTGTTGTCTTCGCCGCTGGCAAGTTCTCACCGGTTGAGGCCGCGGGCCGTATAGGTGATACAGGTTCTCTTGGGGGTAGCTGATGGACGGGTCGTCCCTTGCGACTGTCGAAACCGCTGCGTTGACACAGGGGGTTGCCTTCTTGTACGCGCAGGCTGGGGAGCTTCTCCGAAGGCTGCGTGAAGCGCGGAACCAGGCTGGCGCAGCCCCCGAGCATCACATGACCGAAGCCGAAACGACGGCAACCACGTCGGCGAAGGCCGCCCCTGGACTGCATGGATCGCTGCCGCCGCTGCAACTGCCCGAGGGCGTGTTCGATGATGTGGGTAAAGCGCCCCGGCCAGCGGCACCCGAAACGCTGGGCCGGCTTGCCGGAAGCTTGTTGCAGGCACGCCGCGAGGTCGATGACTACGTCGTCGGAATGGCCACGCTGGGCGGTGACTCGCAGGCCGGGCTGCAGGCGGCGGACCATCTCCGGTGCCTGCTGGAAGAGGTTTATGGCGCTGCCTTGACGTTCCGCGGCGAAGAGCGCACCGCCGGGCCAGGGACAGCCTACGTCCGCGCCCAGGATGTTGGCGTGGCGGCCAACAATATAAAGGCCAAGTACATCGCAGGCCACGACATCAACATTGAGCGCGAGTGAGTCGCCGTGCCGGACAATGCAACGCCCGATGCGGGCGCACAGCACCGGCAGGCCCAGGGTCCTGGTGTTGCCGCAGACGGCGACGCCGCACCACCGGCGTCGCCGTCTGCGGAGGGGGAGAGCCCCGCGCAGCCAACCCCCGCCGCGGGTGGTGCGGACGCGGCCGAGGGCAGGCACCCGGAGCCTGACGGCGCTGGCCAGGCGACAGCGAAAGAGACGGCCTCGACCGCCGGGGAGGAGTACGCGGAGCGCGACAGGGCTGGGGTTGCCGGCGTCTATATCTACGACAACAGGAGCTACGGCGTCTACGCCGAGGGGAAGATCACGGCCCGGGAGGTCGCAGGCCACGACAAGACGGTTACCTCCAGCGCCAAACCCGGCGGCCAGGCGACCCGGACGGTCAGCGTGGTGGCCGTGGCAGCCCGGGACCGGGAAAGGCTGGCCCAGGTCGCCGTCAGCGCGGGGCGCCGTGACTGGGCAGCGGGGGTCCTGGAACGGGAGCGGCTGGTTATCCTGCACGGGCCCGGTGGCGTGGGCAAAGGCACCGCTGGGCTGTGGTTACTGGGCTTTGACCATGAGGTCCTCAGTGTCGACCCCTCCGTGACCGCCCGGGACCTGACGGACTTCAGCCGCAATCTGCCTTACGGCGAACAGCGCCGCTACCTGGTGGAGGCTGTGCCGCCAGCGACGGCCGCGCAGCTCAACGGCTTCGTCGTGCGCGCGGCGGCCCGGGATCTGGAAGCCGGGAACAGCTACCTGGTCATCACGGTGGATGACCGCATCCCCCTGAGCCCGGAACTGGCTGGGTACGTCGTCGCGTGGCCGGACCGGCCAGACACCGCGCTCGCCCTGCGAGCTCACCTCGACTACTACCTCGGGGACGAGGCCGCCGCGGTGGAGGCCTGCTACGACCTCCCGCACCTAAACGCCGGCTTGTCGGCCCGGGCGCTACGCAGCGTCGATGAAGTCGCACGCATCGTGGCCGAGGGATTCCGGGCGTCGCGGCCGTTCGACTCACTGCTGAACGACCTCGGCTTCGGCGCGGCCGCCCGCGTCGCAGAATGGTTCGCCGCGGAGCACCGCGGCCCGGCGGATCTCGGTTTCCTGCTGGCAGCCGCGGTGCTGGGCGGCTGCCCGTACTTCACCGTGTCCCGGCACGCCCGGCGCCTGGAGCAGTTGATCGCCGACGCCAGCCGGATCCGGCTTTCGCGGCAGCCGGCTAACCCTCTGCGCCCGCGGTCACAGCGGCTGCAGGAGACGATGGCCGTGCTGAAACCCGGATTCGTCGAGACCGAATACGGCCGGTCGGCCGCCGAGATAGTCGAACTGGAAAACCGCTGGCTCGTGCAGGGTGTTCTCAGCACCGTCTGGCACGAATACGACCTGCTCGCCGACGCGCTGCTGCGCTGGCTACGGGAGACCGGCGACGACCCTGACCCCGGCGTGCGGATCCGCGCGGCTTCAGCCGCCGGATGGCTATCCCAGCATGAGTTCGCCGCGCTGCGCCAGCAACTGTTCCTGCCCTGGGCACGCGGATCGTCCAGCGCGGCCCGGGCGGCGGCGGACGCTCTCGGCCTGGCGGCGTGGCAGGACTCCACGGCACCGCAAGTGCTGGCCCTGCTGAGCGTGTGGGCCTGGCAGGACAGCGACTACGACCTGTGGTGGACGGCAGCCGTCGCCTACGGCGGAGAGGCCGGAGTCCGGTACCCCGGCGTCGGCATGGATCACCTGCTGATCATCGCCGGGAAGGCCGACGACCGCGCGCCGCATGTGGTCGCGCACTCTGTGGTGAGGCTGGTGGCCTCCGGCGGCCGGTTCTCCCCGGCGATCGCCGCCTTCGTCCTGGCCCACCTCACCAGTTGGCTGAAGGACTGCCAGTCTGCAGCCCTGACCGCGCAGTCTGCCTACACGGAGATGCTGCACCGGGCCAGCGACGCGGACTGGCCGTCCTCACAGGAGTACTGGCAGGTCCTGACGGCGCCGGCGAGCCTGGATAACTCCGCCGGCATGCTGCGCGCGGTCCTGAACGAGCGGACGTTCCGCACCGCCGCCCTGGAGTCACTCGAGATCCTCACCCGGGTCGGCAATCACGACAAGGAAAACCTGCATCCCCTCGCGGCCCTGCTCACACAGGTGGCGCGCGCAGGCGGGAACGACCGGGACCGCCTGGTGCACTACCTCGGCCGCTGGGCGGCCGGCAGTGATCCCTCGCCGGCCGCCCGCGACCTGGCGAACCAACTCAAGGAAGTGACCGTCCCATGACCTACAATCCCCTGAAGATCATCGAGCGGCCGAAGACCGGCCTGTTCAGCGGCCTGCCCAGCGCCGCACCAGGGACCGTCCTGGTGGTCGACCGTGAAGGCCACCCGGTTCGGGTACTTGCGGCGCCCGGTGACCGGTTAACTGCCGGGGAAATCCGGTGGGGACAGGTCCGCACACTGTATGAGGTCGACGTCACCGAGCACACTCTGGAATTCCGGGACGCGTTCCCCTGCAAAGACGACGTCGGCGGGTTCCGCGCCGTGGTCAGCCTCAGCTGCGCCGTGGCCAATCCCACGGCGGTGGTCACCCGCCGCATCCAGGACGCCACCACGGTCATGGTCCCTAAAGTCACCGAAACCCTGCGCCGGGTATGCGGGCAGTACCCTGCTGAGGAGTTCCAGCAGGCAGAGGCCGCGGGACTCGCCGCGATCCGCAGCCTGGAAAGCGGGCCCGGACATGACCCTGCTTTCCGGATCAGCCACATCCATCTCGTGCTCAGCCTCGACGATCCCGCCGCCACCTATCTTCACGAGCGCAAGGAAGCCACCCGCAACATCGTCAGGCAAGAAGACGCCGCCCGGCTGAACAGGGAAAAGACCAGGCTGGAAGCCGAACTGGCCCAGGCCGCCGAAAAGCTCGATCAGGAACGGCTCGCCATGCAGCGGGACCGGGACCTGCTCGAAGGCCAGTTGGCGGATCAGCGGCAGCAACTCGAACTCGCCCGGGAAGCTGGGCGTGCCCGCAGCCAGCAGCGGAGCGCCGGGGACCTGGAACTCGACCGCCTCGCATTCGAGCGGCAGCGACAGACGATACAGGCGGAACTCGACCAGCAGAAGCTTGAACTCGAACTCGCCGGCGCGGAACTCCGGGCCCGCTACGACCTGCAGGTGCTCGAGGCCAAGCTGCACCGCGACCAAATACAGATCTCCCAGCTCACCGACCTGCTCAGCCGGGGCCAGTATGCGGCCCTGGCCATGCAGCTCGCACAGGACCCAGAAGCCATCGGCCCGGTCAGCGCATACCTCGCCGATCAGCGGGCCGCCGACACCAACCGGCAGTTGCAGGCACTCAAGCTTCTCATCGAGAACGACGGCCTGGAGGGCTGGCAGATAACCGAGCAGGCCAAAACGATGCTCCGCCAGCTCATCGCCACCTGGTCCGCGAGCAGCGGCCAGATCCCTGCGGCCGAAAACACGCCGGAAATCGAGGCGGTCACCCCAGACGACGAGGCCGCCGCCGGGCCGCAGACGCTGCCAGGCACACAAGACGGCCCGTACCCCGGGGACCGCGAGCCCCCAGATGCTGGCAGTCCAGCGGACCCTGCCCATTACCGGAGCCGCCCAACATGAGCGCATTCAGGCAAGCATGGGAGTCCCTGCTCAGCTGGGTGCCCCCGCCCCTGCAGGTCGGCCTCGCATCCCTCATCGCATTGCTGATCATCACCAAGCTCGCGCCACGCATCGTCCGCTTCTGTGGCATGGCCCTGCAAGCCGTCTGGGCGCCTCTCCTGGAGCTTCTCACCTACCCCGAGTTCCTGCTCACCACCGCTGTCCGGCGCACCGGCCGGCAGCCACTGCCCGGGACGTACGCGTACGGCAGGACACTCGGCACACTCGCCCCGCCAGGAACACGGCTCGGAGGTTGGCTGGCGAGCCGCCGAAAGGGACTGCGCTTCCCATGGAAGACCACGCTGGTGATCGTTGCGATCTTCACCGCCTGCTGGTACCTGGCACCCAAAGTTCCGGCCGGCGGCGCCCAGACCGTGTTAACTGACGTCAACACCGACGACATTCACGTCACCACCTGGCTGACCACCGGACGGTGGACGCCCGGCACCCCGGTACCCACCTGCATCCCGAACTCAGCACGCACCGACCCGCAGCAGCTTAAAAAACGGCGCAAAAAAAGAATGCACCACCATCCGGGGCAGTGACGTGCCCATTGGGCCGCCGGAACGGATGGGTGGAGGGCGCGGCAGGTCACCGCCGCTGATCGCTGGAGCCGGGCCGGACCAGGCCCGATTCGTAGGCGAGGACCACGGCCTGGGCGCGATCGCGCAGCGCGAGCTTGTGCAGGACCCGGCTGACGTGCGTCTTGATGGTCTCCTCGGTGATCACGAGACGGCTCGCGATTTCCGGGTTCGACAGCCCCTCGGCTAGCAGCCGGAGCACCTCGGTCTCGCGCGGAGTCAGCTCGGCCACCGCGGCCAAGGGAGCGGGCGCAGTCGGCCGGAGCCGGGCGAACTCGCTGATCAGCCGCCGGGTGACGGTCGGGGCCAGCAGTGCCTCCCCGGCAGCGACGACCCGCACGGCGTCGAAGAGCCGCTCGGCCGTCACGTCCTTGAGCAGGAACCCGCTGGCGCCGGCGCAGAGCGCGTCGTAGACGTACTCGTCCAGGTCGAAGGTCGTGAGAATGATGACGCGCGGCCCGCTGGCGCCACCGGTCAGCTGCCTGGTCGCCTCGATGCCGTCGGTGCCGGGCATCCTGACATCCATGAGGATGACGTCCGGGTGCAGCTCGCGGCTGAGCTGCACCGCCTCCGCGCCGTCCGACGCGGTGCCGAGCACGGTGAAGTCCGGCTGAGTATCCAGCAGCGTGGCGAAGCCAGCGCGTACTACTTCATGGTCGTCGGCCACCACGATCTTTACGGACGGAACGGGCCCGGTCACGGTGCGGCCTCGGCCTTCGCCGGCAGCGTGGCCTGGACCAGGAAGCCCCCGCCGGGAGCCGCGCCCGCGCGGAGCTCGCCGCCCACGGCGGCCGCCCGTTCCCGCATGCCGAGCAGGCCGTGCCTGAGCGTGGGCTGGCTTGGCGCGGCCGGGCCGGGCCCGTTGTCGCGGATCCGGACGTGCAGCGCGTCGTTGGCGAAGTGCAGCTCCACGTCGACCGCCGCTCCGGGCGCGTGCCGCCGGGCGTTGGTCAGCGCCTCCTGCACGATGCGGTAGGCAGTCAGCTCGACGCCGGGATCCAGGTTCGTCAGCCAGCCGCTGACGATGAGCCTGGCTCCGGTACCCGACACGTCCCTGGCCTCGTCGAGAAGCTCGTTGAGCTGGGCGAGGCCCGGCTGGGGCTGGCGGTCGGCAGTTTCGGCGCCGCTGTCCTCGCGCAGCACCCCGAGCAGCCGTCGCATCTCGGTCAGCGCGGCCCTGGCCGTGTCGCCGATCGCGGACAGCTGCTGCGCTCCCGCCGCCGGCATCCCCGGGGTGGCGAGCCTGGCCGTCTCGGCCTGCACCGCGATCATGGAGACATGGTGCGCGACCACATCGTGCAGCTCGCGGGAGATGCGGGCCCGTTCCCCGCGGGCGGTGTTCTCGAGCAGGGTACCGGCGAAGGCCTCCGAGGTCGGCGGTCTGCTGAACCGCCAGGCTGCGGGACTGCAGTGCTGCCCCGGCGCAGGCGGCCAGGGGGCCAAGGCTGGCCGCCAGGATGGCCAGCACGGTCGCTCCCGACGCCGGCCCCGTGGCGTGACCTGCCGGAGTGACCAGGGCGAGGACGAGGAACGGGAGGGTGAGCCCGGCGGCCAGCAGCTGCGGCCCGCGGCGGCCGAGCCGGTACAACACGATGACCTGGGCGAGCAGGCCGGCGATCGTGAGCAGGCGGAAGACACCGAGTGATACCAGGTTGGCTGCGCAGATCGCGGTCGCGGCGACCGCAGGCCGTTCCCAGAAGAAACCGAGCGGGAGGGTGGCGGCCAGGCTCGGGAGCAGGACCACAAAGGAGGCGAACAGCCAGCCGGAGGTAGCCACGGCCGCCAGCGGGCCGCCCGAACTGCCCGGGTTCTGGCTCACCGCGGCCGCGATTGCCTGACCGGCGGCGAGCACCGCGAGCAGGACTGCGGTCACCATGGGCGCACGGCGATCGGCGGCGACTCGCCGTACCATGTCCGCCTGGCGATCGGCGGCCACCCGCCGTGCCATGGCGGCCAGGCTGTCGCCCCAGCTTGCTATGTGACCCACGGTTGTCATTGTCGCCGCACCGGGCCGGTCCGTGCGTCCCCCTGGACGTGCATCCTGGCGTCCCCCGCACGAGGGATGCGGGCCGGGTCACGTCCCCCATGCCAGCGACGCCAAAGACGGCTCCGCGGCGGGACGCCTGCGACCAGCGGCAACCCTAGCGTTGATGGCATGGAAGCCACTATCGAAGTGACCGGCCTGCGCAAGCGGTTCGGCTCCACGCTCGCCCTTGATGGCATGTCGTTCATCGTTCAGCCAGGCCAGGTCACCGGGTTTGTGGGACCGAACGGTGCCGGGAAGTCCACCGCCATGCGGATCATCCTCGGCCTGGATGCGCCCGACCAGGGCAGCGCGCTCATCAGCGGCCAGCCCTACCCCAGGCTGCGGCACCCGCTCAGCCACATCGGCGCGCTGCTGGACGCCGCCGCCCTGCAGCCGGGCCGCACCGCCCGCAACCACCTGCTGTGGCTGGCTCACTCCCAGGGCCTGTCCGGCCAGGCGGGTGGATGAGGTGATCGAGCGGGCCGGCGCTGACCTCGGCCGCACGTCGCAAGGCCGGCGGCTTCTCCCTGGGCATGCGGCAGCGGCTGGGCATTGCGGCGGCCATGCTGGGCGACCCGCCGGTGCTGATGCTCGACGAGCCGTTCAACGGCATGGACCCCGAAGGCATCGTCTGGATGCGCGGGTACCTGCGCTCACTGGCCGCCGAGGGCCGGGCCGTGCTGGTCTCCAGTCACCTGATGAGCGAGCTGCAGGACGCCGCCGATCACCTGGTCGTCGCCGGCCGCGGCAAGGTCATCGCGGATACCAGCGTGGCCGAGCTGATCGCGGCCGCGTCCGGCGACCGGGTGATGCTGCGGACTGGCTCGCGGTTGGAGGCGATGACGGTGCTGGCGCACGCCGGAGCCACCGTCGCAGTCACCGGCCGCGACACGCTGGCGGTGACTGGCCTGGCCGCCGACCACGTCGTCGCGTGGCTGAGCGAGGCCGGGGTCGGGTTCTCGGAGATCTCGGCGCACCGGGCCACGCTGGAGGAGGCCTACATGGAACTGACGAGGGACGCGGTCGAGTTCCGCGCGCAGCCCGCCAAGGAGGAAGTCCGATGACCGCGACCATCACTCCGTACCGCCCGCCCCAGCAGGCCGGGCGAGACGGCTTCGCGCAGCTGCTGCACGCCGAGTGGACCAAGTTCCGTACCCTGCGCGGCTGGGTGATCGCCATCGTCATCGCGGCCGCGGCGATCGCAGTGGTCGGGGTGCTGCTGCCCGCCAGCGGCCAAAGTCATTGCGGCTCGCGGAGCGGCGCCGCTTGCCTGGGGCTCGTTCCGACCGGACCAGGCGGCGAGGCGGTCAACGACAGCTACTACCTCGCCGCCCAGCCGCTGGCCGGCGACGGGAGCATCACCGTCCGGGTGACGTCGCTGACCGGCCTGATCTCCGCCGACAACGCCGGTTCCGGCCCGCAGGGCGGCCCGCAGGCCACCATGAGCCGAGGCCTCGTGCCGTGGGCCAAGGCCGGGATCATCATCACCGGCAGCACCCGGCCCGGATCGGCCTACGCCGCGATGATCGTCACCGGCAGCCACGGCGTGCGCATGCAGTATGACTACACCAGTGACATCGCGGGCCTGCCCGGGTCGGTGTCCGCGGCGTCCCCGCGCTGGCTGCGGCTGGCCCGCTCCGGCGACGTGATCACCGGATACGACTCGGCCGACGGCAGGCACTGGACCGAGGTCGCCGTGGTGCGCCTGGCCGGGCTGGCCGGCACCGTTCGGGCGGGCATGTTCGCCACCTCGCCGCTGGACTTCACGCCGAACTTCCCGACCTACGCCGAGCCGGGCGGAAGTTTGTCCGCCAGCGTGGCTACGGGTGCCTTCGACGACGTCGACCTGCGCGGCGGCGCGCCGGGCGGCCGGTGGGCCGGCCAGAACGTGGGCGCCATCGGCGCGAACTACGACGGACCGCGGATCGGCTTGCGCCAGGCCGGCAGCCGGTTCACGGTGACCGGCTCCGGCGACATCGGGCCGGTCGTCGCGGCCGGGGTAAACAGCATATTCATCACCGGCACCCTCGCCGACCATCTGTTCGGAGTGTTCATCGGGCTGCTCATCATGATCGTCATCGCGGCCATGTTCATCACCGTTGAGTACCGGCGCGGTCTCATCCGCACCACCCTGGCCGCCAGCCCGCGGCGCGGCCGGCTGCTGGCCGCCAAGGCGGTGGTCATCGGCCTGGCGACGTTCGTGCTCGGGTCGGCCGCCGTGGCGGTGGCCGTCATCGTCGGCAGCCGGATCGCGCATGCCAGCGGGATATACGTGCTGGCGACCGGCTGGCCGATCGAGGTCCGGGTCATCCTGGGGACCGGCGCGATGCTCGCGGTGGCGTCGGTGCTGGCGCTGTCCATCGGCACGATGCTGCGCCGCAGCGTCGCCGCCGTCGCCGCGGTCGTCGTAGTGATCGTGCTGCCGTACATCCTCGGCGTCAGCGGGGTGCTGCCGGCCAGCGCGTCCGAGTGGATCCTGCGGGTAACCCCGGCCGCCGCGTTCGCCGTCGAGCAGAGCGTCCCGCAGTACCAGCAGGTCGTCGGCCACTACGGGCCGCCCGACTACTACCCGCTGGGGCCGTGGTCCGGCTTGGCCGTGCTGTGCGTCTACGCTGCGGTGGCCCTCGGCCTGGCGGCCTGGCTGCTGCGGCGCAGGGACGCGGGAGGTCCGGCATGAACCAGACGATGACCACCGCACGGCACGGGCGGCCGCGCCCGGCCGGGACCGCCCGGGCCGGGACCGCCCGGGCCGGGCGCGCCTGGGCCGGCCGCGCCTGGGCCGGACTGCCAGACCCGCTGCGGGCCGAGTGGACCAAGCTGCGGACCGAGCCGGGAACGGCCTGGATCCTGACCGCCATCTGCGTGCTGACCGTCGCGGTCGGAGCCGCAACCGCGGCGGCCACCAGGTGCGGCACCGGCACCGGGTGCGCGATCGACCCCACCAAGGTGAGCCTGACCGGGATCGAGGTCGGCCAGGCCGTGGTAGCGGTCCTGGCCGTACTGGTGATCAGCGGCGAGTACAGCACCGGGATGATCCGCACGACCTTCACCGCGATGCCGCGGCGCTGGACGGTGCTGGCCGCCAAGGCCGCGTGCTGACCGGCCTGGTCCTCGCGGCCGCAGTGGTCGCGGTGGGCGGCAGCCTCGCGGCCGGGCGGCTGCTCCTGGCCGGCAACGGCATCACCGCCGCGCACGGCTTCGCCGTCGTCTCGCTGGCCCACGGGCCAACGGCCCGGGCGGCCGTGGGCTCGGTGCTCTACCTCGCGCTCGTCGGACTGCTCGCGCTGGGCATCGCCACGATCGTGCGGGACTCGGCCGCCGCTACCGGCGCGGTGCTCGGCATCCTGTACGTCCCGCCGGTCATCGCCCTGTTCCTCGGCAGCGAGCCAACCTGGCAGCGCTGGGTCGAGCGGTACACGCCGACGAACGCCGGCCTGGCCATCCTGAACACCACCGGGCTGCACAACCTGGTCATCGGCCCGTGGGCCGGCCTTGGCGTGCTGGCCGCGTGGGCCGCAGTGGCGCTCCTGGCCGCAGGCGTGCTCCTGTGCCTTCGAGACGCCTGATGCCAGGCACCAGCCGCGTGAGTTGGGGAAATCGGGCATGGGGGACTACTTGATGGTTTTCGCATCGATCTGATCGAAGTCCCCGATCCCGTTGGAGGTGCCGCCTCCTCCCGACCACTGCCACATCAGCGCATAGGAACTGGAGCTGCTGACCCCGCCGAACCACTGAGCGCACGTCGAGGTGCCCGAGAGGCACCAGCCAGCGGGATGGTGGCTCAGGCTGCTGGTATCGCCCGTATAGGTCCACTCGTAGACACCGCTGAGCGCGGCGGCACTGCCGGTGCCGAAGATGGATGCCCAGACCCCTGGTGCTGAGTACACGCCGGTCTTCCGGGAAGAATGGTGAGTGAGGTAATAAGAGAATCCGCTGAGGACCGCCCTGTCAACGCTGGCCGCGATGAAGGTGGCAGTGACCCTGCCGCTGCACGGCGAGCTGTACACGTCATTCCAGCCGTTGTCAGTCGCAGGACCGAATAGCGTGCTGCCTGGCATCTCGACATCCATGAAGACGACCGGGTACTTCACGTTCGCCACATTCGCGTGAATGGCCGATACGGCCTCGGCTCCCTGGTGCTCGCCCCAGTCATAGGCTTCGGCCGTGGTGCCGTTGTAGTGCGGGTCCACTCCGGGACCGCCCATGAACCAGTAGGCCCCGGCCCCGATACCGTCGCCCTCGGCGAGGTCGGCGTTGGCCTCGGCCGCGTTAGCGGACGACCAGGCGAGAGCGTGGGCTGCGCAGCCCTGCGATCGGGCGTAGTCTCCGATCATGCCGATGTAGCCGCCGTAGGTTCCGGCGATGACCGGTTCCTTGTAGGGCGCTGATGACCCGCTGACCGTCACCGGGAAGCTGTCGGTGCCGTACCAGAACCCCGACGGGGTGTCGGCGCTTGTCGCGGCAGAGGCGGTGCCACCACTGAGTATCAGGCCCGCTGCTGCGATTGCCGCCGCAGCGGAAACCCATAGCCGCTTTCTGCCGATGGTCAATACGCCGATGGTCGATACTTTGCGCATAACGGCCCTGCCTCGTGATCTGCACTGCCCTGTTCGTCCTGCCTATGCAGGCGAAAGCAGACGAAATCAGCATCTCACCTCTCTGCACCGGGGTCAGCGTGGCAGGTAAACATTCCCCCCGGTTTGCGCTGGGTGACCGGCGCTGATTGTGTTCAGGCGGGATGCCGGGACTGGCGGGGTCCATGGGAGCCGGTCATGGCGCTGCGCAGGACGTCCATGACGTTGCAGCCGTGCTCCCGTCCAGGCTCGCTTACCCGGGCCGCACCCCGGCCGCGGACATGCGCCCCGGCCCAGCTGGCCAGTGACCGCTGCCGAGGGGGCCCGCACGGACGTCGCGATGCCCGTGCGGCCCGGGCGAACCTCGCTGCCGCCTGGGACTGGCCACGGGCTTGCGCCGACGGACGCTACCGCCCAAGGGAGCCGGCCGGGTTACCAAGCTCCTGGCGGCGCCGCAATCATCCAGCCGACCGGCGAATAGCGTCCATCCCTCACGGCCTGCAGCCCGTTCACGGTTCGGCGGCCCAGTCGTACCGCAGGTCCTGTCCGGGAGGCTGCCGGAACATGTGCGCGCAGGCTGCAATGGCCCGGCGTCCTCCGCCGGGATTGCCGTCCCTGGTTAATTAGTCACGTTATAAAGTTCCATTTCATTCAGTTACCAATGGGGGCGAAACGATATAGAATGGTCGCGCTGGCGTGACAGCGGGCCCGAGCGGGCCGCGTAGCTTTGAGGAGCAGGGGCGCCGATGGAGATCTCATGCGCATTCCCGACGACGCTCGACTCGCCCGAGCACGTCGCGCTCGCTGAGCAGCTGGGGTATGGGCGCGCCTGGCTGTACGACACGCCGCAGCAAAGCCCGGATGTGTGGATGACGCTTGCGCTTGCGGCGGCGCGAACTGAGCGCATCGGCCTCGGCCCGGGCGTCCTGGTTCCCACGCTGCGCCACCCGATGGTCAACGCGGCGGCCACCGCCGGGCTTGCCGCGTTAGCGCCGGGCCGCGTCGCCGTCGCCTTCGGCACGGGCTTTACCGGACGCCGGGCGATGGGCTATCGCGCTATTCCCTGGTCGTACATGGACGCCTACATCCGCGCCTACCGCGGGTTGCTGCGCGGCGAGACGATCGAGTGGGAGGGCGCTCGGATGCGCATGCTCCATCCGCCTGGCCACGCCGCCGCGCGCCCGGTCGAGGTGCCTGTCCTCGTCGCCGCGCTGGGACCGAAAGGGCGCGCGGTGGCGCGTGAGCTGGGCGACGGCCTGTTCGTGACCCTTTCGGTCCCTCAGTTCGCCAAGGAGTTCTCGCGTGTGTCCTACCTCTTCTGGGGGACCGTCCTGGATGACGGCGAGGATCTCCAGTCCGGACGGGTGCGCTCGGCGGGAGGACCCGGGCTCGCGCTTGCCTACCACGGTGCCTACGAGTTCAATATGCCGCTGTCGGAGCTGCCGGGCGGGGCGGAGTGGCGGGCGGTGATTGACGGGACGCCGCCCGTGGAGCGTCACCTCGCCGTCCACGATCAGCACTGCGTCGGCCTCAACGAGGCGGACCAGGCGGCGTGGGACGCGGGCGGGTACGCCATGCTTGAGCAGGCGACGCTCAGCGGAACCGCCGATGAGCTCCGTGCGCGGCTCGAGCGATCTCGCTGACGTCGGCGTGACCGAGCTCGTCTATCAGCCCTGCGGGCCCGACATCCGTCGGGAGCTCGAGGTATTCATGACAACCGCGAAGGCGGCAGCTGCGGCCTGAAGGGACCGAACATGGCCCGCGCGCGAACCCTGACACCGCTGTTCGAGGGCGGCAGCTACTTCGAGTGCCCGCGTTGGCACGACGGCCGGTGGTGGGTTTCGGACTTCTACCGCCGCGCAGTCTTCACCTACGACCGCGATGGACGGGAGGGGCAGGTGATGGAGGTCGAGGCCCAGCCGTCGGGGCTGGGCTGGCTGCCCGACGGCGACCTGCTCGTCGTCTCGATGAAGGACCGGCGCGTGCTGCGACGGGCTCCCGACGGCAGCGTCACGGTCCACGCCGACGTGGCCAAGCTGACCACTGGTCATCTCAATGACATGGTCGTCGACCGCCAAGGCCG
>CAVZGW010000017.1:0-172944 GCA_963774825.1 uncultured Actinomycetes bacterium | reverse complement strand
GCTGTAGGACGGATGGCAATCGGGCCAGGTCAGGAGGCACGGTCTTAGGGGATACTGTCGGCCGTGACGTCCTCGCCGGCGAGTTCCTGTTCGAGAACACCCAGCGAGGCGAGCAGTTCGAGGGTCTGCTCCGCTTCCGCTTCGTCGACCAGGCTGAGGGCGAACCCCACGTGCACGAGGACGTAGTCACCGGCCCGCGCCTGCGGTACGTACGCCAGGCAGACGCGCCGGGTTACGCCAGCGAAATTGACCTTGCCCGTGAGCATGCCGGCCACGTCGGTCGTCTCCAGCACGCGGCCGGGAATGGCGAGGCACATCGCCGTCACCGTCCCGCTAACCGGGCGGCGGCCACGGCAGCCTGGAAGGGGGCGGCCCAGGACCGGGCGAGCCCGCGCGCCTGGGCCATGCTGTGCAGGCTGGAAGGCTCGGGCGGCAGGTTGACGGAGCGGAACGCGCCCAGTTCGCCGATTTCGATCCGGAACACCAGGCGCCGCCGGCCCGCGATCTCAATTTCGGAGGGAAAGTCGTCATCGGGCGGGAAGGCCAGCCCGTTGATGGTCCACGGTGCCAGGAGCACGACCGTCGGCGTGTCCTCCACAACTGCGGGATCTAGGACATCGACAGCCAGGCGGGGGTTCGCGGCTGGATCCGCCAGGAACTGCTCGCGGTGCACCTGTTCGAACGCCGCACGCACGTCTGCGACAATCTCCGCTAACCGGTCCATCTGCCCAGTCTGGCCGCCGGTACGGTCCGGCACAACAGCCGGCGAACGATCTTGCCTGGCACTTGGCCCCTTGTCGAACCCTTAAGGCGCGGCTAGCCTGCGAAAAACGACGATTCCGCCCCTTTGGTCGCCGGGTCGCGGGCGCGAGGTGGTGAAAGCCATGGCGAAGAGCCAGCGGGCACTGCCGGCCGCGCCGGAAGTTGGGGTATCCGCTGAGTTGGCTGGGAAGGCTGAGTTAGCCGGGAATGCCGGGCCAGCCGGGGGCGCAGGCGGGCCGTTGCCCGCTCGGCTTGCCGAGGCCGGACTTGACCGGCGGGCGTTCCTGAAGTTCTGCTCCGGGGTTGCGGTAACGCTCGCGCTGCCAGCCCGGTTCGCCCCCCGCATCGCCGCCGCCCTGGCCGCGGTGAACCGGCCGGTGGTGGTCTGGCTGGAATTTCAGGACTGCGCCGGCGACACGGAGGCGTTCGTGCGCTCGCGCAACCCGTCGGCGTCGGACCTCATCCTGGGCCTGATCTCCCTCGACTATCACGAGACGCTGATGGCCGCGGCGGGCTCCGCCGCAGAGAAAGCCCGCGACGAGGCTGTGGCCAAGGGCGGGCACCTGCTGATCGTCGAGGGCTCGATTCCCACCGGCATCCGCGGATCCTGCACCATCGGGGGCCGGGCAGCCGATGACATCCTGAGAACCTGTGCCCGTGGCGCGGCCGGGATCATCAATGTCGGCACCTGCTCGGCGTTCGGCGGGATCCCCCGCGCGTCTCCCAACCCGACCGGCGCGGTCGCGGTCGCGGACATCGTCAGCGGCGTGCCGATGGTGAACCTGTCGGGGTGCCCGGTCAACGCCGACAACCTCACCGCCACCATCGTCCATTACCTGACATTCGGCGAGTTCCCGGCGACTGACCCCTATGGCCGGCCGCTGTTCGCCTACGGGGAGCGCATTCACGACACCTGCCCGCGGCGCGGGCATTTCGACGCCGGGCAGTTCGCTGCCGAGTGGGGCGACGAGGGGCACCGCAACGGCTGGTGCCTGTACCAGCTTGGCTGCAAGGGGCCGTCCACCTTCCACAACTGCCCCAGCATCCGCTACAACGACGCGACGTCCTGGCCGGTCCAGGCCGGGCACGGCTGTGTGGGGTGCTCCGAGCCCGGCTTCTGGGACACGATGACGCCGTTCTACGACAAATTGCCGCACGTGGAAGCGGCAGGGCTCGACGTCACGGCTGACCGGCTCGGCTTTGCCGTGGTCGCGGCCACCGCGGCCGGGTTCGCGCTGCACGGGGTCGGCAAAGCCGTCCAGCACCGGCTCGCCGCGGCCAGCGACGCCCGCCCGGCGCAGGTACCAGCGGCGACGCGGGCGGAGCAGGACAGCGATGACACTGGCCCCGTCGCGGACCGTTCTCCCGGCGGTGGTGGTCACGACGGCGAGGCTGAGGACGGGCAGGAGCTATGACACGACTCGTCATCGACCCGGTGACCCGCATCGAGGGGCACCTGCGGGTCGAGGTGGAGATCGGCGGCGGCCAGGTTACGAAGCATACTCCTCCTCGACGATGTGGCGCGGCATCGAGACCATCGTGCAGGGCAGGGACCCGCGGGACGCCTGGCTCTTCGCACAGCGGATCTGCGGCGTCTGCACCACCGTGCATGCGCTCGCGTCGGTCCGGGCGGTCGAGGATGCCATCGGTGCGGTGCCGCCGCTGAACGCGCGGCTGCTGCGCCAGCTCATCGCGGCCGCGCAGTATGTTCATGATCACGTCGTGCACTTCTATCACCTGCAGGCACTGGACTGGATCGACCCGACCGTCCGCGCTGAAGGCCGACCCGCGCCGCACCGCGTCGCTCGCGCAGTCGATCTCGGATGTACCCGCGCTCGACGGCGGCGCTGTTCGCGTCGGTCCAGGCCCGGCTCAAGGCGTTCCTGGCCAGCGGCAATATCGGCCCGTTCGCCAACGGGTACTGGGGGCATCCGGCCTACCAGCGGAGCCCTGAGCTGGACCTGCTGGCGTTCAGCCATTATCTCGATGCGCTTGATTTCCAGCGTGACTACATCCGGGTGCACGCGCTGCTGGGCGGGAAGAACCCGCACCCGCAGACATATGTGGTCGGCGGCATGGCGTCCCCGGTCGACCTCAACAGCCAGGATGCGATCAACGACAATACGCTGACCGAACTGACGCAGCTCCTGGAAAGCGGGCTGCAGTTCGTCCAGCAGGTGTACCTGCCAGATCTCTACGCGTCGCGGGTGCATACCCGGAGTGGACGAAGTACGGCAGCGGCCTGACCTCCTACATGGTGTTCGGGGACTACTCACTGTCACCGCCGCGCAAGGGCCAGCCGCCGGCCGGCGGCCTGTTCCCCGGCGGGGTCATCCGGGCCGGGACCCTGACGGCCGCGCCGTTCGATCCGTCCGGCGTCGCCGAGTCCGTCGCCCATTCCTGGTACCACTACGACAGCGCGGAAGCGGCGCTGCCGCCCTGGCAGGGCGAGACCACCCCGGACTACACCGGGCCCGAGCCGCCCTTCACCCAGCTCGACGTCGCCGGAAAGTACTCCTGGCTCAAGGCGCCGCGGTATCAGGGGATGGCGGTTGAGGTGGGCCCGCTGGCCCGGATGCTCGTCGGCTACGTCCAGGGCGACGCACGTATCGGGCCGCTGGTCGCCGGAGCACTTCACCGGCTCAAAGTGCCGCCGGGCGCGCTGATGTCCACCCTCGGCCGGATCCTGGCGCGGGGGCTGGAGACCCAGCTGATGGCGCAGTACTCCCTGGATCTGGTGGGGATGCTGCGGGACAACATCGACAGCGGCGACCTGGCCATCGCCGATACCACGAAATGGGACCCCTCGTCGTGGCCGGCCGGGCAGGTTCGCGGCGTCGGCTTCCACGAGGCGCCCCGCGGGCGCGCTGTCCCACTGGGTCGTCATCGAGAACGGCCGCATCAGCAACTACCAGGCCGTCGTGCCCATCGACCTGGAACGCGAGCCCGCGTGACGAGAAGGGAAACCCCGGCCCGTACGAGGCTGCGCTGGTCGGTACGCCGGTCCTCGACCCGAAGCGTCCGCTGGAGATCCTCCGGACGCTGCACTCGTTCGATCCCTGCATGGCCTGCGCCGCGCACATCTATGACGCCGACGGCCGCGGGATCATCGAGGTAAGAGTTCAATGACCACACCCAGCAAGCCGCCCCAGCCGGTGGCATCGGCCGGTGCGGAGCAGGCCGGGCCTGCGCTGGCCCGGGTGCGGGTCTGGGACCAGCCGGTGCGCTGGGTGCACTGGCTCCTCTTCGCGGCAATCGGCGTGCTCAGCGTGACCGGCTTTCTCATCGAGGACCCGGTCGCCGGCCCGGCCGGAGGCGCGGATTGGATCGTCTGGCTCAAAGCCGTTCACAAGGTCACTGCCTACATCTTTATTGCGCTGATCCTCGCCCGGGTCATCTGGCTGTTCCAGTCGCCCAACCGCTGGTGCCGTTGGAGGGAGTGGATCCCGACCACCAGGGCGCGCATCGGCGCAGCATCGTCCCATCGCTCCGCTTCTATCTCTTTCTTGATCGTGAGCCGCCTCCCGTCGTCGGCCACAACCCGCTGGCCGGGCTGACATACTCCTGCTGTACGTCATGTTCGGGGTCGAGATCCTGACCGGTCCGGTCCTGCTGGGCCTCCAAGGGGAGGGCTGGGCCGGAGCCTCACCGGCTGGCTGCTTCCGCTGGTCTCGGCTGCCGATAATCCGCTTCATCCACGTCCTGATCATGTGGCTGACCTGGGATTCCTGATCCATCACGTGTACAGCGCCTGCTTGTGGACCGGGAGGAAAAGTTGCGGCCTGGTGTCCTCGATCTTCTCCGGCTACAAGTTCGTGCCCAGGGATCGCCTGTGAGCAGGGCCGCGGCGGACCGCGCTGACCGCAACACGGCTGCTCCCGTCCTCGTGCTCGGCATCGGCAATGAACTGCTGGGCGACGACGGCGCCGGTCGTCGCCGCCGCCGGCTCCTGGCGGCCGCGCCGATGCCGGGCGTGGAGGTCCTGGACGGTGGCACGCTCGGGCTCTGCTCATGCCGCTATATCGCCGGGCGGCAGGCGGTGCTGGTGCTCGACGCGGTTTCCGGTCCACGGGAACCCGGCTCAGATCGTCGTGATCCGCGACGGCGATGTCCGCCGCGGCCATGGCATGCGTGCCACGGCTCATGACGTCAGCCTGGTGGACGCGCTGTCCGCGGCGGAGCTGGCGGGCTGTGCCCCGGAGCGGGTCGCGTTCGTCGGCATCGTGCCGGCGTCGGTCACCGAGCGCTGGGGCCTCAGCCCGATTGTGGGCGGCCGGGTCGGCGAGATGGTGAGCGCAGCCCGGGTGGTCCTGGCCGGGTGGGCGGCGGAGGTGCCCGCCGATGCATGAGGCCGGCCTGGTGCGGGCCGCGGTCGCCGCGCTGGCCGACGCCACTGCTGATCAGCCAGTGCGGACCGTGGTTCTCGCGGTCGGCTCCGGCGTGGATATCGCCGCCGCCGCCGTTTCCTGGCAAGCCGCGGCGGCTGGCACCCGGCTGGCAGCCGCGAGCGTGCAATGGCGGCGGGCGCCCGACCGGCTGCGCTGTTTCACCTGCGGCCGCGAGTACGACGGCGAACCGCTCGCGGCGTGCCCGTCCTGCGGCGGCAATGCGATTGTGGTCACCCGCGCACCGGAGCTGGCCGCCGTCGACTGGACGACCTGAAGAACCGCGGCACGTTCGCTGGCGGCGCGGTTCGCAGCCTCCTGCTCGTCAGCCTCTCCCCTATCTGCCGACGACCAGAAAGAAGACGTAGCCCGCTCCGCCGAGCATGATGACCACCAGGATGGCCGACAGCAGCCGTGCAGAAAGCTTGTCGGGTTGGCGCTCCGTCATAACTGCCCAGTGATCTGATAGTTCTGGTGAGCAGCTCGATAATATCGCAGGGCTTCGTGGTCACCTTGGGTGGCCGGTCAGGTGGTGCGGTCCGGTGCCGGGCGTCCGAGGAAGTTCTCGTAGAACGCGTCGATGTCCGGCTTGAAGTCGAACAGCACGGGATATCCGGGCGGTACCGCCTCGACCTCCAGCAGCGACCAGCAGCCTGGGCAGAAATACTCCCGCAGCTCCATCCACTGCGGGTCGCAGCGGTGGTACTGATCGTAGATCTCTTCCAGGAGTTCCTCGGAGTCGCGGACGAGAATGCGGGTCTCGCGCTTCCAGTTGCGGTCGACTGGGCCGAACACATAGCCACAATCGCATATGACGACGCGCAGCCCGTCGCGCGCGACGACGAACAGGTGCTCGGCGAGCGGGAGCAGGATCTTGTCGTCGAAGGCGGCGCGCTCCTGCAGTACTTGCAGGTACAGGTCGAACCGCGACGGGTCTTTCGTGGCTGACATCACACCCTTGAGCTGTTGCCACGGCAGCTTGCCGTCGAGCAGGTCGGCCAGGCCCTTTCCATCGAGAGACGGCATCGTCGACTCCTTATATGTTGAAGGTGTCGGGCAGGTCCCAGAAACGGCGGAACTCGCGGGCCCAGTCTTGGGACGCCATCGACTGCCGGTACATCAGCTTCACTGGTGCGATCAAGGCGCCCGCTAGCAGCCGAGCGCGTTCCCGCTGGTAAAAGTCGTCATATGGAACGGCCCGAGCGGCGCGCCGCTGCCGCAGCCGGTCGCGCTCGGCGGCGGTCGCCTTCTCGTCTACCACCGGTCCCTCGCCGTTGGCGTCCACGACTACGCCGAACGCGCGGCGGGCGGTCTCGGGCAGGTAGACGTGCCGCTCGACGTCGTGGGTGATCGCGGCCGGGTCGCGCTCGAGCGGGTCGCCGTAGCCCGGGCCCCCGGAGAACAGGGACAGGAACAGGTCGCTGTTGCCGAAGACCTCCGGGAACATGAGCCCTTCGTTGACGCGGGTGATGTCGCCCTGCACGAGCGCCTCGATCTCGGAGGCTGACGGCGAATACTCGCCGAGCGGATAGGGCTGCTGGGCGGCTGCCAGCTGCGGCATGTTCGTGTTGTGGGCCCAGACCTTGTAGTCGGCGGAGTTGGGGTAACCACCGAAGATGCCGGCCCCGCCGTGGAAGGCCCGTCCCTCCCGGAAGGAGTACAACTGCAAACTCGTCACTCCGTGCACGTAGCGCAGGGCCTCCCAGCCGGAACCGCCGCGGTACTTGCCGTAACCGGCGGTGTCCGGCTTGAACCGGCGGGACAGGTACAGCAGGCCCGACTCGATCGTTTCCCAGACCTCGGCGTCCCCCATGTCGGACTCGGGGTTCCACATGGCGTACGCGGCGTCCAGGCCGTCCATCGTCCCGCGGGCTCCCAGCCCGACCGAGCACAAC
This sequence comes from uncultured Actinomycetes bacterium, assembly GCA_963774825.1. Classification (GTDB taxonomy): domain Bacteria; phylum Actinomycetota; class Actinomycetes; order Streptosporangiales; family Streptosporangiaceae; genus DATBGO01. Next base: position 165,902 of record CAVZGW010000017.1, on the reverse strand, counting down.
TCGAAGTTCGACACCGGAAAATACGTCGTGCCGTCGGCGAGCAGCCCGCCGCCCTGGAGCGGGTCGCCGGTGAACCCGTAGCCGGTGACGATCTCCTCCCGGTAGCCGCGGCTGAAGTAGCCGCGGGACAGGCAGCGGAAAAGGCCGGTGAAGGACGGGATGAGAAATGCCCACGGGGTGCCGTAGGCCAGTGCCGGGTCCTGAGCGTTGCACCAGCTGCCGGGCGGGAAGTAATGCTTGGCGGCGAGGTAGGCGCCATCATTCACTTTGCCGTCATAGATCAGTGTCTGCGTGATAAGCACCCACAGCGCCCCTTGCATGGAGCCCTCAGAGGCGTTGAAGGGAGCGTTCACTGTCCCGCTCGCCCCGTCCATGGACATATGGAACTCACCGCCGCGACCGATGGTCAGCCGGAGCGGTGCGTGCATGAGCAGGTCGACACGCGATTCCGGGTGCCACGCCTTATCAGCCATCGGCATGTCGATGAACGAGGCGGTCTGGTATTCACCCGGGACGAGTCGCTCCCGGATGCGGGCGAGGAAGATCTGCCGGCCCTCCTCGACCGCCTCGTCCATGAATGGCTGTACGTAGTCGAGACCCTCTTGGTCGATCAGGCGGTGCAGGGCCTCGGCGACGATGTAACAGCCGGCGATCCGGCATTTCTCGTCCAGCGCCCAGTACATCGGTGTGCGCACGCTGCGAGCAGCCTTGACGAGCCAGTCCTTGTGCAGCTCGTGGTTCGATCCCACCTTCTCGCAGGTGACGTAGAAGCCGTCCTCGTACCGGTTGGCGGACGCGACCGGGTCATGGCCGGGCGTGCCCGCGCCGATGTCGACCTGGTGGGCCGTACCCCCGACCCAGGCGATCAGCTCCCCGTCGTGGAACACCGGGATAATGGTGTGCACGTCGGTGGTGTGCACGTTTCCCAGGGTCGGGTCGTTGTTGCAGTAGATGTCGCCCTCGGCGATGCCGGGCTTGTCCTCGTAGCCCTGGCGGATCATGAATTTGATGCCTTCGGACATCGTGTGGACGTGCGTGATGATGCCGGTGGAGACCACGACCGAGTCGCCCTCAGGCGTGTAGAGGGCGAAGCACAGCTCACCGATATTCCGCACGATCGGCGAGGCGGAGATATGCAGTGCGGTCTCGCGGGCGCTGACGAGGGCGCCGCGCAGCTCGGCCCATACCCGCTCATAGCGGAAGTGGTCCTCCTCCTTCAAGGTCAGGTGCTCGATGCCCTTGTAGCGGCCCGTTTCGGCGTGGCGCTGCTCGGAGGCGGCCAACCGGGTCGCGAGGCTGGTGGCGGCGGATGGGCTGTCGGCCATGCTGCTCCTCCTGTCAGCCGTGGTGTAGCTCGAACACGCGGTAGCGATCGAGCTTGGCGGACCTGCCGGTGGGGACGTGGAACGTCGTGGCGGGGCTCTCGATGATCGCCGGTCCCTCGATCACGTTGCCCGAGACCAGCTCGTCCATCTCGTAGAGCCTCGCGTCGGTCCATTCATGCTCGTAGATGCGCCGGACGCCCTTCTCCGCCGAGCTGGACGGCTGGGGACCGGACTCGGGGAACTCCGGGATGACCGGCTTGTCGGTCTTGTACGTCCCCACGCCGATCGCTTTTGTGATGAAGTAGCCCGACTCGGGGCTGCGGGCAGCTCGCGCGAAGACCTTGGAGAATAGGTCGTCGAAGTCGTCCATCAGGTGCCGCAGGTCCGCGTTCGGGTCGCCGGTGAGCCGGTCGGCCTGCACTTCGAGGTCGTCCAGCATGCCGAAGTACTGCATCCGGACGCTCGGCGTGAAGATGAGCTGCGCCGGATCGATGCCTTCGCGGCGGGCGTCGGCGGTGATCTGCTCGTGCAACGCTTCCCATGTCTGCGTGAGCATCTTCATGACACCGGCGTGGTCGCCGTCCGGCGGCACAAGCAGATCCACCGACCGGTCGTAGCGATAGCTGTAGTCGGCGCAGGCACCGCCGAACGCCGAGAACGCGGCCGCCCACGACGGCACCTTCACGGACTGGAACCCCATCCCGTCGGTGTAGCCGGCCACGTGCAACGGGCCGCCACCGCCGTAGGACAACAGCTGGTAGTTCTCCGGGGCATAGCCCATGCCGAGGATCATGCCGGTCAAGTGATCGCGCATCTGTGTCTCGAGGAGGCGCACCACGCCGAGCGCGGTGGCCTCGACGTCGGTGCTTCCCAACGGCGCGGCGACCTGCTCCCGCAGCGCCTGCCGCGCCCGGTCGACGTCGAGCTCGAGCTCGCCGCCGAGGAAGTACTCGGGGTTGAGGTACCCGAGCACCACATCACAGTCGGTGAGGCTCGGCACGGTCTCGCCGCCAGGCTCCCAGCAGACGCCGATGCGGCTGCCGGCCGAGTCCGGGCCGAGCACCACTCGCTGTACTGCTTGATCGACCCGGATGCGGGTCCCGGTGCCGGCCCCGATGGAGTCCATCGCCACGTGCGGGAGCGCCAACAGCATCCGGGCGACCATCGGCTCGGTGCGGGTGGCCACGACCCGTTCGGAGATCAGGCCGACGTCGAAGGACGTGCCTCCGACATCTGTGCACACGACGTTGATGCCGCCGTACAGCTCGGCGGTGATCCGGTCGCCGCCGATCAGTCCGCCGATCGGACCGGAGACGATGGTCGAGACTAGCGACTGGTGCTCCGGGGAGATCGTCCCGCCGTACGACGTCAACACCCGCACTGGCGCGTGCGAGCCGAGCTCGGACTCGAGCCGGGTGCGGATGCCGAGCAGTTGCTGCCGGCTCGGCCGCGCCGCGTACAGCTCGACTAGCAGGGTGTTGAGACGGGCGAGGTCCCCGCGGACGGGCGAGTGCGTCGAAGAGGTGAACACCGGGATGTCCAGACCGCGGGCCTCGATCTGCCTGCGGGCGATGTCAGCGATCTTGTTCTCGTGGCGGGGGTCCCGGTAGCAGTACAGCAACGAGATGCACAGCGAGGTGATGTCGAGGTCGAGCAGTTCCCGCACGGCCTGCTCCGCCTCCTGCTCGTACAGCGGGATGACCTCCTCGCCGAAGAAGCTGATCCGGCCGCGCACGCCGCGGATCCGGCGGCGGGGCACGAGCGGCTCGTTGTGCACATGGGTGACCGCGTGCAGGCGGTCCGCGTAGTGGTAGCCCGCGTAGGTCTGCACGGCCCGCTCGAGCTGCAGGTAGTCCTCCATGCCCGCGGTGACGATGACGCCGATGCGCTCAGTGCTGCTGCGCTCCAGGAGCCGGTTGAGCATGGCCGTCCCCGAGTAAACGGCCGCCCGCAGTTCCGGGGCGATGTCTTCGGCCCGCCGGTTCCAGTAACCTGCCGCGTCCCGCAGTGAGGCAACGATCCCGATGCTCTCGTCATGCGGAGTCGTCTGCGCCTTGCCAATGGTGAATGCCCCACGTTCGTCTACGACGAACGTGTCGGTCATGGTCCCCCCGGCATCGACAGCGAGGATGCGGGCGGACCCGGTGGAGGTGCTGGCTTCCGGCGAACTCATCGGCGTGGGCTCCTCTCCGGCGACGTATCTCTCGACAATCCGCCGCCCTGGCAGACATCGGCAACGTCTGCAACCTCCACACCGGGCCACCGACGTTGTAGGTTGCGGACGAGGGGGATTCAAGCTGTGGAGGCGCCATGGCGCTCACGACGGCTAGCCGGTGCACTGTGCTGCACGCCTGCGAGCAACTCGTCGCAGACGCCCGCGACGTCCCGGAGGTCTTCCAGCACCTGGTTGACGGGGCCCGGCAGCTCCTGAACGCGCCCGCCAGCTGGTTCGCGACAATCGACGGCGACAACATGCGGATCGCCGCTCACAGTGGGCGCAGCCCCGGGATGCCCGCCCGGTGGTCGCTCAAGGTAGGGCAGGGCGTCGCCGGTGCGGTCGCTGCGACCGGCCGGCCGGCACTGATCCGCGACTACCGTACCGATGAGCGGCGGGTCAGCGACGTCAGGCTGATCATCGACCAGGAGGAACTGCGCTCCGGTGCGGTGGTGCCGGTATGCGCTCCCGCCGGCGGCGTGCTCGGGGTGCTTTACGTCGGGGATCACGAGCCCGGCCGCATCACCGACGACGACGTGGACCTCCTCGCCCTGTTTGCCAGCGCGGCGGCGGTCGCGGTGGAGCGCACCCGCCGCAGCACTGCCCTGCTCCGCCAGTCCGAGGCCCGAGAGCTCGCGGCCGGCAGCCTCCAGCGCGAGCTGGTGCTCCTGCAGCAGCTCGCGACCCTGCTGCTGACCGGCGCCGACGTGCAGCAGGCTCTGGCGCTGCTGTCAGGTGAGCTGGATATCGGGCTCGAACTGTGCGATCCATTGGGGCGGGTGGTGGCGTGTGCCGGCGGGGCGGGCACGCCCGTGATTGCCGAGCACCTGCTGGCCACGGCGGACGTGTCCCTGGGCGCGCTCACCGCGCACTGCGGCCGGGACCTGGACGAATCCGGCGTTCAGCTGCTCGGAGCCGCCAGCAGCATCCTCGCCTTGCATCTGTCGCGCCGCCGGGAACGCTACGAGACGGAGCAGCGGCTGCACCGTCAGTTCCTCATCGACTTGCTGCGGCCCGCAAGCGACCGGCATGAGCTCGCGGTCCGCGCATCCCTTCTGGGCCTGGGCCTCGAGTCACCGCGAGCCGTGTGCTGCGTGGGCATACACGTGGGCCCCAAAGCATTGTTAGGCCGCCCGCCGGTGCTCACCAGGCGGGCGCTTGAGGTTGTCGAAGACGCCATTGGGCGGCACTTTCCGCACTCGATCGTTATCCTGGCGGGTGCTGCGGCAGTTGTCCTTGTCCCGCAGACGTGTCCCGATCGAGGCGTGCTGCTGCACGGGCTGCGCGCGGCGCTGGCCGACGCAACGTTAATGCTCAACGGGATGCAGCTGTCGGCGGGCCTAGGCGCGCCGTGCCTGAGCCTCGACGACTACGCCGGCTCCTACCAGGACGCCGCACTCGCCCTTGAGCTGGCCCGGGGCCGGCAGGCCGGAGGCACCGTTCTGGCCCGCGAGGAGCTTGGCATCTACGGGATGCTGGCGCGGTCACTCGACCCCGAGGGCCTGCGGGCCTGCATCTTGCCGGCGCTGGCCCCGCTACTGAGTTCCGACGAGCAACGCGGCAGCGAGCACATCCGGACCTTGCGCGTCTACCTCGCCCACGACCGGCACCTGCAGCGGACCGCCGATGCCCTGCACCTGCACGTCAACTCGCTCCGGTACCGGCTGCGGCGCATCGAACAGCTACTAGCCATGGACCTGCACAATCCGGATGACCGGTTCCACCTCGAACTCGCCGTCCGGATCGCCGACGTGCTGCGGCTCACCCAGACGGAGCAACCCGCACGCCGGCCAAGCGGATGATTGCGTACTGCATCTTCGTGCGCGACACGGTGGATCTGCTCGAGGAGATCTACGACCCTTGCCATCGATGCGACCCGCGGTGGATGGGTTTGCGCGGAGTATGATTAGCTCGGCTGCTGGTCGCTGCCGGAGGTCGAGGCCCCGCTGGGCCACCCGGGTCATGTCCGACTTCGAGCCGGACATCGACGCGTTCTACTCCGATTTCCTCGCGCGGCCCGCCCCGGATGCACGCTGAAAGGATGTCGCGGTGCACGTTGGCCAGGTTTGGCGGCTGCGCGCGGAGGCGTTACCGGACGGCGCCTGCATCGAGGACGAGCGCATCCGCCTCACCTCCGGCGAGTTCGCGGCTGCCGTCGAGCGGCTGTCGGGAGGGCTGGCTTCGCTGGGCGTCGGCGCCGGTGACGTCGTCGCGACGATGCTGCCGAACTGCGTGGAGATGGTATTCACGCTGTTCGCGGCGTGGCGCATGGGCGTGGCGGTGACCCCGGTCAACCCGGCGCTGACCACCGGCGAGGCAGGCTACCAGCTGGCGGACTCGGGGGCGAAGGTCGTGATCGCCGACGCCATCTCGGCCGGGAAGCTGTCTGGAACAGGCGTTCGTCTCATCCCGGTCGAGGATGTCGGCGGCCTCGACGGCCCGGCGCCGCCGGTGCGGGCCGAAGCCGGCGATCTCGCCCTGCTCGTGTATACGAGCGGCACGACCGGGCGGCCGAAAGGAGTGATGCTCGACCACGCCAATCTTGCCGCGATGACCGATCAGCTCGTCACCGCGCTCGACATCGGGGCGGCGGCGCGCGTGCTGCTCGTACTGCCGCTGTTCCACGTGAACGGGATCATGGCCAGCGTTGTGTCTCCGCTTGCCGCTGGCGGTTCGACCGTCATCCTCAGCCGCTTCGACGCGAAAACGTTCTGGCAGCAAGTCGAGACGCACCGGCCGACCTACTTCTCCGCGGTGCCGACGATCTACCTGGTGCTGAACTCGCTGCCGCCGGAGGTGAAACCCGACCTGTCGTCGCTGCAGTTCGTCGTGTGCGGCGCAGCACCGATGCCCGCCGGTGCGATCCACGAATTCGAGCGCCGCTACCGCGTCCCCATGATCGAGGGATACGGCCTGTCGGAAGGGACCGTAGCGTCAACGATCAACCCGCTGCACGGCAGGCACAAGCCGGGAACCGTCGGGCTGCCGTTCCCTGGGCAGGAGGTCGCGATCGCCGACGGCGCCGGACAGCACCTCTCACAAGGCGAGATCGGAGAGGTCGTGATCCGGGGGCCGAACGTGATGCGCGGCTACCTCGGCAAGCCCGGGGCAACAGCCGAGGCGCTCAGCGACGGCTGGCTGCACACCGGCGACGTCGGCTGCCTCGACGCCGACGGTTACCTTGTGCTGGTCGACCGCAAGAAAGACATGATCATCCGCGGCGGTGAGAACATTTACCCGAAGGAGATCGAAGCCGTCCTCCACCAGCACCCCGCCGTCCAGGAGGCTGCTGTCGTCGGCCGTCCCGACCCGGTCTACGGTGAACAGCCCGTCGCATATGTCTTGCTGCGGCCCGGCGCGCACGCGACGCCGGACGAGCTGATCGAGCACTGCAGGCTCGCACTCGCCAAATTCAAGATCCCGCGCGGCGTCTACCTGATGGATAGTCTCCCGAAGAACACCATCGGCAAGATCCTCAAGAACCCGCTCCGCGACGACGCTCGCTCCCGCTGACGCCAGCCTCCTCGACGCAGCGCCCGCAGAGCCAGCCACCACTCCCCTGCCCGGATGCGTCCCGGGCCGCGCAAGCCAAGACCAGCAGCGTGCCGGAGACGGCTTTACTGGTGGCCGCCGGTCCAGTAGTCGGCCATGAGTTCCCGTGACCAGGTCGGCTGGCGGACGTCGCCGCGAGGCCCGTGTTCTGCTACCCATGGCTTGATGTCAAGCACCGGGCTTCCGTCGATCGCATCCAGGCCACCGACATGGACGGTGACTCCGGTGACGGCCTGGATCTGGCAGCGGCTGACGCCGATGCGGTTCGGCCGGTGGCTGTAGCGCTGGGCGAAGATTCCCACCTTGGGCCAGTCGGGCCGACCTGCAGGCCGCCTGGACCCGTACTCGATCATGCCCGGGTCAAGCTGGTCGAACACGAAGACGACTTCCAGGTGAGAGAACTCGTCCAGGCCCAGCAGGGCAGCAGTGTGAAACTGGCCGGGGTCCAGCTCGATAGTCGTGATCTCCCTGTCCCAGCCGTGACCGCGGCCTCCGGGCACACGCTGGGTCGAGCGCACCCAGCCGATCGGCTTAAGGTCCATAACGCCATCGTGACATGACGCCGGCCCCGCAAGACCCACCCTGAACAACCGTGCCCGCTTCGGGCGGCGTGGCTACATTCAGTACCGCGCCTTGTCGCGGGGAGACCAGCGAAAGCTTCATGCGCGGCCGCCAGCAGCACCGTTCCGCGAGCAACGGTTCTGTCGCATGGACGGAAGACACGGCTGCGGGAGCTGCTGCCACTGCACGCCCGCCCGCCTCTCCGGCGAGGCTGGCTCGCCCGGTGAGCGCATACGTCGGCAGGCTGTTCTCAGGCACGGTGACCCCGATCCGGACCGTCACTAGCACGGCCGGCAAGGCCATCAAGGTCGGGGCGAATCCTGCCTACATCGCGATCAAGAGTTCGGCAACGGCGAGCAATTCTACGCCAAGGCAGGACAACCCATCGAGCTGCCAGCGCGGCGGCCTGACCGGCCCCACCGCGAGTCCCTGGAGTGGCACCTCGACGAGGTGTTTCAAGGCGTCTTGAACGCCGATATCGGCCAGACCAGGGCGGTTCACGCCGACGTCCGCAGCGCGGCCGATGGTATCGGGCCGGTACCGCTGCAGCGTGGGCTGAGAGCGTACGGTTGCCGACGTGACGTTGGACGAGCTGGCGGTGCGGCTGCGGGCGTTCGCAGCCGCACGTGAGTGGGAGCAGTTCCACACACCGAAGAACCTGGCAATGGCGCTCGCGGGCGAGGTGGGGGAGCTTCTCGCGGAGCTGCAGTGGCTGACGCCCGGGGAGGCGGCGCGGGTCATGGACCACCCGGAGGCGGCCGCTCGGATGCGGTCGGAGATGGCGGACGTCACCATTTACCTGGTTCGGCTGGCCGACCTGCTTGGTGTCGACCTCATTGAGGCGGCGCGGGCGAAGCTTGCCGAGGGCGAACGGCGCTATGACGTGGAGAATTACCGCGGATCAGCGCGAAAGGCTCCGCCGATGTCCTGAATGCATCGGTGATCAGCAGTAATCTGTTTCCGCAAGGGAATGCGGCCCGACGGGCTTCCGCCGTCTCTCTCTGATCGCGGACACGCCCCCACCCGCACGAATTCTTCGTGCTGCCTGGGGGAAGTCCGTGACGGGGTTACGGGTCTCTGCTGCGAGCCTGGTGGGCTCGGCCATGGAACGACAACTCGCCGGAATCATCGCCGACCACCTGCGGGTGACGACCGGGCGGTCGCCGTCGGAGTCAGAGCGGAAGTCCTGGCGGCGCAGTCTCCCGATATTGGCTCACGACCTCGTGGAGGCCGGTCTCGGCGAGATCGAGATGCTGATCGAATACCAGCTTCCGCTCACCAGCAAGCGGGCCGACGTCGTGCTCGCGGGCGTCGACCGCCGCAGCGGCGGCGATGCATACGTGGTCGTCGAGCTCAAGCAGTGGAGCCAGGCCGAGCTCTACGAGGGCAACGAGCGGCTGGTCGTGGTCGAGGGGATGCCCCGCGAGCTCGAGCATCCGCTGCTTCAGGTGCAAGGCTATTGCGATTACATCGCCGACTTCGTGGCCTCCCTGCACGGGAACAACAGCGCCATACGCGGCGTCGCGTACCTCCACAACGCGGCCGACCTTGATGTGGACGACCTCTTCGAGTTCGCAACGACCGAAAGAACCAGGCTCTTTACCAAGAGCAGACGAGGCGCCTTTCTCGAATATCTGCGCGATCAGTTCGCGCCGGACTGCGGGGCCGGAGCCGCCGACCGGCTGCTGAGGAGCGCCGTGCGACCGTCCAAGCAGCTGCTCAAGCTGGCGGCGGCCGAGATCAAGGACCGTGAGCAGTTCATCCTGCTCGCTGAGCAGCGCGTGGCGTATGAGATTGTCCTGCATGTGGTCGGGAAGGCCCAGCGTTCGGATGCCAAGGATGTCGTCATCGTTACCGGCGGCCCGGGAAGCGGGAAAAGCGTCATCGCGCTGTCGCTGCTGGGTGAACTGTACCGCCAGGGTTACTCAGCATTGCACGCGACCGGCTCCCGGTCCTTTACCCAGACGATGCGGCGCTATGTGGGTCACGGCGCTCCCCGGGTCAAGGACCTGTTCAAGTACTTCAACAGTTTTATGGATGCCCGGCAAAATGACGTTGAAGTGCTGATCTGCGATGAGGCCCACCGTATCCGGGAAACGTCCGCCAACCGCTTCACCAAGGCCGCGCAGCGAACCGGGCGCATGCAGGTTGATGAACTCATCGCGGCGGCAAGGGTGCCGGTCTTCCTGCTCGATGAGCATCAGGTGGTGAAACCGGGCGAGATCGGAACGGTAGAGGCCATCAAGTCACACGCGTCATCTCTGGGGTTCCGTGTCCATCACGTTCCGCTCGACGAGCAGTTCCGGTGCGGCGGGAGCCGGAAGTACGAAAAGTGGGTGGTGCGGCTGCTCGGCCTCGCGTCCGGAGGTCCCGAAATCTGGACCGGTGACGACCATTTCGAGATCACGCTCGCTGAATCGCCGTGGGAAATGGAGAACATCCTGCGCGGCAAGCTTCAGGAAGGATATTCGGCGCGCATATCCGCCGGATACTGCTGGCCGTGGAGCGATCCCCGCCCCGATGGCAGGCTCGTCAGCGACGTACGCGTCGGTGACTGGACCAGGCCTTGGAACGTGAAGGGCGATCGGGCCGTCGGCGCTGCTCCGCCCAGCGCGCTTTGGGCGACCATGAACGGCGGCTTCGACCAGGTCGGCTGCGTCTACACTGCCCAAGGATTCGAATACGACTGGTCTGGCGTCATTCTCGGCCCCGATCTAGTCGCCCGCCATGGCCGTATGATTACCGTACGGGAGGCTTATGGAAGCTCACCGAGCCGATGCAGAGGAAAGAGGAAAGAGGTTCTGCAACACACCTCCGTGGGTGTCGCGCTCGTTGTCGCTGCTGCTCTGACGCTCCCCATCTCGGGACAGGGTGTCCTGGCGCAACACCTGTGGCGTGACCGCCCGGTGTTGATCAGTCACCGACCTGGAGGAACCGAAGAGACGCCCGGTTCGCCCGGGTTTGGACCCCCGGAGAAGGATGCGCTGCGCGAAAGACACCGGCCTGGGCAACCTTCCCCTGCACGGCTACGACCAGAACCAGATCTGGTGCGAGATCGTCGCGCTGGCCTGCGAACTACTCGGCTGGATGCAGATGCTCGCCCTCACCGGGACCGCCCGCCGATGGGAACCCAAACGGGTGCGGCTGCGCCGGTTCTCCGTTGCCGGACGCCTCGCCCGCGGCAGCCGCCGCCTGCGGCTCCGCCTCGCCCGGCACTGGCCCTGGGCCCAGGACATCACCGCCGCGATTAGCCGGCTCCAGGCCCTCGCACCCGGCTGACCAGGCCAGACCATCCCTACGACCAGAAAGGACACCAGCGGGCCGTGGAACCCCGCACACCCGGCGCGACAGCCGGGCATTAAACGCTGACCGGCAACCAGAAAACCGTCCAAGACCGCAACCTCAGGCCACCCACCCAAGATCACGAAACTTTGAGCTAGAAGCCCAGGTCAATACCGGCAGCGTCGTCTTGGAACCCCACACGGCCTTGTTTCCCTCGAACGCGCTCACCATCAGCGGGAATCCGCCCCGATCGGTCAGCGCGCCATGTGGCATTGTCCCACGGAAGGCATGTCCTGGGTGGGCGAGGGACCTACGAGTCACGCATATTGGCCCCTCGCCCCTCCACGTAGTACCAGATACTATGAAATGGTTGACGAGCGTCCGAGATTGTCAAACTCGCCGTTTCGCGCCCCTTCAAGGAAGGCACCGAACTCGCGCGGGGTACAGACCAGGATGGGACCATCTGGGTCTTTTGAATCCCGTATAACAACTTTTCCAGCTGTCGAAGCGACTTCGACGCACTGTGTGTTAGCCGTGCATTGAACCTTGAGCCAAGCAAGGCCCCGGCGTTCCGCTTCGCTCAACGCTATCTTTCCGGCCATTACCACCTCACTCTCCCTTACCTCCGATACTTCCGCAGCGACCTGCTGCGGAAGGGTCTGTATCGCCCGTTGGCCACGGATCAGCTTCCAGGCACGCGACGCTGCAAGCTATTCCGGAATTTCGGACTATTCTCTATAAGCTTCCGAAATCCTCGATATCAAAGCGATCGACTCTTCTGGACTCAATGCGATGGAACGCAACCGCGAGAAAATTCTATTGTATCTCTCGAGGTCGGCGGCGCTCTCCAGATAAATATTCCCGACGACGCCCGCTACATAAACAACATCGTTAATCATGGGTTCATCAAACTGAATAATTACGAAAGTACCGTCAAGCGCCGGATGGGCGCCGATAGCCAATGGGATAAGCTGAAAGGTCACCTTCGGCAGGGCAGCCACCTCGACGATCCGCGCCAGCTGATCGCGCATCACGGCAGCGCCGCCAACGGGGCGGTGCAGGGCTCCCTCATCAAGGATGCAATGAAGAACCGGGCCGACGTCCTGTTCGAGCATGGCTTGCCGCCTGACCCTTGCTTCGACGTGTTGTTCGATCGCATGCGGATCGAGAGGCGGATCAGCGACTTCCAGAATTGCACGGGCGTAGCCTTCTACCTGAAGCAGTCCTGTTACGACATCGGTGTTGTAATCACTGAGCGAGTTAGCCTCAGCCTCCAAGCCGACGTAGGTCGCAAAGGGCAGCGCGAACTCCTGCCACCAGGCGCGCTGCTTGCCCTCCCTTGCCAGGCTCATCAGCCGCTCACGTTCTGCGGGGTCAGTTACCTCGTAGAGGACGCAGAGATCCCGGATGTCACGCGGGCTAGCGCCAGCTCGCCCCGTCTCCAAGCGGCTGACCTTGGTAGCAGAGAAAAGCAACCGCCTCGTGACGTCGTCGACGCTCAGCCCTCGCTCGGTGCGGAGCTTGCGCAGCAAAAACCCCAACTCTCGTCTCCGGAGTGTGGGATTACCTTCACCTGCCACTTCGATCCCAAGAAACTCGTATGACTTGCTGGGTCCCAGACGCGACGATGCGTTACGCATGAGCGATCTGCAAACAAGAACCGCCCTTGCGAAACGCGATTTCGCGGCTCACCATCAGAGCATGAAGCATGGTGCCGGCGCAAGCGAAACGCCGAGTCTCGAGGAGTCTGGCGAACCAGCCTGGGCTGCCAGCATCTGCCCGCGAGGTCCTCCGCTCGTGAGGACCCTGGGCGCCTCTCTTATGCACGCCCCGACGTCAGCGACGCCAGAAATGACAAGGACCGGCGGAGGCAACCGCCGGTCCCGGTCCATCACCACGCAGCCCCAGCCCGGAAGCCACCGGAGGAAGCAAACATGGAGACGCTCTACGTTATATCCGCGCATCCCCCCTTGGGAACTGCCCAGGCCCAACTATCTCACCCAGGGGTACGGAACCAACCATCCGGACAAGCCCAACTCGCAGGCTCAGCATGACCGGGACAGTGGCGGCCGCCTGCTTCGTCACCGGCCTCATCACAGGGTGGCTCCTCAGAACTGTCGCGCGCATGGCAGACATATCCCGCTTTCAGGAGCGGATGCAGAACAAGATCCGCTACTGGCAGTCCGAGGCGATCCATGCCCGGCACCAGGCGGAGCGCCTTGCAGGCCAGCTCAGGGCGCTCGGCTATCCACCGCGCGACGCTTACGACGAGCCCGAGCAAGACGAGGGCTAGGGATCAGTGATGAGGCGGTGTCGTGCATGAACTACCTAGATGCCCTAGTCGTCATCCTTGCGGCGCTTGCAGGCGGCGCGGGCGGCAGCCTACTCACGATCGGTCACTACCACCGGATCGCTAAGGAACGCGCGGCCTATGAAGAGGAGCTCGCTCAGTCGCAGGACATCCTCGCGGGCCTGGCCCTACTGCGCAGGACGCAAACGCGTCGCCACCGCCAACCCTCCCTTCCAGAGGAGTAGCCCTCAGACTCCTTGGCGTAGGTGAAGGTGGCCGGTCGGTGGGCTTATCTGTACCAGCGGTCGATCACTTCCCCGGGCGGTCAGCTAGGGGCCGTGAGCGGGCGGATGCCGTCGAGCGCATCGCCGAGCCGGTCCTTTTCTACCTCCAGGTCATAGCGGGACTGCAGGTTGATCCAGAACCGCTCAGACGTGCCGAAGAAACGGGCCAGCCGCAGCGCCGTGTCCGCGCTGATGCGGCGCTGGCCGTGCACAATCTCGTTGATCCGCCGGGCCGGGACCCCGATCTCCTTCGCCAGCCGGTACTGGCTCACCGCGAGCGGCTTGAGGAACTCCTCCAGCAAGATCTCCCCTGGATGCACGGGCGCCATCACCGTGTCCGCTGCCATACTCCCTCCCCTCCTAGTGGTAGTCGGTGATCTCCACGTCCTCGGGCCCGGCGTCGGTCCACCGGAAGCAGATCCGCCACTGCTGGTTGACCCGGATGCTGTACTGGCCCGCGCGATCGCCCGCCAGTTTCTCCAGCCGGTTGCCCGGCGGCACGCGCAGGTCCACCAGAACCTCTGCGGCATCCAGCATCGCCAGCTTCCGCCAGGCAGCCCGCTGTAACGGCGGATCAAGCTTCCGTGACCGCCTCCGGTGCCAGACGGCTTCGGTGTCCTTGTCCCGAAACGATCGCAGCACATCTCCCAGGATGACGCAACGCGTTATTAACGCAACTCGTTATTAAGGCAGCAGCGCGGGGAATCGGCCCGTACCAGGCTGGTCGAAGCGAACCTTGCCCGCGCTTACCGCAAACTGGGCGTGTCCTCGCGGGCCGAACTCGGCGCGGCCATGACCCGCCGAGACTCGGCCAGGCCCCCGTCCTGAACAGGCCGGGGGCGCGGCCAGCATTCCAGGTTTCCCCTGCACCGGGGCCGCTCTTCACCCGCGGTCGGCTCGCCTTCATGTGGAAACAACCGATTCATCGCGGGCGGCGGCGGCTTTACCGTCTCAGTGACCAGTTCGCCGTATGCCACGGCAACTCAGGGAGCGGCCACCAGTTGGAGCCCGGCGAGCAGCCGGCGAACGGCGCGTCGAACACGGAGAGGATTAACAAGATGCTTCGCACTGTGAACATGGCAAAGGTGAAGCAGCTCAAACCGAACTGGAAGGAAATCGCGTTCACGGCACTGTGGCTCGTGCTTCTCGGCGCCGCGATGGCCTTCATCGCCATCGCCGGCCACGTATGAAGCGGCAGCAGGCGCGATCAGGACCGTGACATGAAAGGAACATGACTACGGCACGCCCGGCGCTCAGAACCCGGCGAGCCGCCCTCGTTCTAGCCGCCGCGGCAATGATAACCGCCGATGGTGCCTGCCTTGCCGCTGCTGGCTGCGTCGGATTGCGCCGTGACTGACTCTAAGCGCTCTGGCTGCACGGCCCCGGGAAGATGCCTGGCTTAGTAACCCGCGCTGGTGTTCTGGCTGGAAGGGGACGAGAGACTGTGGCGCGTTGGCACAGGGGCGAGCAGAGCTTCGGCGCTGGACGGGCCGGATGGGCGGTGGCTCGAGGCGAGCTAGCGGTCCCGCAGTTGCCGCTGGTCAAGGCACGATGATCGAGCGCGTGGACGTCTTACCGGGGGTGAACCGGAACTGGATGCCTGCAACAGGTCTGACACTGTGACGATCTCGTAGCCGCGCGCACTGAGGTCCGAGAGCAGAAGGTCTGTCAGCACAATGACGCCACAGCGACGAGAAGTTCCCTCGTGCAGCACGATGATGGAACCGGGCCTGACCCGCTCAAGAATGCGCCGCTCTTGACGCCGTGGGTTTCTATTGTCAGCGTCGCGTGTGGCGACGGTCCCCATGACGCATCGGTAACTGTGCGCCCCCAGGATGTGAAGCATCTGAGGAGTAAACCATCCAGATGCTGGCCGGAAAAGGCTTACTTTGGCGTACTTCGACAGTATAGCGTGAGTTTGAAGAAGGTCCCGCTCGAAATCGCGGGAACTGAGGAGCACGCTGGGTGAATCAAACATGGCGTGGTTGGCGATCTCGTTGCCGGAGCTGACGATCTGATCGACAAGTTGCTCGTTTCCGGCGACGCGTGATCCGATTATGAAAAAGGTTGCGTGCGCATGATGACGTGACAGGACATCCAGTAATGGCAGCGTTGTCGCCGGGTGGGGTCCGTCGTCGAAACTCAACGCGACCAGGCGATTGCTAGTTGTCGTGTACCAGGTCACGTCGAAGGGAAGAAGGTCGCCCAGGATGCGGGCCAAAACATGTGACCAGCGTGCTGCCACCCCGATGACAACGGCTGACGCAAGGGACGAAACGGCCACGTACCTTGCGGCGCGTGGGCGCGCGATCACCGGACCCGTGCTGTTTCGTCGGGGGCGTCCGCCGCCCGGCTCCTTCGCTTCATGGAGACCTTCGCTTCGTGGGCTGCTCAAAGCAGGCTAACGGGTTCGTCACAGTCCGGGGCGCGAGCCACGGCCGGTTCCGAGCCTGGGCCGAGTGTCACGGGCGTCGTCCGGGTGCCCGTCTGCCCCCGCGATACGGATCTGGGGGATCTGCGCGGGCAGCCCGCGGAGCGGCGTGAGCTGGGTCTGCGAGATGACGGGCTGGGTGGGCGATCAGCTTCGATCGGAGAAACGCAAGCTTCTAACCACCAGGCCGTATCTACGTTCCGATTCGCTCCTCCTTTTTAGTGCTACCGGGGAAGGGAGCGGCACGGTGATTGAGGTAAGCGAGGAAAGGATCGTCCTCTTCGGCTTCAGCGTCACGCTGCTGGGTGCCCTGCGGGGCAAGTTGCGCGACAGGTCGGTGCTCGTGGTGGAGGAGCCGGACGTCGCACGAGCACGCGGCGTGGATGCGTTGGCGGCCGGGCACCCATCGGTTGCCCGGGTGATCCACGCCGAGTATCAGGACCCGGCCGGCCTCGACAGTCTCCTGGCGTGCGAGCCGGCGATCGCGCGTGCGGCTGCTGTGCTTCCCGGTGGTGAATACGCTGTCGTGCCGGCGGCCGTGGCGGCTGAGCGGATCGGCGTCCGCGGGGCAGGTGTGCGGGCGGCCCGGGTGTTCCGCGACAAGTATGAGCTGCGTCGGGTCACCTTCCGGGCCGGCATCCGCAATCCTGCCTGCGCTCTTGTCGGCCGGATCGAGGATGCCGAGCGGTTCTTCCTGGCGGCCGGTGGCCGGGCGTGCGTGCTGAAGCCGACGGCCCGGCAGGCGAGTGCCGGGGTGCAGATCATCACCGACGTGGCTCAGATTCGCGAGGGGTGGCAAACGAGCGCCGAACCGGCGGAAGGGCACCGGGTGCCCCGCCGCGGCGTGCCGTCCCGGCTGCTGTTCGAACACGCCCTGCATGGCCCCGAGTACAGCGTCGAGCTGCTCGTCATCGGCGGCAGGACCGTCTTCAGTAACGTCACCGCCAAGCGGGTACAGCCGGGCAGGTTCCCGGTGGAGGTCGGGCACACGGCACCGGCGATGATCACGCCGCCGCTCCGGCGTGCGTTGGAAGAGGCGAATATACGCCTCGTCTCGGCCACTGGGTTCGAGCATGGCATCGTGCACAGCGAGTGGATCGTGACCGACGACGGGCCCGCGCTGGTAGAGGCGGCGGCGCGGATGCCGGGTGACGAGATCGGCCTGCTGATCTCGGAGGCATGGGACTTCGATCTGTCGGAGGCCTACGTCCGGGTCATGCTCGGCGAGCCGGCCGCCGTTCCGCAGGCAGCCACTGGCGGGGCGGCCATCGCCTTTCTCACGGCCCCGCCCGGCAATGTGGAAGCCATCGAGGGGGTTGAGCAGGCCCGCAGCCTCCCCGGGGTGCGCGATGTGCGGGTCGGCGTCGGTGTCGGCGCCGTCGTCCTCCCAGTGACGTCCTCATGGGACCGGGTCGGGCATGTCCGCGCCCGTGCTCGGACACCCGCCGAGGCGCAGCATCTCGCCGCGGATGCGGCCGCTGCGATCTCGGTCACCGTCCGGGCGGCGGCACCCCGGCCGGTACCTTGACCGGGTCGCGGACCGAAGCGCTCGTGGTTGCGCGGACCGCCGGTGCGGGGACCGCGGATCGGCGGGCCCGGCTGCAGGGACGGCTTCGGGCCATGCTGGTGCCGGCTGATCGGGCTGGCCAGCAGCTCAGCCTGATCGGCTTTGTCGACGCGATCGGCACCGGGATGTACTACACCGGCTCTGCCCTGTATTTCACGCGGATCGTCGGGCTGGCGCCGAAGGCCGTGGGTACTGGTTTCGCCATCGGTGGCCTGGCCGGGCTGATCCTTACCGTCCCCGTCGGCATGCTGGCCGACCGGGTGGGAGCCGGCCGGGTTCTCATCGCGCTTCAACTGTGGCGGGCAGCTTGTTACATCGCGTTCTGCCTGATAACGAATGCCGTCCAGTTCATGGTCGTCGCGGCCTGCATCGGGGTAGCCGACGGCGCGACGCCGCCGAACCACCAGGCGGTGGTCGCCGCTATGGTTCCCGAATCGCGGCGCGTTGACACGCTGGCCAAGGTCAGGGCCGTACGCAACGCGGGTTTCGGCGCTGGCGCCCTGGCCGCCACCGTGGCCATCGGGGACGGCTCCGCGCCGGCTATCTGGTCTTAGTGGCCGGCAACGCGGTGTCGTTCGTCTTCGCGGCGGCCTTGCTGGGCCGGATCGGCGCCGCCGCTGCCCGGCCGCCGACGAAGCCCCTCCCGCCAGCCGGCAGCCGCCAGCCACGGGTACGCGTCCCGCCGCGGTATCTGCGCGCGACGGTGCTTAACGGAGTGCTCAGTTTGCACATGACCATCCTGGCGCTCGGGCTGCCGCTGTGGGTGGCGGGTCACACCCGGGTGCCGCCGGTCCTGCTCGGACCGCTGATCGCCGGCAACACAGTGCTGGCCGTGCTACTGCAAGCCCGGCTGGCGCGTCCGGCTGCAAAGCTGCCGGGGGCGCTGCGCTGCGCCGTGCGCGCGGCGTCGGCCCTGGCGGCCTGTGCTGTCGCGCTGCAACTAGCCGGCCGGGCGTCGTGGCCGGTGGCGGCCTGCGCGGTCACGGTAATCGCTGTCGTCCTGCTCACGTTGGCGGAGCTCTGGCAGTCGGCGGCCGGCTGGACGATCTCCTATGAGCTGGCTCCCGCCGCGCAGCGGGGCCGCTACCTGTCCATCTTCCAGCTCGGCACCTCGCTGCAGGCGATCGTCGCCCCGGTGGTGATCACCGGAGTGGTGCTCCCAAGCCGGATCGGGTGGCTGGCGCTCGGCGCCGTGGTAATGGCCTGCGGACTGGCGGTGCCGCGAGCCGTCGGCCAGCGGCCAGCGGCGGGCAACCCCCGCAGCCCATCGCGAACCCGGCATCGGGCAACACCGGCCGGTGGCCGTCACCGGACAACACCCGCCCGTGGCCGCCACCGGCGATGACCCGCCCAGCCCGCCCGACCGAATGGGCACCGGGCCGGCACGGCCCAGCAGCCTGCGGCCGTCAACCAGCGGCGCGGGCGAAGCCCTTCCTCCTCCCGTCCCCCCATTCTGGACATTCCTCCCCCCGAAGGGCCCCGGTCGCAGCTGCCCGCCAACACGGGCCAGCTTTACGCAACGCGCCGGAGATCGGCGTCCCGGGCCGGGGCGAAGACGCTGGCGAGCCGGCGAACTCGACATACGGCAACCGCAGGTCAGATCCTTGATCCAGTCACGCTGCGTCGCATCGCACCGGACGGAACGCGAACAGTTACCCAGGAGAGGTATTTCCTCGCCATAGCGCGCCTCTTTCCTTGTGTTCTCGCTCACCCAGACATCCGGAGAGGGAAGCGCCTTGAAAGGTTCTGCACGGTGGCCCGACGAGGTGTCCGCCTCCGCGTTCACCGAGATCGAGACCCGGGACCGCGGTCGGCCGGCACCCGTCGCCCGAAAGCGCTCGCCAGCATGGGACAGCAGCACACGGGCGCGTGGAGGTTTGTCGTGAGCCTCGTCGTCATCGGCGCTAACGCAAAGGTGGCGCGCGCAGCAGCGACCCTTCCCGTGGACCTGATTCACCTCCAGCTGCCCGGTGCCCTGACCCTCGATGAGGTCGCCGGTAGGTGCTTCACGATCGACTATCGAGACCGGTCAACCTTCCTCACCTTCGTCGACGAGATGCTTGCTCCGCTGTCGCCCACGGCAGTCGTCTCGCTGACCGAATCTGGCCTTGAACCGGCGGCGGCCGCGGGGGAACGGCTAGGCACTCCCGGCACAGCGCTAAGCGTCGTGCAAGCCATGCGTAACAAGCTGACGATGCGTCGTACCCTCGCGGAGAGGGCACCTCACCTGAATCCGGCGTTCGCCTCGGGCGACGATCCGGCCGCCATCGAGCGGCTGTTCGCCCGGCATTCGCCCGTTGTGGCCAAACCAGTAGACGGCTCCGGCAGCAGCGAAGTGGCACTTGTCAACGAGCTCGCAGGCCTTCCGGCGAACCGCCGGACCGGCGGCACTCTACTCGAGCAGTTCGTCGGCGGCACCGAGTTCAGTGTCGAGTCCCTGTCCTCGCACGGGTGCCACACGGTCATAGGCATCGCGCAGAAGGGGACGACGACGGGGTTCGTCGAACTGAGTCACGTGATGCCTCCCCATTCCCTCGACGGGCGGCAGCGGCGCCTCGTTGAGCAAGCCGTCGTTGAACTCCTCGACGCCCTGGGCCTGATGGACGGCCCGAGTCACAGCGAAGTAAAAATCGACGGTGACAAGGTCATCGTGATCGAGACCCACAACCGCCTCGGCGGGGATGGCATCGCAGACCTTGTGCAGCTCACCCGGGGGATCAACTGGAGGCGCTCCGCTCTTGGCTGGGCGATCGGCTCAGTCGTCCAGCAGCAGCCGATCACGGCTCCTGCTGCGGCGACGGTGTTCTTTACCGGCCAGCCCGGACGGGTGACCGCCATCGCCGAGCAGCCCACCCTTACCTGCGGAGCCATTGTGGAGTGGGACATCTCCGCCCGGGTGGGTGATCTGGTTCAGCCACTCCGAAGTTCCCTGGACCGCCTGGGCTGCGCCACTCTGACGGCCACCAGCCCGCTCAACTGCGCCATAGCCGTCGCTGAATTGACCGCCCGGCAGATCGTCACGACCCAGCCTCCTACGACCCCAGTCTCGCGGACTCCGTCACGGGCGGGTCTGGTTACCTTTTCATCCGCAACCGCCTAGGGGATCACATGTCGGCCGACAACGCACCCATAGCCTACGACTTCCACGGCGATACGCCGTTCACAGTCCCGTTCCAGGACATCAAGCCAGAGGATATCCACATCTACCTCGATCTCGACACCAAGGTCGGGAAGAACACCTGTGGACAGAAATGCACGCACTGCTGGTTCGTAAACTACGAGAAGGTCTACAACAAATCCTTCGCGATGGAGGAAGGCCCGCTGATCAAGGCGGGCCTCGAGGCGGAGGGGTATCGGGTCTATCCCCGCTTCGTTGACAGCTTCGCTTACGACGGCAAGTTCATGCGCATCTATGGCCCGGCCAACAATCGTGAGTTCCGG
Organism: uncultured Actinomycetes bacterium; assembly: GCA_963774825.1. Lineage (GTDB taxonomy): Bacteria > Actinomycetota > Actinomycetes > Streptosporangiales > Streptosporangiaceae > DATBGO01. The sequence goes on along the minus strand of CAVZGW010000017.1, from coordinate 144,954 downwards.
CAGGAAATGGACCACACCCCAACCGAGACGATGGAGAAGGGTGACGCCTGGACCAGTGGTCGTCCGCTGCTGGCGGACAACTACGTCGAGCTGCTCGATCTGGCCCGGGACAGCGGCTACGGCACCATCTCCATCACGTACCACGGCCTGATTGATGAGAACCTCGCCATCATCGATGACGGAAGCTACCCGATCAAGGGCGTGTTCAGCGGGAAGGATACAGAGGAGGTCCTGCGCCGCATCGCCGAGTACAACCAGCGGGAGCGAGCCGGCCAGCTTGAGGGTGACGACGAGCTCGCAAAGGCGTTCCGCGTCAACATCGGCGTCACGGTCGGCCGGCACAACAACGGCCGCGAGTCCTTAAAGCGTTACGCGCACTACTTCAACAAGCTCGGCGTCGACACGGTGCGGTTCAACAACTTCGCCGACCACGGTGGCCGCCACCCCGAACTGCAGATGAGCCATGAGGAGATCGAGCATGCCTATCGCGACCTTAAGTGGCTGCACGACAACGTGGACCTGAACTTCCAGCTCGCCGTCAGCGAGGACTTCGGGACGTTCGGTATCAAGGCCATGGACTTCCCCAGCCACGTGGGCTGGTGCCGGGCCTGCTGCTCAGCTTTTTGCCGTGATCCCCGCCGACGAAGTTGTCCTTCACGAACATGACGGCGAGCGGCGCGAGAAGATCGGGGATGTCGTGGGCTGCGTTAACACGTTCGAACCCCATCTCGGCATCCTCGTGCGCAAGATCAGCGCGCAGGAGCAGGGTGTGACCTACAGCCTCGAGTTCGATCACCAGGAGATCAACGATTTCACGGCAAGGCGTCTCGCCGGCACCTATGAAGACGGCTGCTTCGCGCGGGAGCTCTCGGAGGAGCAAGGCCTCGTATCGCGGGTCCCCGAGCGTCGCCGCCTGCCCGTCGTCCAGGCGAGTTGAGGGGCCGGTAATGCGCCACGTCCTCGTTTTCGCCAAGACGCCCTACGGCAAGACCCCATACGACCAGTGGCTGAAAGGCTCGGGAATCGAGCCGATCATCCTCACTACGGAGCAGTACGCCGGGGGATACGGCCACCTGCCGGACGTATACGCGTTCTATAACTACGACAGCAACCAGCTCGTCGACAAGACGGCACTGCGACTCGCGCGCGCCCATCGGGTCGAGGCGGTTTTCGCCCGCGCGGAGGCAGACGTCGTGCGCGCCGCTCAGCTTCGAGAGCTGCTGGACCTGCCCGGTCAGCGGACCGCGAGCGCGCTCGCGTTCCGCAACAAGGTAGTCATGAAGGATCACCTGGTCGGCGGGGCGGTGGAGGTTCCGCGGTATCGCCTGCTCGACTCCGCGTACACCGCCCTCCAGTTCGTCGAGGAACACGGCTACCCGGTGGTGATCAAGCCAGTGTCGGAGTCTGGCTCCCTGGGCGCGAACATCATCTGCGATGAAGCCGATCTGGATTGCTACCTCAGCCTGCCGTGGCCCGGGACCAGCCAGATCGAGACGTTTGTCGCTGGGCCGATGTACCACGTCGACGGGCTGGTCATCGCTGACGACGTCGTGTTCATTCACCCGTTCCGATACCTCAACGACTGTCTCTCCTTTCGCACCAGCGGCTGGGTGGCCAGCGTTCCGTTGTCGTCAGGGGACCCGTCGTACCAGCGGCTGGTCGAGGCGACCAGCGCGGTCCTGGCGCAGCTTCCCACTCCGTCAAACACCGCGTTCCATGCAGAGCTATGGATCACCCCCGACGACCGGGTGGTGTTCTGCGAGATCGCGAGCCGTACCGGCGGTGGGATGATCAGCCCGGCCGTCAGATACTCCTTCGGTATCGATCTCGATAGGGAGTGGCTTTACGCCGAGTGCGGGCTGCCCACGACCTTCGATTCGCCCGTATATCGGCCTGCCGGAGGGCTGAACATCCCGCCGTCGCACGGCGTGCTGGAACATCTGCCGGTCGGCGAGGAACCGGGCTGCGTGCGGGAGGTGCAAATGGCCGGAGCTCCCGGGCAGGTGTACCACGGGGGCGTCAAGTCCGGTCTTTTCCTGGCAGGCTACGTGGTCGCCGGACAGTCGGAGGACGACGTGGCCACCAATATGGAGATGGTGGCGGCCTGGTTCGCCGAGCAGGCCAGGTGGCGACCCGTTGCAGTCGAAGGAGGTGCGCGGTGAGGTCGTTGCCGGTCCCTGGGTCCCTGGTCACCGTCGGCTGGCTCGGGGAGCGACTGGACCATCCCGACCTGGTGGTGCTCGATGCCACCCTTCGCAAGCATCGCGGCGAAGGGCCGCCGATCCCGGGTGCGCGGCTATTCGACATTGACGGAGCGATCTGCGATCGGTCGAGTCCGTTGCCCCACACGATGCCCAGCGCGGAGCACTTCGAGCAGGAGATGCGTGCGCTCGGGGTGAGCGATGGCAGCGTCGTCGTGATCTACGACGGCGCGGGCATCTACTCCAGCGCTCGCGCGTGGTGGATGCTGCGGGCGATGGGCTTCGACCGGGCCGGCGTGCTTGATGGCGGCCTGCCGGCCTGGATCGCCGCCGGCGCTGCCCCGGCAGCTCTTTCCGTCGGAGAATCCTCCAATCGGCGACTTCGTGGCGAGCCCACGTGAGGAGCTGATCATCGACAGCAGCGTGGTGAAGGCAGCGCTGACCGACGACGCCGCTGTGGTGCTCGATGCCCGCTCACGGGAACGCTTCTCGGGACAGTCCGAGGAGGCGCGGCCGGGCCTGCGAAGCGGACACATGCCCCGGTCGGTGAACCTGCCGTTCGGTGATCTGCTCGTGGACGGCCACATGCGTCCCGCGGCCGAGCTCCAGGCTCTCTTCTCCGACCTCGTCGGACAGCGAGAGCGGCTGATCTTCAGCTGCGGCTCGGGGGTCACAGCCTGCGTCCTGGCGCTGGGGGCCGAGCTGGCCGGGTACCGTGACCTCGCCGTGTACGACGGGTCGTGGAGCGAGTGGGGCCTTCCGTCCGCCTTGCCCGTGGTGACGACCGAATCCTTGAGGCGTTGAGCCTGTGCTGACCTCGGCATCCGCCAAACGGCGGGCGTCTGCATCGTTATCACTGTCCGAACTGGAACCGGAGATGGTGTCGTGATGGACCGGCGGCCCTCGCTTGGGAGTCGGCTCGTGCGCGTCGGGTCCGAGCCGCCTAAGCAGCATGGTTACGTGAATCCGCCGATTTCGCGGGCCTCGACCGTGGTGTACGACAGCGTTGCCGCGATGGATGCATCTCAGGCCGACCCGCTCAGGCGCAAGCCGCCGACGTACGGCCGCTTCGGGACGCCTACGGTCCGTGCGTTCGAGGCTGCCTTGAGCGAGCTCGAGGGCGGCTACGCCGCGGTCGTGACGTGCTCGGGACTGGCCGCCATCACGACGGCGATCCTGTCCTTCGTGCGGGCTGGCGACCACATCCTGGTCAGTGATTCCGTCTACCTGCCCACCAGGAAGTTCTGCGATTCGCTGGCGGCGCTCGGAGTGGTGACCGACTACTACGACCCGTGCCTGGGGGACGGGATCCAGGGGCTGCTTCGTCCCAATACGCGCCTGGTCTATCTGGAGTCGCCCGGCTCCACGACCTTCGAGGTGCAGGACGTGCCAGCGATCACCGGGGTGTGTCGCTCCCGCGGCGTTGTCACCGTCATCGACAACACATGGGCCACGCCCGCTTTCTGCCGGCCTCTCGGGCTGGGGGCGGATGTCGTCGTGCACTCCGCGTCGAAGTACCTCACAGGTCATGCCGACAGCATCCTCGGCGCTATCGTCTGCACCGAGGACAGTTTTGCTCCCGTCCGAAGAGGTGCGATCCGGCTGGGGCAGTGCGCCGGTGCCGACGACGTGTATCTGGGCCTCCGAGGACTTCGCACGCTCGGCGTCCGGTTGCGGCAGCACCAGCGGCAGGCGCTCGAACTCGCGCGGTGGCTGGAACTTCGCGAGGAGGTCAGCGACGTAATCTATCCGGCGCTACCCGGTGATCCAGGGCACCTGCTCTGGCGACGGGACTTCTCAGGTGCCGCCGGACTCTTCGGAGTCGTCCTGCACCCACGGTTCGGGAAGCACGCCGTAGACGCGATGCTCGGCCGGCTGCAGCTGTTCGGGCTGGGGCACAGCTGGGGCGGCTACGAGAGCCTGATCGTGCCGTCCGACCCCGGCGCCCATCGCCTCCCAGGCCAGTGGCAGAAACGGGGCGCCCTACTGCGTGTGCATGTCGGCCTCGAGGACGTCGACGACCTGAGAGAGGATCTTGCAGCGGGGCTTCGCGAGCTGGCCCCGCCTCCCCCTGAACCGCCATCGGCTGCGGGCGTATGGGGAGCGGCCGCAGAGCACCGATCCTCCACTGCCGCGAACGAGGGGCTCCGCCATTGCCGCGAACGAGGAACCCCGCCGTTGCCGACCATGCTGAGGTGACGGTATCTGCGTGCTTGTGCCCCAACGTGACCGGCGATGGCCGGGCCCGCCACCTCAGCCAGCGCGGCGGCCTGCACAGCAGTAGTAGTTGATGCTGGAGAAGAAGCCGTCGGTGTCGGCCTGCTCGGTGAGCTGTTCCACCCACCGCTGCCGCTCCGCGGCGGACAGCACACCAGCGTCCTGGGCCGCCTCGGCCAGCCGCAAGGCCATCTCGAACAGATACGAACCCGACTCGACGTCCACCTGCGGCAGCACCCGCACCTCGACGTCCCTCAGTCCGGCCGCGCGGAAGCTGCGGGCCAGTCGACGCCCCGTCCAGCCGTCCGCGTAACGCTGGTCGCTGTTGAACCGTACGATCCGCCGGGTCACCTCCCGGTCCGGGTGGTCGATAGTCCAGGTATCCCCGTCCTGGTCGACGCTGACCACCCGCCCGTCCGGACGCACGAGCCGTACCATCTCGGCGAGCGTGGCCGCCAGGACCGACCCAGGCAGATGCACCAAGACCGTCTGGGCCACACAGGCGGCGACTCCGGCTGACAGCACGGGCAAGCGCTCCCCCCGCGCGATCAACACCGCAGTCGTTCCCACCAGGCCTTCCCGGCGGACCCTATCGACGGCCAGCCCGGCCAGCACCGGCTGCGGTTCGACCCCCAGGACCCGGCCCCGCGGACCGACCAGCCGCGCCAGTTCACTGAGCAATGCCCCGGTGCCGCAGCCCACCTCGAGGGCCATGTCGCCCGGACCTAGCCCGGCCGCACGCGCCACCTCAGCACGCAACGCAGCCTGATCGGCGCCCGAGGCCCGCAGGTCCAACGCCTGGGCCCAGCGCCCGGCAGTCGCCGGGTCCCAGCCGGCCACATCCCCGAACGGATCATGCGCGCCGAGAGTCATTCCCCGACGCTCCAACCGGTTCCGCGCCAGCCGGTGCGCCCGAACCCCATGCTTCCGCCGAGCTGGGCTCCTGTTCCGAGCCAGGGTCCTGGTTCGGGTTCAACCCCGGGTCGGCAAGAATCGCCCGCACGCTGGCCAGGTGCTCTTCAACGTGATCCCCCTCGAACCGGAGCAGGTCCGCGACAGTGAGCCGGTCCGTCGGCAGCCCGAGGATGGCCATCGCAATGTTGGGCTGTCGGCCCGTACGGGCGAGCTGCTCGGGGCCGAAACAGACCGCCCGAATCAACAACCGCTCCAGCAGGCCGGTCAACCGGTCCACCGCTTCCGACCATGGCCGCTCCTGATAGCGCCGCTGCGCCGCCCATTCGTCCGCGTCGAACCGCAGCAACTGCGGCTCCTCCTCGCGGAGCATCGCCTCCAGCCTGAGCAAGGTCGCCTCGACCGCGTCGCCCAGGTGAAAGGTGTTCTGCTTGATCGACCACACGCCCGGGGCGGGCTGACGATCGAGCACCTCCGCGGGCCGACCGGCGCACGCTTCAAGCCAGACCCGGACCCCTTCCCGCATCCGTCGTACCGCCGCCGCCAGCTCCTCAGCATTCACTGCGCTCTCCTTCGTTATTCACTGCGGTCTTCTTCGTTCGAGCCCATGGACGCGCCGATGGCCGCCAGATCGTCGAAGAAGGCCCGATACGTCTGCCCGACCGAGTGCCACCCCTCGATGGTCAGGCCCTCGTCCGACCGCACCGCCAGCGCCGCCAGCGCCATCACGACACTGTGGTCGTGCCTGCCCTGCACGCGGGTCCCGCCGCGGATCCGTTTCTGACCGTGCACGATCAAGGCATCCGGGCGCTCCTCGACATCGGCCCCGGCCGCGCACAGTTCGTGCCGGAAGTCCGAGATGCGGTCGCATTCCTTGAAGCGCAGCGGCTCCACGTTGCGGAATACGGTGGTACCCGGGGCGTAGCAGGCCAGCGCGGCCAGCGGCAGCACGCTGTCCATGAAGCCGGATCCGTCGAACTCGTCCGACCGCAGCTCTTCCGGCCCATAACAGGTCAGCGTGTCCTCCCGTTGCTCGATTCGCACGCCCATCCGGGAAAGTGCGGCGACCGTCAATGCCGCACCGTGGTCGTCGGCAGCGACTCCTGCCACCGTGACCCGGGATCCCGGCGCGGCCGCGGTCACCGCCAAGATCCCGGCCAGACTGGAGGCGTCGGTGGCCACCTGGTGGGTGGCCGGTCGGTAGCTCTGCCCGGCGGCCACCCGGTACCGTAGCCCGTCCGGGCTCGTCTGCATGGTGATCCCGGAACGGGCCAGGGTCTCGACTGTGGCCCGCACCATGGCAGGGGCGCTGAGTCTGTCCTGCACGACCACCTCGATGTCCGCGCCGATCATCGGCGCGAGGAATAGCAGCCCGGACACGGGCTGGGAGCTGCGTCGTCCGGAGATGGCGACCGTTCCCCCGTGCAGCCCGCCGCCTCCCGACACCACCAGCGGCGGGCAAGCCTGCTCGCCGCTGCCGTGGCAGTCGGCGCCGAACTGGCGCAAGGCGTCCACCAGTTCGACATTCCCGCGGCGCCCGAGCGAGTGATGATTCGACGTGGCGACGACGCAGTGCGAGGCGGCAGCGGCTCCTACCGCGGTGAGCAGGCGCAGCACGATGCCGGAGTTGCCGGCGTCGAGTTCGGCGCTCTCGGGCAGCTGGCCACCGACACCCTCGACGGTCAGGGTCCGGCCGATCCCGACCTGCACCCGGGCACCGAGCGCACGACATCCGTCGGCCATGGCCCGGACGTTGTCCCCCGAGCCGGCGTTGTGGATCACCGTGGTGCCCGCGGCGAGGGTTCCGGCGAGCAGCGCCCGGACCGTGCCGCTCTTGGCGCCCGGCGGGGTGAGCGTCCCGACCAGCCCCGTGGACGGCAGGACCTCGATCGTGTCGGCCATGCTTGGTAGTCCTCCTCTGGTCGTGCCGGATCTAGATCCGTGCGCCTGGCCTGGTCAGGGCGGCGATGGATGCAGGGAAGCCGGCGAACGAGGCGGTGAGGGTCTCCTCGCCGGAGAGCTCCACGGGCTGGTCCCCGGCCATCGCAGCCAGACTCAGCGCCACGTACAGCCGGTGGTCGCCGTGGCTGTCAAGTGGCACTCCCGTGGGCTCGCCCGCCGGTCGGCTGATGAATCCGTCCGGTCGGCCGTCGACGAACGTCGGGGCGAGCCGTCGGCCGAGCTTGGCCAGCTCACCGAGCACGACCTCGAGCCGACTGGTCTTGTGGTGGCGCAGGTGGGCGGCACCTCGCACCTGCAGGCCCGCCGGCAGCTCGCAGGCCACAGCGGCAAGAGCGGGCACTAACGTGGGCAGCGGGGATGCGTCGATTACCACCGGCCGGGTCGGTGGCGGCCCGGAGACTACCCGGATACCTAGGCCGTCCGGCTCGATCTGTACTCCCAACCGACGGCCCACCGCGATCGCAGCGTCTACGAATGGGTCGACGCCGAGCAGCACCCCCGGGATGTGCAGGTCCACGTCGACCAGGACCGCGGCGGCGAGGAACGAGAACAGTGCGGTAACGTCCGGCCCGACCTGTATCGACCGGCCGGTGTACCGGCCGGGCCGCACCGTGATCTCCCGAAGGTCCGCCGCCGCGGCCACGTCGGCGCCGAACTGGCGCATCAGGTCGATCGTCATGCGCAGGTAGTGGGCGCCGTGCAAAGGCGGTCGGAGTCGCAGCCGCAGTCCGCCGCGAATGTACGGCGCGACCAGGAGCAGAGCAGTGCTGAACTGCGAGGTCTGACCGGTCGGTACGGACACCGCCCCGGCCGGGGCACGCAGCCCGCCGCCCCAGCTCACCAGGGGCAGGAGCCCGTCGTCGGACAGTGGCTCGATCCGGGCGCCTAGCACGGCGAGTGCGTCGACGAGCGGGCTGAGTGGACGCTGTCCGAGGCGGCGCTGCCCGATGAAGATGGTCGGGCCGACGCCGACGCAGGACATCGCCAGCAGCGTCCGCAGTGCGAATCCGGAGCCAGCCACCGGGAGCAGGAACTCGGACGTGCGTGGCCGGGTCCTCCCGCTGATCTGCACGGTACCGTCACTGTCCGGCGGGTCGATCAAGCTGCCCAGGATGACGCAGCCGTCCCGCAGGAGCGCTGTCTCGGAGCACAGGTGCAGGTCTATCAGCCGGGACGGGCCGTCGGCGAGCGCCGCGAGCACCAGGGCCCGCTGTCCGTGCGGCTTCGAAGAGGGCAGCTGCACGGACCCGCGCATGGAGCAGACCGGATGGATGGTCGTCACCGGGCGACCGCCGCGATGTGGTCGACGAGGTCGTCCACCTCGTCTTCGGTGTGGAAGTAGCCGACGCAGGCCCGGACGCACTGGTAGCCGTCGATGGACCGGACGGTGATCCCCCGATCGGACAGCCGTCGCACGGCCTCCTCTGCGGGTACGGGCAGCCGGAACGAGATCAGACCGACATGGTTGCCGCGAGTCAGCAGCACCGCTGGGGTCCGGGACAGCAGCCCGTGCCGGACCCGGGCACCGAGAGCGGCCGTCCGCTCTGCCGCCCACTGTCGACCGACCTGGTCCCGAGACCAGCGCATGGCCGCGGCGAATCCGGCGACCAAAGGCCGGGAACGGGTGCCGACCTCGTACCGGGTGGCGTCCGGGTTGGGCACGAAAGACCCGTCGAGCCCCCATGCGGTCACGGACGCCCAGCCGACGACCGTCGGTTCGATCCGGTCGAGCGCCCGGGAACCCACGTAAAGCGCGCCGGTCCCCTCCGGCCCGCACAGCCACTTCTGTCCGGAGATCGCGTAGGCGTCGACGGGCAGCGCGGTCAGATCGATCGGCAGCACCCCGGCGGTCTGCGCACCGTCGACCAGGATCAGGGCGCCGTGTCGGTAAGCCTTCTCGATCACCTCGTCGAGCGGGATCAGGCCGCCGGTGACATAGGAGACGTGGGACAGTGCGACTAGCCGGGTGCGCGAGTCAATCGCCCCGACCAGCTGTCGGACCAGCTCGTCCGGGGGATCGAGCGGATCCCACTGCACCGCCCGCACGTCGACCTCCTTTCGCCTGCGGAGCACCCCGAGCGGCAGCAGCAGGCCTTTGTGCTCGATCCGGGTCGTCACCACGTTGTCCCCCGGACTCCAGGGCAGGCCGAGGACTACCGCGTTGACGCCCTCAGTGGTGTGCTGCATCAGCGCCACCCCGTCGCGATCGCAGGTCAGCAGCTCGGAGACCAGGTCACGGGCGTCCTGCAGCGTCCGGTGGGCCTCTTCCCGCGGCCCCGGGCCCATTCGGCCCACCTCGTGCTCACGCCGGACGGTGTCAGTCAGCGCCTCGCTCGCCGCGGCACACAGTGGCCCGGTGTAACCGGCGTTGAAATAGCCTCCACGCCGGACGGCAGGCAGATCGGCCCGGACCCGGTCGAGCCGGCCGTCGTCCCTCCCGGGTCGAAGGCCGACAGTGCGGGCGGTCACCTCGGCGGCCATCGGGGCTCCTCAGGTAGGGCCGTGGGGCTGGGGTGGGTGACCTGCTCGGGCAGGTCTGCGGACACCTCGACCCGTAGCCGGGCGATCAGCCGGGCGGCCTCCCGGGCAGCCTGTGCCGCAGTGGCGGCCGCTGCCACCACGAGGGTCGAACGGTCCGCGGACGAGCGCAACGCCCGGACCCGGTCGCCGGGGCGGAGGGTGAGTCGGCCGGTGAGGAACCGTGGGTCAGTCCGCACCTCGTCCCAGCCATCGATCGAGGTGACCCGGCCCGCGGGCGGCACCAGGAACCGGACCGCCGCGCCCCGCCGGACCTGCCACTGGGAAGGGTCGGGTCCGCCATCCAGCAGCTGGTCGACGACGGCGCCGTGCAGTTCGACCCCGGTGACGTGCTGGGTCATCACGTGGATGAAGTCGCCTCCGGGGCGCACGTGCACCTCGCCGAGCACCACCCGATCCCCGTCCAGCCAGAACTCGACGTGTAGCACGCCCCAGCGCAGCCCGAGCGCGGGCAGTGCCGCCGCGAGGGTCCGCTGCACGCGCTCCCTGCAGCCCGGGCCGAGTTCAGCGGACAGGGCGTGACCGATCTCGACAAAGTGCGGAGGGCCAGTCGTCGTCTTGCGGGTGATCGCGAGCAGGACGGGACGTCCGCCGACCATTACACCCTCAGCGCTGTACTCCTGCCCGGACTGGAACTGCTCGACCAGGATCTCCTCCGCTCCGGCGCCCGGTGGGCTGTGGTCGATGCCCTGTCTCGCCAATTCGCCGACCAGCGACGTCCGGCCCCGGGCCAGGTGCGTCAGGGCAGCGTCGAGGTCGGCGGGGTCGCGCAGCAGGCACACCCCCGCGCTCCCCCACCCGTCGGGCGGTTTGATTACCCAGGGTCCGGGCCCGGTTCCGGCCAGGAAGGCCCGGACCTCCTGCGGCCCGGAGCACAACGCCGAGTCCGGTTGGGGGAAACCGAGATCGGCGAGCGCCCGCCGGCAGGCGTGCTTGTCCCGCACCCGGCGGACCGCCGCGACGGGGTTGCCGGGCAGCCCCAACGCCTCGGCGACTTCGGCGACCGACTCCACCGCAGGCTCACGGAAGCCGTAGACGCCGAGGAACGGCTGCAGTCCGGAGCGCTCGCGAGCCCACCCCACACATGCCGTCACGTCGGTATAGTCGAGCGGCACCACCTCGGCCGCCGCCGCGACCAGTCCAGGTGCCGCGGCGAGGTTGGTCGGGGTGTCGACCAGGCAGACCTCGACTCCCCGGGCGCGGGTCTGGGTGAGCACATCGTTGCCTGCGGGGTCGCTCGCCCCGCCCAGCAGCAGCAGCCTGCGCGAAGGGTCAGACGACATCGCACATCACCGCAGACAGCGCTCGTCCGGCCAGCTCTACCGCCACGCCGGTGTCCCGTCCATGGGTGACGACGAAGCCAAGCCGGGAGGCGAAGAAGGCCTCCGGCGGCAGCTCGACTGGATCGCCGACCTGCCGGGTGACGGTAACCTCCTGCACACCGGGCGCCGCTCGCGCGTCGTCCAGACCTCGCCAACGGGCGACCACCCCGCGCCGGTCGGCAAGCAGGAACCGCACGCAGGCTCCCTCCCGCCGGGTCGCCGTCAGGTGCACCGGGTGACCCGTGGCGGCCTCGATCGCCGCCTCAAGCAGGTCGGTCCCCTCAGCCAGCGGCACTAAGTGGGAGGTGATGAAGTCACCGCCCAGCCTGCCGTTCACCTCGATCACCTGGCCGCCGTCGTCGGTCAGCATCACCTCCGCGTGCACACCGCAGTGGTCGATCCCGATCGCGTGTACAGCGGCCTGCGCAAGCTGCCGAGCGGTCGCTTCCTGCTCGGGCGCCAGCCGGGCCGGGTAGGCGTGCTGGAACTCGGTGAAGGTGTCCGGGGTGGCCCATTTCTCGGTGACCCCGGCGGTGTGCAGCACACCGTCGGCCACCACCCCCTCAACGCTGACCTCGCGGCCAGGGACGAACTGTTCGTAGACGAACTCTCCGGGGTAGTAGCCGAAAAAGCTGTCGTTGTGCGGGGTTAGATGCTTGGTCCGAGTCTCGAAGACCCTGTTCAGATCGGCGGCCGAGCGGACGGGGAGCACTCCGGCGCTGCCAGCGCCGCCGGCCTGTAGACCGCGGGGAAGCCGATCCGGCGGGCGGCCGCCTCCAGTTCCGGCCAATTGCGCACCAGCGCGAAAGGGGGCTGCGGCACGCCGTGGCGGCCCAGCGCGAGCCGCATCGCGTACTTGTTGCGGACCTGGTAAGCAGCCCGCGGCGAGCTCCCAGGCAGCCCCAGTGCGGCGGCGATCTGCGCCGCCGGGACCACGCCGTGGTCCCAGAACGTGACGACCCCCGCGTAGGGGCGGGCCGCATGCCGCGCCCGCAACTGCTCGATCGTCGTGCGCATCGCCTGCGCGGTGTCCGTTGCGCCAGGCACGAACTCGTCGACCAGCGGGACGGCCCAGCCGGGCAGTTCGGGCCCCACGACCGCAATACTCAGACCGAGCTTGCGGGCCGCCTCGAAGGCGGGGCGTTTGTGCGCGTACATCCCGTGCACAAACAAGACAACGCCCCCCATTGATCTCCCCAATGTTCGTGATTGCGCGAACGTGGCGTGCATATGAGAGAGAGCCATATAGTTGCTCCCTGATACAGCGCTACTTGTTGTTCCTTGCCGCCTGACCGGAGGGCCTGGCGGGGTGGGCGTTACCGAGAACCCCATTTGCGCGGGTAGGGTGCCTGCATGCCCTCGTCGGCAACGGTGCGTCGAGTTCTCGTGGTGACCGCGCATCCTGACGATGTCGAATGGGGGGCCGGCGGAACCGTTGCGCTGTGGACCGACATCGGGCTTGAGGTCGTCTATTGCGTGGTCACCGACGGCGACGCTGGCGGCCCGGTCCGCGGGCCCGGCGAGTTGCCGCTCGCCGAGCTGCGCCGGGCCGAGCAGCACGCCGCGGCCGCCTTGCTCGGCGTGCGGGACGTGCGCTTCCTCGGCTACCCGGACGGTCGGGTCGAGCCCACCCTCGCACTGCGACGTGACCTCACCCGAGTGTTGCGCGAAGTTCGCCCGGACCGGCTGCTCACCCACAGCCCCGAGCGCAACTACGAGCGGGTGGCGCAGAGCCACCCCGATCACCGGGCCGTCGGCTCCGCCGCCCTGGACGCTGTCTACCCTGACGCCCGCAACCCACATGCCTTCCCGGAACTGGGCGCTGTCGGGCTCCTTGCCTGGACCGTTCCCGAGGTGTGGCTACGCGGCGGCCCGAGGCCGGACCATTTCGTCGACGTCACCACGGTCATCGACCGCAAGGTCGCGGCGATCCGGGCGCACGCCAGTCAGCCAGCCCCAGCCGATCTGGACACAGTGGTCCGCGGAAGGCTGGCGACTGTTGGCGCGGCCGGTGGTCTGCCTGCAGGTCGGCTGGCGGAGTCGTTTCAGGTAGTGACGACCGTCTGATGGCCGGATCAGAGCCCGGCTTCTCGGTGGTGAGCCGTTCGGCCAGCGCGGTGATCTCGGCGCTGATCGGCGGCCGTCCCGTCCGGCGGTAGGTCCATTTACGTGACCAGGCGGCGGTGCCACCCCGGGACGGTTCCGGGGTGCTGCCGCGAGCACACCGAACGAGCAGTTCGGCCGCGACCGCCCGCTCGCCGAGCTCTGGGATCGGCCAGTTACAGTGGCTAGCCGTCGCGGCTGGTGCTAGCGGCCAGGGTGCGGTATGGCGTCGGTGTCGTGCCGGTGTCCGGGGATTTCGCCGATCGGGGGTTGTACGGGGCAGCTGCTGGGCCGCCGTGTCCAACCTGCCCCTGCTGGACCGTCGCTGGAGGCTGTTCGCGATGCGTTGCCCAGCTCTGAGGCGGTTGCAGAGGTTTGTAGCATGACTTCGGGCGAGGTCCCATCAGGGGCTCGGCCCTCTGCTTGGCCTCGGGGCGACGTTCGGCTCCGGGTCAGTCACGCTTCCTCAAGGGGTCGGCGACGGCCAGTCGATCGTCATCGCGTTCCCGCTCAGGCTTCTTACCGATCAGCGTGAAGGTGGCGGCCGGGCCTCCTTGCGTTCTGGGCCATGGGCTTTATACCGGTCGCAGGTACTCACTGTCGTAGGCCCGCCAGTCTTCCCCGCCATCGGGCCAGCGCAGCAAGACCGCCCACGCGCCCCGGCGCCTGGCCCGCGCCAGCACCTCGCACGGCCGCCAGCTCGGGTCGCTGTGCATGACCTCGGCGGTCCGATGCCTGGGCGGGTGCCGGGTGCTGCTGTCGAACATCTCCCCGGCCGGTACCTTGTCTACGACGTAACTGCCGGGGCCTTTGAGCTGCGGCGTGGACACGTTATCTCAAGTGGTGTCCACGCCGTACCGGAAATGATGCCACTCACGTGACCTGCGTCTTTCCTCTTCTCGCTGCTACTTTTTAGGTTCGCGTCCGGGGCCGGCCAAGCGGCAGGACAGCCACGGCCGCCAGAAAAGTCAAGATCACGTCCGCCAGGCGCAAGTCCGGGAAAACGATCACCCTGGCCTGGACTTAGTTATCCGCGTCGTCGCAGGTCACAATGCCATACACAATCTTTGGCAATGGTTTACAGATAAGCCTCATCGCCGAAACCCTCAGGTAACAAATGGGGAATTGGCTAATCTTCGGGAATGGGAAACGTGAGCGTGAGGGCGTCAGCCTGAACGCGCGCGCTAATGCATGCACCAGGCAATCGAGGGAATTACGATCATGAGCGAGCAGATTCTCACGTCGGGCACTGACCGCGACCATGCGGCAGCGCCGGACTGGATCAGGCAGACCGCCGCGAGCGGGAAGACAGTCTCACTGCCCAAGGACAATGAGCCGGCTAACGAGGAACTGGCCGGCGTGCTTCTGCCGGTAATCCCCGGCGAGCACGCGACCGCGATCGTCGCGCAGCAGATCAGGGAGACGCTGAGCGTTCCCTGGCCCGGCCCCGCGGCGGGGGTTGCGCCCGCTGATCACGGCACGTTCCGGTACGCCGACCCCTACTCGGCTCGCTATCCTGACTGCGACAGCCCCGACCGGCGCAGCGGTAGGGGCGCGCAAACTGCTCGGGGCGCTGGGCGGCGTGAGCACCATCAGCGCCTTCAGGCGCATGGCGCGTCCGGCTTCCCGCCAGGTGCTGGCCGGGGAGTTCCTTCCTGCGAGACAGCAAGCCTGAGCTGATCTGGCCGCTGCTGCCCACCCATGCCGAGACGCTGCGCGAGGTGTTCCGCCGCCTGTCGCCGGGCTCGCGCCGCCACCGTTTCCTCCAGGTGCTCGATCAGCTCGACGACCCGATGATCGGCAGCTCGTCGACAGCGCCGACGGGCTGCATCACATCGCGCTCCTGCTTACCGTGCTGCCGGCAGAGGGCAAGGAGGAGCCGGCCGGGGTCGTCCGTCTCCTGCAGTACCCCAACGATCCGGCCACCGCCGACATCGCCGTTACCGTCGTCGACGACTGCGGCGGCGCCCGGCGGCGCTCACCCGGCTGCGCACGCTCGTCCAAGCCGGCAACCGCGCATCGCTGGCGCTGCTCGCCGGGGCCGGGCACATGTCGTCGGGCCAGCCTGAGCCTGGCTACGTATGTGCCGGTCAGGCCGTACCGGTCCCTTGGGCCGTCTCATTTCGACCGCAAGGAGGAACCATGAGCACAAACGAATCGGACTCGGGCGAGCAGGTCGAGCTGGCGCGGGCAACGGTGAAGACCACCCGGACGTCCACCGGACGGCTGCTGGACTGGGGACAAGCTCAGGCGGGGGTGCCGGAAAAGGACCTAAGAAGTCATAAAGGACCTACGGACCATCTGATTATAGATGGCTTTATCTGGCATTCAATATCGTGTGTATGTTATCGTTGCGTACGCAACGATAACACTTTTAGTGTTCAGTTTAATCGTCGGGATTTCCGCCACGCCGCACCGGATCCCGCTCGCCGTGGTCGCGCCTGCCCCGGCGTCCAGCCAGGTGGTGACCAAGCTCAACCTGATCCCGTCGGCCCCGCTGCACGCGACCGCTGCCAGCAGCCTGGCTGCCGCCCGCCGCCTGATCGGTGACGAAGCCGTCAGCGCCACACTGGTGATCAACCCGGCCGCAAAGACCGACACGCTGCTCATCGCCTCCGCCGACGGCAGCTCTGTGGCCAGCGCGGCCGAGCAGGTCATCACGGCGGCTGAGGCCAGCCAGCACCGCTCGGTGGCGGTGACCGATATCGTGCCGCTGCAGCGCGGTGACTACCACGGCCTGGCCGGCTTCTACCTCGTCGTAGGCTGGGCCGTCGGTGGCTACCTGGTCGCTGCACTGCTCCAGCTCCGCGATCCGCTTCCTATCCTCAGTCGTCGTGCCGGGCCGCTGCCCGGAATCGACCTCGGCCTTTTTCACCCAGTTACGGAGCGTCTCGGTGTTGATGCCGAGCCGATGGCCGACCCGGGCGATCGAACCACGCCCGTTCCCTGTCTCCGCACGCAACTCGAAGACCATTTGCACTGCCCGTTCCCGCAGCTCAGCGGGATGCGCTTCCTGGATACCATGAGCCCCAACCTTCCCAGAGGTCACAGCCTCCGAGAAACCCGGGGCAGTCCGTCGCCGCGGCGGCATTGGGATGGCGTTGGTTCAGGCTCTGGTGGGGAGGATGCCCGTTGCAATGCGCCGCGGTCACCCTTACCCGGCGATACCGATCGCCGGATCAGGTGCAGTTGACGGCGTGGTCCTATTGCTACGCCGAAAGATGGATACGCATCGCCCGGGCCGAGTGCACCGACCGGCTGCTGATCTACGACGAACGGCACCTTCGATCGGCTTGTTCCAGCAGTGCCGAGCGGTTCGCCGAGCCGTGCCAACCGCGGCCCGTCGGGTGCCACTTACACCCGTTACACCCGCCTGATCTCGATGCCGCGCTCGGCGTCAGGCGGGTCGGAGATGCGTCGCGAGCCGGCCGCCGTTCTTGACCGCCCCGAGCGCACGGGCCGTGCTGCCGGGGGCGGCGTTGGCGGCCAGATCGACGCCGCGGGAATGGGCGGTCTCCGGCCGACCCAGCTGTCTCCTGGCGTTACGCCACTAGGCGGCACGCCGGCGCGTGGACTGGTGCATCGCGTCGGCACGAATTGCCCACGCGCAGAAGCACTAATTGCCCAAACGCGCAGAAGTGGTTTATCTGCGTGCGTCGTGGTCTGGGAAACGGAAACTACAGAGCCGCTCATACTCGGCAGGGCGGCGTGTGCGATCAGTGGCCGACGTGATCGCTAAGCTGCGTTGCGTCTAATCAGGCCGCTGGCCCATGGGCGCTGATCGCGCCCGGCTTGCATTGTCTGAATCGTTTCTGAGGCTGTCCCGGCGTCACCGAAGACCGCCTGCCCCGGCGGTGGCGAAGCCGCGCCCAAGCCGCCCCGGCGCGCAGGCAGCGGAACGACGCTTGACGAACGGACTCCCCATATTCCGGACCGGGAAGCACTCACCAGTCACGAGTTCACGCACGCTGGCCCAGGTCAGGACCGTAGCCAGCAACCGCGCGCGGCCCGGGGGGCACCTGAGGCAGTTCCCGGGCAGGATATTCATCGGATACACGTCCGAAAAATACCATTGACCTGCGAGCCCCCTTACGGAATCGAACCGTAGACCTTCTCCTTACCATGGAGACGCTCTGCCGACTGAGCTAAGGGGGCGGCTGGCACGTATCGCGCCTTCGCGGGCACGGCCGTCGTCCCAGCCGGGCTGAGCCCCGCGGATCGGTGCGACCGCGCTGGCGAGCATACACGACCCGAAGTCAGCGCGGCGCCCTGGGCGCAGCGCCCGATGGTCCGTCCGATAAGGACAGCGCGCGAAACGACGCCGCCACGTGCTCCCACGCATCCGATAGTGGGTCTATCACGTCGAAATGCCCCGCCCCTCGCAGTTCCGCGTACGTCACGTCATCGCCTGCAGCGTGCCCGCGTGCAGCGTAGGCGATGCTCATCTCGCAGGGCACCACGTCATCGTCGCTGCCATGCAGCATCCGGACCGGAACCCCGGCTGGTATCAGAGCGGCGGGGTCGGTCATCGCGTACCGGTCCGGGCGGCCGTCCGGTCCGGCACCAAGCAACTCGGCCGCTGCGCCATTCCCCAGTCCCTGCTGGTAGCAGGCGACAAGATCGCTAACGGCGGCCAGGGCCACCACGCCATTGCATCTTGATGCAGCCGAATGCCAGCGGGCCTCCGGTGGCAACCGGTGTCTGGCCGCCGCCCAGAGCGCAAGATGACCTCCTGCGGAGTGCCCGGCGAACAGCACGCGACCTGGGTCGATGAGCTCGTCGCTGTCGCCGCCGCCAGGCGGGGCAGCGTATCGACCGCGGCCGCCACGTCGTCGAACGTCCCCGGCCAGCCGCCATCAGGCTGGCCAGTCCGGCGGTACTCCGGGGCGCAGACGGCAAATCCATCAGCCGCGAGCGCGGCGGTCAGCGGGCCGGTATGCCCGCGGTCGTAGGCGGCACGCCAGAAGCCGCCATGAAAGAAGAGCACAAGCGGAACACCCCTCCGGCTGGCTTGCTGACCAACCTGCCGTGATGCGGGCAGCCGCAGGTCAGCGACCTGGTGATCGCCGGGACCGTAGCTGAGGATCACGTCAGGCGGCGGCGCAGGCCTGGTGAGAACGTCACGTGCGTCCGTTGGCACCTCCCCGGTCCGGCAATGCTGCGCAGCCTGTGTCCAGCATCTCCGGCTCTGGCATCTGCGGCGCCGAAGGTGTCGAATGGACCCTTGGGGGGAATGCCCCCCTACCTGCGATGCATAATGTAAGAAATCATGGGGAGAGCAGCGTGGCGGGCAAGGGGATAACAGCGGTGGGGTCAGGCTTGTGAGCCGACGGCCAGCCCGGATAGCCACCCTCGGCGCCCTTGCCGGGGGTTTGATGATCTTCAGCGGGACGTTTGGTGAGGCACTCGCCGCCACCCAGGGGGTTCAAGCCCCGACCCTGAAAACCACGTGTTCGGTGCGCCCAGTTGTGACCGTCGCCGCCTACCCGCGTTCAGCAAGCGGGCTAAAGCCATCGGCGGCCTCGGTGACGGCCGCTCGGCTCGCCGGCGCGCGATCGAGCAGCCAGCCCACCGCGACCTCAACCTCGACGCCCAGCAAGACCGCCACCACGCCTAGCAAGACCCCGACACCCACGAAATCCCCTACGTCGACCAAGAGCGCATCTCCGAGTTCGAGCCCGTCCGCCAGCAAGAGCCCGACTCCCAGCAAGAGCCCATCCCCCACCAAGAGCCCATCCCCTACCAAGAGCCCGACTCCCAGCAAGAGCCCATCCCCCAGCAAGAGCCCATCCCCCAGCAAGAGCCCGACTCCCAGCAAGAGCCCGACGCCGTCGCCCAAGCCGAAGACCGCGAAGACCGCCAAGCTCTGCGTGTCGGTCCGGCCGTTCTCGAGCAGCACTGTCCGGCAGGGAAAGGCCGCGACATATGCAATCTGGGTCTGGAGCACCGGAGCGGATGCTCACGGAGTGACCGTCTCAGCCGATGTGCGGCACATCGCGCATGTCTCTGCGGCACGATTCACGGTCTGCCCTCAGGCCAACGGCACTGTCTGCACGGTAGGTGACCTGCCCACAGGTCAGTCTGACGAGCTCGTGGCCAGCGTCAACGTAGCTCGCGCTGCGTCTGCCGGCGCCAAGGTCACGCTGACCGCCGCCGTCAGCGGCACCCACGCCGCCTCCTTCAACGCGACGACATCTGTGCTGATCACCTCGGCCCCGAGTCGCTCGTCCGCGCCGCCAAACCCGGCCCAGCCACCGTTGACAGTGCCGGCCCTGCCGCCGTCGACGCTGCCGGCCGCGCCCGGCAACCTGACCACCCTGCCTGGCGTCGGCACTTCTGCCCAGAACCCAGGCGCCTTGTTCCCCACCGTCTCGCCGGGGACAAGCGCGAATCCGGCCGCCCCTGACACCGGCAACTCCACCGGGCGGCCAGGCCGCATGAGTGCCGCAACAGCCTCAGCCATTCTGCCGCTCGACCCGCGTCTCATCGGCGGCCAGCTGGCCGGGCTCGCTGTGCTCGCTGGCGCGATCGCCATCGCGATCGCGCGGCTGTCGTTGCGCTCGCCTCGACCTCAGAGCGGTAAGCCCAGCAAGGAATGAGCCTGCCGGTGGCAAGGCCCAAGCTACCGCGGTTGGCTGGTTCGCTTCTCGACCAGCGGGCGCACCGTACGCAATTCGCTGGCCAGGGCAGACGCGCCCAGCGTGGGCGACGCGATCACTCCGAATGTGTCATCGTCGGCCCACGCGCACTCCGCGAGGCGGCCGCCAACGCTCGGGACGCACGCGGCCGCGCCACCCATGGATCCAGGGCTGGTAGCCGCGGCGCCTGAAAGCTTGCCCGCGAAACTGGTCATGAAGGAACTGGCGGACGCGCCTGACCGGTTCCCGCCGATAAACAAGATGATCTGCGGGCCGTACTTCGCGGCAGGGCCAGTAGCGTCCTCGTAGACGGCGTACACCACGTGCTTGGCTTCACCGCTGCTGCTCGCGACTATCTGCTTCTGCAGCGCCGCTGCGCCCATATCCCGCGCGAGCGAGGGCTCCTGAACATAGCTGCCGAGCTTGGTCGGGGCCACCATCACGTGCGCGACCCCCCCGCCGGTTCGAGCCAACAAGGCCGCCACCGCCGCGGTCGCCACCAGCACGACGGCGCCTGCCACGCCGATGAACCGCCAGCGGTAGCGCTTGCCTGAGCGGCCCGCGCGACGGGTCCGGGCTACCGATCGACCTGCCTGGCGCCTGGGTCGGTCTTGTGCTTCCCTGCCATCTGACCGGTCGCCGGGCAGCGGCCTGGACATCACATGATCGTCCGGCATCGGCTGGGCGGGTGCCCGCGGGGCCGGGACCGGAGCAGCGGAGACCTGAGCAACGGGCGCCCGACCCCGAACCGCCCGCTCAACCGGCACCTGCACCGCAGCCGGTTGGCCGGAGAACGAGGGATCAGCCTGGCCAGGGAACGGCGCACCATCCGTCTGGGCGGCGAATGACATACCGGGGTGCGTCTCGTAGGCCGGACCGGCCTGCTCCGGCCAACGGTATCCAGGGTTGGTACGGTCCGCCGCGTGGGCGTCGGGGTCAGGCACCGTGCCTGACGGCTTGCGTCGGCCCAGCCGGCGGTCACCGCGGCGGGCTGCCTGGCCCGGCTTGTGCGCTGACCGGGCTGGGCCCTTCCGCGTCGTCGGCGGGCGCTCTGCGGGCGGTGAGCTGGATTTTGCGTTCGTCGAGAGTCCCTGGCCGAGATACCGGTACCAGTCGTAGTCGGCGTCCTCAGCGCTATCGCTGGCAGCCCGGCCCCAGTCTTGCTGATACGCGGCCCCGGCCTCATCCCGTGATTGTCCGGCGCCATGGCGACGGCTTGATGCCACGGTCTGCGCAGCCTGCCGCGGGTGATCCGGCTCGGCCGACAGTTGGTTAGGCAGCGGCTGCCCGGCAGACCGCGGTTCTGGCTGCGCCCAGCCGCCTCCCGGCGCGACACTCGCCGGCACGTCGTAGTTATGACCCGGGGCCCACGGCTCCGAATAACCGCCGCTGCCAGCCGGCCGACGCTCATGGCCCCGTCCCGGCGCCCAAGTCTCGGCCTCGCCCGGTCCCGCCGTCCAGGCCCCGCCGCCCCGTCCCGGCGCCCAAGCCTCCGCCTCGCCCGGTCCCGCCGTCCAGGCCTCGCCGCCCCGGTCCGGCGCCCAAGGCTGCACGTAATCCTGTTCGCGCGCGATCCATGGCCCGGCGGGCTGCGGCTCGGCGTCATCCTGTCCCCGCGGCACCCACCGCCCCGCCTGCGACCCAGCCACCTGCGGCCCTGGCGTAATCCTGTCCTAACGGCACCCACGACCTGGCCGGCTGCGGCTCCGCGTAATCCAGCCCGGTCACCCGGGGCCCGGCGTCGCCCTGGCCTTCGGGATCCTCCGGCCCTTCCTGCCATGGCATGGCGTTCTCGCCTCGCCTGGGCCAGGTGTCGTCATGGGCGGCATAGGCAGATTCCTGGTGCCGGCTCTGCGTCCATCCAGTGCTCATTTAAGCGAGTTACCCCTGACACTGAGGCGGCGTCCCTGCCTTACCGAGATCACTACATCATGCGGCAAGATCCGCATGGCCCGCTACCAGGTCGGCCGCTCTCGCCGCGACCGCCCGAGACGCCGGCCGGGCGCATCACCTCTGCGCCAGTATCCGAGCCAGTGCGCCAGTATCCGAGCCAGTGCGCCAGTATCCGAGCCAGTGCGCCAGTATCCGAGCCAGTGCACCAGGATCCGAGCCGTCACGTGAGCCGGCCAGGATCCGAGCCAGTGCGCCAGGATCCGAGGCGGCCGATCTGGTGACTTACGGCGAAAACTGACGCTTGCCGCGCAACCAGGATCGGCCGAAGATTTCAGTAACGGGCAATCCGGGAGGCGTCCCGTGGAGCACAGGTACTCCGGCTTGGTGACCGGCCCAGCGGCGATGTTCCCACGGGGCTACCTGCTGCTGATCCCGGTGTGGTACGTGGTGGTCGCTGGCCTGTTGATCGTCAAGGGCAGGCTGCCGCTCTGGTATACGGCCATCGCAATGGGCGCGCTGCTGCTTGCCATGCTGATCCTCGCTGGCGTCCTTGCGACGATGCGGCAGAAGGCATTCTTCGTTGACCGCAACGGCGTCTGGCTGGGAATCGTGCCCAGGCGGAAACGATCAAGACGTCGGCGTGTGCTCGTGCCGTGGTCGCAGATCGGGCAGCTCAGGATCGCCCGGCGGCATTACGGAGCCCGGCTTGAGGTGGTGCTCGGGCCGGCCGCGTCGATCATCCACCGCCACCGGCTCGCGTCCGGCATCTTCTTCGCCGGGGTGACGGTGATCATCCCGCCGCGCTGGATCGGCCGGCCACCTGCGCTGCTCTCGGCCCGGGCAAGACCGGCCAGGTACGTGGTCCCGCTTTACGAGACCGCCGACGCGCTCGGTTCCGCCCTGGCGGCGATCGCGCCTCCGACGGTCCAGGTGATCATGGCAGACGGGTAACGACCGCCGGATGACCGCCGGCTAACGACCGCCAGGTAACGACCTCCGGGTAACGACCGCCGGGTAAACGACCGCCGGGTAACGACCGCCAGGTAACGGACGCACCGGCTCTACCGCGGGTGGCCGCTGACCCGCCCGGCCTCCGGTCGCTGACCGGGCCGTATCATCGCCCCCACCGGCAACCTGCCGAGCACGGGGCACAGCGGGCTGACGCGCGGCCCCGTTTCGGAGGCCATGAGATCGGAAGCTATGAGATCGGAAGCTATGAGAGGGGACCGGCGCGATGGCACATGAGGTTACCGGCGTCATTGCCCGCGGCAAGGGCGCCGAGGTCGAACTCACGACGGTTCTGGTGCCTGATCCAGGACCCGGAGAGGCGCTGGTCCGGATCCAGGCGTGCGGTGTCTGCCATACCGACCTGCATTACCGCGAGGGCGGAATCGGGGAAGACTTCCCTTACCTGCTCGGCCACGAGGCGGCGGGCGTGGTGGAGGCCGTCGGCGACGACGTGACCGGGCTGACTCCCGGCGCCTTCGTCATCCTCAACTGGCGCGCGGTCTGCGGACAGTGCCGCGCGTGCCGCCGAGGCAGGCCCTGGTATTGCTTCGCCACCCATAACGCGACGCAGAAGATGACGCTGGCCGACGGTACGCCGCTGTCCCCCGCGCTCGGTATCGGCGCGTTCGCCGAGCTGACCCTTGTCGCCGCCGGCCAGTGCACCAAGGTGGACCCGAGCGTCCGGCCTGAGGTCGCCGGGCTGCTCGGCTGCGGCGTGATGGCCGGTCTCGGCGCGGCGCTCAACACTGCGCCGGTGACTCGCGGCGACTCGGTTGCCGTGATCGGCTGCGGCGGCGTGGGCAACGCCGCGGTGCTGGGGGCCGGCCTGGCCGCGGCCCGCCGGATCATCGCTGTCGACGTCGACCAGCGGAAGCTGGACTGGGCCCGCGAGTTCGGCGCCACCGACGTGATCAACTCTCTGGAGGCCGACCCGGTCGAGGGCGTCCGCGAGCTGACCGAAGGCAACGGCGCCGACGTGGTGATCGAGGCAGTCGGCCGGCCGGAGACCTACACCCAGGCGTTCTATGCGCGCGACCTGGCCGGCACCGTCGTGCTGGTCGGCGTTCCGACCCCGGAAATGCGGCTCGAGCTGCCGCTGCTCGACGTCTTCGGCCGCGGCGGCGCGCTGAAGTCGTCCTGGTACGGCGACTGCCTGCCCGACCGTGACTTCCCTGTGCTCATCGACCTGCACCTGCAGGGCCGGCTGCCGCTTGAGCGATTCGTCTCCGAGACGATCGCGCTGAACCAGGTCGAGGAGGCGTTCGGGAAGATGCAGCGCGGCGAGGTGCTCCGCTCGGTGGTCGTGCTGTGACCACGGTCGTGTCGCCGCGCTAACCGCATCTACCGGCACGCCGGTCGCATGAAGGCGGACAATGGCCACATGAGCGATGCCCATGATGTTCCCGTCATGCCGCTGCGCGGCGGCGCGGAGATGCCGATGCTGGGGTTTGGCACCTGGCGGCTCCGCGGCCACCAGGGCTGCGAGTCCGTCCGCTACGCGCTGCAGACGGGCTACCGGCACGTCGACACCGCGTCAATGTACGCCAACGAGGACGAAGTTGGCCGTGCGCTGCGCGACAGCGGCGTGGAACGCAAGGACGTCTTCATCACCACCAAGCTCCGTCCGGCCGACGCGGGCCGCGAGCGGGCCGTGCTGAAGGCTTCGCTGCGGGCGCTCGGCACCGACTATGTCGACTTGTGGCTGGTGCACTGGCCGCCGCGCGCGCGGGCCGAGCGGCGGCACGTCTGGCACGAGTTCCTCGCGCTCGCCGCAGAGGGCCTGGCCCGGGCCGTAGGCGTGAGCAACTACTCAATCGCCCAGATCGACGACCTGATCACGGCGACCGGCGAGGCCCCGGCCGTCAACCAGGTGCACTGGGACCCGCGCCGCTACGACGCCGGCTTCCTGGCCGCCAGCCGCGACCGTGGCGTCGCCGTCGAGGGCTACAGCCCGCTGAAGGACACCAACCTGTCCGATCCGGTGCTCACCGAGATCGCCGCCGCCCACGAGGTCAGCGCCGCGCAGGTCGTCCTCAGGTGGCATATCGAGCACCAGATCGCGGTCATCCCGAGATCATCGAATCCGGGCCGGATCGCGGCCAATTTTGACATCTTCGGTTTCTCGCTCGGCCCGGGCGAGATGGAAAGGATCGACGCCCTCGCGGGCCGGTGACCCTGGCGAACCAGCCTGGCCTAGCCGCGCAGGCTGGTCCGCAGCGCGATGATCCGCTGGACAGCCGCCGTGAAGGCGGTCTTGTTCAGCTTGCCTCCGAGGTAGGCGGCCTGCAGCGCGGTGCGCGCCGCTGAGCCCTGGGAGACCTTCTGGGCCGAGCACAGGATGAGGTCCATCCCGGCGCCGGCCGCCAGCACGCTCCGGTTCGCTGTCGTGCCGAACGCCCGCAGCGCGCCGGCCTCGAGAGCGTCGGTGATCGTCACCCCGCGGAAGCCGAGCCGCTGGCGCAGCTCGCCGCCGACAATTCTCGACGAAAGGCCGGCCGGCCGGTGCGGGTCGAGCGCCGGGTACACCGCCCACGACACCATGATCAGCCGGACCCCGGCGGCGATCGCGGCCGGGTACGGTGCCTCGTCGGTCGTGCGCAGCGCATGCAGCGACACGTTCAGCGTCACCGGCCGCAGATCGGTGTTCTGCGACCTGGTCGCCGCGCCGAGGCCGGGGAAATGCTTGCTGGTCGCGGCTACCCCGGTGGCTTGCTGCGCCTTGATGAAATCCTTGCCCAGGTAGGACACGGTGTGCGCGTGGCTGCTGTAGGAGCGCCCGAACTCATCGATGAAGTTGCCCGCCGTCCGGTACACGTCAAGCACCGGCGCGAGGTTGACGTTCATGCCGACCCCGCGCAGGTTATGTCCGGCCCCGGTGCCCGCCGCGGCGGCGGCCGACGCGGGGTGCGCGGACTGCCCGACCTGCTTTTCGGACAGCAGCGGGGCTCCGGGCAGGCGGCGCACCACCCCGCCCTCCTGGTCGGTCATCAGCAGCAACGGCTCACGCACCGGGTTCAGCGTGCTCGCATTGGCCTGGTCGAGCCGGCTGATGACGGACCTGATCTGCGCCCGGCTGGAAATGTTCTGGCCGAAGAAAATGACCCCGGCGGCGTCGCCGTGGCTGATCAGCCAGAGCAGGCCAGCCGGCGGCGTCAGGCCGCTGTAGCTGTAGATCACCCGCTGGCCGGCCAGTTGCGTGGACGACAGCCTGGGCAGCGCTGCTGCGGGCGCGCTCCGGCGGGCCGCCGCCCGGCCAGTCGCGCCGGCGGTCACCCGGCCAGTCGCGCCGGCGGTCACCCGGCCGGTCGGCGCCGGCGGTCACCCGGGCGGCGCGTCCGGCGGTCACCCGGCCGGCGCGTCCGGCGGCGCCCGCCCGGTGCCCGAACAAGGCGCGCCCTGCGGACGCGCTCGAGGCGAGTGTGACCACGATCGCCACCACGATGGCTATGCCGCCGATCCGGGTCCAGACCTTTGACCTGTGCAACGGGATGCCTTCCGCGGCCAGCACGTTCGGGGGCCAGCCTGGTCCTTGCGGGCGCCAATCCGGAAAGCAGCGCCGCGCAGTCAATACGTTACGGCAGCGCGACGCCTGATCTGCCGAACTCCGGCGGGTCAGCGGCATTCCGATGGCGCGGCGGCGCGGGGGACGCCGCCAGTAATTGAACGCGATTCGCACCGCGGATGCTTCCGTGCTGCCAACATTTAAAGACCCGAAACGTGCCGCGGCGGTTGCCCGGGCTTCTCGGCGGGAGCCCTTTCCGGGGCACGACAGGTCGGCGTCAGGGCCGTTGACACCGGTCGGACGGGGCCTGGATGACCAAGCTCGACATCGGCGACGACGGCGCGATGAGCGTGGGCGAGCGGTTCTTCCTCGGAGGTGACGCGTTCCGCGGCCGCCGTCCGCACCAGATCCGGCTGCAGGCGGTGACGCATCCGGCGACCCGTACTGCTTCGCCCCGTGATGGCCTGCCTGCCCGGCCTGATCGACGTGATCACTGCGGGCGGGTTAACCAGGCGAAGGACCAAGGGCGATAACGGGAGTCCGGTGGGAACCCGTTATAAATTCGCAATCATTCCGGGGCCACTGGGCTTTGCGCCGGGGGTCAGCGGGCGCCGCTCGCCGATGAGCCGGATCGGGGCTGAGCAGGCGTCGCCGTCAGCTGACCAGCCAGCGGGCACTGACGGCGAGGGCGGCGACGGCGACCATGCCGAAGATCATGACCCAGGCTCCGCCCGGCACCGGCGTGAGGCGTGCCAGCTGGTCGGCGTCCGAGCGCCGGGTCCGGCCCCGCCGCCGCTCGCGCGCCAGCTCGATCACCGGCCGCACGCCGCCCAGGAGCAGGAACCAGGTCATCGCGTAGCCGAACCCGGCCTGGACCACGGCCGGGGCGAACAGGCAGACCGCGGCGATCGCGCCCGCGGTGACCAGCACGGCCAGCATGCCGTAGGCGTTGCGGACCGCGACCGCGAGCCCGGCCAGCAGCACCAGGCTGAGCAGCAGCATCCCGGTCAGGTGCCCGACGGCCAGCAGCGCCGCCGCGCCGAGGCCGAGCAGCGAAGGTGCCGGATAGCCGGCCGCGGCGGTGAGCGCGATGCCGGGGCCATCCGGCCTGCCCGCCGAGACGGTCTCGCCGGCGGTATTGCGGTACAACCGGACCCCGGCCAGGCGGCGGCCCGTGGCCAGCGCCACCAGCGCGTGACCGCCCTCGTGCACGATCGTCACCACGGTCCGCGCCAGCGGCCAGACCCGGGAGGAGGCAACGACGGCGAGCGCGAGCGCGCCGCAGCCCACCACCAGCCATCGCGGCGGCAACGGCTGGGCGGTGAACGCGTGGTGCCACACGCCGTCGGCGCGCTGCCCCAGGCCGCCGAGGGCCCCGGACAGGCTGTGCGGCACGCCAGCGATGTGGCGCGCCTGGCCCGGTCGCGCCGTGTCAGTTCCCGTCCCTGGCATCCGCCCTGCCCGAGGTTCGCGGCGGGCCGGTGGTCCCGGCGCCTGGTGCCGCCCAGCCAGGGTAGGCGAGCAGCAACGCCCGCCAGACAAGTTCCGGGCGTGCCGCGCAACATCCGCCCCTGCGACCATTGGTTCGAGTCGCCGCGAAGTGGTCCCGCCGCGGTCCACGCCAGCCCGAGGTGGCGGAGGACCCGCCAGCCGCCTGAAAGCGGAGGCCTACTCGCCGGGTGCTGGGGACAGCTGTCAGGAGATGATGGGCTGCATGCTGTTCGCACCAGAGGATCAGGTCTGCGGCGTTCCTGCCGCCGTGACCCGGGAAGCAGTCCAGCCGGGCAAGATCGCCGAGGTAGGCACCCGCACCGAGGTGCTGGGGGATGGCCGCCGCCACGATGCAGCACGGGCCGCGTTCGCCAGGGATGCCGAGCTGATTGCCTGACCAGGTCCCGCCTGCCATCCCGCCGGGCGCCCGGTCAGGATTCCCGGCGCACGCGGGGCTGGCCAACGCTCTCAGCCGACTCGTCGGGCGGCCCGGGGACGACCAGCGCCGTGCACCCGACACCGCCCAGCCAGCAGTTGAGCGGCTCGCCGGGGGCCTGCCGGGACGGCGGCCATGAAGCGCCGGCTGGGCGCGTTCTGGCGGCAGACGTTCTCCTCTCTGAAGGTCCCGAACTACCGCCTGTACTTCGCGGGCCAGTCGATATCGCTCGCCGGGACCTGGATGCAGATGACGGCGCAGTCCTGGCTCGTGCTGACCCTCACCCACTCCAGCACGGACCTGGGCTTCACCGTGGCCCTGCAGACCCTGCCCGTACTGGTGTTCGCCCCCTACGGCGGCGTCGTCGCCGACCGGGTGGACAAGCGGCGGCTCATGATCGTGCTGCAGATCGCCATGGGCTTCCAGGCCCTCGCGCTCGGGCTGCTCACCGTTCTCGGAACGGTCCGCTTCTGGCAGGTCTGCGTGCTGGCCGTCGTCCTCGGCCTGAACAACGCCTTCGAAAACTCCGCCCGGCAGTCCTTCGTCCGGGAGATGGTCGGCAAGGATGAGCTGCGCAACGCCATCACGCTGAATTCGGTGACGGTGAACGCGGCCCGGGCTGTCGGGCCGGCGATCGGCGGCGTCCTCATCGCCACGGTCGGCATCGGGGTCTGCTTCCTGGTGAACGCAGCCAGCTTCGCGGCCGTCGTCACCTCCCTGCTCATCATGGACCGGTCCGCCCTGCGGCCGAGCCCCCCGGCAGGGCGGGCCAGCGGGCAGCTGCGTCAGGGCCTGCGCTACGCGGCACGCACTCCCACGATCGCCATTCCGCTGGCGATGATGAGCCTGGTCGGCTTGTTTGCCTATGAGTTCCCGGTCTCGCTCCCGGTCCTCGCCCGGCAGACGTTCCACGGCGGCGCGGAGGCCTTCGGCTTCATGACAGCTGCGATGGGGGTCGGCGCGGTGATCGGGGGCCTGTTCACCGCCGCGCGGGGCCGGACCGGGCTGCGGCCGATGATCATCGCCTCGGCCGGTTTCGGCGCGGCGATCCTGGCCTGCGCATTCTCCCCCGTTCTCGGCCTTGCCTACGCGGCGCTGCTGTTCGTCGGCTGGGCGAGTGTCTCCTTCATCGCGATCGGCAACTCCACGATCCAGCTCAGCGCGGAGCCGAGCATGCGCGGCCGGGTGATCGCGCTGTGGCAGGTCGCCTTCCAGGGAACGACGCCGATCGGCGGCCCGGCGATCGGCTGGATCATCGCCGCAACCAGCCCGCGCGCCGGCCTCGCGGTCGGGGGGGCGTCCTGCTTCGTGGCCGCGCTCGGCGGCATCGCCCTCGCCCGGCGCTCCCGCCCGTCACCAACGCCGCAGGTGACCCAGCACGAGCACCCGTCGCCCGCCGCCCCCGGCACCGCCCCCCCGGCCGAGGATTCCGCCTGGTGAGGCGACGGCGCGCGGCCGTGACGGCCCCGGGCCGCCGGAAACCCCTGGCCCGCCGGAACCCCGGCCTGACCAACTCCCGCAGGTATACGCTTCGCTTTGTTACCAGCTCATCGCGAGATGCGCACTGCTGGCTGCCGCCCGGCTAACTGGAGACTTCAATGGTCACGCGTGACACCCCTTGGACTGCCGGCACTCCGTGCTGGGTCGATCTCGGAGTATCCGACATCGGCGAGGCGCAGGCCTTCTACTCTGCCCTGTTCGGCTGGGCCATCGAGCAGGGGCCGCCCGAGACCGGTGGCTACGCCATGTGCATGAAGGACGGCAGGGCAGCGGCCGGAATCGGGCCGAAGATGGGGCCGCCCGAAGCGCCGTCTGTCTGGATGACCTACATCTCGACCGATGACGCCGATGAGACGGCGGCCAGGATCAAGGCGGCCGGCGGCCAGGTGATGGCCGAGCCGTTCGACGTCATGGACGTCGGCCGGATGGCGGTCGCCGTTGACCCGGCCGGGGCGGTCTTTGGCATCTGGCAGCCACTCGCACACATCGGCGTCGGCGTGGCCAATGAACCGGGCGCGCTGGCCTGGAATGAGAACATGAGCCGGGACCTCGACGCCAATAAGGCTTTCTACCGCGACGTGTTCGGCTACGACTACAACGACATGGGCCCGGGCTACGCGTCGCTCAGGATCGGTACCGCGGACCGTCGGCGGCATCGGCGAGCTCGGCCCGGATACGCCTGCCGAGGTTCCGGCCAGCTGGACCGCCTACTTCACGGTGCCCGACACAGATGCGGCCATCGCGAAGATCGCAGAGCTGGGCGGCAGCCTCGTCAGGCCAGCCTGGGATACCCCGTTTGGCAGGATGGCCGTGGTGAGCGACAATCAGGGCGCGACCTTCGCCATCGTCGGCGAGGTCCCAGCCGGCGGAAACTGACCATCCCGTCGGCGGAAACTGACCATCCAAGCCGGCGAAACTGACCTTCCAAGCCGGCGGAAACCTACCGTCCCGTCGGCGCAGGCTGACCATCCCCCGGCGTCAAGCAGGTCAATGCGTGCTGACCGGTACCTGCGCCGTGGCAGGCATCAGGATCCTGGCAGTCCGCTCCGCGGTCCCCCGCGCCCACCGGCCGCTGGTGATCGCGCCTACCGCGAACACGGCTACGCCACAGCCCGCGATGATGATCCACCCGGCATGACTAGCGTCCGCGAAACCGGACCTGAACGCCCCGGCCAGCGCCGACAGCGCCACCGATCCGACCACAGCGACGCCCAGCGACGAGCCGACCTGACGGCTTGTCGACGCGACCGCAGCGGCGACCCCGGCCTGCGTTCTTGGCATGCCGGACACCGCTGTATTGGTGATCGGAGCGTTCACCAGCCCGAATCCGATGCCGAAGATGACGTAGGCGACGATCAGCCAGCTCATCGGCGTCGTGTTGGTCAGCCGTAGCAGCATGATCCCGCTGATCGTGATCGCGGCGCCCGCCACCAGAAGCGGCAGCCGCGGCCCGCGAGCAGCTACGATCCGTCCGGACAGCGGCGCGGACACGACGGTCATCGCCGCCATCGGCAGCGTGTAGAGCCCGGCATGCAGCGCCGAGTAGCCGCGCACATCCTGCAGGTAGAGGGTGTTGAGAAAGAGGAAGCCGCCAAGGGCCGCGAACGCGCAGACCGCGATGACGGTCGCTCCGGAGAATGGCGCGCTGCGGAAGAACCGCAGATCGATGAGCGGTTCGTCGCGCCGGGGCTCGTAGGCAACCAGGCAGGCGACAGCCAGCGCCGCTAGCGCGAAGAAACCGATGATCACACCCGAGCTCCAGCCAAGGCGCGGGCCTTCGATGATCGCGAATGTCAGCGACGCGAGCGACACGATCACGAGCAGCTGGCCGATCGGATCCACCCGGCGAGCGTGCGGCGCCCTGGACTCCGGCACGAACAGCGCGGTGAGGATCAGCGCCGCCACGCCGACCGGAATGTTGACCCAGAAGATCCCGCGCCAGCCGACCGATGTGACAAGGGCGCCGCCAATGACCGGTCCGAGCGCCATGCTGATCCCGATGACGCCGCCCCAGATGCCGATCGCACGGGCCCGCTCGGCCGGCTCGGTGAACGTGTTCGTGATGATCGACATCGCCACCGGGTTGAGCATCGAGCCGCCGACCGCCTGCAGCATGCGGAACACGATCAGCCAGCCAAGACCGGGTGCCAGGCTGCACAGCAGCGAGCCGAGGGTGAACAGGACCAGCCCGGTCTGGAACGTCCGGCGCCGCCCGATGCGGTCTGCAGTGGACCCGGACAGCATCAGGAAGCTGGCCAGCACGAGCGTGTAGGCGTCGATGGTCCATTGCAGGCCGGACACCGGAGCGTGCAGTTCCCGCTGGATCGACGGCAGCGCGACGTTGACGATCGTCACGTCGAGGCCGACGATCAGCAGGCTCATGCAGCAGATCGCCAGGATGAGCATCCGGCGGCCGTAGCCGAGTTCCTCCGACCCCATCTTCGAAGTATGCTCTCTTTCCATTTGCTACGCTGCAACTAACTATCGGGTCCTGACGGACCCGCGTGATTGACTAACCGCATGCCCCGCGACGAACTTCCCGTGCTCGGATTCGCCAACCAGGCCGCCTGGGAGTCCTGGCTCGATGAGCATCATGGGCTGTCGGCCGGAATCTGGCTCAAGATCGCGAAGAAGGGCTCGGGCGTTGACACCGTCTCGTATGCTGACGCGCTCGAGGTCGCGATCTGCTTCGGCTGGATCGACGGCCAGAAGGGCAGCCTCGACGAGAGCTACTGGCTGCAGCGTTTCACGCCGCGCAAGCCCGGCAGCAAGTGGTCCAAGATCAACACCGACAAGGCGGCCGAACTGATCAAAGCGGGCCGGCTGCGGCCCGCCGGGCAGCGTCAGGTCGAGCTGGCCCAGGCGGACGGCCGCTGGGCGGCGGCCTACGAGGGCCAGCGCACGATCACCGTGCCCGAGGACCTGCAGCGTGAGCTTGCGCGCAACGATGCGGCCCGCGAGTTCTTCGCCACCCTCAGCGGCGTCAACAGGTACGCGCTCCTCTACCGGATCGGCAACGTCAAGCGGCCCGAGACCCGGGCGAAGAAGATCGCCCAGTACGTCGCGATGCTGGCCGAGCACAAGACGATCCATCCGTCAACGCCGAGCCGACGCGGGTAAGCGGCCGGGGCGAGGAGGGCCCTCAAGCCGAAGACCGGCTACTCATGATGAACGGCGGCGCAATCAGCCGAGCGGCTGCGATCAGCCGAACGGCGCGATCAGCGCGCACAGCTGCGATCAGCCGCACCTGCGATCAGCCGAACGGCGCGATCAGCCGATGTCGCGACGGCGCAGGCCGACGAGCCCTGCGACGGCCAGCGCGACCGCGATGACGCTCAGCCAGATCAACGGCGCGGCACTGACCGTGCCGCCAGGCAGCTTCGGCAGGTGCGTGAACGGCGAGATGTCCAGCACCCAGTGCGACAGCTGGAGCGAGGCACCGAGAAAAAGCATCAGGACGACTATGCCGAGCGCGGTCCAGCCGCCGGCCGCGCAGAACCGGGGGGCGAGCCCGAACAGCGCCGCGGCTATCCCGGCGATCACCAGCGCCGCCGGTACCTGGCTGAGCCCGGCGCCGACTAGCTCGGCTATCTCGCTACCGCTGCCCGGGGACCGCAGCGCGTAGCCCAGGCCCGTGCCCAGGCCCGCCGCGGCCAGGATCAGGATTGTCCCGGCTGCCGCGATAGTCAGGTGGCTGAGCCCCCAGCTGGTCCGCGTGACGCCTGTGGCCAGCAACGGGTCTGCGCGCTGGTCCGTCTCTTCGGAGCGCAGCCGCAAAACGGCCGAGATGGCGTAACCCGCGGCGATCAGCCCGGTGAAGCTCATGATCGCCGCGAGGTAGGCATTGGTCAGCGCTGCCGTACCCGCCCAGTCTGGCCAGGATGCGCCTGATCTCGGCGCTGCCGAGCAGCCCGGTGATTCCCTTGGCGGCTGATCCGATGATCACGCCGTAGACTCAAGGCGCCGATTACCCAGCTGATCAGCGTGGCGCGCTGTAGCCGCCAGGCAAGCCCCAGCGGGCTGCGCAGCGTCTCCGGCGCCCGGGCCGGTCCTGGCAGGCGCGGCAGCAACCCGGCATCGTAGTCACGGCGGGCGGCGAGCAGCGCGGCGGCTATGCCGAGGGCGACGGTGGTCAGCAGCGGCAGCGCCAGAATCCACCAGCGGATCACGCCGAACGACCGGATCAGCTCCGCCCAGCCGATCGGCGACAGCCAGGTGAGCCACCCGGGACCGGCTGCGCCCGCCGAGTCCCCGACGGCACGCAGCAGGTAGGCCACGCCGAGCACGCCGATCGCGAGCCCCCTGGCCGACCGGGCCGCGTCTGCCACCTGCGCCGTGACCGCCGCGACGGCGGTAAACACCAGGCCGCAGCCGGCGATGGCCAGCGCCAGGGAGATGGAACCGGCCGCGGGCAGCCCGAGGGCGATCAGGGCAGCCGACATCACCAGGGCGAGTGCGGCGTTCGCGGTCAGGGAGATCAGCAGGGCGGCGGCCAGCGCCGCGTGCCGTCCTACCGCCGCGGAGCCGATCAGCTCCAGCCGGCCGGTCTCCTCGTCGGCCCTGGTATGCCTGATGACGATGAAGATGCTCATCAGCCCGGCGCCAAGAGCAGCGAACCCGCCGTAACGCCAGGCAGTCAGTGATCCGAGCGAGTTGCCGTACAACGGCCCGTAGAGGGACAGCAGCGACGGGTTGTGGCTCGCGGCCGCCGCGAACTGCTCCCGGCCCGCGGCCGTCGGGTACAGCTTCCTGAAGCTATACGCGGTGCCCGCGACCAGCGCGGTGAGGATATAGATCCAAGCGGGAACCATGATGCGATCCCGGCGCCCCGCCAGCCTGGCGAGCGCGCCGGTACCCGCCAGCGTGCTCATACCGGGACTCCGTCCTGATCCGCGGCCGGCGGGGAAGCGGGCCCGTCACCGGTGTAGTGACGCAGGAACAGCTCCTCAAGCGTCGGCGGCTGGCTGGTCAGGCTGCGCACACCGGCCGCGCTGAGCCGCCGCAGCAAACCGTCCAGCCTTTCGGTGTCCACCTCACAGCGCACCCGGTTGCCTTCGACGTCCAGATCGTGCACGCCGGGTAGCTGATCGAGCCCGTCCGGTGGACTTGCCAGTTCAGCCGCGATCGAAGTCCTGGTGAGATGGCGCAACTCGGGCAGGGTGCCGGACTCCACGGCCCGGCCGCGCCGGATGATCGTCACGCGGTCGCAGAGCGCCTCCACCTCGGACAGGATGTGGCTGGAGAGCAAAACGGTGCGGCCGCGCTGCCGTTCCTCCTCGATGCACGCGCGGAACGCGGCCTCCATCAGCGGGTCCAGGCCAGCCGTCGGCTCGTCGAGGAGCAGCAGTTCAACGTCGGAGGCGAGCGCCGCGACCAGTGCCACCTTCTGCCTGTTGCCCTTCGAGTAGGCGCGCGCCTTGACCGTCGGGTCCAGGTCGAAGCGCTGCAGCAGGCTGGTCCGGCGGCCCGGGTCCAGCCCGCCGCGCAACCGCCCGAGCAGGTCGATGACCTCGCCGCCGGACAGGGTCGGCCAGAGCGCGACATCGCCGGGGACGTAGGCGAGCCTGCGGTGCAGAACCGTTGCCTGGCTCCAGGGATCGCCGCCGAGCAGCCGCGCGGTCCCGCCGTCGGCCCGCAGCAGGCCGAGCAGGATCCTGATTGTTGTCGTCTTACCTGAGCCGTTCGGCCCCAGAAAGCCATGCACCTCGCCCCGCGCCACCGCCAGATCGAGCTCGTCAAGCGCGAGCGTCTTGCCGTAGGACTTGCGCAAGCCGGAGACGGTGATTGCGTCGGTCATGGCTCAGAGCCTACGCTTGATTCACAAATTCCTGAAAGTTAAAAAAACGAGAAACACAGAACTCGGAGAACGAGAAAGCGATGGGCGAACGAGGCGAAAGGGAGGACTCAGCGGGCGGTGCCGCTGGGGACGACCGGGCCGGGTGGGCCGACGGGCCGCAGCAGGCCCGCCAGGACACCAGCGACGACCGTGACCGGGCAGCCGATCGGCACCATCTGGCTCGCGATGACGCCGCGGTGTACCGGTTCATCGAGCGCTTCTCCTCGGTGCTCGGCGAAGCCGGATTCCCCCGGATGCCGGCCCGGGTCTTCGTCGCGCTGCTCAGCTCGGACTCGGGCCTGCTGACCGCGGCCGAGATCGCCCAGCTGCTGCACGCCAGCCCCGCGGCAGTGTCGGGCGGGGTTCGCTACCTCATCCAGGTCGGCCTGGTCAGCAGCGAGCGAGAGCCGGGCTCTCGCCGACATCATTACCGGATGCCCGCCGACGTCTGGCAGGAGCTGATCGGAAGCAGGGACCGCATGTTTACCCGGTGGAACCTCGTGCTTCAGGAAGGCATCGAAGCACTCGGCCCTGGCTCACCAGCCGGCGGCAGGCTGGCTGACACGGCGCGGTATTTCGAGTTCCTCCGGGCCGAGGCGCCGAGAATGCTGGCCAAATGGCGCGAGCGCGAGGCCGCGGCGGGAACCGCCGCAGGTGACACCTCAGCCCGCTAGGCGCCAGGGCACTTCCTGGAGTCCGTCAAGCCCGAGCGCGTGCCGCGCCCACTCCCGGTCGGCACTGCTGGGCTGGCGACTTCCGGCGTGCGCCTTCGCGAGGGTGTTCGCGAGTTCCTCGTCCGCGTCCCAGCGATCCATCGCCTGCGAGATATACGCCGACACCGAGGCAGCCCGGCCTTCGGCGACCGCCCGGCTCGCGGCGGCGATGTGCTGCGTCGGCAGCGTAACAGCGATTTCCCTGGTCATGGTTGTCCCCGTACCTCCAATACCCGGCGCCCCTCGCCGGGCCGACGCTGCCGCAGGAAACGCCCAACCCCCCGGTTGGCCCCCAAACCCGTGCAACGCGACCAGACCAGCATCGCGGGATGAAACCAGGACGCAAGCGATATGAAGATCCTGTGGATGTCCCCCTTAATCACCGCAACATGACGCGTCCCCGGGTCCCTTCCGTCAGCAGATCCGCGAACCCGGGTGACGGCTCCGCATCCCTCGCTGACCCGCGGAGCTGCGGCCTTCCGAGCCTGGCGACCGCAGGGAGCACGCCCGTGCTCCCTGCAGTGAGGCAAGCGTGATCGCCCCTGACAAGCGAGGCAAGTGAGCCGGTGTAGGTACTCTGGTGCCAGGAGCCTAACCGGGGCGCCTATTGGCCTGCATTCCCCTGGAGTCTCTGGATTCCCCTGGAGCCTAATCGCAGGCCAGTCCGGTAAATCAGCAGGTCAGGGGCCTTCCGAGGTACACGTGCCGCATGACCCGACAGACCTCTTTACGGTCGATAACGACGTGCCCGAGCTTGATGACGTTGTGCTGCTCTATTACTTCGACGGCTTCATCGACGCGGGCGCGGCGGGACGGCTGCTCGCCACGCATCTGCTCGCCACCCTCGAGCACCGGGAGATCGCCAGGTTCGATGTCGACTCGCTGATCGACTACCGCTCGCGCCGTCCTGCGATGATCTTCGCCAAGGATCACTGGGAGCAGTATGAGGCGCCATCGCTCACCATCTCCCTGATGCATGACTCGCAGGGGACTCCGTTCCTGCTCCTGAATGGCCCCGAGCCTGACCATCAGTGGGACGCCTTCACCAGCGCCGTGCGGGCCGTCTACGCACAGCTTGGCGTCCGTCTCGCTGTCGGCTTCCACGGCATTCCGATGGGCATTCCGCATACCAGGCCGCCCGGTGTGACGGCGCACGCGACCAGCGCCGAACTGGTCGAGGGCTACCGGCCGTTCGTTGACAGGCTGCAGGTCCCGGGCAGCGCCGCGGGGCTGCTCGAGCTGCGGCTTGGCGAGGATGGGCGCGCGGCTATCGGTTTCGCCGTGCACGTGCCGCATTATCTCGCCCAGGCGGCCTATCCGGCGGCCGCCGTGACCTTGCTGGAGTCCGTGCAGCAGGCAACGGGGCTGGCGCTGCCCTCCGACGCGCTGCGCGAGGCGGCACGCCGGACTGACCTGGAGATCACCAGGCAGGTCGAAGGCTCCGAAGAGGTCGCCGAGGTCGTCAAGGCCCTGGAGCACCAGTACGACGCCTTCGCCGAGGGCCAGGCCAACTCGCTCGGCGGCGAGCCGGAGGACATGCCGACAGCGGAGGAACTCGGCGCCCAGTTCGAGCGCTTCCTCGCCGAGCAGCAGGGCCAGGGCGACACACCGGAACTGTGACCCGGGCGCTAGCTCACTTCGCGGAGCCTGCCGGTCTCGACGTCGAAGACGAAGCCGCGTACCGCGTCGGTATGCGGCACGAACGGGCTCGCCTTGATGCGCGCGATCGACTGGCGGACATCGGAGTCGAGATCGCCGAACGCCTCGGCGGCCCATGGCGGCCTGATGCCGGTGTCCGCCTCGATGCTGGCCTTGAAGTCGTCATCGGTGAAGGTGAGCATCCCGCAGTCAGTGTGATGGATGAGGACGATCTCCCTGGTGCCGAGCAGCCGCTGGCTGATGGCCAGTGAGCGGATCTCGTCATCGGTGACGGCACCGCCCGCGTTACGGAGCACGTGGGCGTCACCCTCGGCCAGGCCGAGAATGCCGTAGACATTGAGCCGGGCATCCATGCAGGCGATGACGGCAACGCCGCGCGCGGGCGGCGACGGCAGGTTGCCCCGGTACGACGCCGCGTAGCGCTGGTTGTTCTTGAGCAGCTCATCGGTGCCGGACATGCGCGCCTCCTGGCAATGCTGACGATCCTGACGTTCAGCCTCAATGACGGAAAACCCGTCCATATCGCCGCTGATTCCGGTCAGCGTTCCCCGGTCACACGCAATCTTGGGAGTCCCTAGGGCAAACCGGGAAGCTTGCCAGGGAATAGTCCGGCCACCGGCATCGCGGTGCTCCGGTCGTAGGGGGACGGCACCGCGGCCGGGCCACGTATGGGGCCATGTGCCCACGGAATGGGCGGCAATGAACCGATCAGCGGTGCGCGAGTTCCCCGCGTCCGGTGCTGGCGTTGCACCAGGCGAGGTCCTGGTCGCGACCCGAATCGGGGACCAAGGGCAAGGCGGGCTGCCGAGCCCGGCGGCGGCGCTGGTCGGCGCGCTGCTGCAGCGCAAGGGCGGCCAGGTCAGGTACGCACCGGTGCCGCATTACGACGATCCGGTGCATCACGACGGGGGCGCTGTCCTGTTCGTCGCGACCTGCCAGCAACGGGACGGCACGATGGCCGCCATCGGGGCGGCAGCGGCCACCGCCGACCGGGTGGCAGCCGCCGCGGCCAGTTCCGCAGTGCGGGAATGGTCGGCTGTCTTTGCGACCAGACGGCTCGTCGCGGCCCCGAGCCCCTGGTGCGACGGCGCGCAACAGGCCCTCGAGATGGCCCGCCGCGCGGTGGCTGGCCGGCGCGCCGTGTACATCTGCGGCCAGCTAGCCGCCAGCCCCGAGTCGATCGCCGAGCTAGCCTCGGGCGGCGCCGTCATCGTCGGCTCGCTTGACGAGGTGCCCGATGGGGGCACCGTGTTCTTCCCCGCGCATGGCGTCACCGCGGCGGCGATGACCGCAGCGCAGGCGCGCGGGCTCGAGGTGATCAACGCGACTTGCCCGCTGGTCGCGCGGACCCACGCCGAGGCGGCCAAGCTCGCCGGGCGCGGCGACGACGTGGTGCTGATCGGGCAGCTCAGCCACCCGGTCGTCGCCGGGATCGCCGGAACGGCCCCGGGCCGGATCTCGGTGGTGGGCACCCCGGCCGGACCTCGGGCCTGCGGGTCGCTGACTCCAGGCGCGTCTCTTACCTGCTGCAGCCGGGTATCCCAGTGGAGGACTCGGTGCCGGTGACTACCGCGCTTGGCTCACGGTTCCCCGCGCTGCGCAGCCCGCATCCGGACGGGTTCTGCTACGCCGCATCCGACCGGGCCGAGACGATCCGCGCCATGGCGGCGGACTGCGATGTCGTGCTGGTGCTCGGCCTCGCGGACTCGCCCGACACCAGGCAGCTCTGCGCACTGGCGCGGAGCAGGGGGGCAAGGGCGCACGTGGTCAGCGAGCTCGGCGACGTGCTCCCCGGCGCGGTCGCAGGGGTTGCCGCCATCGGGATGGCGGAATCGACGTCGGCCAGCCCCGCGCTGGCGGGACACCTGGCCGGGGCGCTGTCGGGCCTCGGTCCGCTGAGCGTGCTGAGCCGGCGCGTCAGCACCGAGATCGTCGGTGTCCCGGACCGGGGTGCTTAATAAGACCGGGGGTGCTTAATAAGGCTGTCTGGTTTCCGCGACGATTCCATGGCGCTCGCAGGCGGTCCCCGAACTGCTGATCGCGGCTGGGCCGGCTGCCCGCGAGGCAGACCAGACGGCAGCTGAGCGGCCGGGCGCTTACAATCCGACAGTAATGTACCGGAAAACGCAGCAACCACAGGCTGAGCCGCTCACCCGTCGCGACAAACGGGGACTGGCCGTAGTCGGTGCTCTTGTCCTGGCCGGACTCGGCGGGGTGGGAATCTGGGCGGTGGCCCATCCCGGCGACTACGGCCGCTCGCACGACGGCTGTGTCACGGTCGCAGCTGCGAGTTCCACGGGCGGCGCCCTCATCCATGAATGCGGTTCAGGCGCGGTTGCCATGTGCCGAGCCGCATTCACCCACAGCGACCAGCTCTCGATGCTCACCCGACCGCAATGCCGGCTCGCCGGCCTATCCCCGGCGCCCACGACTGGCGCGTCACCGCGCGGCTGACCAGAGATCAGGAGGCCGGAGATGCTCTTCCCAACCTCGCTCGTCGGCAGCTACCCGCAGCCGGACTGGCTGATCGACAGGGAGCGGCTTGCCGCGCGGTTCCCGCCACGGGTGCGGGCCCGCGAGCTGTGGCGGGTGGACCCCGCCTACCTGGAGCAGGCCCAGCGGGACGCCACCCTGCTCGCCATCAGGGCCCAGGAAGATGCCGGCCTGGACATCATCACCGATGGTGAGATAAGCCGCGAGAGCTACTCCAACGCCTTCGCGACCGCGCTGGACGGGGTGGACATCGACAACCCGGGGACCGCGCTTGACCGCAGCGGAAAGCCCAACCCGGTGCCGCGCATCGTCGGGCCGATCCGTCGCCGCCATGCGGTCGGGGTGCAGAGCGTGCAGTTTCTGCGTTCCCACACCGCCAGGGCCGTGAAGGCCACGGTGCCGGGGCCGTTCACCATGGCTCAGCAGGCCCAGAACGATCACTACCCGACCGTGCAGGCTGCCGCTCTCGGCTACGCCGAAGCCGTCAACGAGGAGGTCAGGGACCTGTTCGCGGCCGGAGCCGACATCGTGCAGCTCGATGAGCCCTATCTGCAGGCCAGGCCCGAGCAGGCCCGGGAGTTCGGCGTGCAGGTCGTTGACCGCGCGCTGGAAGGCGTCGATGGAACCACCGCAGTCCACCTCTGCTTCGGATATGCCGCGATCATCCACGGCCGGCCTGAAGGCTACTCCTTCCTGCCCGAGCTGGCCGCGAGCCGGGCGGACCAGATCTCGATCGAGACTGCCCAGTCCGGCCTGGACTGCTCGGTGCTCGCCGCGCTGGAGGGCAAGACGATCATCCTCGGCGTGCTCGACCTGAACGATCACGCGGTGGAACCGGCCGGCCAGGTGGCTGCGCGGGTGCAGCGGGCCCTGGAGTACGTCCCGGCCGAGCGGCTCGTGCTCGCACCAGATTGCGGGATGAAGTATCTGCCACGCGACGCTGCGTTCGGCAAGCTGGCCGCCATGACCGAGGCAGCGGCCCAGCTGCGCGGGGCGGTGTCCGTCTGACCTGCTGGCGATGCTGGCAGGCTAGCGCCGAGCCGTGACCTGCGCCTCAGCCGCGAAGCATGCCGCCGATGATCCCGCCGACCGCACCCGCCCCAGCTGACTCGGGTACGTTCTGTTGCGGAAGGTAATGGGAAAGCGCGTGCGCGAGGACGGCAAGCGGCATCGACTGCAGCCAGACGCGACCCGGCCCGGTGAGGGCGACGAGAAAGAAGCCATCCTCGCCGAAGAAAGCGTTGGCGATGCCGCGCATCCGGGTGATCGTGAACTGCACGCTGCCCTCGAACATCCCGACGTGACCAGGGTGCACAAGCAGCGTCTGGCCGGGTGGCAGGTCATAGCTAGTGAGTTCGCCGGATAGCTCGATCCAGGCCCGGCCCTGGCCCTCCAGCTTCTGCAGGATGAAGCCGTCGCCGCCCCACATCCCGCCGCGGAATGTCTGCTGAAGGCCAATGCTCGGAGTGATGCCCTGCGTGCCGCAGAGCCACCCGTGCCGATGCACGTAGTAGGCCTGCCCAGGAACGATGTCCACCGGCATGATGTGCCCAGGGACCTTGGCCGCGAAGGTGATCGCGCCCGGCCCTTCGTAACGGGTAAGGAAGAGC
This sequence comes from uncultured Actinomycetes bacterium, assembly GCA_963774825.1. Lineage (GTDB taxonomy): Bacteria > Actinomycetota > Actinomycetes > Streptosporangiales > Streptosporangiaceae > DATBGO01. Next base: position 102,920 of record CAVZGW010000017.1, on the reverse strand, counting down.
CCGCCGCCGCCTGCCACGCGCTTGAGGCCCTGCAGGAGGCCCCTGCCTCCGCCGCCGGTCGTGGCGGTCTGCGACATCTGGATGCTCGCCGTCATCCACGCCAGCTCGGCGTGGGTGGAAATAAGCTGCTCACCCCGATCAAGCGCGACTTCAAGAATCGGCATGGTGGTGCCCTTGATCTCGGCTTGCATGGCCCGCCCCTCGCATAGATGCCGTAGCGCCCAAGGTCGGCACTACACGACAAAATACTTGTGCTCGGTCGCCGCGGACAGGTCCATTCGCAAGTTCTCGCTGCCCATGCTTGCTGCCAGGCTTGCTGCCAGAATTTTGGGTTCGCTGCCGTTACCCCGGCCGTGCCATGGTTGCGCCACGGAGGACTACCGGCCGGTCAACCGGGCCAACTGGAACGAGCGCGCGCCGGGGCACGCGGCATCGTCCGGCTGCCACGCCGAGAGGTTCGTCAGTGACCCGGATTTCCTGCGCGACGTGGTCCGCTTCGATGTGCCGCGAGGCCGACGGGTACGCGCGGCTGAAGCGCTCGGCCGGGCAGGTTCCGACCTCGTGTTCACCGGCGTCGGCGTACTGTGCTGGCTTCCGAGCGTACGGCGCTGGGTCGAGGTGGTTGCCGTGGTCTTTCCGGCACAATGACACGCTCGAGTGGAACCACGGCCTCGGCGAGATCGTGACCGCGTTGCTGAGCGCCGGGGTGGAACTGACCGGCCTGGCCGAACCACGACAGCGTGCCCTGGCGGGCCTGCCAGGAAAGATGAAGCACCTCGATGACGGCCGGCTCGCCCGGTCGTGCGCATACTGCCATTTAACATCTGATAGCCGGACGACATTGACAAGCGAGTAGGATTAAATCAGATACAAGGGGTCGGAATGATCACTCAAGGGGAGTGAGTGAAATGCGGAACTGCCGGATACGGATACTGACCTGACGTGCCGGTATTGCTTCCGGCGAATCTACTTCAATGGTTTTCTATACCGTCTCGCATGTACGGGCGGAAGAGCGTGAACATCGAGCCCGACTGGGCTTCACCAGCACTAGGAGATGAGATCAATGAAGATCTCGGCTAGCAACCCCATCATCATCATCGGAATCGTCGTGGCTATCGCTATCGCCGGTGTCGGCGGCTGGTTATTAGCTAGGCAGGCTACCACCCCTGTCGCGCCTGCCGCTGTCGTCATCAAGCCCACGCCTAGCGCGCCTGCCAAGACTCGTATCACCAAGGTCACGCCAGCACCCACCAAGACTGTCATCGTGACACCGGCCCCGACTGTGACCGTGCAGGCGCCAGCGCCATCGGCGCCGCAGATGACCAACTGCAATGGCGGGACGGACATGGCCGATTCGATATACGCTGGCCCCGACACATCCTGTCCGTTCGCGCTGAACGTCGCAGCCATCTACACCGGCCCAGGTGTTGAGTACGCCTACAGTCCGGTCACTGGCGAGACGTACGCGATGACGTGCGAGATCGTCGGAGCTGGCACGGTGGAATGCACGGGTAATAACGCTTACGTGCAGTTCTAGAAAGGAAAACAGCGTGAGTACCTTCGCTGGTCTGAGCGCACCAGGTATCATCGTGATCGTCGCCGTCGTGGCTGTCGTCTATTACCTGGGCCAGATTGTCTGGACGGGCCGCCGCCGGTAGGGGACTGACTGACCGCACACACTAAGGCCCCGGATATCCCGGGGCCTTTCTGCTGTCTTGCGAATCAGCCACGTTGCCTCTGTAGGCCGCTGTAGTAACACGTCGACCAATCGGCTTGGGGGAACTTCGCGCTAGTCGGCCTGCGGGAGCGGAGGCGCAGTGACGGCCATGGCCGACCGGCAGAATGCCAGGAACTGGCTAATCCCCCAGCTCGGCGCGGCGCCGGGTAACGTAATCCTCAAGCTCGGCGCGGATCGCGTCGTCCAGCGGCGGCGGGGTGTACTCCTCGAGCCGCTTGGCGCAGATCTCGCCAGCGCGCGCCGTGGCGTCCTTGCCGCCCAGCTTCAGCCAGCGCTCGTAGTTCGCGGTAGACGACAGCAGCGGCCGGTAGAAGCACTCGCGGAACCGCTCCATGGTGTGCGCGGCGCCAAGGAAGTGCCCGCCGTGGCCGACTTCCTCGTGCGCGCCGAACGCCAGCGAGCCCGGATCGATCTCCAGCGGGGTGAATTCCACCCGCAGCATCCGCAGCAACTCGACGTCCACGATGAACTTCTCGTAACAGGACACCAGGCCGCCCTCCAGCCACCCGGCTGCGTGCATGACCCAGTTGGTGCCCGCCAGGAAGGTCGGCAACAGGGTCATCAGCGACTCATACGCCGCCTGCGCATCGCATGTCTGGCTGGAGGTAAGGCCGCCACCAGTACGGAACGGCAGGCCGAAATGACGCGCGAGCTGCCCAGTACAGAGCAGCCCGATGCCGGATTCCGGAGTTCCGAAGCTCGGCGAGCCTGACTGCATGTCGATGTTGGAAAGGAACGAGCCGAAGATCACCGGGCAGCCGGGCCGGATCAGCTGGGCCAGCGCGATGCCGGAAAGCGCCTCCGCCAGCTGCTGCACCAGGGCAGCCGGGATCGTCACCGGCGACATCGCGCCCATCAGCAGGAACGGTGTCAGCACGACCGGCTGGCCCGCTGCGCAGTACTCAAACTGCGCATCCAGCATCCGGTCGTCCCAGCGCAGCGGCGAGTTGCAGTTAATCAGCGAGATCGTGGCCGGGGTGTTCTCGATGACCTTGCGGCCGCCGAAAAGGATCTCGGTCATCGCGATCGTGTCGGCGGCGTTGGGCCCGGAGACCACATTGCCCATGTAGATCTTGTCGGTCACGGTCTGCAGCGCGTAGATCATGTCAAGATGCCTGGAGTCCAGCGGAGCGTCGTTCGGCTCGCAGATCACTCCCCCAGCCGAATCAAGCTCAGGGAAGGACTGAGCCAGCTTGGCCAGCCGCCGGAAGTCGTCCATCGCGGCGTCTCTGCGCACCTCGCCCTCGCGGACGAATGGCGATCCGTAGACCGCCCCGAAAGCCATGTGATCGCCGCCGATGTGTACGTTGTTGGCGGGATTACGGGCCTGGACGTCGAACTCACGCGGCGCCTTGGCCACTTGCTCGAGCACGAAGTCGGGATCCAGGCGGACAATTTCGCCGTCCACGTCTTGGCCGGCCTTGCGGAACAGCTCCACTGCCTCCGGCTTAGCGAACTGGACGCCGATCTCGGAGACGATCCGGCGCCAGCCGGAGTCGAGAACGCTGACCGCGTCGGGCGAGAGGATTTCGTATCGCGGCATGCGGTTGAGGAACATCGCCACCTCAGTTGACCGGCGGGACACGGGTCGCCGTGGCACCGGGCCTTGCTTGACCCCGTGTATGTGGCAACTTAGGATCACATAGTAAAACAAGGTTCCGTAAGATGGAACTAATCCTGGACGAGGGGGCGGCGGTGACCAGCCCTACCGGAACGCAGGCCGTGGACCGGGCAGCGCAGCTGCTCAAGGAGGTCGTGCACGGGCCTGATCCGGTCACGTTCACCGAGCTGACAGCGGCCACTGGCCTCGCCAAGAGCACTACCTCCCGGCTCCTGATGGCGCTGGAGCGGAACGGGCTGGTCCGGCGGGACGCTCATGGCAGGTTCCGGCCCGGTGAGATGTTCGTCAGGTACGCGTGGCAAGGCGGCGCGGAGGCCGGCCTGGTCGCTGTGGCCCAGCCGTTCCTTGACCGGCTCGGCGCGCTGACCGGGGAGACGATCAACATCGGCGTCGCCAACCACGGCACGGTCGAGCAAATCGCCCAGGTAGACAGCCGGTACCTGATCGGCGGCACCAACTGGGTCGGGCTTTCCGTGCCACTACACTGCGCCGCGCTCGGCAAGGTGCTGCTGGCCTACGGTGCCGCCGAGCTGCCGCCAGGCCGCCTTGAGCAGCGCACCGCGCGGACGATTACCAGCCGCGCCGCTCTTGAGGCAGACCTGGCGCAGGTCCGGCGGCACGGATACGCGGTAACCAGCGAGGAGCTCGAGCCTGGCCTGGCCGCAGTGAGCGCACCCGTCTACCACGACGGGGCAGCGGTTGTAGCCGCGATGTCGGTCTCCGGGCCGACCAGCAGGCTCACGCCGGATCGCATCGCCGAGGTCGCCGCCCAGTGCGTGGCGCAGGCAGCCGGCCTGTCGGCAGTGCTCGGGCACCAGCAAGGCCTGCCGCTGAGCGGACACCGGGTAGCCCGCCAGCCAGGCCCAGGCTAGCCGCCCGGCCGGCGCACAGGTCCAGGACGTCCGCCAGGGCGAGGAACGCCGCAGAGAGCAGGGCGAGGAACGCCGCAGAGAGAAGGTGCCGCGTGACGCAAGAGGAGATCCTCCGGCAGCTCTACGATTACACCCTGGTCGGCAACGGCCCGGCTGTGCTCGAACTCACCCGTGAAGGTCTTGAGATGGGGCTCGGCCCCGAGATGCTGCTGTATGAGGCGCTCATCCCGGCTCTCGAAGAGGTTGGCGCCCGGTTCGAGCGCGGCGATTTCTTCGTTCCTGAGATGCTGATTGCCGGCAAGGCGATGGCCGGGGCGCTGGAGATTCTCCGGCCGCTGCTGGCCGAGACCGGCGCCCAGACGATCGGCAAGATCGTCATCGGCACGGTCAAGGGCGACGTTCACGACATCGGCAAGAACCTGGTGAACATCATGTTCGAAGGGGCCGGTTTCCACGTCATCGACCTTGGCGTACAGGTCTCGCCGGAGAAGTTCATCGACGCCATCAGGGAACACGAGCCGGACATCGTCGGCTTCTCGGCTTTCCTCACCACCACGATGCCGATGTTCAAGGCGAACATCAATGCCCTGCAAAAGCAGGGCCTGCGCGATCAGGTGATCGTGATGGTCGGCGGCGCCCCGGTGACCCAGGAGTATGCCGACGTGGTCGGCGCCGACGGGTATGCCGCCGATGCCTCCGCCGCCGTTGCCCGGGCCAAGGAATTGCTCGCCCAGCGGCGGGCTGTCGCGCCGGCCCAGGCATAGGCGACCAGGGATACGCGACCAGGAATAGGCGAGCTGCGGACGGCGAAATGGACACCATCCTCCGGTCACATTCTCGTGTGCTGACCATTGGCCCCGAGCATCCGTTTTGCATAATCGGCGAGCGGATCAATCCGACCGGCCGCAAGATTTTCCAGGAGCAGCTACGGCGGGGCGACCTTTCCCGGGTCGAGATCGACGTGGCCGATCAGGTGGCAGGCGGCGCCATGGTCCTGGATATCAACATGGGTGCGCCGCTGGCCGACGAGACCGCGCTGATGGTGCAGGCCGTGCAGCTCGTACAGAGCCTGACCGACCTGCCGCTGTGCCTGGACTCCTCCATCATCGAGGTGCTGGAAGCCGGACTGGCCGTCTACCAGGGAAAGGCGCTCGTCAATTCGGTGACAGCGGAGGACGAGCGGCTGAATGCGATTCTCCCCCTGGTCAAGCGGCACGGCGCGGCGGTCATCGCGCTGCCCAACGACGAGGAGGAGATCCCCGAGGATCCGCGCCGCCGCCTCGGGCTGGCCCGCAAGATCATCGACGTGGCCACCGGCAGCTACGGGATCCCGATCGAGGACATCGTGATCGACCCGCTGGCGATGCCGATCGGCGCCGACACCTCGCTGGTGCTGCGTACGCTTGAAACGATCATGCTGTTGCGCGACGAGTTCGGCGTGAACATGACGCTGGGGGCGTCCAACGTGTCGTTCGGGATGCCTGATCGCGCGTCGATCTGCGCGGCGTTCCTGCCGATCGCCATCGCCAGCGGGCTGACAAGCGCGATCATGGACGCCCGCTCGCCGCAGCTGGTCCGCTCCGTCAAGGCCGCTGACCTGCTGCTCGACCGGGACGCATGGGGCGCGGCGTGGATAGCTGCGCACCGCGCCCAGCAGGCGCCGGCGACAACATGACGAGCCTGCCCGGCACGCGGCAGGCGCCAGGCGGGGCCGCGATACCTGCGGGAGACCGCCGGGAGCCCTCCCCCCGCGAGCCCGCCCCCCGCGAGCCCGCCCCCCGCGAGCCCTCCCCCCGCGAGCCCTCCCCCCCCGGGAGGCCGCCGGAGCAACCGAGCCGCCGCCCCGGGTCGACCTTCACTTCGAGCCGGACGGGACCCGCGTGCGCGTCCCGCCCGGCGTCACGCTTTTCGACGCGGCCAGTTGGAATGGCATTGCGATCGACTCGACCTGCGGCGGACACGGGACTTGCAAGAAGTGCCGGGTGAGGATACTGGACGGCAGCGCGCCTGCCTCGCCGCTGGACGCCAGGGCGTTCTCGCCCGACGAGCTGCGCGCCGGCTGGCGGCTGGCCTGCCGCGTGCAAACCCAATCCGACCTGCGGGTCGAGGTGCCGCCGCTGGTCACCAGGCCTAAGGCGGCTACCGTTGGGGTCGGTAGGCAGGTGATTCTCCGCCCGGCGGCACGAAAACGCTACCTGGAACTCGACGAGCCGTCGCTAGCTGATCAGCGGACCGACATCGAGCGTGTCCTGGCCAGCCTGGACGACCTCGAGCTCCGTGTCGACCTGCCAGCGCTCAGGTCCGTGGGCCGGGTCCTGCGCACCGCGGACTACAAGGTCACCGCGGTCGTCGTCGACGAGGTCCTGATCGCCGTCCAGGCCGGTGACACGACCAGCAAGCTATATGGCATTGCCTTCGATCTGGGCACGACCACGGTGGTCGCCACGCTGCTCGATCTGAGCACAGGCACGCCGCTCGCGGTGGCGTCGATGCTGAGCAAGCAGCAGCCGTTCGGCGCGGACGTGATAACCCGGATCAGCTCGATCATGATGGACCCGGCGGCGATGGGCAAGCTGACCGGGCTGGCCCACGACACGCTGCGCGAGCTCACCGCCGAGACTTGCGCGCAAGCCGGGGTGGACCCCGCCGACGTGCTTGAAGTCGCGGTCGCCGGAAATGCGACGATGACCCACATCGCGCTCGGAATCGACCCCGAGCCGCTGGGCGTGGCTCCGTTCATCATGTCGGCCAGGCACTTCCCCGAGGTACTCGCGGCAGACTTCGGGCTAGCCGTGCATCCGCGGGCCCGGGCGGTGGTGTTTCCCTCCTTCGGCGCCTACGTTGGCGGCGACATCACCGCCGGGCTGCTGGCCTCGGGGATGGACCGGGACTCGCGCACCAGGCTGTTCATCGACATCGGCACCAACTGCGAGATCGTGCTTGGCAACTCCGCCTGGCTGCTCGCTACCGCCGCGCCTGCCGGGCCTGCGTTCGAGGGCGCGGCGATCCGGTGCGGGATGCGGGCCGCCGACGGTGCGATCGAGGTGGTCACGATGACCGCCGACAGCCTCGGCCTCAAGGTGATCGGCGACGCGGCGCCAGCCGGGCTGTGCGGGTCCGGCCTCGTCGACGCGGTAGCTGGGCTGGTCAGCCTCGGCCTGCTCGACCCGTCGGGACGGCTGGTCAGCGAGGAGCAGGCGGTCATGATCGCCCCCGGCCTGGCCTCCAGGCTGACCCGGCTGGGCAAGGAACGCGTCTTCGTCTTGCACTGGCTCGGCGAGGCCGGCGACGTCGAGCACTCCATTTACCTGTCCCAGCGGGACGTCCGCGAACTCCAGTTCGCCAAGGCGGCGATCGCGACCGGCTGGAACATCCTGCTTGAGGAGGCCGGGCTGCGGCCGTCCGATATCCAGCAGGTGCTGCTGGCGGGCTCGTTCGGCAGCTATCTGTCACCAGCTAACGCGATCCGGCTTGGTCTTGTCCCGCACCTGGCCGCGCTTCGGGTGGTGAGCGCGGGCAACGTCGCCGGCGAAGGGGCGAAGATGGCCCTGCTGTCGATGCGGGAACGGGCCGGCGCGCTAGCCCTGCTCGAGGAGGTGAGGTATGTCGAGCTCTCCGACCGCGCGGACTTCAACGACCGGTTCGTCGAGCAGCTGCCATTCCCTGCCTGACGCCTGGCGGCGATCAGAAGTGGCCGGGCCCGCAGGCGCAGCGGTGATCGCCTGCGGGGCGCTCGGCGGCCACATCCGTGAGATCACCGCGCGCCGTGGCTGGCCGATTGAGCTGCATTGCCTGCCGTCGCTGCTGCACAACCGTCCCGACAGGATCGCCCCGGCCGCCGAGCAGCTGGCGCTCGGCCTGCTGGCGCGCGGCCTGCGGGTGGCGCTCGGCTACGCGGACTGCGGCAGCTACGGTGCACTCGATGAGCTGTGCGAGCGGCTCGGCCTGCGCCGGCTACCCGGACTGCACTGTTATGACGTGCTGGCCGGGCCGGAGCGGCTGCGGGCGATGCTGACTGCCGAGCCAGGGACCTACCTGCTGACCGATTTCCTGGTACGCAGCTTCCGCCGAAGCGTGCTCGCTGAGCTGGGCCTGGACCGGTACCCGGGACTCTGGCCCGACTATTTCCGGCACTACCGGCGGGTGGTCTGGCTGGCGCAGTCCCGTGACCCGGCACTTGCGGCGGAGGCGGCAGCCATCGGCGCGATGTTCGGGCTGCCGCTGACGGTGATCGATGTAGGCACCACAGGCCTGGAGCGGGAGCTTGAGTTCCTAGTGGGCGAGCACGTTAGCCGTGTGCCGTGACCCGCAGCGGGCTGGCGCTGACCGTGCCGCTATTGCGGCAGCCAAGGTATGAGGTGCTGCCCGCGGCGAGCATCGAGGACACCGTGCTGGAATGGGTGCCGCTGAGCATAACGGTGACGGTGACAGCCTCGCCGGTCAAGGGACTGGACCCCACCCTGGCTCTCACCGAGCGGCTGGCTGCGCACGGCTATCACGTAGTGCCGCACCTTTCCGCCCGGCTAGTCAGAGACGATGCTCATCTCGCCGACATCGTTTCCCGGCTGACGGCCTGCGGAGTGGACGACGTGTTCGTCCCTGCCGGTGACGCGGACCGGCCCGCCGGCCGATTCGACAGCGCGCTGTCCCTGCTCAACCAGCTCACGGCGATGGGCCGTCCGTTCTCTCGGGTCGGGGTGACCGGCTACCCGCAGAGCCATCCGAGGATCGAGGACGACATCACCATCCAGGCGATGTGGGACAAGCGGGACCAGGCCAGCTACGTGGTCAGCAATCTCTGCTTCGACCCTGCGACGCTGCGCAGGTGGATCTCCCGGGTGCGGGCCCGCGGTGTGACACTGCCGCTGTTCGTCGGGCTTGCGGGCCCGGTGGACCGGGCCAGGCTGCTCCGGATGGCCGCGAAGGCAGGGGTCAGCGAGTCAGCCAGGTTCCTCACCGCGCACAAGGAGTGGTTCCTGCACCTGGGCGTTCCCGGCGGCTACAGCCCGGAGCGGCTACTTGATCGCACCGCGACCGCCCTGGTCTCTCCCGCCTCAGCCGTGGAAGGGCTGCACTTCTTCACCTTCAACCAGCTCCGCCAGACCGAGCAGTGGCGGTGCTCGCTGCTGGACCGGCTGACCAGTGAGAACGGCGGCGGACCAGCGACCGGACCGGCCGCGTCGTTCTCGCCCGCCCCGGACCAGCGGCCAGCCTGACCACCGCGGCTAGTCAGCTAGGCCGGCGGCGTCGCAACTCCTTTGGGTCGCCCAGGTGGTCGGGAGCCCGTGCGGGGGCGCGGTCCCGAGGATGCGATGATCGCCGCCCGGCCAGGTGGTCAGTGACACCAGGCACTCGCTTTCTGCGGTAGGACGGTGCGGTTCGAGGAAGAGATAGGCGAAACGCGCAATGGGGGTGGCATCGGCGCGCAGTATGGCGATCCGGTCCCGGACCGCCGTCCGCTGTGCATCGTCAAGGTACTGGCGCACGATCGAGTGCCACAGCACGGTCCAGGTGCCTTCGGCCAGTGCGGTGCGGTGCAACGTGTCCGATGCCGCCTCCTGCCGCAGGTCGGCGGCGACTGCGGCGGCGACACTGAACGCTCCGCGGAGGCGGGCCATCCGGTCAGGCTGATCGGGCCAGACGTAGGCAGCCAGCGTGAGCCTCCCAGTCGGCGTCGCCGGATCGATCGGCGCGCGGTCCCCGCCGGTCCGCTCGATCACCTCGACCGGCGCGTCCGGCGGTGGCTGGCCGAGCCATCCGCTGGCCAGTACCACCGGCGACGATGGATCACCGTAGCTGCCAGCCTCCCCTGGCACGTAAAACCGGTCAGCACGCAAGTTCAGCCCGGCGCTGGCGCCGATCTCGACCAGCCGGACCGGCAGCCGAGCCTCGGCGGCGACGTGGCGGAGGCCGCCAAGTAGCGCTGCCGCACGGCCCACCTCGTTGGTTTGCGGAGGCCGGCCAAGCCAGACCCGGATGGCGTCAGGCTGCTCGGCGAGCACCCGCCGCAGTGCCGCCCAGGCATAAGCGCCGCCCGGTCCTGGATCGGCCGTGCCACCGGCCGACGGATAGAAGACGGCCAGGTCGGGCGCCCGCCCGGTCAGGACAAGCGCATGAACGCCGCCCAGCATCCGCAGGGCCAGCGCACTCCGCCACGGATCGGCAAGGTGGCCCTCGAGCACCTCGGCAGTCGGGCCGCCGTACAGCAGGTCGTCAGCCGCATGATCGAGCAGTTCTGCGTACAGCGGGCTGCCCAGGTGCGCGCAGGCCACGGCCTGCCTGCGCAGCCGTCGTGCCGTCTGCGCGGCAGGCGTCTCATCGGGGCCCTGGCTATCCACGCCACAACTATCGCAGGACCCAGCATGGGCCAAGAGCACGCGTTTTCCATGATCGTGGTTGATTGGGCGGCCCCCGGCACGCCTTGATAACCGTAGTAATAGAACCAAGCGCGGGAGGCGCATGGTTCTGCCGGGATGAACGATCATGGCACCGGGGCCGCCAGGCAGACGGCGCCAGGCCGACAGCGTCAGCTGTTCGCCGGGAAAAGCCGCGACGCGTTGCCGCCCAGGAACAGGTCCCGGGCCTCGTCGTCGAGGGCGAGCTCGCCGAAGCGCGCCAGGGCCTGCGCCGGGGTAATCATCGGGTAGTTGGAACCGAAGAGGACCTTACGCCGGCCGTGCCCGCGCATGTACTCGACCAGCTCTGCCGGGTAGCGGTGCGCCACGTAGGCGGAGGTGTCTATGTAGACGTTGGGGTACTTGGTGGCGAGCGCGATCATCTCGGTGGTCCACGGGTAGCCGATGTGACCGCCGACGATCACGAGTTCGGGGAAGTCGAGAGCGACGTCGTCGAGGTACGGGATCGGGCGGCCGGTCTCCGACGTGCGCAGCGGGCCGGTGTGGCCGACCTGGGTCAGGAACGGGATACCGAGTTCCACGCACTCAGCGAACAGCGGGTAGTACAGGCGGTGGCTGGGCGGCAGTCCCCACAGCCACGGCACGATGCGCAACCCGCGGAACCCGAGTTCGCTGACCGCCCGGCGCAGTTCCAGCACGGCCGGCCGCGGGCGGCGGATGTCGACGGACGCGATGCCGGTCAGCCGGTCCGGATGCGCCGCGACCCAGCCTGCCACCACGTCGTTGCTGATGAGCGGGCCGCTCGCGTCGTACCAGGCGCAGATCATCCCGCGCTCCACGCCGGCTTCGTCCATGACGGCGAGGGTGCGCTCGATAGGTACCTCGTCACCTGACAGCTGCTGCCCGGTCCACCGCCGAAGCGAGTCGAACATGTCATTCTGCAGGAATCCCGGCGTCGGATGCTGCATCCAGGCGTCGACAATGGCCATGGCAGCATTCTGCCCCTGCGGCGCCGACCGCGCGATGCGCCACCTCTTGGCCCGGCGCTTCACCGACGCTCGATGGCGTCGAGATTGCATTGAGATATGACGGGCGGGCCGCGCTGGTGCTGCCACCGGGCCGGTCCGGCGCAGGCACCGGGCCGGTCCGGCGGAGGCTCGGGCCGGTCCGGCGGAGGCTCGGGCCGGTCCGGCGGAGGCCCGGGCCGGTCCGGCCAGGCATCGGGCCAGCGCGGCCCCCCCGGTGGCCGCGCAGTCCGGCCGGCCAGCCGCCAACGCCACGGTTCGAGCGCGGTAGCACCGATGGCACATTAGGGTGACAACAGCGGTGTTGTCCGATGTGCCATCGGCGAGTGGTCGGGGCGTTGCCTTACCTGGTGGACTGCAGAGCCAGCGATGCGGCCAGATCTGGTCACACTGGCAACAGCAGCCTCGCCAGCCCCTGCGCATCGGGGACAGCCAAAGATCTTGACGACTTTTCAGCTGTATCAGCTGAAAAGTCGTCAAGATCTTTGAAATGCCGCCTGATAAGGAGCTGAACCACGCCGGGTCTCTGGCCCTGCTCAAGGATTCCTGCGGCGGCAGTGACAGAAGCGACCCCAGATACGACAGTTACACCCGTGATCAGCGCCCAGCAACGCCGCGCACCTCCTGAGACCGGACGCCCGGACCCCCTTGGGCACCCAGCCGCCAGTATCGCCCGTCGGAGCGGCTCGGAGCGGCTCGGAGCGGCTCGGCGGTCGAGCGGCCGAAGCGGCTCGGAGCGCGGACAATAACCTCAATGGAACATTGATAGGGACATAGCCACCATGCCAATATCTACGATTACGTCTATTCCGGTGGTCTCCGAGTCCTTGTCTCAGGCGACGCCCCGCGCGGTACCCTTCGTCGTGTCTCGGCGGGCGCCGTGATGTCTTCGCCGCCGGGGATTTGCAGCGGCTAATACAAGGGCCCCGACAAAGCGCCGAACTACTTCCAGGCGAAGACAGGTTGCTCGAGATGCGACACCCTGATCGCGCGGCCGTGCAGCGCCACCTGGCAGAACTGATAGACGATCGCGGCCGTCGGCGCATGGAGGTACCGGCCAAGGAGCGGCAGTTGGATGACTGGCGACTCAGATTCAGGAATACGCAGCAGCCTTGGCGCGACGTCCAGGTCGGCCAGCGGGATCACGTGGATCTGGGCGACCTCGGATGCGGGCGCTCTCATCGCACTGACCTGACCGCCCCACACGACCACCGGAGTGATCAGGTAACCGGACCTGGTGACGTAATCATCGAGCACCCCCAGGACATCGCCTGGCGCGACCGCTACGCCCGTTTCTTCGCGCAGTTCCCTCCTGGCAGCGTCCTGCACTGACTCGCCCGCATCGCGAGCTCCGCCCGGGAGAGCCCATTGGCCAGGGTGGGAACGCAGGCCCAGCGCTCTTCTGGTGATCAGAAGGGAACAGACATCCTGCTGATGCAGAACGCAGACGGCGACCGACGCAGCCTTCAGGCCCGCTTGAGGCACCACGATGCGGCTGAAGCTCGCGAGATGCGCCGCGATAGCCGCCCTGTCCTCCTCGGGAGATCGGGCTACCATCGCGTGCCACCCTTGCTGTTCACTGCCCTGACAGACCCCTCGAGCCCGTCAGCCGAGGGCCGCTGCCTGGGGCTTCACCATACAGCTACTCGGCCGGCGGGGAACCGTGGCCCGAGGCTCGTCACGGCCAAGCAGATCGGTGCCGGGCGGCAGCTGCCGGGCCGAAGGAACAGATCCGCACGGGCCGCCAGTTGCAGCATGCATGGCCGAGAAGATGATGCGAGCGGTGCGATTCGAGCGTTACGGCGGGACGGAAGCACTTCAGGTGACCGAGGTACCCCGGCCCGAGGCCGCCCCTGGGCGGGTGGTCGTGCAAGTGGTGGCGGCATCCATCAACCCCGGCGAGGCGGCGATCAGGCAGGGACTCGTGCACGACCGATGGCCGGCCCATTTCCCCGAGGGCGAGGGCAGCGACTTCGCCGGTGTCGTGACCGAGGTTGGTGACGGAGTCTCCTCGGTGAGCGCAGGCGCGGAGGTGATCGGCTGGACCGACGAACGAGGCAGCCACGCCGAGGCCGTCAGCGTTCCGGCCGGCCAGGTGGTACCCAAGCCGGCCGGGATCTCCTGGGAGGCTGCGGGTTCCCTGTACGTGGCCGGCGTGACCGCCTGGTCGGCGGTCCGGGCCGTGACCGCCAAGCCCGGTGACACAGTGGCGGTTTCCGCGGCAGCCGGCGGGGTCGGATGTGTGGCTGTCCAGCTCGCGCGGCGGGCCGGAGCCACCGTGATCGGTATCGCCGGCCCGGCCAACGCCGACTGGCTGTCGTTTCTCAGGGTCACCCCGGTGACCTACGGCGAGGGTCTGGCTGACCGCCTGAAGGCCGCCGTCCCGCGGGGCATTGACGCCTTCATCGATTGCTTCGGCGGCGGTTACGTAGATCTGGCCGTCGAGCTTGGCGTGCCGAAAGAACGAATCGAGACGATCATCGACTGGCCGGCGGCCCAGCGGACCGGTGCCAAAATGGAGGGCCTCGCCGCCGTCGAGGATCCTGCCGCCGTGCTGACCGAACTGGCCGACCTGATCGCGGCCGGCGAGCTAGCGGTCCCGATCGCCCGGACTTACCCGCTTGAGCAGGTGCGGGAAGCCTTCGCGCAGCTGGAGGAGCGGCACCTGCGGGGCAAGATCGTCCTGCTTCCACCCGCCCGCCGGGCTGACGCGGACAGACGCGGACTGGCGCGGACTGGCCGGGCTGGCGCGGGCTGACCGGGCCGCCGCGGCGATCCCGGCCCGGCCAGCCTGCTCGTGCTCCATGGCACCGCCCCTTCCGGGGTTTCCGCGCGGGTCAGCTGCCGGGCGACGCCGGCGGCGTCGCCCGGGCTGGCATGGGCAGGTTCAACGTAGCCCTGGACGGAAGGGCCTGGCTGGCCGTGCCCGGCGGTGACCGCTACTTCCGCACTGGCCCTACGAACAGGATGTGCGGGCTCATCTTCGAGCAGGCCGCCAACGGGAACGGAACGATCTTGGACCTGGTCTGGTTCGGCGGGTACACGCGTAGCCCGGCGGCGGTGACCGGGTGGCACGCCGCCTGCGGGTAATTTCCGGCGTCCACGACTCGCAGCACCGCCGTGGCGGTCTTGCCGCTGCCCAGCGTTATCAGGTGCGGGGCGGTGGAGTGATCGAAGGCGGCCCTGCGGCCCACCTGGTGCCCGTTCAGGTCGACGGCCGCCAGGTAAGGAAAGCCGTTCAGAGTGCAGCGATGCCCGGACAGGTTGGTGAACTCCAGGTGGTAGAAGACGCTGCCGAGAGCCGCGCCGCCGTTGCTGTCCAGCCAGATCACGAGGCCGGGCGTCTCGCACAGGCGGACGGCAGCGGGCGATGCCTGGCTGGCAGGTGATCCCGGTGCGGCCAGCGCGATCGCGGGCACGAAGATGGCGGCGCAGACCGCCGCGGCCGCGGCGCTGATCCGGCGCGCGGCGCGGGTGCTGAGCTTCATGGCGAGTCCTCCTCGATGAGAGCCCGACCGGCGTTTCCGGTTACTGGGCAGCAATTCGGGACGGCGTCCGGGCGCAGCAGGCCACCGGGCGGGCGGCCCGACAGCACAGTGCAGGGGTGACCCCGCGCGTGCCTCCCGCCCAGCCGTGCCGACCCGCCCAGAACCAAGCCCGGATACCTTGACCCGCCACAGACCGTTAGCGATGGCCAGGTGCACCCGGGCAGTAGTGAAGAGCAGCCTAGATGGCGACAGATACAGGCACCGGCCAAAACCCGCACGCCAGGAACGCAAGTGGATCGCGCGGGCCCTGCGCGGCAAGGTTGTCATGGTGCCCGAGGCCGGGCACTATCCCCAGTCGCAGCGGCCCGATATCACTACCGGCGCCGTCCTGCGTTTCTTGCAGACGGCGCGCAGCCGTGCCTAGGGCAGGGCTTACCACGGCCCGGGTGGTCGAGGAGGCCGGGCGGCTGGGCGACGAGGCGGGCTTGCCCCCCGGCTGACCCTCGCGGCCCTCACCGAGCGCCTTGGTGTACGCCAGCCGTCCCTGTGCAAGCACGTCGACGGCATCGACGGCCTGCAGCGCAGCATCGCCGTGCAGGCCAAGAACGAACTTGCCGGCATCCTCGCCCGCGCCGCAGTCGGCCGGTCGCGTGGTGACGCCATCGAGTCCGCGGAGCCGAGCGTGACCGCCAGCACCACCCCGGCCATGATCGGTCCCCGCCAGCCCGGCCAGCCCGGCACCTGACCGGACACTGGCACCTGACGAGCTAGGTCAGGCGGGCACTATGTTGGCGTTGACGTGGAACACGTTGCCCGGGTCGTAATCAGCCTTGATCCTGGCCAGCCGCTCGTACTTAGCCTCGCCGTAGCTGCCGCGGACCCGATCATCCTGGTAGTCGGCAGTGCCGTTGACGTAGCCATCGCCGCTGCCGATGGCGTGCGGGCTCAGCGCCGCCCAGAAGTCGCGGACCCACCGGCGGTCGGCGGCCAGCAGGTCTGCATCGGGCGCGCGGCCGACGATGAAGGCGCCGTACCGCGGCGAGCGCCCCCCGCTGAAGGCTGTATCGTCATCACCGACCTGACTGTAAGCGCCGTCGAGCCGGTAGAACAGCAGCACCGACATCGGCGAGTTCTTACTGGCGACCTGCTCGGTGACCACCTCGATGACGTCGTCAGACAGATCCTGGAGGTAGGTGCCTTTCTCATAGCAGTGCGAGCCCCACGCGTTGGCTTCGTCGAGCATCTTCTGCAGCTCGATATAGGGCATGGGGGTGACCAGGTCGAACAGCGGCGGCACGCCCCGGCGGATTTGCGTGACGAGCTGGGCGTGCTTCTCCGCGGATCCGAACCCGGTCAGCAGCAGAGCGTAGCCGGGGGCGAAGTGATGCTGCTGCGGGACGAAAGGCGCCGGCGGCGCGTTCAGCGCCGCGATCACCGCGTTGATGCCCGGCGGCATCGACGAGGTGATCTCGCGGGCCAGCCTGAATCCCTCGGGGCCCTGGTCGAGGCTCCAGAAGAACAGCCCGAACTGCACCATCGGATCGATCTTGTGCAATCGGAACTCGAACGAGGTCACGACGCCGAAGTTGCCCCCGCCGCCGCGGATGGCCCAAAACAGGCCGGGATTCTCATCTGCTGCCGCACGCAGCACCTGCCCGGCGGCGGTAACGACTTCGGCAGCGACCAGGTTGTCGATGCTCAAGCCGAATTCGCGGGTCAGCCAGCCCATGCCGCCGCCCAGGGTGAGCCCCCCGACGCCGGTGTGGCTGATCAATCCGGCCGGAACGGCGAGCCCGTGGGCCTGGGTCGCCCCGTCCAGGTCTGCTAGCAGAGCCCCGCCGCCGACCCGCGCGCTCCGCGCCGCCGGGTCGACGAGGCCGCGTTCAGCAGGCTCAGGTCGATCATCAGTCCGTTATCGCAGACAGCCGTGCCCGCGGTGTTGTGTGCTCCGCCGCGTACGGATATCTCCAGGCCGCGCTCGCGAGCGAAGCCGATCGCCGCGACAACGTCCGCAGCCGAGGCGCAGCGGGCGATCACTGACGGATGCCGGTCGATCCCCATGTTCCACACCCGGCGCCGGTCATCGAAGTCCGGGTCGCCGGGCGCGATGACCGGTCCGTCCATCGCCCTGCGAAGTTCCTGAATCTCTCGGCTCGCCGTCTGCGTCATGACTGCTCCCCCTCCATGGATGCTCAGCGCACGCGGGCATTGTCATTTCGCCGTCGGACTAGCCAGCCTCGGCAGCGCGCGGCCCGCGTGCCGACGGTCGGGACCGCGCAGCCGTCACGGCAGCCGACCAGCGCCGCGTGAAGGCCAGCTGCAGAACCTGTGGAGATCAGGTGAAACGCCAGTCCGGCGCGCGGGCGGGAGCCGACCGCGCCGTCGCCCGCGGCCGAGCAGGAGCCGCCCGCGGCCGAGCAGGAGCCGCCCGCGGCCGAGCAGGAGCCGCCCGCGGCCGAGCATGACCGGTGAGTTCGGCTACCAGCTCAGCCCCTCGCCTGCACCCCCGGAGCTCCCCGTCTTTCGTGCCGACCTCGATCAGCTCGAATGCCTCGGCTTCCCGGCCGCCTTCTACGGATATTGCGTTTGCCGTCACCACCGTGTAGGAATACACCCGTCACAAAGGGTTCAACGGCCGGGCTCGGTTCACCGCCAGCGCCGCGGCGAGTCAGATTCGGGTACCGACGGGGATCCACGCCGGCAATCCTGACCGGCACTCTCGTGCGGCGCCGGTGCCGCGGCGCCAGCGCAGCTGCGTCGGAGGGAGAACACGATGAAGGTCGGGCTCTTGGTCATCGACGAGAACCCGGCCGACGCGCTGCGAGTGGTCCGGGCGGCCGACCGGGCCGGCGTGCACTCGCTGTGGACGATCGACTACTACAACAGGAGCAGTCTCACCCGCGCCGCGGCGTTCGCTGCAGTCTCTGAGAATTCTATTGTCGGCACCAGCGTCACTCCGCTGTTCGCTCGCTCGCCGCTGGCACTTGCATCAGCCGCGGCCGACGTCCAGGCGATCGCCGATGGCCGCTTCGTGCTGGGTGTGGGCAGCAGCACCCGACGGATGAACCAGGACTGGTACGGGACCGCGCTGCAGCACCCCGCGCCACAGGTCCGGGAGCGGATCGAACTGATCCGGCGGCTGATCGCGCATCGCAGCGGCCCGTTCCAGCACGAGGGCAGGTTCGACCGCATCTCGCTGGCACACTACGAGCGCACCGCGCTGCCCGGCAGCGTCACGATCCTGGCGGCGGGCGTGGGTGAGCACATGATCGGCGTCGCCGGAGAATGCGCGGACGGGTTCGTCGGACACACGATCGCCTCGCCCGCCTACCTGCGCGACTTCGCCCGCCCGGCCCTGGCGAAGGGCGCGGCCCGGGCGAACCGGGACGTGACACAGCTGCGGATGACCACGCAGATCGTAGCCTCGGCCAGCACCGACCCGCGCGCCGCGCGCCGGGACGCCGCGGCCCAGGTCGGTTTCTACGCCACGCCCAAGGGTTACGACGCGCTCTTCCCCGACGGCGAGTTCACCGCCGAGCGCGCAGCGGCCCGGGCGGCTCTCGCACGTGGCGACGTGCCCGGCGTGATCGCTGCCGGAGCGGCGATGATCGACGAACGTGCGGTGTTCGGCACATCAGAAGACGTCACCCGCCAGTTGCGCCGCTACGCCGACATCGTTGACTGGGCATTGCTCTACCCGCCGCACTTCGGAGTCAGCCAGGAGCGTGTTCACGCCAACGAGCTGGCACTGATCGACGTAGCCTCCGGCTGGACGTCCTGACCCCCAACGGCGCTCAGTGGGCGGGGAGGTCTGTTGCCAGGGCGACGTGGATGGCGTGCCGCCGATGCTGAGCGCGGCGCTGCGCCGCCACAGGTGCAGTCCACCGATCCGCACGAGCACGACGGGCTGCCGCTGCCAGGGGGCACGGCGTTACTCCCATCTGAAGAAGCGCCTCGCCAGGAAGCCGAACACGGCTGCGTACGCCGCCAGGACCAGCAGCGGTGCGGCCGGGGGGAAGCCCGTCAGCATCGAGTCCTGGATTGCCTCCACCGCCGCGCCGAGCGGCGTGTAGTTGCTGATGTCCAGGAGCAGGGCGGGCATGAGCGCTCGCGGCAGCCACAGGCCGGCGAAGAAGATCAGCGGGAAGAACACCAGCCGGCCGAGGACGCTCGCCGCGTTCGCGGTCCGGGCTATCGCGGCGATCATCAGCCCGATGGGGAAGAGCCCGGCAATGGACAGGACGAGCGAGACCACCAGCCCTCCAGGGCTCTTCGGGGCGGCCGCCCCGAAGGCGGCGACGCCTGCGACGAATGATGACGAGCAGCGCGGTCATCGCGACGCACAGCTGGACAACGCCCTGCGCGGCTAGCATCCAGGACGGGGGCACCGGGGTTGTCGACAGGCGCCGCAGGATTCCCAGCTCGCGGTAGGAGACGAGCGGAACCGGAAGGCCGAGCAGCGCGAGCATGGCGACCGCGAACACGGCGAGGATCGGCACGTACAGCATCGAACGGAGTGAGCCCGCCAAGGTCTGCGGCGGGCTTGTGGAACACGGGCAGCTCGCCGAAGATGACCAGCAGCAGCACGGGGACGGCGATACCGCCGATCAAGCCGATCGGCCGCCTCCAGGCGAGCCTGGCCTCGTTGATTACGACCTTTCCGAACGCGGCACGCGCCAGCGGTCCGCGGCCGCGGCAGTGTGCAGCGAACTCATGTCAGTGCTCCTTCCTTGCTGAGGTGCCCGCTCCGATGAGCCGGACGAAGGCGTCCTCGAGATTCGACGAATCGAGCTGCACGTCACGGGCCGTCACGCCCATCGCGGCCAGGGCGAAGAGCACCGCGTTGACAAGCTCTCCGGTCCCGGTCACGACGACGTGCTGGCCCTCGCGCTTGACCCGCGTTACCTCGGGAAGCTCCGTCAGCAGCCGGTCATCGAACGAGGCCGACGGCCAGAACCGCATGCTCTTTCCGCCGCGTGCCTGCGCGGCAAGGCGGGCCGGGGTGTCCAGCGCGACGATGCGCGCGTTGTCGATCAGCGCCACGCGGTCGCACAGCCGCTCGGCTTCTTCCATGAAGTGCGTCACGAGCAGGATCGTCACCCCCCGCTCGCGCATGGCCTCGATGAGCTCCCAGGCGTCGCGGCGGGCCTGCGGGTCCAGGCCCGTCGTCATCTCGTCGAGCACCGCGACCCTCGGCCGGCCGATGAGCGCCAGCGCGACCGACAGCCGCTGCTTCTGGCCGCCAGACAGGGACCGGTAGTAGTCGTGGCGCTTGCCGGCCAGGCCGAGAGCCTCCGTCAGCTCCGTGACATCTGCAGGCTCGCGGTAGAACGACCGGTACATGTCGAGGATCTCCCCGACCCTGAGCTTGTCGGGCTGCGCGCTTGACTGCAGCTGCACCCCGACGATCTCGTGGACCTCGTCCCGGTCGGCCTTCGGGTCCAGGCCCAGCAGCCGGACCGTCCCCGAGTCCGGTGCCCGGAGCCCGATTGCGCACTCAACCGTGGTCGTCTTCCCGGCTCCGTTCGGGCCGAGGATCCCGAAGATCTCACCCTCGGCAACCGAGAACGAGATGTCGTCGACCGCGACCAGCTCTCCGTAGGTCTTGCGGAGATGCGAGATCTCAACCGCCGGCCCGCCCGCCGTCAGCTCAGGCCGGGGGACGCCGGTCGCGCTGCTTTCCTTGCTGGCCGCCGGAACGGCCCTGGCGCCCGTCTTTCCTGCGCCGTTCAGCCGCAGCTGTCCGTCCTGGCTGGCGCGGGCCTGCGGGCGGGTCTGCGGGCGGCCTGCCCGGACGTCAAGCCCGCCAGGGCTTCCAGATACCCCCATGACTGCCTCCTTGTCCGCGGCCGCCCGCCCGGGCGCGATGTCTTCCCGCCACGCCGATGGGCCTTGCTGGCCATTTAAACTGATATCACTATGATAAGAAGGTGGTATCAGCCGTGTCAAACAGCAGGTAGCTGCGGTGAGCGCCACTGCTCCAGCTGGTACAGGCCGCCGGGAGCGTCGGCGCGCCTTGGCGCCTCTTGGCCTACGCTCGTCCCGCAGACTGCGGTCGCGCCCGGGCGGGATCGTATGCGGGCGCGTGCCGTTGCCAGCCGCGGGCGCGTTCCAGCTGGGCGGCGAGCGTGAGCAGCACCGCTTCCCGGCCAGGTGCGGCGACCAGCTGCACCGACCCGGGCAGCCCTGCCGTGCAGGCTCCGGTTGGCACGCTGGCGGCGGGAAAGCCCGCGACGTTCCACAGTCCGGTCATCGGGGCGAACCTGATCGCTGTGACAACGCTGCGCAGCCACCCCTCCTCGCCCCGGCGCCGCGCGGCCGGGCACAGCTGGCCCAGCGAGGGCATGACGAGCACATCGTGGCGGTCGAAGAACGGCCCGAGTGCTGTGCGCAGCCGTTCCCGGTCGGTGTCTTGGGGCGGGCGCACGCGCATCATGAGCTGGCCCGCGCGGACATGCCGCCGGGTCCGGGGTTCGAGCCGGGAGCCGCCCAGGAAGGGCTTCGCGTCGGCGACCGAGCAGCTGAACCACCGCCCGATCGTCGCGGGCGTGGACCACAGCGGATAAGCGGGATCGTCGCTGGTGACGGTGTGCCCCAGGCTGGCCAGCAGGTCACCGGCAGTGCCGGACCGCCGCGGTAAACGAGCCGGTGCACCATGATGCCCGGGCCGGTCGGCTTGACGGACACGGCGATGCGCAGCCCGGACGGCTCGGGCGAGTCGAACGGGGCCCCGGCCATCACCTCGAGCATGAGCGCGGCATCGGCGACCGTGGTGGCCAGCGGCCCGTTCTCGGCCATCCCGCGAAAGCTGTCCGCCCCGATCTGCGCGGGCACCACGCCGGTGCCCGGCTTGATCCCGAACAGCCCGCAGGCCGCGGCGGGGATGCGGATCGACCCGAGCCCGTCGTTGCCCTGGGCGACCGGGACCATCGCCGCGGCCACGGCCGCCGCCGCGCCCCCCGACGACCCGCCCGGCGTACGGCGGCGGTCCCACGGGTTGCGCGCGATCCCGAAGGCGCTGTCGGTGAACGGGTATATCGCCAGCTCCGGCAGGTTCGTCAGCCCCACGACGACAGCTCCCGCAGCGCGCAGGCGCGCCACCACCGGGTGATCCGCGCCTGCGGGATGCCCGGCGCCGCCGCGCTCCCCAGCCGCATCGGCTCCCCGGCCACCGGCAGATTATCCTTGATCGCCGACCGGAACCCCGGCGAGCCGCAGCTGCGCGCGGTCGGCCCGCGCGTCGATCTCGACGGCCTCCCTGAGGGCCTCCGCCGATCGCACCCGCACGAAAGCGCCCAGCTCCGCGTTCAGCTTCGCGATCCTATCCAGATGCTCGGCGACGACGTCGCGGGCCGTGACGTGCCCCGACCGGACGGCCGATGCGATCTCGGTCGCAGTGTGTCCTACCCAATCAGCCATGGCTGATTATGGCCCGCCAGGCGTGCGGATCGCCCGGCCGGGTCCGGGACGGGTGTTCGTTGCGGCAAGCCGCGGCACTCCCCGCCAGTGCTCGCGGTGCCCGGCGATGAGCCCCGCAGGGCTCCATGACCTGCGGCGGAACTCTTGCTGGCCACTCTGGCCGTGGAAATTCGCTATCGTGTCTTCGTTTTCCCGCTCGTAAAGAGGCCCGTACCCCCCGTGAGGACAGGAGCGTCGAATGACGACAAAGGCCGCCTTCTCGCCCGAGGAATGGAAAGTGGTGCTCGAGGGCCCGCCGACGGCCGGCATGATCGTTGTCACGGCTGCGCGCGGAGGCGCGATCCGCGAGACGATCGCGATGTCGAAGGCGTACGCCGAAGCCCGCGCTCAGCACGGTGCGAGCGAGCTTCTCGACGAGATCGTCGCGGCTAAGCCCCAGGTGGACCACGCGCGGTACCACTCTCCCGAAGAGCTCAGGGACAGCGGGCTCGCGCGCCTGCGTGCTGCGGTGGCGCTGCTGGCAAGCAAGGCAGCCGCCGAGGAAGTCGACGACTACCGGCGCTTCATCCTCACCCTCGCAGACAAGGTCGCGGCGGCGCACCGGGAGGAAGGGCAGAACGTGAGCCCCGCCGAGGCAGCGGCCATCGGGCAGATCAAAGCCGCGCTCGGCGCGAATGCCTCGTGACGGAGACCTCGTAAGCTGAGCGACTGAAAGGTGCTCCTGTTCTCAATCAGGCGATTTATCGTACATATGACAGCATCGGCGATACTTGAGCATGACATGTCGCCCGACAGCGGAGTATTCGGTCAGGAAACGGCCAGAAAACGACTTGCGGCACTGACGACAGGACCAAAGACCCTGCCATTACCACGGCTGCGGCACGAGCCTGGAGCGGAGTCGAAGGAAGTGCGTCATGTACGCTCTAGTCGCCGATATCGAACGCTTAATCAACGCGGTCAAAGCCGCGCCGTCCGTGCTCAACACCCAGCCTTGGCTGTTCCAGATCGTGGCCGACGATCGCATTAACCTGCGCGCACAGTGCGACCGCGGACTCCGGCATGTTGATCCAGCGGAACGTGAGCTCGTCATCAGCTGCGGAGCGGCGCTGTTTAACCTCCGCCTGGCGCTGCGGGTCGCCGGGCATGACTGCGTGGTCTGGCTGATGCCCGACGAGAAAAACGACCGGGACCTGCTCGCGTCAGTGGAGATCGTGCGCACCAGTGCGCATCAGCCGACCCTCGTTGAGCAGCGGCTCTACGAAGCGATTCCGCGTCGGCATACGAATCGTCAGCCATTCGAGAAGAAACTTCTCGGCTTGAACATCGTGGCTGAGCTTGAGAGTGCAGCCTGGCAAGAACGGTCCTTTCTGTGGCTGCTGCACCAACATGAGACCAATATACTGCTGTCCGACATCAAGAACGTGAACCGTAAGATCAATGAGGATCCGAGCTGGGAAGCATATCGGAGCGAGCTTCGGCAATACACTAACGAGCCCATGCTCAAGGGCGGACTCGGGATTCCTCCCGAGGCATTCGGCCCGCTGCCTGCGAATGGCCATATTCCTTACCGCGACCTGGGACTCGAATGGCAGGGGCCCGGGGAACGCGACCGGAAGTCATTCGAGAAACACACACGGCTGCTTGCGCTTTCGACGGACACTAACAAGCGGACTGACTGGCTCCGGGCCGGGCAGGGCCTTGAGCGGGTCCTGCTGACGGCCGCCCGCCGCAACGTGGCGGCATCGTTCTATACGCAGCCGCTCGAACCAGTCAACGAGAAGGACAGGCCGCAGAATCCCTGGTGGCCATGGCGCAGGTTCCCGCAGATGATCATGCGCGTCGGGCATTGCGATGCCCCCGCGGCGCAGACACCGCGGCTGCACAACGAAGATCTGTGGGAGGACTTGCGGAGCCAGTGATACGGCGGCGGAGCGCGCGTCAGCGCTTCATGATGACGGTCGTGACCGGGAGCTTGAACCTCCGCTCGGCCTGATGGGGCAGGTCAGTCCCAAGCCAGCGCGAGATGGGCTGGGGCAGCGTGGCCACGATGATCTCGTCAAACTGATGATCGGTCAAGACCTTCTCCATCGCCTCGATTGGGGCCGAACTCCCCAGGTCCCCTTCGGCGGCGGCGCCGTGCGCAGTGAGGTCGGCCAGCGTCTGGCCAAGCCGCTGCCTGGCCTGCGCGCTAGCCTCCTCGTCGGTCGCGGGGCCGCGGTAGTTCGTCGCCCACCATGCCAGGCTGGGCGGGAGAACGCCGCTGTCGGCGGGAATCTCGTAGTCCGCGGCGCTGGTGTTCGGGACGAGCACGTAGAAGGAACTCGGTCCTGATTCGATCCGCTGGCGAAGCTCTTCCTGTAGCTCAGCACTCAGCAGTGTCCGGTTGGCGACGACAAGGCACCGGCGCATGACGACCATCCAGTTGGTCTTGGCTCCCGCGTGATATGCGGTATCAGGTCAATGTAACTCGCTGACGAACGGGCCCTCTACGAGCAAAGATGGCGGGGGCGCCAGCGGACTGGCCCGCCGCGGCCCGCGACGCCGGGTATTCGCACGTCATAGCCATTTCAACGGGTGCTGCCAGAGCTCAGCTGGTTCATGCGCCTGGCGTGATCATCAGCACCACGGTTTTCTGCGTGGTTGCGGCGGCCATGGCAATGGCTTGCACGGAGCGGCAGACCGGGAGAATGACGACTCGGCCGATGCGGCACGTCCACGGCCAACGCAAATCTGCGCTGCCTGCGATACTGCCGCAGTGATGTCGGCCCGCGGTGTAACGGATGCCAGCGGTGTCCCGTATTTCTCGCAGTGGGAGTCGCCCGAACTCGTGCCGTGGTTCATCGACGGCTCCCTGCGGCCAGCCGACGACCCGCGGTGGGCCGGTCGGGCGCGCGCACGCCGCAGGAGTATGAGTACTGGTCGGGCAAGGTTTGCGGCCTGGCGTGCCTGAAGATGATCATGGGATGGCGCGGCCTGCCGATTCCTGCGACGATGCACCTGGTGGAGCGGGCGCTTGCCTGGCGGGCCTACGTTCCGGACGGCGATCGCGTCGCCGGTCTCATCTACCGGCCGTTTGCCCGGTGGGTGGGCGACGACTACGGGATCGCCGCCGAGGTCGTGCCGGTACTGCCGCTGCGGCTGCTGGCCGGGCTTGCGTCACCAGGTACGCCCGTAATCGCGTCGGTGCACAAGTGGCTCCGGTGGCCGGATCGGGTCCCGCCGGAACGCGGCGGGCATCTCGTCCTGGTCACAGGTGCCGCCGACGGCCTGGTGAGACTGCACAATCCGTCGGGAATGCCGGGCGCAAGCCAGCGGGACGCACTCGTCGAGGTGGCGGACTTCGCCAGGTTCTTCGCCGAGCGGGGCCTCATCATCCGCGGCTGAGCTGGCATCATCCGCGGCTGAGCTGGCATCATCCGCGGCTGAGCTGGCGGGCGGGAGCGGTTTCAGGTGCACCGCCGTCAGGCGGCCACCTTGACCTTGCGCGGCCTGCCGCGCGGTCGCTTGTCCGCGATGACCAGGCCGTTCAGGAACATCTCGCCACCCCAGACGCCCCATGGCTCGCCCCGCCGCAGCGCGCCGGCCAGACAGGCAGCCCGCACCGGGCACTGGAGGCATAGCTCTTTCGCGCGCCGCAGGTTCTCCGGTTCCTCGGCGAAGAACAGGTCCGGGCTGCTCCGGCAGGGCAGCTCCGGAGCGGCGGTGCTGTGCCGTTGCATCGGGCGCATCGGTCCCTCCTCGG
Organism: uncultured Actinomycetes bacterium; assembly: GCA_963774825.1. Lineage (GTDB taxonomy): Bacteria > Actinomycetota > Actinomycetes > Streptosporangiales > Streptosporangiaceae > DATBGO01. Next base: position 76,659 of record CAVZGW010000017.1, on the reverse strand, counting down.
TGCGGGGCCGCCTATCGGCCCTGCCCCACCGAGATTCGCGGTAAGGCAGGTCCGGCCGCATCGGGCAAACGCCTTATCTCGGGGCGGCAATCGGCCTTAGGTCTGCAGGCCCGGGTCGCAGGCCGGGGTCCGGGCTGCAGGCCCGGGTCAGGCCCGGGTCAGGCCCGGGCCTACGGGCCCGGCCTACGTCCCTCCGTCTGCGCCCGCCCAGGGCACGGGATACGGGCACCAGGTAGGCTCGCCGGCCAGGGGCACCGGATAGGGTTAGCCAGTGTTGCCGATCAGAGGAACTGCTGACCTGGTGGATGAGTCGCTCCCGGCGTCTGACCACGAGGAGAGCCCTGCCGCCAAGGATGCGGATCCGCGGCCGTCGGCCGGCAAGCACAGTTTCGTGGTGGCTGCCAGCAGGCTCCCGGTGGACCGGGCCGACGGTCCTGATGGGGAAGTCGAGTGGCGGCCAAGCCCTGGCGGGCTGGTGACCGCTCTCGAACCGGTGATGCGTGAAGCCGGAGGCGCATGGGTCGGCTGGCCAGGCAGCGCAGGCGAGCCGCCGGAGCCGTTCGACACCGGCGGCATGCACCTGGTCAGCGTGGGCCTGTCCGCCGAAGAGGTCCGCGACTACTACGAGGGCTTCTGCAACGCCACGCTATGGCCGCTGTATCACGATGTCATCGCGCAGCCCGAGTTCCATCGCCCCTGGTGGGACGCCTACGTCAGGGTCAACCGCCGCTACGCGCAAGAAGTAGCCAGGCAGGCAGCCGTCGGCGCGACCGTGTGGATACACGACTACCAGCTCCAGCTGGTTCCCGGAATGCTGCGCGAGCTGCGCGCCGATGTGCGCATCGGTCACTTCACCCACATCCCGTTTCCCGGCTACGAGATCTTCGCCCAGCTGCCCTGGCGCAGCCAGATCGTCCAGGGCCTGCTCGGCGCCGACCTCCTCGGATTCCAGCGCCACAGCGACGCGACCAACTTTCTCCGGGCCTGCAGGCGAAGCGCAGGGCTGGTGACGCACGGCTCGCTCGTCACTGTCCCTGAATCCGCGCCAGGCGACGCTGGTACCACTGCCGCCGGCTGGGGCACCACCGCAGCGGGGGCCCGGCGGCGGCGCACGGCGCACGGCGCATCCGGCGGACGTGAGGTTCGGGCCGCTGCATTTCCCATCTCGATCGACTCCGCGGCGGTCGGGGAGATCGCCAGGCGTCCCAGCGTCCTGGCCCGGGCGAGCGAAATCCGGGAGGCGCTCGGCAATCCCGCCATCGTCCTGCTCGGCGTTGACCGGCTCGACTACACCAAGGGCATCCTGCACCGGCTTAACGCCTACGGCGAGGTGCTGAACGAGGGCCGCCTTGCGCCGCCAGAGGCGGTCCTCGTCCAAGTGGCCAGCCCAAGCAGGGAACGCGTCGAGCATTACCGCCGCCTCCGCAATGCGGTCGAGGTGACGGTGGGCAGGATCAACGGAGAGCACGGCGAGGTGGGCAGCCCGCCGGTCCACTACCTGCACCAGGCCTACCCGCGCGAGGAGATGATCGCGCTGTACCTGGCGGCCGACGTGATGCTGGTGACCCCGCTCAGGGACGGGATGAACCTCGTGGCCAAGGAGTACGTCGCCTGCCGCAATGATGAGACCGGCGCCCTGGTGCTGAGTGAGTTCACCGGCGCCGCAGACGAACTGGGCAGCGCGTTCATCGTTAACCCGCACGACATCGAGGGCCTGAAGGACGCCATCGTGCGGGCCGCGACGATCTCCCCCAGGGAGGCCAAGCGCCGGATGCGATCGATGCGCAGGCGCGTGCGCGACCACGACGTCGCCTACTGGGCGGCGACCTTCCTCGATGCCCTGCACGAGACGCCGAGCCAGGGCCCGCACCCAGGGCCCCCTGATCAGGCCAGTTGAGCTGCCCAGTTGAGCTACCCAGATCTGGAAGGCTGACGGAGATGCCGACGCGCCTTGTGCACCTGGTGGCGGATGCTGCCGACCCTGCCCGCCTGGCCATGTTCTGGGCGGCCGTGCTCGGCTGGGAGGTGGGCGCCGAGGACTCGGGCGAGGTGGACGTCTGGCCGGCGGGCTTCGACTATCCGAACCCGGCTGCTCTGCCGCTGGTCTTCGTGCCAGTCCGCGAGCCGAAGACCGCGAAGAACCGGGTGCACCTCGACCTGGCGAGCACCTCGGCCGCGCACCAGGCAGCGCTTGTCAGCCGGGCGCGCGACCTGGGGGCAGCGCCCGTGGACATCGGCCAGGGCGAGGTGCCCTGGGTGGTGCTGGCCGACCCGGAAGGCAACGAGTTCTGCGTGCTCGAGCCGCGGCCGGTTTACCAAGACGCCGGGCCGGTTGCCGCCGTCGTCGTCGACTGCGCCGATCCCGGGGCCCTGGCGCGCTTCTGGGCCGGCGCAGCGGGCTGGGTGCCCGATGGCCGGGAGGGGGACCTGTGGGGCCTGCGATCACCCAGCGGCGGCGGCCCGTACCTGGAGCTGCTGCGAGCCGGCGGCGCAAAGCCCGGCAAGAACCGGATACATCTCGACGTGGCGCCCCGCCGGGACGATGATCGCCTGGCCGACGTGAGCACGCTGCTGCGGTCGGGTGCCACGCCTGCCGATGTCGGCCAGGGCGACGTACCGTGGACGGTGCTTGCCGACCCCGAGGGAAACGAGTTCTGCGTGCTGACGCCGCGCTGAGAAGCGGGTCCCGGCTCGGCGCCGCAGCCCGCCGCGTCCATCGCGGCTGCTGCCCTGGCGTCAGCTCAGCGCGGTGTCGAAGCGGGCGCGCAGGTCGCCGAGGCGCCCGACGGGTTCGTTGGCGAACACCAGGCGAAGATAACTGCCGCCGCTTGGCCCCCAGCCGGCCATCGGGGTCGCGGCGACCCGGGACCTGGTGAACAGCCGCCGCGAAGCGTCCTCGGGGCTCAGTCCCATGCTGGCCGTGTCGATGAGGAGTGACCAGCCGCCGTGCGGCCGGATGCACGGGTATCCGGCCAGCTGTTCCAGGATGTGCTCGCAGCGCTGCTGCCAGATCCGGGTGGCCGCCGCGACGTCCTCGTCCGCGGCCGGATGGCGCAGCGCCGCGGCAACAGCTTGCTGGGCGATGCCGACCTGGCACACCACGTTGGTGAGGCCGACGAGCCCGACATCGCCCATGATGGGCTCCGGCCCGACGACCCAGCCCACCCGCCAGCCGATCATGCGCAGTTCCTTGGACGCCGAGCCGACAGTGATAGTGCGGGAAACGAGACCAGGGTGCGAGCCAGGATGCGCTACCGGCAGCCCGTCGAACCTGATCCGCTCCATCGCTGCGTCGTAGATGACCCAGACGCCATGACGGCTGACCGGGCCGGCGATAGCGTCGAAGTGCTCGCTGGCCAGGACGGCGCCGGTGGGCATCGCCGGGCTCATCAGCAGCACGGCGGCCGTCTGCGGCCCGATTGCGGCGGCGAGTTCGGCCGGATCGGTGCTCCAGCCCTGGGCATCGGGGACGCAGCGAACGTGCCGCGGGACTCCGCCGGCCAGCCTGATCCGGTTCACCAGCCCGGCGTAGATCGGGTCGCAGATGACCACCTCCTGGCCGGGCTCCACGGTGGCCAGCAGGACGTTCAGGATGCCGTTCAGTCCCCCCGCGACGCTTACGCACTGGGTGCCCGGATCATAGGAGGTGCCGGTGATGGCGCTGACGTGCGCGGCTGCTGCCTCGCGCAAGCCGCGGTGGCCGGCGAAGGGCAGGTAACTGTTGGCGTCGTCCTGGTCGACCGCAGCATGGGTGACCTCACGGGCGACCGCAGGCGGCGCGATGTCGGTGTCCAGGTTCTCCAGCCGCAGGAAGCGCGGATCGCCGGCCGCGTCGGCGGCGTCACCGACCTTGTCGACGCCGATTCCCGGGATATGCCTGAGCCGCGAGACGGGCATGCATGTATCCAACCAGGCGCGGCCGCGCGGGGCGGGTGACGGTCGGCGCGAGCTGCGCCTCGCCGGCCGCGATGACCCGTGCCGCGTCGAACAGCGTTCCGCGGTGACGTCCTTGAGCAGGAAACCGGTGGCGCCCGCGCACAGGGCCCCGCTCCGCGGGGCAGAGCCCGCATGGCCGCACGCCAGCGAGGAACAACACACCGCACCGGCCGAACGGCGGCAGCTCCTGGAAACCTCAGTCGCGCCGCGCACCTTCTGGCCAGATCAGCCGAACGGGAACGCCCTTGTCACGGGCATAAGCAACCTCACCGATCAGGCCCGCCGTGCCTGCTAGCAGGCCACGGTGCCCAGACACAGCAATGCGCGCCGACCGGCCCATGTCAGGAGAACGTGGCCCGGAGTCGCTGATCAAAGTCGTGCACCTGGGCGGTGACCGGCCCGACGTAGCCGCGCCGGAACTGGCGGGATCCCTGCAGGACGCGTTCGGAGTTATAGCGCATCCCGGCCGCCATTGCCTCCCCCGCCAGCCGGAACGCCTCATCAATACGCGCCATGTCCCGGTGATCTGAGCATTGCGAGCTATCCGCTCCCTTTCACACCTGCGGAGGCCACCGTGAGCGGCCGTTCCTAGCGATCGGCAGGCCGGCCTCTGAAGACGGCGCAAAAGCCGCGATTTAGTATGCCAGCCGTTCCGGGCGGGTCCAGCCGCACCATGTACCCGCGGAGAAGTCGTCGTACCCGCGGAGAAGTCGTCGCGATCACCGGCGGGTAACCTCGTGAGCGGGTGTCCTGCCGTTGATAGCCGCGGGGAGTCGGTGATTGCGCTCCGAACGACGCAGGTCGGCACTGCGGGCTGACTGCGAGCGCTGCTTCGGATTGTGCTGCGTCGCGCCAGCCTTCTCAGCGTCGGCGGACTTCGCTATCGACAAGCCTGCCGGACGGCCCTGCCCGAATCTGCAGCCGGACTTCCGCTGCGGCATTCACGACCGGCTCAGGCAGCAGGGCTTCCCCGGCTGCACTGTCTATGACTGCTTCGGCGCCGGGCAGCAGGTCGCCCAGGTCACCTTCGGGGGGCGGGACTGGCGGCAGGCACCGGCCATCGCGACCCAGATGTTCGGCGTGTTCGCGATCATGCGGCAGCTCCACGAGCTGCTCTGGTACCTGACCGAGGCGCTGACGCTCCGCAGGCCCGCCTGGTCCATGCTGAACTCGGCCGCGCGCTCGACGAGACCGAGCGTCTCACCCGCGGCAGCCCGCAGGCCCTCGCGCAACTTGACCTGAGCGCGCACCGGCGGGACATCAATGCCCTGCTGCTGCGCGCGAGCGAACTCGCGCGCGCCGATGTCCGGCGCCAGGAGACCGACCTCAGAGGCGCCGACCTCACCGGAAAGGACCTGCGCGGCGCCGACCTGGCCGGGGCCAGCCTGCGCGGCGCCTGCCTCATCGGTACCGACCTGGCCGGCGCTGACCTGCGCACGGCCGACTTCACCGGAGCCGACCTCAGAGGCGCCGACCTGAGCGGCGCCGACCTCACCGGGAGCATCTTTCTCACCCAGTCCCAGCTCGATGCCGCGAACGGCGATCAGGAAACCAGCCTGCCCCCGTCGCTCACCCGCCCGGCCCACTGGGGTGCTGCTGGGCGAGCCCCCGCCCGCCGTCGTGCCCATGGCCCGGGCCGCTGAGGTTCAGTTTCCGCCCCAGCCCGGCCTGCAGTCTGGTAATCCGCAGCGGCTGCTCCGGCGGTAACTCGTTATGCTTTCATCGGCCCTGGTGAGGAGCGTGGAGCCAGGTGAGCATGTCGGGCTGTGCCAGCGCGGCTACGCGGGCGTGGTAGGCGGCGATCTCGTCGTCGCTGAGAATCTCGTGCCTCGTGCCCGAAATGCCCCGGCGGAAGAACGCGGCGTTGTTCTTGAAGATCCCGGCGGTGGGAACGAGCGTGTCCGCGTTGCCCCGCATGCTCTCGAACGTGGCCGCCCGCACGAGCGCTGGCCAGGCCTCTTCCGGAACGGTCATCCCGAGTTGCCCGGCGAGCCAGCGCATCTGGCCCTCGAGGTCGGCGGACAGGTTGTCGTAGTGCACCAGCAGCACGTTGGGCTCGCCACGGCGGGACCAGGCATCGGAAAGGTGCCACATCAGGCCGGGCAGCGAGTCCGGCTGCTCGCGGGGATCGTCGTCATCGGCGATCCACCTGAGCAGCCAGTCGTGCAGCGGCGTGCGCGGCCGTGGCGGCCCGGCCGGCTCGGGCTGGCCGGTCAGCTGCGAGACCCGCGCGCGGTCGATGTTGTCGCCCTGGTGGTAGAGCGACACCGCCATGTCGAGGGGATGCCGGGCGGTCACGATGTAGGTGGCACGGGGATCGAGGGGAATCCCGTCCAGCGGCGTATGCGTCTTGATGAACCGCCGGTGCTCCTGGGCGGCAAGCCGGGCATACACCTGCTCGCGCGGCACGATCAGGTGATCCAGCCATGGCGAGAGCTGCGCGAGCGGAGCGGGGAGTTCTGGCGTCTGGAAGATCAGCAGCGCGCAGATCATCTGCACCCACGTGGTGCCGGTCTTGGACCGGGCGCTGATCACGATGTCGGTGTCCCGGAACGGGAAGCCGAGCCAACGGGCACTGTCCTCGTCAGGCGATTGATAACGGAATGGGGTGCTGGCCACCCGGCGAGCGTAGTAGGAATCCGGCGAGCAGCCCAGACCGCATGGCCCCCGTGCCGCCCCGCGAACGTCCCCGCATGGGAACCGCCCCGCGAACGCCCCCGCACGGAATACGCATAAATCCGGCCCTGCGCCGGATGGATTCCGCTAGCCGGCAGTCCCCGGGCTGGCCCTGCCGGGCGGACTGAAATAGTGATCAGGCCGCTGCCCGTGCGACGGCGCTGGTTAACGTGGCTTATCGTCTCGAGAGAGGGCACCAAGCACTAGCAAGGAAGCCATGAACCAGACGGGCGACCCAAGCCGGGCGGCTCCGGCCGTACGCGGCCAGCTCAGGATCTATCTGGGCTGCGCCGCCGGGGTGGGCAAGACCTTCGCCATGCTCGGTGAGGGCCACCGGCGCCAGGAGCGCGGCACCGACGTCGTGGTCGCGTTCGTGGAGACCCACGGCAGGGAGCACACGGCCGCGCAGATTGGCGACCTCGAGGTCGTGCCGCGGACCCGGCTGACCTACCGGGGCGCCACCTTCGAGGAGATGGACCTCGACGCCGTACTGGCCCGGCGGCCCGAGGTCGCCCTCGTGGACGAGTTCGCCCACACCAACGTGCCGGGGTCGCGCAACGAGAAACGCTGGCAGGACGTGGCCGACCTGCTCGCAGCGGGCATCGACGTGATCTCCAATGTCAATATCCAGCACCTGGAATCCCTGAACGACGTCGTAGAGAAGATCACCGGCGTGCCGCAGCGGGAGACCGTTCCCGACGCCATGGTCCGCGCCGCCGACCAGGTTGAGCTCGTCGACATGACCCCGGAGGCGCTGCGCCGCCGGATGGCGCACGGCAACATCTACCCGGCGGAGAAGATCGATGCGGCGCTGACACACTACTTCCGGGGCGGCAACCTGGCCGCGCTGCGTGAGCTCGCGCTGCTCTGGCTGGCCGACAAGGTCGACGAGGGCCTGCAGCGCTACCGGGCAGCGCATGACATCAAGGGCACCTGGGAGGCGCGGGAACGGGTAGTGGTCGCGCTCACCGGCGGCCCCGAAGGGGAAACCCTGGTCCGGCGGGCCGCGAGGATCGCCGCCCGCTCAACCGGCGGGGATCTGCTCGCCCTGCACGTGACCAAATCGGACGGCCTGACCGGCGCTGATCCGGCGGCGCTGGCCGCGCAGCGGCGGCTCGTCGAGTCGCTGGGCGGCAGCTATCACCAGGTTATAGGCGACAACGTGCACGACGCGCTGCTCGCCTTCGCCAGAGCCGAGAACGCCACTCAGCTGGTTCTCGGGGCCAGCAGGCGCGGCTGGCTGTCGTCCCTGCTGACCGGGCCAGGCGTCGGCATACGGACCATCCGGGACTCCGGCGATATCGACGTACATATCGTGACTCATGCCCACATGGGCCGCCGCGGGCTGCCCAGGGCGCACGGCGGGCTGCCGCTGCGGCGCAGGCTTGCTGGCTACGCCCTCGCCGCCGTGCTGGCGCCGCTGCTGACCATCTTCCTTGCCAGCCAACGCGGCCAGCTCAACCTGACCACCGACATGCTGCTCTTCCTCGTGGCGGTGATCGCGGTCGCGCTGGTGGGCGGTTTCGTCCCGGCCCTGCTTGAAGCCATCGTGTGCTCGATGCTGCTGAACTTCTATTTCACGCCACCGCTGCACAAGTTCACCATCGCCGAGGCCAACAACGTGCTGGCGCTGGTTATCTTCGCCGCGGTGGCGCTGGTGGTCAGCTTCCTCGTGGACGACGCGGCGCGGCGCACCAAGCAGGCAGCCAGAGCGAGCGCCGAATCCGAGCTCATGGTCACCACGGCCGGCAGCGTGCTCCGCGGCCAGCATGCCCTCACGGCCGTGCTGGACCGGACCCGTGAGGCGTTCGGGATGGAATCGGTGACCCTGCTGGAATGTGGCCCGGCGGCGGACGGCGCTGCCGCCCGCGGGATCGCCGCCAGCTGGACACCGGTCGCGGTCTCCGGCGCCCCTGCCCTGAGCCGGCCGGACGAAGCTGACGTGGAGATCCCGGTTACCGACCGCCTCTGGCTCGCGTTGCGCGGGCGTGCGCTGCCCGCAACCGACCGCAGGATCCTCGGCGCGTTCGCCGCCTACGCCGCAGCCGCGCTCGAGCAGCAGCGCCTGTCCGCCGAGGCGGAGGCGGCCCGGCCCATCGCCGTGGCTGACCGGATGCGCACGGCACTGCTCGCCGCGGTCAGCCACGATCTGCGCACGCCGCTAGCGTCGGCCAAGGCGGCGGTCAGCAGCCTGCGCTCACTCGACATCCAGCTGACGGCAGAGGACCACGACGAGCTGCTGGCCACTGCCGATGAATCCCTGGACCGGCTGACCCACCTGGTCGACAACCTGCTGGATATGAGCAGGCTGCAGGCCGGGGCGATGCCGGTGTTCCCCAGGCGGGCCGACCTCGAGGAGATCATCGCCCGCTCGCTGGACGACATAGGGCCGCAGGCCAGGACGGTCATCGTGGACATCCCTGACGCGGTGCCCGAGGTCATGGTCGATCCAGCGATCCTGGAACGGGTCATCGTGAACCTGACGGCCAACGCGCTCAGGTACTCCCCCGTCACCTCGCCGCCGCTGCTGACCGCCAGCGCCCTCGGCGACCGGGTCGAGCTGCGCATCGTCGACCGCGGGCCCGGCATCCCCGAATCGGACCGGGACCGGATGTTCGTGCCGTTCCAGCGGCTCGGTGATACCGACAACACTATCGGCGTCGGCCTCGGGCTCGCCCTGTCCCGTGGCCTGACCGAGGCGATGGGCGGCACGCTGGAACCCGAGGAGACCCCCGGCGGCGGCCTGACGATGGCCGTCTCGCTGCCCGCTGTGCCCGGGCCGGCTGGCCAGTATGCGGGCGAACCGGGCAAGCGTGAACGGGAAGGAATCGGAACGGGCGCCACGGCGAGCCGGGACCACTATGGGGCCTGAGCATGGCACGGTGACGGGGTGACCCGCGTCCTTGTCGTCGACGACGAGCCGCAGATCCTGCGCGCGCTACGGATCAACCTCCGGGTCAGGCACTTCGAGGTGCGGACCGCCGCGACCGGGACCGAGGCACTCGAACAGGCCGCCAAGCATCCACCTGACCTGGTCATCCTCGACCTCGGCCTGCCTGACCTGGACGGCGTCGAGGTGATCCAGGGCCTGCGCGGCTGGACGACCGCCCCGATCATCGTGCTGTCCGGGCGCGCGGACAGCATCGACAAGGTCGAGGCACTTGACGCCGGAGCCGACGACTACATCACCAAGCCGTTCGGCATGGAAGAACTGCTCGCCAGGATGCGGGCGGTCGGGCGGCGCGCCGCCGCCGACGGCGACGAGCCGCGAGTCCGGCTCGGTGACCTCGTCGTCGACCTGGCGGCCAAGCGCGTCATCAGGGAACCTGCAGCACCGGCACCGGCGAATGCCGACGGCCGGGAGCAGGCTGACCGGGAGCAGGCTGACCGGGAGCAGGCTGACCGGGAGCAGGCTGACCGGGAGCAGGCTGAGGGCAGGCTGGCCAGGGCGGGGCGGACGTCAGGCTCACCCCGACCGAGTGGCACCTGCTGGAGGTACTGCTGCGCCATCCGGGCAAGCTGCTCAGCCAGCAGCAGCTGCTGAATGAGGTCTGGGGCCCCGGCTACGCCGACGCTACCGGCAACTTGCGGCTCTACATGGCCCAGCTGCGCAGGAAGCTGGAGCCCGACCCGGCCAGGCCGCGCTGGCTGCTGACCGAGCCAGGAATGGGTTACCGGTACCAGCCGGGCACAGATAGCGCAGCCTAGCGCTCCAGCACGCGGCCAGCGAACGGAGATCGCATGTCGGGGAGCTATATCGGTGCCTACCTCCGGCGCCTCCGGATTGCCGACCCGGGCCGCCCGGGCGTGGCCGCGCTGCACGCCCTGCACGCCGCGCACGTGGAACGCGTCGCTTACGAGGCCCTGGATATCCAGCTCGGCCTGTTGTCCTCGATCGAGCCGGGCCGCTGCGCCCAGCGGATCGCGCGGAGCCGCCGTGGCGGTTACTGCTATCACCTCAATGGCGGCTTTTCGGTGCTGCTGCGAGCGCTCGGCTACCACGTTGGCTGGCATCGCGCTGGAGTTCAAGGCCGCGCTGACGCCACCCCGCCTGGTGCCGTCGTCGCCAATCACCTGGCGCTCACCGTGCACGGGCTTGCCAGTGCGGCTTGCCCATCGGGGACCTGGCTGGTCGATGTCGGCCTGGGTGATGCCCTGCACGAGCCGCTGCCGCTGCACGAGGGCAGCTATGTGCAGGGCCCGTTCCGCTATCAGATCCGCCGCTCGGATGTCGAGCCGGACGGCTGGCGCCTCGACCACGACCCGCGCGGCAGCTTTACCGGGATGGACTTCGCACCGCGCGGCGCGACAGTGCGTGACTTCACCGAACGGCACCGCTTCCTGTCGACCTCGCCCGAGTCCGGCTTCGTCCGGACGTGCGCCGTGCAGCGGCGGGACGCTCTCGGCGCCGATGTCCTCACGGGCTGCGTACTGCGGCGCCTCGGCGACCCGATCAGCCGCCCGCGCACCCTCGAGGCCAGATCGGACTGGTTCGGCGCCCTCGCGGACGTCTTCGACCTCCCACTGACCGACCTGGACGCGACCGCAAGGAATGCCCTCTGGGCACGGGTCCGGATCGCGCACGAAACCTGGCTGCAGGACCGGCAGGCCCTCATCACCGGGCCTTCATGATCGCTTTCCGGCTGCCGGGCTGATGACAGTCAACTTCGATCGCGCAGGGCGGCTAGCCGCGCGGCAGGCTGTCGTCCCCCTCGCTAGCGGGTGCCTGCTCGTCGCTGCCCGCCGCCGGGACCCTCCGGAACGGCACGGTCGGCTCGAACGGCAGCGCGTCGACGAAGTTCCGCAGCCCGCCGCCGCGGCACAGCCCGTTGTTATGGGGCTCGGCGAGCCCGTGGGCCACGAGCACCCGGGCCTGGTCGGCGGTCGCCTCGGTGAACGGCGGGGTCCACGGCCCGTGCTCGGTCAGGCGCCTCAGCATGGCGAACGGCAGCCAGACGCCATCCAGGTCGATCCCGTACTCGACCACCATCCGCTTCTCGATCTTGGTCATCCTGCTCGCCTTGCCTCAGCTCGTTGGTGGCTTGGTTCCGGGAAGTAACTGCTCCATCACCGCGTCGTGCAGGAGCCGGGCTGCGCTGGATTGGGCCAGGCCCTGCAGCGCGCGGAGCCTGCAGCGGCCAGCCTGCCTCGCTCGCCGAGTCTATGTCTGAACTCTCAATCCCGGACTGGCCGATTCACCAGGGCAAAAGGTCCTTGCAGCCCGGAACGGAGAGCCCGGCTGCCTGCAGGCCGCGAGGCAAGGTGGCCCGGCGGCTTACCCGCTGCAGAGGAAGGATCTTCGCTGCACGCGGCGCGGAGCTCGAAGTCGTCCAGGATAAAGCCGGCCTAGCTAAGCGCCGACCGGACAACGTTCCGCAGCGGGCGTCCGGACAGGTGGCGTGCCGCCTGCTCGGCGACGAACGCCGGCGCGCGCCGCGCGAAGGCAAAAGTGTCTCCGCCGATGTGCGGGGTGATGAGCACGTTCGGCAGGGACCACTCGGGACGGTCAGCGGGCAGCGGCTCCACGTCGGTGACGTCCAGCGCGGCCCGGAGCCTGCCTGCCGCAAGCTCGCCGGCCAGCGCGGCCGCGTCAACGACGGCCCCGCGGGAAACGTTGACCAGCAGAGCCCCGGCCGGGAGCGCGGCGAGCACCTCCGCGCCGACGAGCCCGTGGGTGGCTGGGCTCAGCGCGATGCAGATGATCAATATGTCAGCGGTCGCGGCGAGCCGGGGCAGCTCCGGCAGCGGGGCCACGCCGTCGCGCGGCGTGCGGGAAACCCGGGTGATCAGCGGGCCGAACGGCATCAGGCGCTGCTGGATCGCCGCGCCGATCGCGCCGTAGCCGACCAGCAGGACCCGCTTGCCGGCCAGGGTGTCAGTCCGCAGGTGCCGCCATTCCCGCCGGGATTGCTGCCCGACGAAGCCAGGCAGCTGCCGCAGGCTGGCCAGGACCAGGGTGACCGCGAGTTCCGCGGTTCCCTCCTCGTGCTGCAGCCCCCGTCCGTTGCAGAGCGCGGCCCGCGGCGGCACGGCGCCGAGGACGTCGTCCACGCCGCTGCTGAGGCTCTGCAGTACCTGCACGCGCGGCATCTTCCGGATTAGCGCAACACTGCCCGCATCGCCCATGTACGGCAGGCAGTAGAAGGTGACCTCATCGAGGCGGTCGTGATCGGCCTGGCCGTAGCGGAAAACCGTCGCCACGGGCAGGCACTGCTCGACATAGTCGGCGATCCCGTCGGCCGTAGGCAGGAGAAGGGCCATTGCCTCAGCCGGTTTCTTCAAGGAATGGCACGAGTCGTTCTACTGCCTCCTTCGGCTGCTGAACCGGATATCCGGCCCGTAGGACGAGAGCGCGCTCATTCGGCACGGCGCTGCATGAGAGCGGTCTTGCAGGGCGCAGCCGCCTGTCGATCACGCGTTCGTGAGGACAACAGAGTCGATGGCGGCCGCTGCTGCCAGGATAGGTGCCGCGCTGGCGCGCCGGAAACGAGTTGAGCTGCTGTGGAACTGCTGCGGCCATGCTTGCGCGGACAGCGCCGTGGCTGAGGCGGGCAAGGTAGGCCAACGCGGTGATGGGCCCCGCCGCGCCCGCCACGGCTTGCTGCGCGATCATCCAGACGTGCCCGGTGCGGACGACGAGCGCGTCGAAGCGCTCGGCACCCTGCAGTCCGGTCCCGGTGAGCAGCGCGAGCGCTGGCGCTCGGCGAGAGCCGCCGCTTGCGGCCACGAGCGGCTGCTGCCGCGCTAGCTTCGCCGGGATGCGGGCAACGGCGTAAACGTGAACTTCCTGAAGACCACTGTGCCTGTCGCGTTGCCTTTGTTAACAATTCCCAGGCCGAGATACTCGGTCTTGGAAAATGACGCATCCGCGATAGTGCCTATCTTAGCCCTGTTGACATAGACACTCTGATCGGCGCCCTGCGAGATGGCCGTGACGGTGTAGGTCAGCGCCCGCCGGGTAAATTTGAGGTAGATCAGAGATTTACCGTGGGCGCCCTGCTCCTCGATATCGACCGAACCGTCACCGCAGACAGCAGTCAGGTAGCGCCCGGCCGCGCTAGCGCGGGTAAAGATACCTGCGCAGCCGTCGAAGCCGCGGCTGAATGTTATCTTGACCGAAATACGGTAGTTCTGCGAACAAAGCCGTTCGGCGGCAGGAACTTTACATCTCCCTCGCTTTTCGGGCCTGGGCCTATCTCGACGTGCAAGCCCGCCGGCCGCACGTTCGTGGTGATGGGCTCGCCTGGCGTTACTGTCCACAGCGCTCCCGCACCATCGCAGCCAGGTCCGGGAACCGATGCCGCGTAAGGTTTCCTGAGCAGCGCCGCGTTAGCCCGCTCAGCCCGGGAAGCGCACTGCCAAGGACAACGAGCGCCGCACCGGTAGCAAGCATGCCGATTCCGGCAATTGCGACCTGGGCCGCCCGGTAGGTGCGCCAGGGCACTCGTGGTCGGCTGGGCCGCCTGGGCACCCCGCGAGCCCGCCCGGCCGGCAGCCGGCCCTGGCACAGCCGCCTTTGCCGCAGCCGCGGCCGTCGCGGCCGCGCTTTCCCCGTTCCGCGGCTTGCCTTGGCAACGAAAGCCACGATGACCAGCGCAGAGCCCAGTGCGGCCAGTCCGATGGGGGTGACGGATCGGCCGTCAGGTAGCTCTGGGGGCCGTTGCCGGTGAGCTGGCGCCCGCAGCGCTCCCAAGTACAGCAGGCTCGCGGCCGACACGAGTGTGTAGCTGACGGTGAGCAGGATCCGGCCATCGCGAGGATAGGCAGCACTGTTGGCCTTCTTGCCGGTCAGGTTGTCGCCCGACATCGCGAAACCCCAGAAAACCGTCAGGAAGAAGAGGCCAGCCAGCAGGTAGTCCGAGTCCGCGCCCAGCCTGGCCATCACGTTCAGGAGACAGAGGATCCAGCTGACGATCTGCAGCCCGGCCAGCAGCGCGAGCACGTTCGCTAGTTGCGCAGCGGCGGGCTGCGGGCGCTTGCGCACGGCCAGGCTGATCAGCCAGCCGAGAGTGCCCAGCGCGGCGACCGTCAGCCTGACAGTCCGTGCAGCAGCGAGAACTGATGCCGCGGGAGCACCGCCGGCAAGCCGCGCGGCACTCAGGAAAGCGGGCAGCCCGGCAATGGTGACCAGTACACCGACAATGACGAGCAGCAATCCCCGGCCCCGCTGTTCCGGCTTGCCTATCCTGCCGTGCGCCAGAAGGAACAGCCCAGCGGTCAATGCCGCCAGTGCTATGGGGGTGCTCACTAGCGAGTAGAAACGGGGGTCGAATTGCGACGACCACCCGATCGCGCTGCGAATGGCGGCGGTGATATTGGGGAGAATCATGATGTAGATAAAGATGGCGACGGCGCCGGTGATGACCGCGCGGGACCTTATATCACCTGACCAGCCGCCATAACCGGGCGCCAGGCAGACCAGCAGGGCGATCAGCACGGCAGGTACGCCGACGACCGCCAGTTCGGGCAGGACGTTGATGCCATCGAGGCGTACCACGTTCGCGATCATCGCGACGGCCGCCAGCGGCGTGAGGATCATCAGCAACCGCGGCGGCCGCCTTCGCTTGGCCCTGACCACGAACGACTGGACCGCGATCTCGCCCCATTCCAGCAGGTCCGTGCTTCCAAGCAGGACGACGAGGACCAGGAAGGTCGGCAGCAGGACGCCTGAACGCCCAGATCCGCCGAGCAATGAGCCGGTACCGGCCGCGGCCTGGCCAGCCCGCGCATACAGCACCCAGATCACGATTTCCAGCGCGTAATAGGCCAGCACGCAGGCCAGCGCACCCAGGAAGATCCGGGATTCTATGGCTGGCCATCTCGCTCCGGCAGGGATCAGCCGGCTTCTGCGCGGCGTGCTTGCCACCTGGCTACTGTCCCCTAACCGAGCCAGATCCAGAAAAAAGCCAGGACGCCAAGCTGTGCCCAGCGCAGTCCGGTGTCGGTCTGGTGCGGACCGATGGCCGGTGCCACCCAGCCGCAGGCTGGAGATGGGCGTGTCGGCCAGCGCCCAGGTGACCAGTGCAGCAATGGGGATGCCAAACCCGGGCGGACCCGCAATGCCCCGGCCAGCCCGAACCAGTACCCGGCGACCGATCGAGATGACCATGAAAATGAACACGACAAGCGGAACCGCGAATGTTCCGCCCGCCGCGTCGGGCACTGCGCTGTTCACTAGCGGCTGACGCACCTTTTGCACCGCCATCAGTACCGCCACGAGCGCGATCTGCACGATGGCGACCCACATGACCAGTCTTAGCGGCGGACGCAGGCGCTTTGGCCTGATAACGCCGATCACGATAAGTCGCGATGAGGTCGTCTTCCTGGCCTCATCGCCTTTCGCTTTCCCGGTGTCCCTCTCCGCCACGTGCGCTGCCCCGGTGCCCGCTTCCGCAGCCTCGGCCACCACGGCTTCCGCCGCATCCGCCACCTCAGCTGCCGCCACCTCAGCTGTAGCTGCCGCCACTACCTCCACGGCCGCTGCCACGGCGGCCATTGCCTCCTCGTCCGGCCCCACGGCACCCGGTCCCACGGCGCTTGCTGCCTCGGCGCCCGGCCCCAGCGCACCCGGTCCCACGCGCTTGCTGCCTCGGCGCCCGGCCCGCATCGGCACCCGCTGCGCTCCGGCGCCCGCCCCATGGCGCTGCCGCCTTGGCGCCCGGCCCCACGTCTGTCTCGCTCAGAGCCATTTCAGCGGACAGATATATGCGCTCATCCGCTGTTTGCGGCGGAATTGATCGGACTTCCTCGTTGCTAATCCGGCTGTCATTCACCGCAGGACCTGATCCGGGCTCGCCGTTTCCGCAGCTCAGGCACTGGCCAGTCGCCGCCTCGACTTCACCCTCGCAAGAGCTGCAAACTGTCATCACGGCACTCTTTCTGACCGCCGCGGAATATGGCATTTGATATTGTCATTCAGCGGAATGAGACTACCGGGAAGTGAATGCTGTGGCCAAGAGGCTCTATCGCACGCTGTCTTTAGCCGCGGTTAGCAGGACTATCCTGCTGGTGGCCTGCTCGGGCCATGCGGTTGCCCCCTCCTCCTCGAGCGCTTCCCCGGCAGTGACTGTAACCCCCGTCCAGAGCACGGCCCCGGCAGCGATCGCCGCGCAGACGCCCGGCTCGACGGTCACCACCATGGACCGCGTGGAGGCGTGGTTCGTCGACGGCGGGCAGGCGGAACTCAGCCGCCTGACCGCCGCGATCGTAGGTGTCCGACGGGCGGATACTCCCGGCGCCAGCTATGCCGCGCTCGACCAGGCCTGCGCCACGAAGCCGCCGCCGTGGCGAGCGCGCAGGCCGGTCCACAGGTCCCAGACGCGGCCGCGCAGGCCTCCTTCGGCGAGGCGCTCGCCAAGGACTCGCAGAGCGCAGCGGATTGCCAGGCGGGAGCCTCGGCACACGATGTCACACTGATCAACAAGGCAGCAGCCGCGACCAGCGCCGGGACCGCGGACATGCCCCAGTTCGAACCGACCAGGGATGCGCAGACGAGGCGGCGCAGACCGCAGCGGCCCGCAACTGCAAGGAGCTTTTCCAGGCCTGGAAAACGGCCCGGCACAGCCGGGTTAGCCAGTTCCTCGCCGCGCTGAAGACCGCTGCAGCTCGCCGACTCAGGGACGAACCTCCCCGCTATAACAGCGCGATCAAGAAGGCCGGACAGCCAGCCGCGCAACTCGCCCGTTACCCCGTTCCACCCTGCGCTGACCCCGGCGGCGACTTTGCCGCGATCCTCACCAGGGTCCGGGCCGCAGCGGCCAGTGCGGGCTCCGCGAACAGCCTGTCCACCATTGTGCAGGCACTGGCGCCGCTCGACGAGGTGCCAGCGCTGGAGGCCGAATTCACCGCCGAGGTCAAACTCACCGCCGGGGCCTAGCCAGTCCGGGTCCCGCCGGTCCGGATCCCGTCAGTCCGGTCCCGCCGGTCCGGGTCCCGTCAGTCCGGTCCCGCCGGTCCGGATCCTGTCAGTCCGGTCCCGCCGGTCCGGGTCCCGTCAGTCCGGGTCCCGCTGGTCCGGGTCCGACCGCGTCACCGTCGACAGCCGGAACCTGAGCCTGCAGATCACCACGCCCGCGGTGCCGCGCTGGATCGCCCGTTCCAGCACGAAGCCGCGCTGGTTCTGCAGGATCCGCTGCCACGGCCGGGCCGGCGCCACCTCCGGGATGAGCACGACCAGCCGCTGGTAGCGTTCCGCGTCCTCGAGGACGCGCAGATAATCCACGATCGGCGGCCCGAGCGACCGGTGGCTGGTGCGCAGCGTGATCAGCGGCACGTTCGGGTGCCATGCCTCCCACTCCTCGCGGAACGTGGCGTCCACCTCGGTGTCGGCCGGGTCGGCGAAGCAGACGGTCACGGCCACGACCTCATCGCCGATGGATAGCGCGGCCGATACCGCCTCAGCGGTCAGCCGGGACATGCCGCGGACCGGGACCACCGCAAGCGAGTTGAGGCGGCGCGGCGGCGCGGGCTGCTTCCCCAGCTCAAGCTGTACTCCGATCCGGTCATAGGCCTTGCGCACCCGCAGGAACATCAGCACCAGCAGCGGGACCACGATGACGATCAGCCAGGCGCCCTCGGTGAACTTACTGAGCAGCTCGATGGCCAGCGCCGCGGTAGTGAATACCGCGCCGACCCCGTTAATAGTCGCCCTGCTTTCCCAGCCGGGTGACCGCTCAGCCCGCCAGTGCCTGACCATGCCCGCCTGCGAGAGCGTGAAGCCGACGAACACCCCGATCGCGAACAGCGGCACCAGCGCCTGGGTATCGCCCTGGGAGGCGACCAGCAGCACGGCGGCCACCACCGCCAGCACCACCACGCCGTACCTGTGCACCTGCCGGTCGGCGCGCAGCGAGAACAGGTGCGGCAGGTAGTTGTCCCTGGCCAGCAGGGACGCGAGCACGGGCAGGCCGCCGAAGGACGTGTTGGCGGCGAGGGCCAGCAGCACCGTGGTGAGCAGCTGGACCGCGTAGAACGCGACATTATGCCCGAGCGCCGCGCCGGTCAGCTGGGCCAGCACGGTCTCGGTCGGCGCCGGCGTGACATGGAATTTCTTGATACACAGCGCCAGGCCAATGAGCATGGTGCCGAGGATGATCCCGAGCCACACCTCGGTGTGCTGCGCCCGGCGGGCCCGCGGCTGCCGGAACGACGGTACCGCGTTGGCGATCGCCTCCACGCCGGTCAGCGCGGAGCACCCGGACGCGAACGCCTTGAGCAGCAGCAGCACGCCGACCGACTCCGCCACGGCGGGCAGGTTGTGCGCGACCGGCACCGCCGGCTGCGACCTGACCAGGCAGCCGATGATCACGGCGGCGATGGCCACGATGAACGCGACGGTCGGCGCGATGAACAGCCGGGCGGACTCGGCGACTCCCCACAGGTTGGCCGCCGTGATCAGCGCCAGCACGACCAGGCAGAGCACCACCCGGTCGGGGTAGAGCGAGCCGAACGCCGACGTGAGCGCCTCGACGCCGGCTGATACGCCGACGGCCGCGTTCAGCACGTAGTCGACGATCAGCGAGGCGGCGGCGACCAGGCTGGCCATCGAGCCCAGGTGCTTGCTGGCCACCGCGTAGGCGCCGCCGCCCCCCGGAAACGCGGCGATGACCTGCCGGTAGGAGATCACCAGCACCGCGAGCAGCAAGACGATCGCCCCGGTCACCGGGAGCGTGTAAGCGAGCCCGGCGGTCCCGGCTGCCACTAGGACGACGACGATTGCCTCGGGGCCGTAGGCCACTGACGACAGCGCATCGAGCGAGAGCGCGGCGAGGCCCTCAAGCGCGGTCAGCCGGTGCCGCTCTTCCCCCTGGTCAGCGCTCATGACCGGCGATCACGGCGGCAGAGAATGACTGTTAGTGACCGGCTACCGAGAATCCGATAATGGCGAGAACGACCGCCACGACGATCATAGCGAGGGCCAGAAGCGCGACCTTGCGGCCGGACGCCCGCATGCTCCAAGGCCGGTCAGCCTCGCCAGACGCCCCGCTGGCGAACTTACGGAACTCCGCGGTACTGGCGGAGCCGTCGGAGGTTTCGGTGTCACGCTCAGACATGGCCATGACTTTAGCCCATAGCGGGCGCGGGAACCGGCCGGTCAGCGAGATGCATGCCAAACCGCCCAGCTGGTGCTGTCTCACTAACCGCCGCCCGGCGGCACAACGTCTGGCCGGTTCAGCAATCGGGACAATACGATAACGCTGCGGGTGCGCACCACAAATGGCTCCGCCACGATTCGCTCCACCACCTGCTCGAAGTGGTGCACGTCCGCTGCCCTGATTCGCAGCAGCGCATCGGCGTCGCCGGTCACCGTGCACGCCTCGATGACCTCGGGGTACTTGCCGACCGCCGCGGCGATACCGGCCGGCGAGGTCCGGCCGCGGCAGAACAGCTCGACGTAGGCCTCAGTGGTCCAGCCGAGCGCCGCCGGGTTGACCTGGGCGGCGAACCCCGTGACGGCGCCGGCTGCCCGCAGCCGGTCGACGCGCCGCTTGACCGCCGGGGCGGACAGCCCGACCCGCGCGCCGACCTCCGCGTATGTCGCTCGGCCGTCGTCGACGAGCGCCGCGACAATCCGCCTGTCCAGTTCGTCGAGAGCCATCGCTAGCTCCGGCCGGCCCGCCGGCCGTCTCCAGCTGAGTCTCGCCGCACACCATCAGATCTTGCCAGTTCCGCGGCGCGGCCGGGTCGCATACGGTGACGGCGTGGACAGACTCCGCGATTCGCTGGGCATCCGGCTGATCGATGTCGGCGCCACCCTCGTCGTGGTGTTCGTCGTGGAACTCAACGTTGCCACCGGAGGCGGTGCTGGTGCCGCCCCGCTGAATCCGCTCGCCTACGTTTTCGGCGGGATCCTGGCGCTCCCGGTGCTGCTGCGCAGGAAATGGCCGCTGCAGGTGCTGATCGCCTGCACGGTGCTGCTGTTCATCTACTACTCGGCAGGCTCCCGCCGGAACATCTCCCCCGCACCGCTGCTGTCACTGCCGCTGTACGACGCCGCGCTGGCCGGCTACCTGGCGGTCGCGATCGTCATCCCGGCCGTCTACATGACCATCGGCGTCTTCGTGGTGGACGCGAGCACGCATCCTAGGCCGATCGACCTGGTCAACGAGTTCCTGCCGTCGGTGGTGGTGCTCGCGCTCGCCATCATGCTCGGCGATGCGGTGCGCAGCCGGCGGGCGCTGGCCGCCGAGACAGCTGACCGGCTCCGGCTTGCCGAGGAGGAACGCGAGGCGGAGACGGCCCGCCGTCTCGCCGAGGAACGGCTGCGGATCGCCCGCGAGCTGCATGACACGGTGGCGCACAGCATGGCGACGATCACGGTCCAGGCGGGCTCCGCGCTGCACCTGCCCGACGCCGGCCACCGCGGTGATCACAGCGGTGAAAATAGCGCAGCTGCGCAGGCGGCGCTCATCGCGATCAGGGAGACCAGCAAGAGCGCGCTCGCCGAGATCCGGGTAACCCTCGGCCAGCTGCGCGGCAATGCCGGGGCCGTCGACCCGGCCGAGGTCAGGACCGCGGGGCTGGACCGGCTGCCCGCGCTATCCGATGCGGTACGCGCCGCCGGGGCGCCGGTCAGCATCAGCATCGAAGGCGAGCAGGTGCCGCTGGAACCGGGCGTCGACCACGCCGCTTACCGGATCCTGCAGGAGTCGCTGACCAATGTGCTGCGGCATGCCGGGCCGCAGGCCAGCGCCCTGGTCCGGCTGCGTTTCGCGCCCGGCGCGCTGACCATCGAGGTGACCGACAACGGCGCGGGCGGTCAGCCAGGTGCTGGGCACGGGCTTACCGGGATGGCCGAGCGGGCCGCCGCCGTCGGGGGCGAGCTGACCGCCAGGCCCCGCGCGGGCGGCGGTTTCGAGGTGCTGGCGACGCTGCCCGTCACGACACTGGCGAGCCGGTCATGATCAGGGTCCTGCTCGCCGACGATCAGGCGCTGCTCCGTGCCGGGTTCCGCATGCTGCTGGAGTCCGCTCCCGACATGGCGATTGTCGGGGAGGCCGCTAACGGGGGGCACGCGGTAGCCCTGGCCCGCGAGCTCCGCCCCGACGTCGTGCTGATGGACTTGCGGATGCCCGAGGTGGACGGGCTCACCGCCACCCGGCGGATCACGGCCGACCCGCAGCTGGCGACGGTCCGTGTCGTCGTGCTGACCACCTTCGACGACGACGAGAGCGTGTTCGCCGCGCTGCGCGCCGGGGCCAGCGGGTTCCTCGTCAAGGACCTTGAGCCGGAAGATCTCCTGCAGGCGGTCCGGGTGGTGGCGCGCGGCGACGCCCTGCTCGCGCCGAGCGTTACCCGGGCGCTGATCGGGGCGTTCACTGCTGCCAGCCCGCACCTCCCTGGTGCCTCCGGCCAGCCGGGCCGCTCCGGCCAGCCGGTCCGCTCCGGCCAGTCGGGCCAGCCGGGCCAGCCGGGCCACGCAGGGCGGACCGCGCAGTCCGCGGCGATCGCGGCGCTGACCGAACGTGAGCGCGAGGTCGTCTCGCTGGTCGCGGCCGGTCTGTCCAACGACGAGATCGCCGCCCGGCTCGTGGTCAGCCCGCTGACCGCGAAAACTCACGTCAGCAGGGCGATGACCAAGCTCAGCGCACGCGACAGAGCGCAGCTGGTGGTGATCGCCTACGCCGCAGGCCTCGCCACCCCCGGCACCCAGGGATGAGCCGCGCGGAAGTCACGCCCCCCCGGGCTGATTGCCGATCGGCGCGGCCCCCAGGCCGGCCGGGGGATGAGGCAGAACGGGGTGCCCCGCCAGATCCGCGTACACCCCTCTCGGGAGAGCGGCTGTCACCGCGGCGACTGCCCGGTCCGTCGCGCCGGCCTGCCCGGTGTCTACCTTGACCAGGGCAGCACCCAGGTTCAGCGGCACGACTGACGCGGCGAGAGTCGCCGCCCGGTCCATGATGGCGGGGTTGATCACGTCGCGGTGGATCGGGTGCCGTGCGATACCTAGCCGGGCGCGCATCCTGTTCACGGCCAGCTGCGGGTCGCAGTAGCAGAACACCTCTGTCGCCCCGGCGAACTGACCGAGCGCTCGCTCCCGCCTGGCCCCTCGCCACCAGCCTTCGGCTATCGCCGCCGGGAATTGGGCGCTCAGCCTGAAGGTGACTTCGGCTGCGGCGTCGCCCAGCCGGCCCGACCAGTCCTCTCCGCCCAGGCCGAGGATATCTGCCAGCGTCTCCTTGATCGCGTCGAGCGCCAGCAGCGGCCAGCGCAAGCTCGCCGCCAGCGCGGCGGCGATGGTCGACTTGCCGGTGCCCGGTGCTCCCGACACCACGATCACGGCCATAACGTCACCGGCCTCGCTGTCGTGGCGACCGGCCTCACTGGGGTGGCTCCGCCAGAAATGAAGCTACTCATCGAGTGGCTGCACGCCCAGACAGCTGCGGAACACGTTCTCGACCTCGGTGGCTCGGGAATGGCTGCCCATCGCGGCAGTCACGAAGGCGAACGCGTAGCCGCCGGCCATGCTCGCCCCTGCATAACTGCCACCTGATCCGCCCATGCCGAAACTGTCCGCCTCCACGCCGAACCCTAGGCCCCAGGCGCTGTCCTGGCCGAAGACCGCATCCACGCCGCTACACTGCGCCGTGGTGGCCTGGCGGAGCAGCGCCGGAGACAGCAGCTTGCCCTGCAGCAGCGCCGCATACAGCCCGGCCGCACCGCGGGCGGTCCCGTGCCCGTTGACCGCTGGCACTTCGGCGGCCCGCCACGCACGGCCGTTGACCACCGCTGGATCGAAGGCACCCGGCGGATTGGTCACCGCCCGCAGGTACAACTGCGGCATTCCAGTCGCCTGCTCCCTGGAGTACTCATCCAGGCCGGTCACCTCGACGGCACGGGCCTGTTCCCCTGCGGTGAGCCCGACGAAGAACTCCAGACCTAGCGGACCGCAGACTTCTTCCTGCAGGAAGCGCCCCAGCCCGCGGCCATCGACACGCCGAACCAGCTCACCGATGAGATGCCCGTAAAACAGCGCCGACTCGCCATGCGCGGTCCCCGGCTCCCAGGCCGGCTCCTGCGCTGCCAGCAGCGCGCACAGCCAGTCCCAGTGATAGAACGCCTCAGTGGGAGCCGGCTCATCCAGAGCCACCACGCCCGCCTGATGGGAGAGAAGCTGCCGCACGTCAGCAGGAGCCCGGAACTGCGGCCAGTACCGCTGCACCGGCGCATCCAGCTCGAGCTGGCCACGGTCGACCAGCAGCAACGCGCACACGGCCGCGAACGGCTTGGAGACCGAATAGGGCTGCGCCAGGCTGTCCGACTGCCAGCGCCGGGTACCGGCCGCGTCCGCCCGGCCGCCCCACAGGTCCACTACCCACGCGCCATCACGCCACGCGGCCACCGCCGACCCGGTCCCGCGCTGCCCGGCAAGCAGCTGAGCGAACACCTCGCGCACCGGCTCGAACCTGCGCTGCACCGACCCGCCGACGTCCACCCGACTAGTCTGCGCCACCGGCCCCGCCGCCGCCAGGTCGCAGCGCAGGCTGCCGCCGTGGAGCCAGGTCGTCGACGCGCTGCCCGTCAGGACCGTTCCCGAGTGACGTTTCCCGCCCTTGTTCTCTCGGACACGATCGCGGCCGGGCATCAGGCGAAGGGATGCCGGACTGCTGCGTCGCGGCGGGCTTCGCGGGGCGCGAGATGACACTCGGGTGAGTGGTGGGCGAGGCGTTTCGGGGGCGCATTTACAGTCTCTTCAGCCCGTCGCGTACCCGCCGCAGCATCGCGGGATCGCGGGTGATCTGATGCGGCCTGGCGGGCGGCGAAAGGTATGTCGGCTGCCGGTGCGGCAGCGGGTTGGGGGACGCTGGTATGGCCAGTTCCGCCCACACCCACTTGCCGCCTTCGGGGAGGCTGTAGTAGTTCCACTGCTTGCTCAGCGCCGCCACGATGAGCAGCCCTCTGCCGCCCTCGTCCTCGGGGTCTGGCGTATCGCGAATTACCGGTGGCGTTGCTTCCGGGTCCCATACCTCGATAATCAGGCCGCCGCCCAGGACACTGAGCCGGAGCCGGATCAGGGCCAGGTGGTCCGGGTCGCTCGATCGTGACGCCGGATTGGTGCCCCTGGCCCGCACGGCGTTGGTGACCAGCTCCGAGGTTAGGAGCGCGGCGTCGTCGCGCAGCAGGTCAAGGCCCCAGGCTGTCACGGTGGAGGTCACGTAGGCCCGGGCGCAGCCGATCGCCGTGACCACGGCGGCGAGCGAGACCTCGCTCGCGATGCTCGGGGTTCGCGGCTGGTGACCGTATCCCGCAGCCTGGGCACCGGGAGCGGTCTGGACGCGAGGGCGGGTCATCTCGGCCATGCCTGCTCAGTCCTTGCCGACGGTGAAGAAGCCCATGAGGCGGTCGCGGATAAGCACCGCGGCCCGCTCTGGCGGCTTCTGGTTCGCGTCTATCCGGAGAACGTCGAACCCGGCCTGGATGAGGCGGTCGTTGGCCTGGCCATAGAAGCGGACTTCGGCGTGGCTGCTGCCGGGGGACAGCTGGAAACGACTGTGTGCGCCGCGCTCGTGCACTCGGCGGGCGACAATTTCGGGGTTGGCTTCGAGGATGATGGCCAGGTCGGGGCGGTGGGTTTCGGCGCCGTCGGTCACTAAGAGCTGGACCTGATCGCTGCCGAGCAGGGCAACCCTAACGCTCACCCGGCGACCTCCTACGCGATACAGACAGGGCATTGGGTAGTCGTTCGATTAGCAGCGTAAAGGCGAGAACGACGGAGAAGCAGAAAGTTTCTATTAGTTTCTCGAAAATACTACGACGCGCGGGCGCGCGAAGAAAAGAGAGAAACAAAGGGCGCAAGAGACAGAGTTATCAGTCGCCGTCGCGTACATCCTTTGCAAGCTCATCGGCGCCCCGGTTGATGATCCCTCTCGCCGCCCGCCCGTAGCTGGCCACTGCCGCCAGATCCTCGAAGGCGTTCTCGTACAGTTCGATCTCTTGGGGCTGGCGCAGGTCTAGGGAGGCTGAGAAGGTCTCGATCAGCACTCGTTCGCTGTCGTAGAGCCAGAACCCGTGCCACGGCGAGGTGGCGTACTGGGTCTCGAACCCGATGATGCCCAGCCGCGTGTTGGGCAGCTGGGACAGGGAGACGAGGCGGTCGAGCTGGCCGAGCATGACCTCGGGCGGGCATAGCCGGAAGCGCAGCGCGGCCTCGGTGAGCACGAAGTGGAATTGCTTGTCTGGCCGGTACAGGATCTCCTGGCGCTGCACCCGCGCGGCTACCGCGTCGTTGATGTCGTTGGGCAGCTTCAGGCGGCGGATGCCCTCGGCGAACCGCGCCCGGGCGTACTCAGGGGTCTGCAGCAGGCCCGGCACGACAGTCGCCTCGAAGGCCCGGAACATCCGGGTCCGCTGGTCCCATTCGATGAGTGCCTGCTGGCGCGGCTTGAGGCCGGTGCGCATGACGCGCTGCCACTCGGCGTGCTGAACCTCAAGGGTGTGCAGCGAGGCTAGTAGCGCCCCGGTTTCCGCAGGGCTGCCGGTGACCCGGGTCCAGTCGCGGATGTCGTCGTCGGTGGGCGTCTGACGCCCGTTCTCCAGCTTGGACACCTTCGATGGCGGCCATGACAAGGACTCCGCGAGCCGCCTGCCGCTGATCCCCGCCGACGAGCGAAGCTCACGGAGTCGCTTGCCGAGCGCTGTGCGCGCTTCGTGGACGTTCGCGGCGTTCCAGGTGCTGCTGGGTGGCAAAGTCGTCCCGTCTGATGGCGTGATGCCAGGCGGCATCACGCCAGTAATTGTGCTGCACGATCTCGGCCGCGTCCTCGATGACCTCACCGCCGAGGAAGGCGTCGTGGTCATCGAAGTGCATGCGCAGCAGCAGCCGCGAGTCGAACAGCCAGTAGTCGTGGTCGGGCACTTTCAGCGCTCCGGCCTGGCCGCGGTCCAGGTAGCGGATGTCCTCACCCGCGCCATTGGTGAACTGGGCGCACCAGACGCCGAAGCGGCTGTAGTCGGTGAGCGGCAGGCTCACCACGCGGACACGGGCGAACCGGCGGCCCAGGGCCGTGGCTTCGCACAGCAGGTCCAGCCAGCTCTGCATCCACGGCAGGTCGTCCGGCTCGCCGACCAGGAACCTGCGCAGCGACTCATTCTCGTAAATGGCGTCGTACCGGTCGCGGGCTTCCAGCCGGTAAGCCGTATGCTCGAACGCCCTGAAGAACTCGCGGATAGCCGGGCCGGGCGGGATGAGCGTCGTCAGCGCTCCTCCTCCTGGTGGTAACGCCGGACGTACATGCGCAGTACGTCTTCCGGGATCTCGACGAGGGTCTCGTGTTCGGGCACCGGGCCGATGTCCGCCAGGGCGGTCGGCTCGGTGACCTTCCAGCCCTGGGCGATGTAGGTCACGCGGTCGGTCCGGTCGGTGGCGAACAGCGTGGGCGAGTTCTCCACCTGGGAGTCGGGGTCCTTGCCGAGGAAACGGGCGCGCATGGCTGGCTCCATGTTTCGAGAAATCTTGTGAATCGTTCTCGTCGCCTATGGTTGCGTAGGGAAGGCCGGAGGTCAACACGCCGGCTGACTCCATGGCAGGCTCGTTCACTCGCCGAGTCGCTGATCCTTGTCGCCGAGCGCGAGACCATCCGGCGCGAGCGGCTCCGGCCCCGGGTAGCCCGGCGCCGCGTCGCTGACCGATCCTGAGACACTGCTTGGGACGGCCCCGATGGCAGGTATGTGCGGAACACGCCCGGCTCGGGCTGCCAGCGCGCCAGCATTAGCCCGGCGGAGGGAGAACGCTGTGTACGCCTCGATCGAGAACCTGGGCATCGTCTGGGCGTCCATCGATCAGCTGTGCTCGGGTCTGCCGGACAGCCAGTGGAACCTGCCGACCGGCTGTCCGGGATGGACCGTTAAGGACTGCGTGTCCCACCTGGTGGACTACGAGGCCCGAGCGATCGGCAGGCCCGCGCCCCAGCACGAGCCTGGCCCGCTGCCGCACGTGCGGAACGACCTCGGCCGGTCCAACGAGATCGGCATTGAGGTGCGCCGCGCGCGGTCAGGGGCCGCGGTGCTGGAGGAGTTCCGCGAGGTCACCGCCGCGCGGCTGGCCCGGCTGCGGCAACTGACCGAGGCGGATCTCGCCGCGCAGACGATCGCCCCCGACAGGTCCTCCGGCACGATGGCCGACTTGCTCACCATGCGGGTGATGGACAGCTGGAGCCACGAGCAGGACATCCGCCGGGCCACCGGGCGTCCCGGTCACGTGACCGGCCCCGTCGCCGACGAGGCGCTCGGCTATTTCACGCGGTTCCTGCCTTACCTGGTCGGCAAGCGGGCCGCGGCGCCGGAAGGTTCCAGCGTCGTCTTCCGCATCGGCGCCCGGGACCCGGTCGCGGTAGAGGTGGCCGGTGGCCGGGGACGGCTCGCGGCCGACCTGCGCCACCCGTCCGTGAGCCTGGCGATCCCCGTGGCGACTTTCGCGGCGTTGATCGGCGGGCGTTCCGACACGCCAGGCGATACCGATATCACCGGAGACCGTCAGCTCGGCCAGCGAGTGCTCGAGTCGATGGGCTTGCTGCCGTGACCCGGAGCGCGCCTCCGGCCGGCCGGAGGACGGCATCTGACGGCACTGGCCATCCCATCGACGCCACGAGATGCTGCAGCCGCCAGGCGGCGCGGTAGCCGCGTTACAGCCGCTTCATCCGGCGGAAGCGGCGAATATCATCTTTGCCCGCCAGCAAGGCCACCGCGATGCCGGCGGCAGCGGCAGCGCCCGCCCAAGCCCACCACTTCATCGTGAACTTCCTTCCCGCATTCAGAGCGTCTTCCCCGGTTTCGCTCCCAGTCTCGCGCAGGCCGGGGCTGGAGGCCAGGACCGGAGCCCGACACTGTCTAGTGCAATGGTCGGCAACACTGCGCGACCTGGCTGATAGCTTTGCTGGCCATGGCTGAGTCGCTGCGTGTCCTGGTCACGGGCGGAGCCGGATTCGTGGGCGCGACGCTGGTCCGGCGCCTCGTCACAGGCGGGCATTCGGTTCGCGTCCTCGACAACTACGCGACGGGCGATCCGTCGCACCTGGCCGGCGTCGACGCCGAGCTGACCGAGGGGGATATCCGCGACGTCGCAGCCCTCGACGCAGCGCTCACCGGGATGCAGGCCATCGTGCACCTGGCGGCGGCGGGCTCAGTCGTCGAGTCCGTCCAGGACCCGGTGACCAATTTCGACGTCAACGTCCTCGGCACGTTCCGGGTGCTCGACGCCGCCAGGCGAGCCGGCGTGGAACGGACCGTACTGGCCTCAACGGGAGGAGCGCTGATCGGTGACGCACCGCCACCGGTCAGTGAGCGCTCGCTGCCGAAGCCGATCTCGCCGTACGGCGCGAGCAAGCTGGCCGGCGAAGGCTATGCGTACGCCTTCGCGAAAGCCTACGGCCTGAGAACCGTGGCGCTCCGCTTTGCGAACGTGTACGGTCCGTGGAGCGCCAGGAAGCGGGGCGCGATGACGGTGTTCTTCCGTGCGATCAAGGCAGGCGAGCCGATCGTGATCTACGGCGACGGCTCCGCGTCGCGCGACTATACCCACGTCGAGGACGTCTCCCGCGCGCTGGAGCTGGCACTGCGACGCGACGTCGCGGGCGGGACCGTGCTGCATATCGCGTCCGGAGTCGAAACGACCGTGCGGGAGCTGGCCAGCCTCTGCAGCGCCGCCGCCGGCGCACCGGATCATCCGGTCGAGTACCGGCCCAGGCGGGCCGGCGAGGTCGGCCGCAACTTCGCGAGCTATGACCTTGCCCAGCAGGTCCTCGGGTATGCGCCCACCATCAGCCGCGAGGACGGCATCCCCGGCACCTGGCAGTGGTTCCAGGACACGGTCTTCACCCCGGGCTGAGCGAGCCGCTACTCGATGAGCGCCGCCTGCAGCGCGTCCAGGTCTGCCGTCGTCAGGCCGTGCCTGAGCAGGTACCCGGCGACGCTGCCTGCATTGCCGCGGACCCGGGCCAGGGCGCCAATGATGACCTCCGGCGGAGAACCCATCAGCTGGAGGTTGAGCCGCTCACCAAGGCCGGTGCTCGCCCGGACCTGGCGGATCGCGGCCGCCGGCTCATCGAGCAGGTAGGTACGGCTCAGCGCGTAGTCGGCCGCGATGACGTCGTCGTCGACGCCGATGGCCGCCAGGATCAGCGCGGCGAGCAGGCCGGTGCGGTCCTTGCCCGCGCTGCAATGGATCAGGGCGGGCAGCCCGCCCGGAGCGCACAGGCAGCCGACGACGGCAGCGATCTCCGCCCCGCACTCATCGACCATGTACCGGTATACCGCGCTCAGTTCCGGCGCCATGGCCCGGAATGCCGCAGCATTCAGCACCGGCATGTGCCGCCGCAGCGAGCCCAGCGCATCGCCCAGCGCGCTCGGGGCAGCCTGGCACTCCTCGTGGGTCCGCAGATCGATCACGGTCCGGAGGCTAAGCCCGGCCAGCATCGCCCGGCCGCCGTCGTCGAGCAGGTGCAGCCCGTCCGAGCGCAGCAGCGTCCGCCATCGCACCGTCCCGCCGCTCGCCGGGTATCCGCCGAGGTCGCGCAAGTTGAAGGTGCCTGGCAGCACGATATGCCGGTCCGGCATGGAGGCAGAGCGCATGTCTCATCAGAACACGTACTCCCCGGGAAGTACTCCGCCCGCAGTAGCGGCCGTAGCAAGAGCCTTCCGCGGTACGACGCCGCGGGAGCTCCTGATCACGAGCATGGAGACCGACGGACTCCCGTGGCTCGCAGGAGATGAAGAAGAGAATGTCGTACTTACCAGTCCCCCGGGGCACCGGCCCGCTTGGCCGGCTTGGCCGCGCCTGCTACCGGCACCGCTGGCTTACCTTGCTCGTCTGGATCGCCGGCCTGGCTTGCCTGATTGCGCTGTGGACGAGGTTCGGCGGGGCTCCCGATGACTCTTTCAGCACCACCGACCCCGGCCAGTCGCTGCTGAACGCCCACTTCCACCGCCAGGCCGGTGACTCGCTGACCCTGGCGATCCGCTCGGCCGCCGACATCGGCTCGCCGGCGGCCAGGACGCAGGTCGCCAGCGCGCTGGCCCCGTTTCAGCGGGCGCCCGGGGTGACGTCGGTGACCAGCCCCTACGCCGCGCCAGGCCAGGTCTCGCCGGACGGCCACATCGCGTTCGCGACGATCCAGTTCGCCAAGCAGGGATCGGCTATCGCGGGCAGCGAGGCGCTCGCGCTGATGAACGACGCCAGGGCCGCCTCCGGGCACGGCATGACCTATAGCCTCGGCGGCGACGTGGTGGACCTGGCCGAGACGCCGTATGCCGGTCCGACCGAGGGCATCGGTACGGTGGCCGCTGCGATCGTCCTGCTGATCGCCTTCGGGTCGCTGCTGGCGATGGGCCTGCCGATCGTCACCGCGCTGTTCGGCATCGGGACGGGGCTTTCGCTGATCGCGCTGCTGGGGCACATCTTCCCGGCACCATCGTTCTCGCCGATAGTGGCCGCGATGATCGGTCTCGGGGTGGGCGTCGACTACGCACTGTTCATCGTGACCAGGTTCCGCGAGGCACTGCGCTCCGGCCAGGCGCCGGAGGACGCTACGGTGACCGCGATGCGCACCGCGGGCCGGTCCGTGCTGACCGCCGGCACGACAGTGGCGATCGGCATGCTCGGCCTGCTGGTGCTTCGCCAGCAGCTGCTGAACGGGGTCGCGGTGGCGGCCGCCGCCACCGTCGCGATGACCGTGCTCGGCTCGCTGACCTTGCTGCCCGCGCTGCTCGGTTTCACCGGAACCCGGCTGGGCAGGCCCTCGCGGATCGGGCTGCCGACGGCCCTCCGGCGCCATTCGCCGCGACAGGACCAGCTAGCGGCGGGCCGGGACGGGCGCCCGGTTATCCGTTCTGCCAAAATTCCTGCCGCGCAGCGCTGGGCAGCCGTCGTGCAGCGCCGCCCCGTGCTCGCCGCGGCAGCGTCGGCCGCCGTGATCCTCCTGCTCGCCGCCCCCGCCCTTGGCATGAAACTGAGCATGCCGGATGAGTCGACCCAGGCTCGCGGGACCATGGGGTACGCGAGTTACGCCACGATGGCGCGCGGCTTCGGTCCCGGCTTCGACGCGCCGCTGATCATCGCGGCGAAGCTGCCCGGCCAGGGCACGAGCACCAGCGCGGGAACCGCACGGCTTGCCGCCGCGGTCCGCGGCACTGCGGGCATCGCGACTGTCACCCCGCCGGTAGTGAGCCAGGACGGGCAGGCCGCCATGATGATCGCCTATCCGGCCACCGGCGAGCAGGACCCGGCCACCAACGCGCTGGTCAACCGGATCACCAGCACGGTGCTGCCGCGGGCAACCGCGGGGACCGGCATCCGCGCCTACGTCACCGGGCCGAACGCGGGCAACGTGGCCTTCGCCGACGTGATAGGCGAGCGGCTGCCCTGGCTGGTCGCGGTGGTGGTGCTGGTCTCGATGCTGCTGCTGACCGTGGTGTTCAGGTCAGTCGTGGTGGCGGTCAAGGCCGCTGTGATGAACCTCCTGTCGGTCTGCGCCGCCTACGGCGTGCTGACCATGGTCACCCAGCACGGCTGGGGGCACCAGCTGTTCGGCTTCCCCGAGGCCATGCCCGTGACCACCTGGGTGCCTGTCTTCCTGTTCGTGATCTTGTTCGGCTTGTCCATGGACTACGAGGTGTTCCTGCTCTCGCGGATCCGCGAGCACTACGACGCCACCGGCGACAACGCCTCCTCGGTCGCCCACGGGCTGGCCAGCACGGCCCGGGTGATCACGGCAGCAGCAGCGATCATGGTCGTGGTGTTCCTGTCCTTCGTGCTCGGCGCCAACGTCTCGGTCAAGCAGGTCGGCCTCGGCCTGGCCGTCGCCGTGGCGATCGACGCGACGCTGGTCCGGCTGGTGCTGGTGCCGGCCGTGATGGAATTGCTCGGCAAGGCGAACTGGTGGCTGCCCCGCCCGCTCGCCCGCATCCTGCCCGCAGCCTCGCCGGACCCGGTCGGCGAGATCGAGCCCCTGGCCGCACCCGGCGAGACCGTTGCGGCCCGGGCCCGCTGATCGAGCCGCCGGGGACCAGGGCGCCCGGTGCCGCGGCTGCACGGCCATGGAACCGGGCGCCCGCCTGCCGTCAGCTGATGAAGCCGGCAATCCCCGTGCCGATGAGCACGAACAGCACGCCCACGGCAACGAACACCCGGTCCGCGGCCCGCCCCTCCCGGCCGTAGACGAGGACGTCCTCCGGGTCTTCGGGGTCGTACCACACGAGCACCTGCTGACCGGGACGCAGCGATGCTGCCTTCCTGGCCGGCCTGGGAGAGATCCGCTCGACCACCCGCCCGTCCGGAATCGAGTACTGGATCAAGGTCCGGCGAGGTGACCCGTCCGATGGGTCGGCTGCCGGGACCGCGGGGGACACCGCCACTGCCCAGGCTGACAAGCCGTCGCGGCGCAGCCGCCGCGACCGGCGCATCCCGGACAGGCCGGCGAGCGCCGCGATCGCGCCCGCCAGCGCGAACCAGACCCCGATCGCGATCGGCATCTCGCGTCCCGCCTCCTCTGCGGTGCGGTCACGCGCGCCCGCCAGGCGCAAGGGCGGCTGCGTGGCCGGGTCCTGCGGTGGTCCCGTCTCCTACCTGGGCCGCGTCGGGAAGTGGTGCTCCGCGACGAGTACCCCGTGCACCCGCTCCAGGCTCTGTCGACGGCGGAACTCCAGTTCCGCTCCCTGCTGCCGGGCCGGCGAGACCGATGCCCGGCTGCTGCACCATTGGGAGAGCAGCGGAACCGACCGGTGATCGTCGCTGTCGAGGGCGACCAGAAGCGTCGCCTCTCGCTGCGGATGGGCGGGCCAGCCCACCAGCATCAGGACGAGGGGCGGCTCATCTGGCTGCGGGACGATCGCCCGCACCTGGAACTCTGGCCAGTCGAGCGCAGAGACCGGTTCGGGCACTGCGACCTTCTCCGCCAGCGCCTGCGCGTCCAGGTTGCCGACATGGACCAGACGAGCGGTCCAGGCCAGCCCGGCGACGGCGGCCGATACGATCGCGACCGCCAGCGTCACCGCGGCTATCACATATCGACGGTATGCCACTGGTCGCCGTCATGTCACCTGTGCTGCGCGGTTTCGCGGTACCACCTGGGCAATGATCTTCATCCGACGATGCGCTCGCCGATCGGGCCCAGGATGAGCATGGGAAAATAGATGAGCCCGCCGACGATCACGATCACCCCATACCGTCAAATCACCCGGGCAGCGGGGCGGGCATAGCATCCGGGCAGAAGGGCCGTCAAAACTTCTGGCAGAGGGGGGCCGTCGAGATCACCGAGCAGGCGCGGGTCGTAGCCGCCGGGGGTCCGGCAACGAAGGCGTGAGCGAGGCCGCCGTGCTGGGCGCAGATGCCGGCGACGTTGTCGAGGCGGCCGGCCATTTCCGGATCTACCTAGGCGCGGCCGCAGGCGTCGGCAAGACCTACGCCATGCTGAAGGAGGGGCAGCGCAGACGGGGGCGCGGTGCCGACGTCGTGGTCGGGTTCGTCGAGTGCCACGGGCGGCGGCTCACCGAGGAGCTGATCGACGGTCTCGAGGTCATCCCCCGCAAGGCTGTTGACTACCGGGGATCGCACATGGAGGAGATGGACCTCGAGGCGGTGCTGCGAAGAAGGCCGAAGATAGCCCTCATTGACGAGCTGGCCCACACGAACGTGCCGGGATCCGGCCGGAACGAAAAACGCTGGCAAGATGTCCTCGAAATCCTCAGCGCCGGGATCGACGTCATCACCACCGTCAACATCCAGCACCTCGAGAGCATCGCCGACGAGGTCGAGCACATGACCGGCGCGAAGGTCCGCGAACGGGTGCCGGACTGGGTGGTGCGCCGAGCAAACCAGATCGAGCTGGTCGACTCCTCACCGGAGCAGCTGCGCCGCCGGATGCTGCACGGCAACATTTACCCGAGGGACAGGGTCCCTCAGGCCCTCAATAACTTCTTCCGAACCGACAACCTGATCGCCTTGCGGGAGCTGGCGCTGAGGTTTCTTGCCGACGAGGCCGAAGAGGATCTCCTCGAGCACCTCCGGCGACATCAGTCCCGGGTCCTGTGGGAGACCACCGAGCGCATCCTGGTGGCCGTCACCGCTGCGCCGGGACACGACGTGCTGCTGCGGCGGGCGGCCCGCATCGCATCCAGCGTCAAGGGGGAACTCGACGTGGTCCACGTCATCGCTGGCGACGCCCGACGCCCCGGTCAGCCAGACCGCCGGTCGCTCGACCGGCTGCCGGAGCTGGCGGCGGACGTCGGCGCACGCTGGCACGAGATACAAGGCGACGATCCTGCCCGGGCCATCGCCAGCTTCGCGCGGCAGAATCAGATCACTCAGATCGTGATCGGATCCAGCCAGCGCAGCCGGTGGCAGCAGCTGACCGGCGGCGGGTCGATCGTTCAGCGGGTGATCAAGGAGGCGGGTGCGTTCGGTATCGACGTCCACGTGATCGCACGGCGCGAGATGCCGCCCGCCGAGGCATTCGATGTGAACGCCGCCAGCCAGCCCTGACCTCCGGCAGCCCAACGCCAGATCGACGAGCACTCGTCTTCCTCGCGGGAGGCGTCGCATTCAGCGGACGCCGGCGCTAGGGCGGCTCTTCGTCCACCGGGTCGCCGGCGCCGCGCTGGTGGCTCCGGACGAGTGCCGTGACCTCTCGCGTGATACCGATCGAAGGGCCGCCGATCAGTTCCCATGCGCGGGCGATCCCGATCAGGAAGCAGACGATCACCATGCTCGCAATGGTGTTCACTGCGCCGGTGTCGTCTGGCTGGGTGATCACGTCGATTCCCTGGATCAGCTGGACCACGAACGTGACGATAAGTCCGAGCAGGAACAGCGCATCATGTAGTGCGTTCCAGCGCACCTGGCGGCGCCGGATCAGCGACAGCAGCGCTGCCGTGACGAACACGAGCCCGACGGCCGCTACGGCCACTGCGGCTGGCCCGATCTTGTGCCCGGGGATCAGCGCGAACAGTGACACTGCGAGCGCGTTGGTAAACGCCGTGAGCGCCGCTACCGCGCGTATGCGGTGGAGTTGCGCTCCTGCCTCTGCCCGGCTGAGTCGCTCGGCCGCTACCGAGATGGCTACGAACAGCAGCCCGATCAGCGCGCCGGCCACACTGCCGCTCGCCACGAAGAAGTCATGGATGCTCTCAGGTACCACCTGATGATCCTCGCAGTGGGAGATCAGCGGGTCAGCACCGGCCAAGCACGCAAATGCTGAGGGGGAGCTGACCTCCCGCAGTTTCATCGGAGCCGTGCCGGTTAAGCGCCAAGCCCTCGCCAAAAGGTTCATTGGGATCGAGGACCAGGGTGACAACAGGCGCACCAAACCGCTATGGACACGGTTCACCGCGGTTCGACAGGCTGGCCGGAGTCGGCCGAGCCTGGCCGACCACCGGATGGGCGGGGCGCTGTCCTGGCTTAGGCGTCTTATTCCGCTGGCCAGGACATTCTTCGGGCCAGGCGGGGATCCCGCTGCGGACGGTCCTCGAAGCTCCGGAGTCATGGCCGGAGCCAGGCAGACTGGAGCCACCCTGTGCCCAGGCCAACTCTTTCTTCTGTGCATGTTCGTCGATTGCTGCGCGGCGCGCCGCTGGCGGGCGGGCTGGCCCTCGCCGCGGCGGTAGTTCCGGCCGGGCCGGCCAGCGCGGCCGCAGGGGGCTGCACGACCAGCGGCAGCCAGGTTACCTGCACCCTCACCGAGACCGGTAGCGCCCAGACCTGGACCGCGCCGGCCGGGGTCACCTCGGCTGCCTTCACACTGTACGGCGCCGAAGGCGGCGCATCGTCTACCGGCGAGCCCGGCGGCCTGGGCGCGGAGGTTGCCGCCACGCTGCGGGTCAGCCCGGGGACGGTGTTCCAGGTCAACGTCGGGCAGGGCGGCGGGACTGACGACGGAGCAAGCCCGTTCAATGGCGGCGGCCCCGGAGGGGCCGGCCAACCCGGCTACGACGGCCCGGCTGGCGGCGGCGGTGATGGCGGCGGCGCGACCGACGTCCGCAGCCCGGCCTCGGCCGGCAGCTACCCGGTGACTAGCGACGTGCTAGCAGCCGGCGGCGGGGGCGGCGGCGGCCTGAACGGCGAGTCGGCGTCTGGCGGCGGTGGCGGCAACGCCGATTCCCCGGGCGCCAACGGAGGGTCGGGAGAAGGCGTTTCGACCGGCGGCGGCGGCGGCGGAGCCGGGACGGCCGCGACGCCGGGCGCCGGCGGGGCCGGCGGAAGCCTTTTTGGCACGAGCCCGGGCAGCCCCGGAGCTTCTGGCGGGACCGGAGCCAGCCAGGGCACCGGCGGTGGCGGCGCGCCCGGCGGCGGGGGCGGCGGGGGCGGCTTCAACGGCGGGGGCGGCGGCGGCGAGGACGGTATTAACTTCATTACCGAGACCCCCTTCGGCGGGAATGGCGGCGGTGGCGGCGGGGCCAGTTACATCGCCGGCGTGGCCGGAGCCACGATCACCGAGGGCGTAGCCTCCCCCGGCGGTCCCAACGGCGAGGTGATCATCACCTACACCCAGCCCAGCTTGGCGGGAGCCAACCTCAACGGCGCGGACCTGTCCGGCATGTACCTGGGCGGGGCCAACCTATCCGGGGCCAACCTGAACAAGGCCAGCCTGACCGGAACCGTCCTCACCGGGGCCAACCTGACCGACGCCAACTTCAACAAGGCCGACCTGACCGGAGCCGACCTGTCCGGTGCCACCGTGACCGGGGCCAACTTCAACAAGGTGACGTGGTCCGACACCACCTGCCCGGACGGCACCAGCAGTAATAGCGACGGCGGTACCTGCGCCGGTCACCTCTAAGAGCTTCTCGTCTCCTGGCGGGCTGCACGGCCCGCCAGGAGGCTACGGCACCCGCGGCTCTTCACGCCGCACAGGGCTGTCACCCCGCCGGTGATCCGGGACAGCAAGCGTAATACCACGTGTTACTATCGATTGCATGGGCACGAAGCGATTCAGCATCAGCACCAAAGAAGAGACCCATGACCGCATCCGGGCCCACGCCGAAGCCGCGGGAGTGGACATCTCCACCTACATGATCGCCGCCGCCGTTCAGCAGATGATCCGCGACGACCAAGCCGCCGCGTCATTCACCACCATCGACGCCGAGATCGTCGCGGACACGGCCGAATCCGGCAAAGTCGCCTGACCGTGTCCCCGCGTGACCTGCTCGCGAATTACCCGGACACAAGGACCGGCGAACGTGTGGTCTACTACGACGCTGGCATGCTCATCGCCCTGCTGGACAAGAACGTCCGTGCTCGAATCACCCACGAGACGCTCACGGCATCCCCGCACCGGCCCATCATCACCGGCCCGGTCCTGGCTCAGGTATGGCGCGATGGCCCGGCTACCGTGCACACGCTCGCCGGGATCGCCGGCGAGTGCACGATCCTGCAGGCCAAGGACGACATCGGGCCAATCCGCGGCCTCGAAGAAGGAATCATCGGCTGTCTTCCTTGTCATCGTGTCTACCGGCGAGCCGACTTCCAGCGCGCCGGGAAGATGCTCGGCAAAGCTGATCTGCCTGCCAAAAAGAAACCTGACGCGGTAGACGCGCTGATCATAGCCGCAGCCGCCTGGCACGGGCCCTCCCTGATCCTCACCAGCGACCTAGCGGACCTCATCGCCTGCCGGGCGGTACTCGACACACACCAGATCGAGATCATATCCGTTAACTGACACAGCACCCCTGGACACCACTGATCCGCCATGGTCATGAAACCGGCGACGGCTATTGTCGGTTTATAGGGAGGATGACATGGTGCGACTCGGCGGAATGTACGGACCCGACGCCACCTTCCTCGGCGTGCCCAGGGCCGACCTTGCTGACCCGGCCTCCTGGGCAGGCACCGACATCATGATCATCGGTGCGCCATTCGACGGGGGAACATCGCACCGGCCAGGCGCCAGGTTCGGCCCGCAGGCGATCCGGTGCACTGACTACCTCCCGCACGACGCATCCAGGCCGCATCTGGCGCTCGGCGTCGACCCGCTGACCGATCTCCGGGTGGCGGATGCGGGCGATGTGGAAATGCCATCCGGCGACACGGAACTCTCGCTGCGCCGCCTGGAGGCGGCCGTGCACCGGACCTGCCATGGCGGCGCGATCCCGGTCATCCTCGGCGGCGACCACACCGTGGCCTTCCCCGACGCGACCGGCGTGGCCCGTCATGTGGGCTGGGGCAGGCTCTCGGTGCTCCACTTCGACGCGCATGCCGACACCGGTGACACCCAGTTCGGCTCGCTGTACGGGCACGGCACGCCGATGCGGCGGCTGATCGAATCGGGTGCGGTACGGGGTGACCGGTTCCTGCAGCTTGGCCTGCGCGGCTACTGGCCGGAGCCAGAAACGCTTGCCTGGATGGCCGGCCGCGGCATGCGCAGCTACGAGATGGCCGAGATCGTCGCGCGCGGCCTGGACGAGTGCCTGTCCGAGGCGAGCGGCATCGCAACCGATGACTGCGAAGGCGTATTCCTGTCGGTCGACGTAGACGTCGTCGATCCCGGCATGGCGCCAGGCACCGGCACCCCCGAGCCGGGCGGCCTGACCGGCCGCCAGCTACTCGACGCGGTCCGCTGGATCGCCATGGAGCTGCCGATCGCGGGAGTGGACGTGGTGGAGGTCTCGCCGCCTTTCGACCACGCGGAGGTCACGGCGTTTCTCGCCAACCGGGTCGTGCTTGAGGTGCTATCCGGCATCGCCTGGCGCCGCAGGCGCCACAGCGCACCGGAGGGTCAGCCGGTCCGGCGGCCCGAGGCGCCGCTGCTCGAAGGCCGCGAGCCCCCGGCATCCGCCTAGCGCCCGGCAGCTGGCGCCTGCCTCATAGCCAGCTCCTGACGCCGGAATAGGTGATGCGGCGCCAATCGGCGCTCACCTGCTTAGATAGGTGAAACCCCGGTCAGGCCGCCGGATGATCGAGGGCATCTATAGTTAGGTCCATGCTGGACGTGACCAGGCTCCGCGTGCTTGTCGCGGTGGCCAGGTACGGCTCAGTGACGGCCGCCGCCCAGGCGCTCAACTACGCCCAGCCCTCGATCAGCCATCACATCGCCCGGCTGGAGGCCGAGACCGGCGCCAGGCTATTGCAGCGTGCCGGGCGCGGGGTGCGGCTGACCGATGCGGGGCTGCTGCTCGCCGAGCGGGCCGAGGAGATCATCGGCAGGCTGGACGCGGCGGAGAACGAGCTTGCGGCCCACGTAGGGCTGCGCCAGGGACGGGTTCGGCTCGCCGCCTTCCCCTCCGCGCTCGGCACGATCGTGCCTGCGGCAGCCGCCAGGCTCGAGGCTGAAACACCCGGGATGGATCTCATGCTTGCCGAGGCCGAGCCACCCGAGGCGCTGCGCATGCTCAGGGCCGGCCATGTGGACGTCGCCCTCGTGTTCAGGCACTACCTCAAGGACGAGGATGCGCAGCCGCCCGAGGCGGACGACCAAGGAGCACGGGGCAGGCTGCTGCTCGACGAGCCGGTCGTTCTGGTCACGCCGGCTGTCCCCGGCTCGATCCTGCCGCAGCAGCCGGAGCCACCGGCCACAGCGGCAGGCGCGCTCCACCCGGCAGGCGCGCTCCACCCGGCCGGCGCGCTCCACCCGGCCAGCGCGCCCCACCCGGCAGGCTTGCCCAATCCGGCAGGCTCGCCCCACCCTGCGGGCGCGCCCGACCCGGCCGGCGCGGCCCGCACGGCGAGCCCCCCGGCCCGCCCGACCTGGCCACTTTCGCCGGGCACCGCTGGATCGCGGGGTGCGAGCGCTGCCGTAGCTGCCTGCTGCGGCAATGCGCGCAGGCGGGTTTTGTCCCGAAGATCTCTTTCACTACCGATGATTACGTGGCAGTGCAGGCGCTGGTAGCCGCTGGCCTGGGTGTCACCACCCTGCCCAATCTGGCGCTGCGTGCCGCCCGGCATCCAGGGATCTGCGCCACACCGCTGCCCGGCGCCCGCAGGCACGTGTTCGCGATGACGTACGGGGAGCCGCCCGACCCGCCGGCGACGGTCCGCCTGATCGAGGTACTAGCCAGCACCGCCGCGGCAGCAGGCTGACAAGCACCGGCGCGAAACGCAGGGCCGCACGCGGCTGCGAGAATATCGGGACATCCCGGGCGAGGAGACAACCGGATGACGGGCCCCATCGAGATATCCCGCTACGCGGAAGCCAACGCGTTCTTTCGCGCAATGCGGCGGATGGCGGGCTGGCGGCCAGTGTCGTGGCTGTTCGCGCGGATCCTGCCCGCCACAGACCGGTTCGTCTCGCGTATCACCGGCCGCCACATGACGTTTGCGGGGCTGGCCACCGGCCTGCAGGTGCTCATGCTGACGACCACCGGCGCCAAGACGGGCGCCCGGCGGACCCAGCCCGTCGCGTACCTGGGCAACGGGGGTGATTTCATCTTGATCGCGTCGAACTTCGGCCACGAGCGCAACCCGTCCTGGTACTACAACTTGCGGGCTAACCCAAGAGCCCAGGTCACCCTTTCCGGATCGACATATGACGTCATCGCCCGTGAGGTGACCGGAGCCGAACGCGATCTGTATTGGGAACAGGGCTGCCTCATGTACCCAGCGTGGAATCTCTACAAGACGCGTTCGCACCGGGAGTTTCCCATCTTGGTCCTCTCAAGAGCCCTCTGACGGCGGCGGGTGCGCGCCTGCGAGCATGGGCGGATGGAGATGGCGCTGCGGCGGCTGACCGCCGCCGAGTACGAGACCTTTAACTCGAGGGCCGTGGCTGGCTACGCCGCGGAGATTGTTGCATCGGGCGCCCTGCCCCCCGACGCAGCCGAGCTGAAGGCGCGCCAGGACCACGAGCGGCTGCTGGCCGACGGGCACGAAACGCCCGGCCAGCTGGTCTTCCGGCTCGTCGCCGACCGCGAGCCGGTGGGCTGGCTGTGGCTGGCCGTGCCCGGCGAACAAGGGGATCCGGACATGGCCTGGGTTAACCTCGTCGAGGTCGACGAGGCGTTCCGCGGCCGCGGCTACGGGCGCGAGGCGATGCTGCTGGCCGAGGATGAGGCACGCTCCCATGGCATGCGCTCGGTTGGCCTGAATGTGCACGGCAGCAACGTGGCCGCGCGTTCGCTTTACACGAGCCTGGGCTACGACGTGATAGCCCAGCAGATGAAGAAGAGCCTGTAGCGACTCGGACAGCGCGCCATCCGGCCTTCCTCAGACGGCCTCCATGCCGAACCGGGCCATCAGCGCACGTTCCTCGTCGGGTGACGGCGGCTCGTCGCGGTTCCACAAGCCGTGCAGCGCGGCGAAGTAGGCGTCCATCGCGGGGGCGTGGATCACCAGGAGCCTGGCTACGCCCGAAGCGGCGTTGCCGAAGGTGTGCGCGGTGCCCCTGGGCACCAGGACGAACCCCTCCGGCCCGACGCTCAGGTCCTCGTTCTCGACAGTGACCGATACCAGCCCGTCCAGCACGAAGTACGCCTCTGAGCAATTGGCGTGACGATGGGGCGGCGGCCTGCGGCCACCTGGCGGCAGCGTGCGCTCCATCAAGGACAGGTCACCGCCGTCTTGCTCGGCCAGTGCCTTGAACAGCATGACACTGCCCCGGGCCGTGTAACGCTGCTGCCCCTCGCCGCGCCCAAGGGCTCTGGGAGTCATCGCTGCGTCCCCGTCAGATTGTCCTGCCATGGTGCTGCCAGTATGGCTCGCGCAACCGGCGCTTGAGCAGCTTGCCGCTCGGGTCGCGGGGCATCTCGGCAATGAAGTCGATCGTCTTCGGCCATTTCATCCGCGACAGCCTGCCGTCCAGCGAGGCGAGGATCTCGGCGGCTAGCTCATCCCCGGGCACCGCGTCCGCGGCGGCCTGCACGACCGCCTTGACCTGCTCGCCCCATTCCTCGTCAGGGACGCCAAACACCGCGACGTCGGCAACCTTGGGATGCATGATGATCTCGGCCTCGATCTCGGCCGGGTAGATGTTCGCCCCGCCTGAAATGATCAGGTCGCTTTTCCGTCCGCACAAGAACAGGAAGCCGTCCTCGTCCAGGTAGCCGATATCGCCGACGGTGAAGAACCCGCGCAGCCTGCCCGCCGCCGTCTTCTCCGGGTCGCCCTTGTAAGCGAAGTCGAACGTCGACATCTTCAGATAGACCGTGCCCGGCTTGCCAGGCGGGCACCCGGAACCGTCCTTGCCGGCAATCATTACCTCGCTGACCGGCCATGGCTGACCGACCGTACCCGGCCTGGCAAGCCAGTCCTGCGGGGTGGCAATGGTGCCGCCGCCTTCGGTGGCTGCGTAATATTCGTAAACGCAAGGCCCCCACCAGTCCAGCATCGCCCGCTTGATCCCCGCCGGGCATGGCGCCGCGGCGTGGATCAGCCATCTCATGGACGATAGGTCGTAGCCGTTCCTGGCCTCATCGGGCAGCGCCAGCATGCGCTTGAAATGAGTCGGCACCATGTGGGTATTGGTCACGCGATAGCGCTCGACAAGCGCTAGCGCCTGCTGCGAGTTCCAGGCGTCCATGTAGACGAGGGAGTGCCCGAGGTGAATGGCACCGCCGCCGAACACGGTGACGGCTGTGTGATAGTTGGGCGAGCTGACCAGGTGCACGTTGCCAGCCGCCGTCGTGATGCCGAAGAACTGCAGGAGCAGCGCGGACAGCTCAGCCGCCTCGTCGGGATCAAGGCCGGACAGTTCCCTGCGCACCCCCTTGGGCCGCCCTGTGGTTCCGGAGGTGTAGTGCATGGCGGAGCCCGCTATGCGGTCCGGCGGGCCGGACACCGGCTGGCCGGCGCGCAGCTCGGTGACCGGGATGAAGCCGGGAACGGTGCCGTAACCGAACCGCGCCCCGGCGGCGAGTCCGGCGGCATCGGCAGCGGCCGCGCCGACAGCCGCGAACCGCTCAGCCACGAAAAACGCCTTCGCCTCGCAGTCCCGCAGGATGTAGGCGATCTCCGGCGGCGTGAAATGCCAATTGATCGGCGTGAAGTACCAGCCGGCCTGAAGCGCGGCGAGGTACAGCTCAAGCGGGGCAGTCCCGTTCGGCAGCAGCGCGGCGATGCCGTCACCCGGCCGCAGGCCGAGATTCCGCAGACCACTTGTCAGCTGATTCACCCGGGCTAGCAGATCCCCCGCGCTGTGCTGGCTGCCGTCGATGTCGATGGCAGCGATCCAGCCCGGATCCTGCTCCGCGCGACGCCAGAAGCCGAGCGATGCCATCGCCACCTCCCCGGTGTGCGCCCACGGCATGGCGGGCCGCTCTGAACCGCAGTAGAGCATGTCCCTGCTTGGCAAGACAAGGCACCCGTACGGGTAAAAGCTGGGGTCCGCCAGCCCGGTAGCACCCGTATGGCTCAGCCCAGTACGATGCCGGGCACGAACCCTGGCACCGGTGCATCGTGCATCTGCTCCGGCTGAGCGTGACGGTGACGATCACGCCGATAGCTCTGCCGCGACCGTGGCGCCCAGCTCCCAGCAGGCCTCGAGGTCCGCGCTGCCTGGCGGCCCGGTCACGCAGACCGGCGGCCGGGCACGACGCCATTTCAGCCCGGTGGCGATGGCCTCCACGGCCCGGACCGCCCCGGTCGTGTCGAGGCTGCCGTGCACGTATATGGCGTACGGCAGGCGCTCGGTGGCTGTCAGGCACGGGTAGTAGATGGTGTCGAAAAAATGCTTGAGCGCGCCAGACATGTAGCCGATGTTGGCCGGCGTGCCCAGCAGGTAGCCGTCGGCCCCGAGCACATCGGCCGCGCCCGCGGTCAGCGCGGGCCTGATGACGACCTGCACGTCCTCGATACCGTCAGCGCGAGCGCCGGCCAGCACGGCCTCGAACATCGCCTGCATGGCCGGCGACGGCGTGTGATGGACGATCAGCAGCCTGGCCATCAGCCGGTGATGCGGGTACTCGGCACCGGGGTCAGGCATCACCGCAGTGTACGCCCCGGCAATAGCCTGTGCGCATGCGTGCTGTTGCTGCATTTCTTGCCGACCTCTGCTGCGTGATGGTCTTCGTCGTCATCGGTCGTGCGAACCATCACGCGGGCGGCGGCGTGGCCGGGCTCGCGGAGACTGCCTGGCCGTTCGTAGCG
This sequence comes from uncultured Actinomycetes bacterium, assembly GCA_963774825.1. GTDB lineage: Bacteria > Actinomycetota > Actinomycetes > Streptosporangiales > Streptosporangiaceae > DATBGO01. The sequence continues at coordinate 32,048 of CAVZGW010000017.1, read as the reverse complement.
GCGGCGGTGCTCGGGACGCTGGCGACGCGGGCCTGGCGGCACCCCCTCGCCCTGGTCCCCACCGGCGTGGGCGTGTGGCTGTGCACGGTGTCCGTCGGCATGCTGCTGCGGGTCGTGGCCGGCCAGGGCACAGCGTTCGCGTTCATCCTCGTCGCCTTGGCGTTCCTCGGGTTGTTCCAGCTCGGCTGGCGGGTGCTCGCTTCCCGCGCAGCGCGGGTCCGGGCCAAGATCGCAAGCTGATCCCGGCGCATTGACACTAGCGTTAGTATTCACTAACGTTAGTCATCAATGACGAAAGGCGAGAGGCAAGAAGGCGAGAGGCAAGAAGGCGAGAGGCAAGAAGGAAGGAAAGCTCATGGGTCAGCCAGTCGCATTCTTCGAAGTGATCAGCCCCGATGCGGAGCGCGCGCAGAAGTTCTACGCGGAACTATTCGGCTGGCAGGTGGCAGCGGATCCGGCCATGGGCGGGTACGGGCTTGTCGACACGGGCGCAGGCGAGGGCGCGATCGGCGGCGGTATCGGTACCGGCGACGACAAGACCGAGAAGAGCGTGAAGATCTACATGCGGGTGGATGACCTCGACGCCTACCTGGACCGCGCCGAGCAGCTTGGCGGCAAGCGGCTGGTTCCTCCGATGGACTTGCCGGGTGACTTCGGCCGGTTCGCCATCTTCACCGACCCGGACGGGAACCAGGTCGGGCTGTGGAGCTGACCGAGCGCCATGGCTGAGCCGCAGGATGCCGCGCTGGGCGGCGAGCAAGCGGCCGATGAAGCGCTTAAGGCGATAGCCGAGCCGCGCCGTCGCGCCATCCTGCGGCTTGTCGCCGACGAGGAACTGCCCGCAGGTGAGATCGCTGCGGCGTTCGAGGTGAGCAGGACGGCGGTGAGCCAGCACCTCACCGTGCTCAAGAACGCGGGCCTGCTGACCGAGCGCCGCGACGGCACCCGGCGGCTGTACCGGGCGCGGCCAGAAGGGCTGGACCGCCTCCGGCAGCTACTCAACGACATGTGGGCGTCATCACTAGATGTCGCGCGCAGGCTGGTCGAGGCAGAGCGGGGCATTACCGATGACGACGAGGCCGCCAGCGCCGGGTGATCCGGACCAGTTACCGCGCGAACCGGTCAGCCGGCGCCCGGTCTGCCCGCAGCGAGCGGGTGATGCTGGTCGGCTCGACCTGCAGCGGCCGGCTTGGCCACGTTGTGGGCGCTGGTGCTCGACAGATTTCGTGACTATTTGCACCGGGGCGCTAAGGTGGCCGACGGCCAGTCTCTACGCCAGGGAGGCTCACATGATTCGGACACCTGAGCAAGGGATCCCTGACGGCGGCGGCCCTGCTGGCGGCTCGGGCCACGCGGACGGCGCGACCGCGGCTGGCCCGAGCAGCTCGGTCACGACCCTGCGCCGGCCGCCGGTGCGGCAGTCCACCGTGGCCCGGAGCGATGTCCGGCACACCTTCGAGGTGTTCGTCAAGACGATCGGGATCTGGTGGCCGGTCAACCCGTTCTCCGCGGGGAAGGACCGGGTCCGGGACGTCGTCATCGAGCAGCGCACGGGCGGCCGCGTCCACGAGACCTGGGCGGACGGCACCGAGGTGGACTGGGGCACGCTGCTGGTCTGGGACCCCCCGGCCCGGTTCGTCATGACCTGGAACCAGACGCCAGTGCCCACCGAGGTGGAGCTGAGCTTCGCGGCCCTCGGGCCGGCGCTGACCCGGATTACGGTGGAGCATCGCGGCTGGGAGGCGCTCACCGACGAGCAGCTGGCGGAGGACTGCGCGCTGCCCGGCGGATACATCGGCGGCTCATATTCGGTCGGCTGGGTCCAGATCCTCGGCCGCGCTGCGGCCGCCCTCGGCCCGGCCGATACCCCTGGGCTGGCCGATACCCCTGGCCCGGCCGATACCCCTGGGCTGGCCGATACCCCTGGCCCGGCCGTACCCCGCCCCGGCGCCGATGCCCCCGGCCCGGCCGATGCCCCTAGCCCGGCTGCCCCGAAGACTACGGACCACAGGAGGGCCGCCCCATGACCGCTGACCCGGACGCCATCCAGCTGACCGCCTATGAGCTGGTGCTGCTGCGTCATACCAGGCAGGGCCGCGACTTCGACGAAAAGCGCAAGGAACGCATCTTTCGCGAGCATCTCGCCTACACGCTCGGCCTTATCGCCAGCGGCGAACAGCTGGCGGCCGGCCCCGTTCCCGACGGACCCGCCGAGGACGAGGACATCTGCGGGCTCGGCCTGTTCCGGAAGGGCTCGGTCGATGCGGTCCGCCAGCTAGTGGAGCAGGATCCGGGAGTGCGGCAAGGGCTCTATCGCATCGACGTCATGACCTGGCTCACCAGGCCTGGAACAGTTGCCGTCCCGCAGCGCGCCGATGCCAGGGGACTGAACGCGGGCTGATGCTCAGGCTGAGCGCAACGGAAGGGCCGCCGCCGCTTCCCGGGCCAGCGTCACCCGGTCGAGTTCGCTGCCGTCCCCGGCGAGCGCTCGAACCGTCAGCGTCGCGGGCGCACCCTTCCGCCAGCCTGGCTGGCTGTCCACCACGAGCAGGCAGAAACCCGGGTAGCGGACCCGCGACCAGGTGACCGTCTCGACGCTTGTCGTGCCGCCGGGCTCGTTGATGAAGCTGTTGACCGACGGGACGCTGGCCCGGTGGCCCGCCGCATAGCCGTCGGGAGCTGGGAAGCCGTACAAGGTAGCCCCGCCGCCGCCGGCCGTGATGTAGGTGGTCCCCTGGGCGGCCGGGCTGATCGTGGCGCCGGCCGGGGCGGGCGTCGGCACGCCGTCCTTCAGCGGATCGGTCCGCTCGAAGACGTGGTTGTGCCCGTTGATGACCAGGTCGACGCCGTAGGCGTCGAACAGCGGCACCCAGAACTGCCGCGGGCCCGCATCCGAGCCGTGCGCGGTGCACGATGAGTACGCGCAGTGGTGGAAAAAGGCCACGATGAAGTCGATGCCGGGATCGCCCCGCAGCGCGGCGAGCGTCTGCGCCAGCCAGCTGGTCTGCGCCCCGGCCGAGTAGCCGTAGTTGGCCGGGATCTCGCAGGAGACATCGTTGGCGTCGAGGCTGATGATCCCTACGTTCCCGTACGCGAACGAGTAGTAGACGGGCGGGACCTGGCTGCCGACCTGGCCGGGAAAGGCGAACCGGGCACGCAGGCCGCCGTAGCCATCCGGTGCGTGCCAGGCCTCGATTTCGTGGTTGCCGGCCGCAATCTGCCAGGGCACCTGCCCGGCAACCGGCTCGAGCTGGCTGAAGAACGAGTCCCACACCCTCGGGTCGTAGCAGTCGCTGATCAGCCCGCGGCCTCCCGACTCCGCGTAGGACAGATCACCCGCGTGCAGGTGGAAGGCCGGGCGCTGGGCGCTGACCAGGGCTGCGGCACCTGCTGCGGCGCTGCTGACGCCCTGGTCGCCGAAGGCCGTGAAGGTGAACGGCTCCCGTCCGGTCGGCGCGGTGGTGAAGGTCCCGGCGGGCGCGGGCAGCGGCCGGTCCCAGCCGTGGTGGCCGATGCTGTAGCAGTAGGTCTGGCCCGGCCGCAGCCCGTTAATTGTGGCGTGGACGTAGTACTGCTCCGCCGCCGCCGCCGACGGCACCAGGCCGTGCGGGGAGAGGCCGGCGCCCGTAGTCGTTATGGTCCGGATTTCTGCGGCTATCCGCTCGCCCAGATCCCATGGCGAGGAGCCGACCCGCAGGAACGGGCTGTCCACCGGGGCCGGCACCTGCCAGATGGCCGACATCTGGGTGGTCGGCTCCGCGCCGAACGCGAGGTGCGTGCCGAACGGCGGCCGGGCGGATCCGCCCGGCCGCCTCGCCCGTGTCACCGATACCGGAGTGATCCGCGACGGGCCCATGACCTCGACTGTAGGCATCGCTGATGACTGACAGCGATCACGCGGGTGAACGCGGGACGGGCGGGCGGCGAAGGCCCGGCAGCTGCGTTCACTTGCAGCCGAGCCTTGCCAGCCGAACAGCAGCCAGCCTAGACTGAACATTCAGTCAAAGGTGTAGGAGCATGTAATGGCCAGTCCGCAGGCCGCCACGATCGAGTCACTTGCCAGCCCCGAAACTGAACCCTCCGCCAGTCCGGCCGGCGGCCCCGCGCCAAGCGGCGACGACCCGGGTATCCCCCGAGCTGGGTCGTCGACTGGCTCTGACGCCTCAGGCGCCCCCCACGCTGAGTCGTCGGCCAGCGCGGGCGCGTGGTCGCCGGCCCCGCTTGAGGACATCATCGCCTGGCAGGAGAAGATCTTCACCGAGCGCCAGCCCGAGTCACGCCGGATGGCAGCCAAGGCAGCCACCGCGCTGGCCGGCGGCGTCACCTCCAGCTGGCAGATCACCCGCCCGCAGCCGGTCTGGCTCAGTCACGGCAGGGGCTCCAAGATCTACGACGTCGACGGCACCGAATACGTCGACCTGCACGGGGGCTATGGTGCGGCGCTGGCGGGCCATGGTCACCCGGCCATCGTCGAGGCCGTCCGCGGACAGATCACAGTGGCACCCATTTCGCCCAGCCGACCCGCAACGCGCTTACCGTCGCCGAGGAACTGACCCGCAGGTTCGGCCTGCCGCTCTGGCGGTTCGCCAATTCGGGCACCGAGGCCACGATGGACGCCGTGCACCTGATCCGCGCGATCACCGGCCGGGACCTGATCATCAAGGTCGAGGGGTGCTATCACGGGCATCATGACTCGGTCCAGGTTTCGGTCTGCCCGGAGTCCGCCGACGAGGCCGGGCCCGGCGGACCGGCCCGCTAGCGCGCCGTCCAGCACCGGGATCCCGCGGGCCATCACAGACCTCACCCTGATAGCCGGCTTCAATGATCTCGATGGCGTGGCCAGGCTGCTGGATGAGCATCCCGGCCAGATCGCCGGGATGATCGTCGAGCCGATCATGATGAATGCGGGGATCATCAAGCCCGAGCCCGGTTACCTGGCCGGCCTGAAGGAACTGCTGCACTCAAGGGACGCCCTGCTGATCTTCGACGAGGTGAAGACCGGGCTGACCGCGGGGCCGGGCGGGGCGACCGCCGTGGTCGGGGTCACGCCGGACATCATCTGCCTGGCCAAGGCCATCGGCGGCGGCGTAGCTGTCGCCGCCGTCGGCGGCTCGGCCGAGGTGATGGGGCACGTCGCGGACGGCGGCTACGAGATGGTCGGGACCTTCAACGGCAACCCGCTCGCGATGGCCGCGTGCCGCGCGATGCTCATCGATGTGGCCACGCCCGACGCCTACGCGCACCTGGAGGCACTGCGGCTGCGCGCCGTCGCCGGCCTGCAACGGGCGATCGACGATAACGAGCTGCAGGCGCACGTCGTGTCCGTCGGGGCCAAGGGCTGCGTGGTCTTCGCCGCCGAGCCGGTCCGCGATTTCCGCGGCTACCTGGCCGTCGACGACTCCTACAGTCACGCGCACTGGCTGTTCCAGCACAATGGCGGGGTGTTCCTGCCGCCGTGGGGCAAAAGCGAGCAGTGGCTGATCTCTGTGCAGCATCACGAGGACGACATCGATCGTCTGGTAGCCAACTTCGCCACGTTCGCCGCAGCGGTCCGTGAATAGCGCGCCGGCCGCAGCGGCGGTGCGCGGACAGCGGGATCGGCAGGCGTCGGCCGCAGCGGCGGTGCGCGGATAGCGGGATCGGCAGGCGTCGGCCGCAGCGGCGGTGCGCGGATAGCGGGACCGGTCGCAGCCGCGGCGCGGTGGCGGTCGGTCGCGAGGGAATGCCGGCGGGCCTCCATACCAGGGAATTTGGTGCCTTATCCGGCCTTTTGATGCCTCAGGCGTTACGTGGTGCAGATGACGATGCTGTTACCTGGAAAGCCTTGTGTCCGTGCCCCCAGAGTAGTAAGTGTTGACGGAATGTTCAGTCAGTAGCTGCTACGGAACCCGGACCATACCCCAGGGCACCCGGGAGCGACTTGGCTACGCTAGCGAAGGGGTGGTGCAGCTTGCATCCGAGAGAAGGCTGGCGCTCTGACGGGACCCCGCCGCGCCCAGGGACCTCCCGGCGCGGCTTCCTGCGGTCGGGTGCCGCGGCCGGCGCACTCCTTGGCGGAACCGGGACCATCAGCTCATTGCTCGCGGCCTGCGGCAAGAGCTCAGGCTCGTCGGGCGGCTCGGGGCCGCTGGTCTCAGGCGGGATACCGCTGCCGCGTCCCAATAACCCGGTGACCTGGCCGCTGTTCAAGGACAACCCGGCGATCAAGAGCGGGCAGCTCGCGGAAAAGGGAGCCACGCTCAAGATCTACAACTGGGTCGCCTACGTCAATCAGCAATGCCTCGACGACTTCGGCAAGAAGTACAACTGCAAGGTCGAGGTGACCACGTTCAACACGATGACCGAGGCCCTGTCCAAGCTGGCCAGCGGCCAGGTGAACTTCGACGTGCTCATGGGCGCCACCGTCGACGTGCTCGGCCAGCTGATCGAGCAGAAGACGATCCAGCCGCTCAACCACAGCTACATCCCGAACATCAGCCAGGCCTGGACCGACTTCACCAACCCGTTCTACGACCAGCACTGGCAGTACACCGTCCCGTACACGATCTACACGACGGGGATCGCATGGCGCAAAGACCACGTGCCGGAGAACCCGTACACGATGGCGAACCCCTGGGCGATGCCATGGCAGGGCAAGTACAAGGGCAGGGTCGCGATACTCGACGACTACCGTGAGTCCATCAGCCTCGGGCTGATGAAGAACGGGATCTTCGACCTGAACACGACCGACCCCGCCGAGATCACCAAGTCCCAGCAGGAACTGCAGGACCTCTCCCAGCTGACTGACGTGCACATCGACAACAACGACTACACCGAAGTCCCCAGCGGGCAGATCTGGATTCACCACGCCTGGTCCGGCGACATGGCCGCGGCCGCGCAGTACATGCCCAAGGGCGTCCCGGTCGACGTCGTCGGCTACTGGTTCCCCACCGACGGCAAGGGCCCGGTGGCGAACGACACCAACACCGTGCTCCGCGGCGCGCAGAACCCGGTACTCGCCCACCTGTTCCTCAACTACATGGAGGACCTCCCGAACGTCCTGACGAACATCAGCTTCAACGGCTACATGCAGCCGGTCAACGGCGTCACGCCGCAGCGCCTGGTCAGCGACGGCATCCTGCCGCACAGCCTGATCTCCACCGTGGTCCTGCCGTCGTACTTCCGGCGGGGGGTCAGCCAGCTGCAGCTGCCCGTCGCGGCCAACCAGCTCTGGCAGCAGGCCTGGCAGGCCGTCAGCCACGGCGTCTAGGCGGGATCCAGGTGACGGCGGGCGGCAGGCTGACCAGGCGGCGGAGCACCGGGCGCGAACATAACCGGATCTTCTGGGCGGCCCTGGCCGCGCCCGGCATCATCTGGCTGGCCCTGCTGTTCATCGTGCCCTTCTATGTCGTGCTGGCGATCGGAGCCGGGCAGCTGAACCAGCTGTACGGCACGCCCATCGCGGTCTATAACCCGCTGGACTGGAGCGCGACCAACCTGATCGCCGTGTGGCACGTCACCTTCGGCAGCGGCGCTTTCGTGGGACCGATCCTGGTAAGGACGCTGTGGTACACGGCGGCCGCATCGGTCATCTCGCTGCTGATCGGCTATCCGGCGGCCTATTTCGTAGCCAGGTTCGCCGGCCGCCGCAAGGCGCTCTTCCTGGTCCTGCTGATCGCGCCGTTCTGGATCAGCTACATGATGCGGATGCTGGCCTGGATCGACCTGCTGCAGACCAACGGCTACGTGAACAAGGTGCTCAGCACCCTGCATCTGATCTCGCACCCGGTCGACTGGCTGGGCGGCCAGTCCTACACCGTGATTCTCGGCCTGGTCTACGGCTACATCCCGTACCTGATCCTGGTGCTCTACGCCGGGCTGGACCGGATCGATGGCTCGCTCCTGGAAGCCGGCCGCGACCTGGGCCTGGGCCGGGTGCGCACGTTCCTGCGGGTCACGCTGCCACTGTCCAGGCAGGCGATCCTGACCGGGCTGCTGATCACGGTGCTGCCGATGCTCGGTGACTACTTCACCAATCAGCTGCTGTCCGGAACCGCTGGAACGGCGATGATCGGCAACGTGATCGACGGGAACCTGTCGACGCCGGCCTTCGAGGGCCAGGGCGCGGTCATGTCCCTGCTGCTGCTCCTTGTCCTGGTCGTTCCGATGATCTACTACGTGGTGGCGACCAACAGGTCGTCGCGGGAGGCAGCATGAGCGCCACCGCCGCAACCCCGGTGCAGCCAGCGGCAGGCACCGTGGCGGCCAGGGCACCGCTGCCGCGGCTGCGGCGCAATCCATGGGGCCACCCCTGGTTCCTGGAGGGATTCACCTGGCTCTACCTGATCTGGTCGATCGTGCCGATCGCGCTCGCCGTCCTGTTCTCCTTCAACAACGGCAAGTCGCAGAGCGCCTGGCAGGGCTTCTCGATGCGGTGGTACTACTCCGACCCGGTGAACTCCGTCCTGCACAATGAGCAGCTGCGGCTGGCCGTCATCCAGACGCTGCGGCTGTCGGCCTACACCACGCTGATCGCGGTACCCCTGGGCGTGGCGTTCGCGCTCGGCATCAACAGGTGGCGCGGCTACACGTCAGCGAGCTTCAACTTCGTAATGATCCTGTCGTTCGTCATCCCGGAGCTGATCTTCGGCGTCGCGATGTTCTTCGTGTTCACGTCGCTGTTCACCGCCGTGGGCCTGGGCACGCTGGCCGAGACGCTCGCCCTGGTCACCTGGAATGTCAGCTGGCCGGCGATCATCGTCCAGGCCCGGCTCGTGACGATCGGGAGACATTACGAGGAGGCCGCGGCCGACCTCGGCGCGACCCAGCTGCAGACCATGCGGCGGGTCATGCTGCCGCTGCTCACCCCGGCCATCTTCGCCAGCGCGGTGCTGGTCTTCTCCAGCGTCATCGATGACTTCGTGATCGTTGACCTGCTGAACTCCACCGCGGCCAACACCCCGATGTCGGTATACATCTACTCCCAGCAGCACGGCGGTAACGGCGGCCCCGCGCTCAACGCGCTCGGCACGATCATGCTGGTTTTGTCGTTCGTCATAGCCACTGCCGGGTATTTCGGCTACCGGTTCATGACGCGCGGCGAGCGGGGCGACCGGCAGGAAGCACTGTCCACGATCGCGGGGATCTGACCACCGGGCACGCTACCGGATCAGCTGCAGGCCCGCATCCGCGCCGTCCCCGGCGGCCGCTTGCCCCGGGCCGGTGTCGGGGAGTACCCGGAGGGCATCCGGCGCCAGGAACGTATGGACCGGGGTGCCCTGGGCCAGCTGCGTATGCGAGCCGTCGTTCTGCACCAGCGCCTGGAGCAGCTCACCCGGCGCGAGCCTGAGCATGACCTGGGTGGCCGAGCCGACGTAGACCAGCCGCTCCACCATCGCGGGCACGCGGTTCGGGCCCGGGGAGCCGAACGGCTCGATCCGTATCCGCTCCGGCCGGATCACGCAATAGGCCTTGCCGAGCCCGTCGGCGACGCCCTGCTCGACGCTGAGCGGCGATTCGCCGAGCCGGACCTGGCACCGCGAGCCCGCGTGGCGTTCGACCACCTCGACGTGCATGAGGTTCGAGACGCCAAGGAAGTCAGCCACGTAGGTGTCAGCGGGCTCCTCGTAGATCTCATGCGGGTCGCCGATCTGGACGATCTTGCCGCTGCGCATGACCGCCACCCGGTCGGACATGGTCAGGGCTTCCTCCTGATCGTGGGTGACGTAGAGGAACGTGATGCCGACGCGTTCCTGCAGGGCCTTGAGCTCCACCTTCAGCGACCGGCGGAGCTTGGCGTCCAGCGCGCCGAGCGGCTCGTCGAGCAGCAACACGGCCGGGTCGAGCACCAGCGCCCTGGCCAGGGCCACCCGCTGCTGCTGGCCGCCGGACAGCTGCCCCGGCCGGCGCTTGGCGAACGAGCCGAGATGGACGAGATCGAGGGCCTCCCGGACCCGGGTCTCCAGCTCCTTCTTGGCCAGCTTGCGGTTGCGCAGGCCGAAGGCCACGTTGTCGAACACGGTGAGGAACGGGAACAGTGCGTAGCTCTGGAAGACCGTGTTGACGTTGCGCTTGTTGGGCGGCACCATCGTCACGTCCGCGTCGTCGAGCAGCACCCGGCCGGACGTCGGCTGCTCGAAGCCCGCGATCAGGCGCAGCGTGGTCGTCTTGCCGCAGCCAGAGGGCCCGAGCAGGGAGAAGAATTCCCCGCATGGGACGGTCAGGTCGATGTCGTCGACGGCGAGCTCAACGAAGCGCTTGGTCAGCGATACCAGCTCAATCTGCCCACCGGCCACTGCTCACTCCCCTCCTGAGCTGCTCCCCGCCGGGCGCCCGCGCCCGCTGGGAGCCCATTCGAACCCCAGCTGGTCCGCGGCGAAGCGCATGCTCAGCTCGAACGCGGTCACCGGGTCGACGACCGGATCGTCGAGCGCGATCTGGATGGCCAGCCCGTCCAGCAGCGCCGACAGGTGGATGGCGAAGGTATCCGGGTCGACATCGGTGAACTCCCCGGCCTGCTGGCCTTCCTGCACGAGCGTGCCGATCGTCTCCCGCCAGCGCTCATCCGACTTCTGCCGGACGGCTGCAACCTCGGCGTTCCTGGCGGCCTGCGCCCAGAAGTCCAGCCAGATCAGCCATGAGTAGTCCGCGTCGGGGTCTGCCTCCGGCAGGCAGCTCATCGCGACGATTTCCTCGATCCGGGCCACGGCCGTCGGCAGCGCCGCCATCCGGCGCTGCCCGCTGGCGTACCAGCTGTCCTCCGAGTACCTGATGGCCTCGGTCAGCAGCTGGTCCTTGGTCTTGAAGTAGTAGATGACCAGCGCCGGGCTGATCCCGGTCCGCTCGGCCACATCGGCGATCCTGGTTTCCGGATAACCGCGCTCGGAGATGACTTGAAGCGCCGCGCGCAGCATCTGCTCGCGGCGCTGGTCGGCGGTGCCCAGCGTGCCCAGGGCCGCTACCGGCGCACCAGCCTGGTCGGTCATCGGCGACATCCTTCCGGCCTCTTGTCGATACGGTAGCAGGTTTCTAGACTGAACATTCAGTCAACTCGTCCTGCGGGCTCATGACCGCAACTCAAGGAAGGCGGACCCATGTCCGCAACATACGACGCGATCGTGGTGGGCGGAGGGCACAACGGGCTCGTCGCCGCGGCATACCTGGCCCGCTCGGGCGCCAGCACCATCGTGCTCGAAGGCCGGCGCAAGACTGGCGGCGCGGCCACCACGGAGGCCCCGTGGCCGGACGCGCCCGAGTACAAGGTCACCCGGCTCTCCTATGTCATGAGCCTGATGCCGCCGACCATCATCTCCGAGCTCGACCTTGCCCGTCATGGTTACAAGATCTACCCGATGGGCCCGTATTACCAGGCCTTTCCTGAAGGCGGCTCGATCAAGCTGTACGCCGATGACGCCAAGCGTAACCACGAGGAGGCGTCCAAGTGGTCCAAAAAGGACGCCGACGCGATGCCGCGCTGGGATGCCTGGCTGGCCGGGCTGGCTGACGTCCTCGGCCCGCTGCTGCTGACCGTGCCGCCCGCGATCGGCTCGCGCAGGCCGCGTGACCTGGCCGGCACGCTCAGGCTGGCCTGGCGCCACCGCGGCCTGGACGTCCGCACGATCGCCGACGTCACGCGGCTGATGACGATGAGCATCGCCGACCTGCTCGACGACTGGTTCGAGTCACCTCAGGTGAAGGGCGCGCTCGCGGTCAACGGCGTGATCGGGACCTGGGCCGGCCCGTATTCACCTGGGACCGCGTACGTGATGGCCCACCACTCCATCGGCGATGTCGGTGACGGTCACCTGGGCAACTGGGGGTTCCAGGAGGGCGGCATGGGCGGCGTCTGCACCGCCATCGAGGCCGCCGCGCGCGCCCACGGCGCGCAGATCCGCACCGGCGCGCGCGTCGCCCGCCTGATCATCGAAGGCGACCGTGCGGTCGGCGTGATCCTGGACAACGGCGAGGAACTGCGTGCCCAGGTCATCGTGTCCACGCTGCACCCGCGGACGGCCTTCCTCGAGCAGGTGGGCGCCGAGTACCTGCCGGATGCCTTCGTTTCCGACATCGAGCACTGGAAGACCCGCAGCGGCGTGGTAAAGATCAACCTGGCCCTCGCCGAGCTGCCGGACTTCACCGCCGACCCCGGCTCGCAGCTTCAGGAGCACCACACCGGATCGGTCGAGATGGCGCCCTCGATGGAGTACATGGAGCGCGCTTTCCAGGACGCCCGCGAGGGCGGCCCGCCCAGTTCCCATTCAGCGACGGGGTTATCCCGACCACCTTCGACACCAAGCTGTGCCCGGAAGGCAGCCACGTCATGTCGCTGTTCACCCAGTGGGTGCCGGCCAACTGGAGCGAGGCGCCGCACACCGGGGAACTCGAGGCCTACGCGGACCGGATGATCGACTGCTACAACGAGCTGGCCCCGAACTTCAAGGCGTCGATCCTGCACCGGGACATCGTCGGCCCCTACCAGATGGAGCAGGAGTACGGCCTGGTCGGCGGCAATATTTTCCACGGCGAGCTCTCCCTTGAGCAGCTGTTCCACATGCGGCCCGCGCCCGGCTACGCCGACTACCGCACCCCGCTGACTGGCCTGTATTACGGCAGCTCGGCCACCCACGCGGGTGGCGGCGTCTGCGGCATCCCCGGCTGGCAGGCGGCCAAGGCCGCGATCGCGGACAAGAAGACCGCGCGCCGGTCAGGTCAGCTGCGCAGGCTCACCCGGCGGCCATGACGGCGGATGCCGCCCCGATCGCGAAGCCGGGGGCAACCAGATGACACCCCAGGCTCCCGGCACCAAGACCGCTCTTGCCACGATGCTCGAGGCCAGGAGCGTCGCCGTGGTCGGCGCTTCTGGCAGGCCGGGCACCTTCGGCGACAGGATGCTCGCGGAGGTCGCTGCCAGCCCGGCCCGCCCGGAGATCTACCCGGTCAACCCGCGGTACGCCGAGATCGCCGGGCGGCGGTGCCTTCCGTCGATCGCTGACCTGCCTGGCCCGGTCGACCTGCTGCTCCTCGGCATTCCGGACACGGCGCTCGAGGCGCAGCTCACGCTGGCCGCCAGCCGCGGCGACCGCGCGGCCGTCATTTTCGGCAACGCGCACGAGGACCCAGCACCCCGGCCCGCAGGCCAGGATCACGCCGCCCCCGCCGATAGCGGCGGGCCGGGACTGCGTGACCGGCTGGCCGCGATCGCCAGCTCGGCCGGGATGGAGCTGTGCGGCGCGGGCTGCATGGGCTTCGTCAACGTGGCCCGCGGCCTGCGCGCAACCGGCTACCTCGAGCCTGACCCGCTGCCTGCTGGCCCGGTGGCCCTGGTGACCCACTCGGGGTCGGTGTTCTCCGCGCTGCTGCGGATGCGCCGGGCCATCGGGTTCACGCTCGCGGTCTCGTCTGGCCAGGAACTCGTCACCGCCGCGCCGTCCTACCTTGATTACTCGCTCGGGCTGCCCGAGACCAGGGTGCTCGCCCTGGTCCTTGAGGCGATCCGACAGCCGGCCCTGCTGCGCACGGTGCTCGCCACCGCCGCCGAACGCGACATCCCCGTCGTCCTCCTCACCGTCGGCAACTCGGCCCGAGGCGCGATGATGGTGGCCGCCCATTCCGGCGCGCTCGCCGCCGCTGACGGCGGCTGGGAGGCGCTCGCCCGAGCCTACGGCGTGCACCGGGTCGGTGATCTCGCTGAGCTGACCGACACCCTTGAGCTGTTCGCCATCGGCCGACGCAACAAGGCGCCTGCGCCACAGGGCCGTCCGACGCCGGCCCGGACGGGGCCGGCGAGCCGCCCGGTGGGGTCAGCGGGCCCGGCGGTGCCGGCCTGGCAGCTGGCGCGGGCATCGCCACCGTGCACGACTCGGGGCTGGAACGGGCCCACGCCGCCGACCTCGCCGACCAGCTGAGCGTGCCGTTTGCCCAGATCGGCGAGGCCACCAAGGGCCGCCTCGCTGAGCTGCTCGATCCAGGCCTCGAGCCTGCCAACCCGCTCGACGTGTGGGCTACCGGGGCCGACACCCAGGGACTGTTCGCAAGCTCGCTGGTGGCCCTGGCCGACGATCCGGCGGTCGCGTCGGTCGCGCTCGCGGTCGATCTGGTCCGCGAACTCGATGGGGATGACTCCTATCCGCTCGCCGTCATCGACGCGGCCCGGCGCACCGCCAAACCGCTCGCCGTCCTCAGCAACCTGCCCAGCGCCATCGACCCGCAGATCGCGGCGCGGCTTCGGCGGGAGCGGATCCCGGTTCTCGAGGGCCTCCGCAGCGGCCTGCTCGCGCTTGGTCACCTGCTCGATCACACTGGCGCCCGGCCCCGTTATCCTCCCTCGCCCTACGTAGCCGACCAGACAAGCCGCCAGGCACCCGACCCGGTTCGGCCGCGCCGCGCCAGCGGCCCGGGCCGCCGCGAGCGCGCGGCCGGGCTGCTCGCGGCGGGCACCGCCAGCGGCGCGCCGCTCCTCGACCTGCTGCGCGAGTACGGGATCGCCGCCGCCCGGGCCGGGTCGGCCGACAGCGCCAACGGCGCGCTCGCGGCGGCCGAGGCGATCGGCTTCCCGGTCGTGCTCAAGACCGACGAGCCGGCCATCCAGCACAAGTCGGACGCCAGGGGCGTGGTGCTCGGCGTCCGGGGGCCAGCCGAGCTGGCGGCCGCCTACGGCGACCTGGCTGCCAGGATCGGCCCTCGGGTGCTCGTCTGCGAGACGATCCAGGCCGGACTCGAGCTGGCGCTCGGCGTCGCCCGCGACCCCGTGCTCGGGCCGCTCATCGTGGTGGGCGCGGGCGGCGTGCTGGTCGAGGCCCTCGCCGACCGGGCGGTCGCGCTGCCGCCGGTCGACGAGCGCACCGCCGCCCAGCTGATCGGCGAGCTCAGGATCGCCAGCTTGCTGACGGGTTTTCGCGGCGCACCGCCAGCAGATCTCGGTTCCGTCGTCCGCGCGATCACGAGCCTGTCCGCGCTTGCCGAGGAACTGGGTGACGAGCTTGAGGCGCTCGACGTGAACCCGCTCATCTGCGGGCCCGCTGGCGCCGTGGCCGTCGACGCGCTGGCCGTCAGGCGCGGCTCAGGCGCTGGCGAGTTCGTCGGTGGCGGCCTTTCCGGCGCCGGCGGTGCGGCGCAGGAAGCCGGCGAGTAGTTCAAGCTCAGGGTCGGCATATCCGGCGCAGATCTCATCCATCAGGGCATTCATCCCTGAGTAGAGCCGGAAGATCTCCGCGCCGCGGTCGCGCAGGGCCCGGACGGCCACCGCGCGGCGGTCGGGCGCATCCGGGTCGCGCTCGCGGGTGACCCAGCCGCCGCGCTGGAGCCTGTCCAAGATGCCGGTCATCGTGGCCGGGTGCAGGCCGGCCCGTCGGGCCAGGGCGGTCGGGCTGAGCGGGCCGTGGCGGGCAATCAGGTCGAGGCAGTCCAGATCGATGTCCTTGAGCTCAAGCTGCGCGCCGACGTGATGGTTAAGCAGCGAGAGCTGGTTGCTCAGCTCGCGGAGCGACTCCTTGATCGCGATGGTCAGCCGCCTTCGGTGCCGCGCTTCCCCCGCGGCCGCGTCGGCGTCCTCAGATTCTACGGAACTAGATTCTACGGAACTCATATGATATGCTCCTGATGTTGTACGAGATTCATAAGAATAGCTTACCCGGGGCATGCGCACCCCCGGCTCGGCTGAAAGCACTAGTCATGATCACACGAGAAAGGCAGGGCGAATCAGATGAAGCTCACGATCTTCGCAGCGACCGGGGGAATCGGGCGGCAGCTCCTCCAGCAGGCCGTCGCCGCGGGCCACGACGTCACGGCCGTGGTACGGAACCCGGCGAAGCTCGCGGCCACGGGCCTTGTCCCCACCGGGCAGACGGCCGCCGCCCCGGCGGCGCCGCGGGCCTCGGCCGCGCCGGTCGTCACCGCGGGCCGGGCGGTCGCGGGCCGGGCGGTCGCGGGCCGGGCGGTCGCTGGCGAGGCCCGCGTTGCAGCGCGGACCGCGACCTTGCGCGTCGTCGCCGCGGACCTGGCGGCAGCCGACCCGGCCGTGCTCGAAGCGGCGGTCGGCGGAGCCGACGCGGTGCTCTCCGGGCTCGGGCCGCGGTCGAAGTCCGAAGCCGGCGTGGCCGCCCAGGGGACCCGGGCCATGATCGGGGCGATGCAGGCCACCAGTGTCCGGCGCATCGTGGTGGTGAGCGCCGCGCCGATCGGAACCGTGCCGTCGCCCGGCCGCCCCAACCCGCCTACGCACGATCCGGGTGACGGATTCTTCATGCGGCACCTGTTCAGCCAGCTGCCAAAGCTCGCGCTCCGGCAGCATTACGCCGATCTCTCGCTGATGGAGGAGGTTCTTCGCGATAGCGGTCTTGACTGGACCATCGTGCGGCCGCCCAGGCTGACCGACAAGCCGCTGACCGGCGCCTACCGGACGGCCTACGGGCAGAATCTCCGCGGCGGCTGGTCGGTCTCACGCGCCGACGTGGCGCAGTACATGCTGCGCGCCATCGAACAACCCGACGCGATCAGGCAAGTCATCGGCATCGCCGGCTGACCGCGGCGGTGCGGTCAGCCGGCGATGCGAAGGACGGGCTCAGGCCGCGTTGTTGAAGCGCGGCCGCTGCAGGGGCACGCTGGCCTGGACCGCGGGGAGCGTGGCCGGGCTGACGAACGAACTGCCGTTCGGCCCGGCCTCGACCGCCTCGTGCAGCGCGCTTCCCTTCAGCAGCTGCTTCCAGGACAGGAACCACTCGGTCCAGCCGTTGTCCCAGGTACCCGCGACGGGGCTGTTGGTGACGGTGACCGGATCGCCGGGAAGCTCCATGTTGTAGTAGATCTCGGCGTGCTCGGGCGAGGTGTTCACGCAGCCGTGGCTGACGTTGACGTAGCCCTGCTCCCCCACCGACCAGTACGCGTCGTGGATGTAGACGCCGCTCCAGGTGAACCGGACGGCCCACGGCACCCAGAGCGCGTAGCCGGGCCCCGTCATGAACGTCGGGTTGGCCTTCTCGATAGTGAGGTAGGTCCCGTTGGCCGTGTCGTCGCCCGGCAGGCCGGTGCTGATCGGCCAGTCACCGAAGAGCTTGTGCTTGTAGTACACCTGCATGTAGTGCGAGGTTGTGCTCGCCACGACGATCAGCGACGCCCCGATGTTGAACGTCTGGCTCACGTTGCGGATGCCGTAGACGCCTCGCGCGGCCTCCACGCCCTTGAAGTCCCCCTTGACGCTTACCACGGTGTGCTGGGGCCAGTAGACCCTCGGCCGGAATTCCAGCGTCTCGTTGCCGTCCCAGTACCAGGCGCCCACGACCGGCTTGGACGTAACCAGGCTGAGCGAGCTCTCGACCGCGGCCTTATGAGTGACCGGGCGGTTAAACGTCAAGACGATCGGCATGCCGACGCCATAGCTCTGCTGGTAACCCTCGATGATCGAGGCGCTGAAGGTCTTGCGCGGCTTCAGCGTCTGGAACGTGCTCGTCGCGGTGACCCGCTTGGCGCCTGCCCCGATCGCGGTCGCTGTCACCGTATAGCTATGCGACGGGTTCAGCAGCCCCTCGCTGTGCCAGGCCGTCCGGCTGCGGCTGAGCAGGCCTGCCACCGGGTCGCCAGCGGCCCGGACGACGACATCCCTCAGCTTGCCGTGTGCCACGGTGACCGTGACGCCGGCACTCGGGCTGACATCCTGCGCGCCGGCTGCTGGCGTGATCGTCAGCCGCGCGGTAGGCGGCGGCTTGCCGCCCAGTGCCGAGCACGCTGCCGCCGACAAGACAAGCGCGGCCCCCGCCGCTGTGATGATCACCATCCGGCTGCCCCGCCGAGCACAGCCGACATTGCGTCGCTTCACCCCGAAAACCCCCGACCTATCCCCCGTGACCTCACCCCCCGATGAGGACCCTTTCCCGGGGAGGGTTACCCTTTGGGCCGGTCGGCATGCACGTCCGACCCTTTGCCGACTCATTCGTGGTTTCTTCGTGGCTCGTTCATGACAATCGTTTATGCGCTCGTTGTCCAGCGGGCGCGCTCGCGGAGCTGCGCCACCCCCGACGTGTTCTATGCCGCCGTCGCCGCCGCGGCGATCTCCGGCCAGCAGCTGTAGGACAGCCACCGGAAGGAGCGGTTTATCGGCCACCCGGCGTAGGGACCGACGTGAGGACCTCCGTCCCTGACCGGATCGCTGCCGCGCGGGTCTGCTGGAGGCATGTTCCTCCGCGATGAGGTCATGCGGGGCGCGAGTTTCCGCTCAGCGCGGGCCCGGTCCGCGGATCCGGCTGTCGGCGGCTGCCTGAGCCGCGCGCCGGAAGGACCTGAAGGCGGGCCATATGGTCTCCCCCGGTGGCAGATGATCCGTCTATCTGTAGCTACCCGGAAAGGTGCTGATAACTATGCTCGTTCCCAGGAAAGGCAGGACTGACTGGCCGAGAGTTTTGTCGCTAGGCTTTAACATCGACCGTAACGGCAACCGACGGAAGCCGATATGGGTGAACATAGTGACCCTGGGAATACTGTTGCCAGCGTTCGCGATCTGGGGACTTTACCGAGCCTTTACTACCCCCACCGGCATCGGCCTTTGGGCGCTGGCCGTGGCGATGTACCTGTTCACGCTGTTTGGCGTGACGCTAGGGAACCACCGTTACTGGACCCACCGCGGATTTGAGGCCAGATTCGGGTTGCGGGCAGTGCTGGCGGTGGCGAGCGGGATGTCGCTGGAAGGCGACATCCAGCAATGGGTGATGAACCATCGCGCTCACCACCGCTTCGCCGACGTGGTGGGCAAGGATCCGCACTCGCCCTACGAATACACCGGCTGGCGGGGCTACAAAGGCCTCGCATGGGCGCAAGGCGTCTGGCTGTTCTTCACATATGAGCGGCCACCGGGGTACACGATGCACCGCGATCTGGCCGAGGACCGGCTGGTGCAGTGGCAGCGCCGGGCGTTCCCGTTCCTGGCGGTGGCGAACTTCCTGGTGCCGCTGGCGTTCTATCCCCTGTTCGGCTGGAACTCGGTACTGATAGCCGGAGCGCTGCGCACAGCTGCCCTCATGACGGCCACTGGTTTCGTCAACTCCGTCTGCCACAAATGGGGCAGCCGGGCGACAGACAGCCGCGGCCTCGAGTATCGCGCGGACGACAGCCGCAACAACGTGTTCGTGGCCGTCGTGGCCGGCGGCGAGGGCAACCACAGCTGGCACCACGCCGACCCGGCCTGCCCCCGGCACGGCCGCAAGGTCATCCTTGACGCCGACGCCCGGGCAATCGGAGCCAGGCCAGATCGTGGCTGGCGCCCCGACGCCACCTGGAGGCTGATCCAGCTCCTCGCCGTGCTGGACTTGATCGACAAGGTCAAGCAGCCGAAATCGAAGGTCCACTTCGCGGACAAGCAGCTGGTCCCCGGCCAGTCCCTCCGCCAGACTCACCTTGACTGGCACATCGAGGAGCCGCAGGAAGTACCGGAGCTCCTCTCGTCATGACGCCGCGCCGGGCCGGCCATCGGCAGCCGCAACAGGGTACGTGCCCGGCAGTCTGGCCCGGGCTGGACCGGCGTGGCATCATTGGGCCGGGAGGCGAATGGCAGTGCGGGTCCGCTCAACGGCGCTGCTGGCCGCGATCCTCGCCGCGGTCGTCGCGTCCATTTCGGCGGGTATGACAGCCGCCACGCAGGCCGGCCACTCCGCTCCCGCGGCCCGGCCGGTCAGCCGGCTCACCCTCGCAGCCCGGGCAGTCCGGGCAGCGCCATTATGCGGGTCAATGGCCGGCCGTACCCCCCACATCACCAAGGTGCTGTGGATATTCATGGAGAACCGGTCTTACGGGCAGGGACCCGGCGAGATCCCGGGCAGCGCGTCTGATCCTTACATCCGGCGCACCTTGATCGGCCACTGCGGGAGCACGTCGGACTACCACGCGGTCACCCACCCGAGCTACCCCAACTACCTGGCGGCCACGAGCGGCAGCACCCAGCACGCCAGGACCGACCAGCTCGGCTACTACGACGTCGCCAATGTCTTCGGCCAGGCCAACCCGTCCTGGCGCAGCTACGAGGAATTCATGCCGGCCGGCTGCGATCACGCCGGGCAGACCGGAAGCCGGGCCTCCGGGCATTTCTATGTCGGCAGGCACAACCCGGCTGCCTCCTACTCGAAGCTGCCGGTGGGCGCTCCGAGCCGAGGGGACTGCAGGAAGAACGACGAGGCCCTCGGCAATACCGCCTCGGGCCCGCTGGCCCGTGACGTACGGAGCGGCCATCTGCCCAGGTTCGGCTTCATCACGCCAGGCCTCTGCGACGACATGCATGCGCTGCCGGCCGGCGACCCGGGGTGCCCGAACCAGATCGCGGCGGGCGATGCCTGGCTGGCGAAATGGATACCGGTCATCGCCGCGGGTCCCGATTACGCCAGCGGCCGCCTGGTCATCGACATCACCTGGGACGAAGGCAGCGGCGGCACCGCCGGCGCCAATTGTGTCGTCTCCGCGGCCGCCAACTGCCGTGTACCCGACATCGTGATCTCGCCATATACCAGGCACGTGGTATCGGGCACCGATTTCTCGCACTACTCGCTGCTGAAGATGACCGAGAGACTGCTCGGCCTGCGTTACCTGGGCGCTGCCGCCCATCGCAGCACCAATGACCTGTGCGTGCCATTCGGCCTGTGCCCGAGATAGCTGACCGGGTATCGGCACTGGGTCAGCTCGCGGCGGCGCCTCCTGCCGCCGAGGCCGCCAGCAGTTCGCTGACCGTCACGAACCTGTACCCGGCGTCCGTCATGACCGCCACAAGTCGGTCAAGCTGCTGCATGAGGCTGACGTTCGGCTCCGATCCGCCGTCATGGGCGAGCACGATGCTGCCGGGCGAGGCCTGCCGCAGCGTCGTGTCGACATCGGCTTGAGCATTGCTGCCAGTGATGTGATTCGACCAGAGCGCCACGCCGTAGTGCAGGCCCGCGCATACCGCCAAGCCGACGCTGTCGATGCGGCCGTAGGGCGGCCTGCACAGGCTCGGCGCCCTGCCGGTCAGGTGCGACAGGAGCTCGTGGGTGCGTTCCAGACTGGCGCGGTCGAACGCCTCGCTGTTCTGGGTCAGATCGCTGTGCGCCCACGTGTGATTAGCCAGTTCGTGGCCCGCATCCGCGGCCCGGACTACCCAGCCGGGGGCAGCCTGGGCCCGCTCGCCGACCACAAAGAAAGTCGCGTTCGCGCCGTGCCGCCGCAAGATCCGCAGCACCTGCGGCGTCCACTCCCGCGTCGGGCCGTCATCGATGGTGAGCGCGAGGAGCCTGGCGGACGGCGCGGTACGAAACGTCACTCCCGCCACGTACGCCGCCGGTCCCTCCGGGTGCGCGGTCCGCGCCGTCGGTCCCTCGGCCGCCATGGCCTGCTCGGTCGCGATCCCGGCACCGGCTCCGGCCACGCCGCCGACGGTGACCAGGCCGACGCCTGCAAGGAATCCTCGGCGATCCATCAGACAAGTATCAGCCGGCGGCGGCCCGCCGCGGCTCGGGGTGCGAATCTGAGCCGTCCGCGGCCGGCCAGGCTCTCCGCAGGTCGAACCGCAGCGTCGCAGCATCATGGAGCCTGATGGCGAAACGAGACACCAGCACGGGCGCGACGCTGCAGCCAGCGCGCGCTCCCGGAGGCCGGCTGGCCGGCTGGCCGGCTGGCCGGCTGGCCGTCAGAAGATGACGTAGACCTTGCGGATCTGCTCGTGGATCTGCCAGGTGCCTGCCCAGCCGCGCGGGAAGACGGCGGTGCCGCCAGGGCCGATGTCCTGCGGCTGACCGCCGTCCGGCGTCACCGTCATCCGGCCGGCCACGATGTGCACGAACTCGTGCGTCTCGAGCTTCCAGTAGGACGGCCCCGGCGCGCACTCCCACACCCCGACCTCCTGATCGCCGTCCTGCCACAGCGTCAGGCCCGAGGTCTGCATCGGCTCCCCGGTCGCCTCGTCCAGCGGCCCCCAGTCCTCCAGCTCGGCGGTGCGGGCGGAGGCGAGAAACGGGGTCAGGGACGTAATGTCGGTCATCGTCGCTATCCTTTCGGTGCGTTCAGGAGGCCGCTGGCTGGCCAGCCGGCTGCTTCGCCGCGTGCTCAGGGAACGGCAGCGCGATCGGATCGGTAGCCAGGCGGCTGTTGCCGTCCTCGTCGAACCTGTCCAGGCCGAGATCGGCGGTGTCCACCACGTCAGAGGATCCGGTGAGCGCGACATCAGCAGCCGCGCGGGCCACAGCCGGCCCCCACATCATTCCGGCGCCGCCGGCACTGGCCACGGTGGCTCCGTTAATAACCCCGTCCCGGCCGATGGCGGGGCCGACGATAGGCAGGTGATCAGGGGTAAAATCGATCGTCGCTGCCCAGACCCGGCGCAGTCCGAGCCCGGCGGTGACCGGTACGAGCCGCGCCAGCCTCTTGCGCATGCTGGCCAGGTACTCCTCGTCAACGCAGCGGGCGGTGCCGGGCGGCTCGCCCGGGTTGCTCATGCCGAACAGCAGGCCGCCCTCCTCGGGCCGCCAGTACAGGCCCGCCGCCAGGTCGAAGACCATCGGCACCCGCTCGGCGGCCAGTTCCGGATGGGCCTGTGTCACCGCGACCTGGTGCCGGGCCCCGCCCGCCGGGATCCGCACGCCGGCAAGCCCGCCCACCTCGGCAAGCTCCGGGCCGCCGGTGAGCACGACCAGCGGCGCGGCAATCGTGCCTGCGCTGGTCGCCACGCCGGCGACGCGGCCGCCTTCGGTCAGCAGCCCGGTGAAAGCGACGCCTTCGCGGACGATAACGCCGCTGGTCGCGAGCGCGACCGCGTAGGCGGTGACGTTGCGCGGCGGGGCGAGATAGCCGTCGTCCGCGCAGAAGGTCCCGCCGAGCGTAAGCCCGGGCGCGAGGGTGGGATTGAGCTCGTCGACCTCGTCCGGCTCCAGCCAGCGGACCGCCAGGCCGAGCCCGGCCTGCATGGCCATCCGGTCGCGGGCGGCGGCAACGTCGCTGCCGGTGAAACACGGCAGCAGGTAGCCCTGCGGGGTGAAGCCGGAGTCGATCCCGAGTTCCTGGCGCTGGCCCAGGTAGAACCTGCGGGACCACTCGCCGAGGCGGACCGCCCAGCGGGTGCCGCCCTGGGTCCTGACGACCCCGGCCGCACGGCTGCTCGCGCCTTCGCCGAGGGTCCGCTTCTCCAGCAGGACAACCCGGTCAAGACCGCTGCGGCGGAGGAAATAGGCGCACCAGGCGCCCACCGTGCCGCCGCCGACGACGATGGCGTCGGCGAGTTCTGGCTGGTCGGCCGGGCCCGTTGGCACGTGGTTGATGCTGGCATAGACTGAACGTTCAGTCAAGAGCCGGGCGGCCCGGGCACGGTATGGCCCGGGAGCTGGCGGAGGCCCGGGGATAAGGGGCGCCATGTACCGCTTGTCGGACGCGGACCTGGAGATCCAGGCACGGGCCCGGTCGTTCGCGGATCAGATGATCCCTTACGAGGTGACCGCCGAGCTCAGCAACGGCACGCTGCCCGGTGACCTCGCGGCTGCGCATGCCGCCCGGGCGAGGGAACTCGGCTTGCACGCCGCGAACATGCCGAGGGAGCTTGGCGGCGGCGGCGCCACCTCCCTGCAGCAGGTCCTGATCCAGGAGCAGGTCGGCCGGGTCACCAACGCGCTCGCCTGGGCCTGCGGCACTCCCCCCTCGTGGCTGCCTGCCGTTGCCACCCCCTATCAGCTGGACCGCTACGTGCTCCCGGCCATCCGTGGCGAGGCCGAGGAGTGCTATGCGATCACCGAGGAGGGCGCGGGCTCGGACGTGGACGCCATCATCGCCACTGCCCGACCGGACGGCGACGGGTATGTCCTGACCGGCGAGAAATGGCATGTCACGTCCTATAACTCCGCCACCTTCGCGTTTTTCCAGGGCAAGCTGGCCGGCGGCGCGCACGACGGTGAGCACGCGATGTTCCTGGTCGACCTGCCGAGCCCGGGCGTCCGGGTGGTACGTACCCCTGCGTACTCGCACACGATCAGTCACCACCACCCGATCGTCAGCTTTGACGCCGTCCGGGTGCCGGCCGCCAACCTGGTCGGCGCCGAGGGTGACGGGATGAGTTTTGCCTACGAGTGGTTCAGGTTCGAGCGGCTGATGGTCGCGGCGCGCTGCCTGGGCGCGGCCGAGCGGCTGACCGCCGAGATGACGCAGTTCGCGGTGCAGCGGCGGGTACAGGGCCGGCCGATCAGCCAGTTCGGGGCGATCCAGGCGATGCTCGCGGACAGCCTGACCGAGCTGTTCGCCGCGAGGTCACTGACCTATGAGACGGCCCGGGCGATCGACGCGGGCGCCGACGTCAAGGTGCAGCACGCCCAGTGCTCGATGGCCAAGCTCTACGCCTCCGAGATGGCCGGCCGGGTGGCCGACCGCGCCGTCCAGGTGTTCGGCGGCCGCGGTTATATGCGCGAGAACGTCGCCGAGCGGTTCTTCCGCGAGCTGCGCGTGGAGCGGATCTGGGAGGGCACCAGCGAGGTCCAGCGAGCGATCATCGCCGACCAGATGATCAAGCGCGGGCCCCAGTCGCTGGCCTGACCGGCGCCGGTATCAGCTGGCCGGGAGGCTGGCCTCGATCGCGGCCACGAGCGCGGGGTCCTCGGGCGCGGTCTGCGGGCGGAACCGGCCGGTCACCTTACCGTCCGGCGCGATCAGGAACTTCTCGAAGTTCCACTGGATGTCGCCCGCCTCGCCCGCAGCATCGGGCACCTCGGTGAGCTCGGCGTAAAGCGGATGCCGATCGGGGCCGTTGACATCGATCTTCTCGAAGAGCGGGAAGCTGACGCCGTAGTTAACGGAGCAGAACTGCTGGATCTCGTCGGCGCTGCCGGGCTCCTGGCCGCCGAACTGATTGCACGGGAATCCGACGACCGAGAAGCCGCGGTCACGGTACCGCTCGTGCAGCCGCTCTAACCCCTCGTACTGCGGCGTCAGGCCGCACTTCGAGGCGACGTTGACGACTAGCAGCGTCTTGCCGGACAGGTCGCCAAGCGAGGCGGGCTGGCCGGACAGGGTATTTACCGGAAGATCGTGCACAGTCACGTCGCGTGCCCTTCGCTGCTGCGGAGTTCGGTTCGCCCCGGTGACAGTAACAGCGCCGGTAGCCGCTCTCTTCCCATGTCGCGCCCCGGCCCGGGCCCTGTCCGGAGGCGATGGCCGGGCGCTGCCCGGGCCGCTTCGCGAGCTCTGCCCGGGGCCGCTTCGCGAGCGCTGGCGCTGGGCGGGCGCTGGCCGGGCTGGCCGGGCTGCCCCGGCCGCTTCGCGAACTCTGCCCGGGCCGCTCCGCGGGGCAACCGTACCGGCAGGCGTTAGCTGACCGCGGGTGCGCTGGCCGGGAGCTTTGTGGCCTGAATCCAGGCCGGCTGGCCCAGATAGCCGCGGGCCACCATGGTCACGTACTGGTACACCGCATCCTCGTCGGGCGACAGCGGCCCGGGCAGCGCGTGCACGGAGGTCAGGCCGCGCTGCACCGACTCGCAGGCCCCCCAGTCCTGCCTGTTGGTGATGTCCCAGAACTCGACCGCGTACCCGGGGTCGAAGCCGGGCTTTTCCACCGCCTCGGGTGCGAAGGCCCAGGTGCACTCGATCGTGGTCCGGTCAACGGCAAGCGGCATGAGCCGGTGTGTCATCACGTAGTCGGGGTGCAGGCTGAGCAGCACGTTCGGGAAGATGTTGAGATAGATCACGGTGCGCAGGCCGGTCGCGTCGAGACCGCGCAGCGGCACGCCGAGGCTGGTGCCGTCCAGCGACATCGTGTCCATGCCATCGCGCAGGTCCATCCAGCCGCCTACCCAGGCGTCCTGCGGCGGATAGTTCGCGCCGCTCCTGGGCGGGCTGACCTTGCACAGCTCCGGGTGGATCATCGGGCAGTGGTAGCACTCGTGATAGTTCTCGGTGAGGATCTTCCAGTTGGCCGCCGCGTCGTAGGCGTGCCGCCCGGCGATGACCAGCCGTTCCGGTTCGTACGGCGCGACCAGCGCGTCGAGGTCGCGCGAGCGAGTCCGCGATCGGGGTCGCTCGCCGTGAGCCGTCGACGAAGATCAGCCCGTGCCATTCGGCAACCGGCAGCTCGACGAGTCCCCAGTCCGGCATCGTCGAAACCGCCGCGCCCCTTGAACCCGTCGCTGCGCGCAGCCCGCCCGACAGCGAGTAGGTCCAGGAGTGATACGGGCAGACGATCGCGTTCCGCTGCGCAGCGGCGCCGCAGGCCAGCAGTTCATGGCCACGGTGCCTGCAGGTGTTGGCGAAGGCGCGCAGTTCGCCGTCGTCGCCGCGCACGAGCAGCACGCTGCCCTGGCCGACCGGCTCGGCCCGCTGATCTCCGGGCTCCGCTACCTGCGAGCTATGACCGACGCAATTCCATCCGCCGGCGAAGAAGTGCTGCTGTTCCCAGGCGAATACCGCCGGGTCGATATAGGCGGCCCTCGGCAGCATCCTGCTCTCGCCAAACGGCTTCAGGGACTCAGCGAGGCCGGCCGGGTCGATCGGAGCAGCGGGAACACCAGGAACAGCGGGCAAAACGGACTGACTGATCATACAGTCAAGAGTAGGCAGCCCTGGACAGCCTGTCCAGCGCGCTTTGCCGAGCCTGGCCGCGGCCCGGGCCAGCCAGCCTTCTCTGGCAGCGGCGACGCCGGGGCCGCCTGCCGGGCAGTTCGCGACGTCGAACGCGAGCGATGGCGGCGAGCGATCGCGCCGAATCCTCAACTCTCGCTGGAAATATCTGCTCTTGCCCTGTTTCGGTAGCACTCCCTAGTACGGTGACTGGTCGGCATTAGGAGCGTGGACATGACCGCTATTCCCTCCCCGTCCGGATCTGCACCGCAGGCCCAAGGCGGTGCTTTCGGCGGGCGGTCGCCAATCCTGCTGGCGTTCCCTGACCGCGCCCCGCAGCAGCGGCTGTATGTACTCGTGCGCATCATCCTGGCGATCCCGCATCTGATCGTGCTCGCCGCGCTGAGCTTTGTCGCCGAGATCGTCGCGGTGATCGGCTGGTTCGGCGCGCTCGTTACCGGCCGCCTGCCCCGGTTCGCGGGAGACTACCTATCCGGGTGGCTGCATTGGCAGGCCCGCGTCAGCGCCTACTGCCTGCTGCTGACCGAGGCCTATCCGCCGTTCGCGCTCGGGGACAGCGATTACCCGGTGCGCTTGGCGGTACCACCGCCTGGTCCGCTGAACCGGCTCGCGGTCTTCTTCCGGATCATCCTTGCCATCCCTGCCGCTGTCGTCGTAATGCTCCTTTCCTATGGCGCGCAGACCGTCATGCTGTTCGTCACCTGGCTGGTCGTGCTGATGACCGGGATCATGCCAGCAGAGCTTCACCAGGCTTACGCGGCCGTCCTGCGCTACTCCGTCCGGTACATCGGCTACCTGGCTCTGCTCACCGGCGAATACCCGAACGCGCTGTTCGGCGACCTGCCGACGCAGGGCGAGGCAGTAACGGGCGCTGCAAGCTTCCCGGCCCAGCCCGGCGCCTTCCCGGCCCAGCCCGGCGCCTTCCCCGCGCAGCCAGCGAGCGAGCCGGGTGGTATCCCTCCCGAGCCGACGAGCCTTGCCGCCGAGCCAGCCGGGTTCCAAGGCACCGCGGGCCAGCCCGCTTACCCCATGCCTTTCGCCCCGACGACCGTTGGGCAGCCATGGCAGCTCGTGCTGTCCCAAGGAGCCAGAAGGCTGATTGGCCTGTTCCTCAGCCTGGGCCTCGTACTGGTCTTCGTCTACTCCATTTTCATTAGCTCGGCGCTGGGCAAGGCCGCGAATTCCATAGTTACCAGGAACAACGCCATCCACCAGGTCCAGGCGGCCTATTCCGCGCTCGGCAAGACCTTGTCCTCCTTCCAGGCCAAGTCCGCTGACTGCCACGGCAACATAGGCTGCGTCACCGCTCTCGACCGGCAGGCTGGCCAGGCATTTGACACGTTCGGAACGTCGGTGCACGGCACCGCCATGCCTAACAGGGCGACCACTTCCGCCGCCGACCAGCTGGCATCGGCGTCCTCGCAGGCCAGCTACTCCTGCGTCTCGGCCACGCCACGTCAGTCGCGCAGTATGAGGCGATTCTCGCCAGCACAAACGTCCAGCAGATCCTCGACCGGGTGGACGTGGATTACCAGAACCTCGGGGCCAAGCTGAACGAATCCTGAGGGGCTGACCCAGCCGACCGAGCCAGCACGGTCGCGGTCAGGCAAGGACTCCGGCCAGTATCCGAACGGCTCGCCTGGCCGAGTCGCCGCCGGGGTCCTTGGTCGGGTTCAGGATCGTGACGTCCATGCCGCGGAATCCTGGCGCGCTCGTAAGCGGGCGCAGCAGATTATGCAACTGACCGGCGTCAAGGCCGCCCGGCTGCGGATAGTCCACCGCAGGAAAGGCGGCCGTCGACAGCACGTCGAGGTCGAGGTGAATCCAGAACCCCGGCGGCGCGCCGAGCCTGGCCGCCGCCGCCGCGCCGACGGCGGCGGGGTCCTGCGACAGAATCTGCTCGCAACTCACTTGCTGCATCCCGGGGCGCAGGCCTGCGGGTCCGGGGCCCCGCAATCGGCAGCCTCCTGCTGGTCCCTGGCTCCGAGATGCACGACGGCCGCCGGATCCAGCAGCCTTTCACCCCCCGTCAGCCCGGTGATCTCAGCCGGCCCGATCCCGAGGATCAACGCTAGCTCCATATCGGCCGCCTCGCCGGTCGGGCTTGACGTGCCGCTGTAGAAGTCGAGATGGCCGTCGATGAAGGCCAGCCCGGCACCTGGCGACACGTCGCCGAGCGCGGCGGCCACCCCGATGAGCAGGCTGCGGCAGCCGCCCACGAGCAGCGGGCGCCGGCCTGCGCCGAGCAACCCCCTGGTTGCGCGGCGAATCACGTCGGTCGCCGCGACAAGGCTGGGCAGGCCGATGATCCCGGATGCCGGGTCACGGACCGGATCGGCGAGCGCCACCTGCAGGTTGCCAAGGTCGGCGGTGCCCAGTTCGCTAGCGAGCCCGGCGGCGCGCAGCGCGGCCGGCATCCGCTCACATCCGGCGAAGGCGCCCGACGAATCTACCGGCACGCCGACGAAGCAATCGATCAGCATCGCGGGAGTCTACCTGCGCAGTGTCAGCAGCCCGAGCTTGCAGGCACGCAGGCTGCATTCCCGACCGAGTAATATGCCCCGCCCGGGTCAGTGCCCGCCGGGTCAGTGCCCGCCCGGGTCAGTGCCCGCCGGGTCAGTGCCCGCCCGGGTCAGTGCCCGCCCGGGTCAGTGCCCGCCCGGGTCAGTGCCCGCCCGGGTCAGTGCCCGCCGGGTCAGTGCCCGCCCGGGTCAGTGCCAGACGGGGTCAGTGCCAGACGGGGTCAGTGGCCGAGGGCTCAGCGCCCGACGGGGCTCCGCGAACACCGTGACGATGGCCTCATGGAAGGACAGCGCGAACGCGGGCGTTGGCGTTCCGAGGCGTTCGCCTCGCCGCCGATCATTGGCGGCTGAGGGAGGCGGTTCGAAGATTTGCGCCCCGGCCCGCCTCCTGGAACAGCGCCATCGCCCGCTCGGCGGTGTCCACGGCCCAGCGCTCGGTGCTGAGCAGCCCCAGGACTCCGATGCCAACGCCGAGCCCGAGCACCAGCCACCACACGCCGTGCTCCGCGCTGGTGAACGCCATCCCGCCGCGGGCCAGGGCCGATCCCACGATCGATCCGCGCGGTTTGCGTGCTGATCATGCGCATCACTGCGTGTCTGTGGTCGCTTCTGTCACTGGCGCCGCAGGAGTCTGCGGCAGAGCCGGGCGAACGGGCGCGAGCCGACCGCTCACCGGCCTGCCTTCCGAAGATCTTGACGACCTTTCAGCGATATCGGGCTGCTCAAGAATTGGCTGGGTCGGCGTGGCTTTCCTCCTGGTTGATGATCGTCTGGGATGATTGTCGTATGGCTAAGCGATACCGGCCGGTGAACCGGGACCAGCCGTTCTTGTTCCCGCCGGACATGCGGGACTGGCTGCCGCCCGGGCACCCGGTGTGGCTGGTGATCACGGTGATCGGGGAGCACCTGGACACCAGCGCGTTCCACGCGCGGCGCAAGACCGGCGGTGCGGGCACGGCGGGCTATGACCCGGACATGCTGCTGATGGTGCTGGTGTGGGCGTATGCGCACCAGGTGACCAGCTCGCGGCGGATCGAGCAGCTGTGCCAGACGGATGTGGCGTTCAAGGTGATCTGCGGCGGGAACCTGCCCCGGCACGTGACGATCTCGGAGTTCCGCGCCGCGTTCCCTGAGGTGATCGCGGAGTTCTTCGCGATGGTGCTGGCGTTGTGCGCGCGGCTGGGGATGGGGAAGCTGGGCGTGGTGGCGCTGGACGGGATGAAGATCGCCGCGAACGCATCGAAATCGGCGAACCGGACCGAGCAGGCGCTGCAGAAGATGGCGGCTGAGACGGTCGCCCGCCATGGCGAGACCGACGCCGCCGAGGACGGCCTGTTCGGCGCGGGCGTGGCCGGCGATGAGGTGCCCGGGGATGCCTGGCGGCCCGGACGCCGTGCTGAGCGGATCGCCGCGGCGCTGGCCAGCGTGGCCGCCGAGCGGCAGGCCGCGGAGGCGGAGCGGCAGAAGATGGCGGACGAGCACCGCGATGCCGCGGCAGCCGGGACGCCGAAGCGGGGCCGGCGCCGGCCGGCCAGCAGGCCGGGCTGGCGGCGATGAAGCTGGAGCGGGCCCGCGCCGCGCAGCAGGCCAGGATCGATGCCTGGCAAGCCCGGGCCGCCGCGGCGCGGCAGGCGGGCCGCAAGCTGCCCGGCACCGCGCCGGCGCCCCCGGGCGAGTGCGCCGTGGCCCGGCAGGCGCAGGCGGAGCTGGCACGGGCCCGGGCCGCCGCGGCGAAAGACCAGGGAAAGGACCGCAAGCAGCCGGTGCGCAACATCACCGATCCTGACGCCCGGCTGATGCCGGTGCGCGGCGGCGGGTTCATCGAGGGCTACAACGCCCAGAACGTCACCAGCGGAGACGGCCTGGTCATCGCCACCGAGCTCACCCAGGACCCCGCCGACACCACCTGGTACGAGCCCATGGTGCGCCAGGCCGAGGACGCCGCCCGCCTCATCACCGCCAACCGCCCCGCCGCGGCCGCCGCTCCCGCCGCCGGCGACCCGCAGGCCGCCGGCGACCCCGCCGGCCCCGGCCCCGACGCGTCGCGGGTGACGGTGACGGCGGCGGCGGCGCCAGCCTGATCGTGCTGTTCCTGTCCGACGCCGGGTACCTGTCCGAGCACAACCTCACCATCCCCGGCCCGGACCGGCTGATCGCCACCGGTAAGACCCGCGCCCTGGAAAAAGCCGCCCGCGACCCCGGCGCCAGCGACGGCGTGCCCTGGGCCAGTCCCGTGATCGCCGCCATGGCCGCCCGCCTGGCCACCCCCGACGGCATCGCCGCCTACCGCCAGCGCAGCCACATCGCCGAGACCCCCCACGGCCACATCAAGCACAACATGCGCTTCCGCCAGCTGTCGGTCCGCGGCAAGCCCAAGGCCGCCGCCGAATGGAAGTTCGCCTGCGCCGTGCACAACCTGTTCAAGGCCATCACCACCGGGCACCTGACCACCGCCGCCCTCGCCCGCCAGGCCAGCCAGGCCGGCTACCCGCCCGCACCCCAGGCCACCTGACCGGGCAGCCCGCCCCGCCGGCCCCTCCCCGGGCGGCCACCCGGCCCCGCCCGCAGCCACATCCAGGGCCCCGGACGGCGAAAGCAGCCGCCCAAACCCAACTCGCCGGATTCTTGAGCAGCCCGATATTTACTGGAAAGTCGTCAAGATCTTTGGCCATCGCCCCGTCGCAGTGGCTGGTGAGGCTTCTGGTGCCAGAGCGACCCGAACCGAGCGGATGCCGCGTGCCCGGCCACCACCAGGGACCTGGCAAATTCCAGGCGCCAGAGCGACCCGAACCGAGCGGATGCCGCGTGCCCGGCCACCACCAGCGAGCGGATGCCGCGTGCCCGCCACCACCAGGGACCTGGCCGGCCAGCAGCCCGCCCTGGCCACCACGATCACGGCCCCCCTGCCCGCACCACCACCAACAGCCCCGCAACCCGGCCCGCCCGACACCCGCAACAGCCGGTGCCCCGCCACAGAGCCGCTGCTCCAGCTACCCA
>CAVZGW010000016.1:0-344665 GCA_963774825.1 uncultured Actinomycetes bacterium | reverse complement strand
GGAGAGGACCATGAGGAAGATCGTTTCGGGACTGTTCGTGTCGGTCGACGGGGTGGTCGAGGCCCCTGAGACCTGGACGGGGGCTTACTTCAGCCCAGAGGTCGGCCAGGTCGTCGGGGCGTTGATCGCCGCGGGCGACACGCTGCTACTCGGGCGCCGGACCTATGAGACGTTCGCCCAGTCCTTCGTCATCCGACACCGGCAATCCGATGGCTGCGCAGATGAACGCGGCCTACCCCTGCGTGGTGGTGTCCACCACCCTCCCGAGCGCCGACTGGCGAGAACTCGACGCTCGTTGGGCGCGACGTAGAGGGCGCAGTTCGGGCGCTCAAGGATGAGGACGGCACCAACATCAACATGAGCGGCAGCGCCACCCTCGTGGCCTCGCTGCTGCGCTCGGGCCTGCTCGACGAGGTCGACCTCAGGTCTTCCCAGTCGTCGTGGGCGGCGGCCGCCGCCTCTTCGGCGACGACGGCGAGCAGGTAGGTCTCCGGCTACTACGTTCGCAGACCTTCGACAACGGCGTCATCCATGCCGTCTACGGGCCAGCGCAGGGCTGACCGGGTCCAGCTAACTTCGGCGATTTTTTTTTTTTTTTTTTTTTTTTTTTTTTTTTTTTTTTTTTTTTTTTTTTTTTTTTTTTTTTTTTTTTTTTTTTTTTTTTTTTTTTTTTTTTTTTTTTTTTTTTTTTTTTTTTTTTTTTTTTTTTTTTTTTTTTTTTTTTTTTTTTTTTTTTTTTTTTTTTTTTTTTTTTTTTTTTTTTTTTTTTTTTTTTTTTTTTTTTTTTTTTTTTTTTTTTTTTTTTTTTTTTTTTTTTTTTTTTTTTTTTTTTTTTTTTTTTTTTTTTTTTTTTTTTTTTTTTTTTTTTTTTTTTTTTTTTTTTTTTTTTTTTTTTTTTTTTTTTTTTTTTTTTTTTTTTTTTTTTTTTTTTTTTTTTTTTTTTTTTTTTTTTTTTTTTTTTTTTTTTTTTTTTTTTTTTTATATATATATATATATATATATATAAAACCAAGGACAAGGAGGCTTCAATGTCAACCACTGAAATCCAACGGGTCCGCTCCGCGGACGGCACCGAGATCGCCTACCGGCGACGAGGTGAGGGTCCGCCCCTCATCTTCGTCGACGGAGCCTTCTGCACTATGACGATGGGCCCGGGCAAGACGCTCGTACCGGCGCTTGCCGACCGCTACACCACCTTCGTCTACGACCGGCGCGGCCGTCGGGGAAAGCGGCGACGCGTCGACTTATGAGGTTGGCCGCGAGGTCGAGGACCTAGCGGCGATCATCGCGGCCGCCGGGGGCAGCGCCTACGTGTTCGGGCACTCCTCGGGGCGGTGCTCGCCCTGGAAGCGGCCCAGGCAGGCGTACCCATCGCCGCCCTGGCACTCTATGAGCCGCCGTTCGTGCTCGATGACACGCGCCCGCCGGTCCCCGTAGACCTCGCCGAGCACCTCGCCCGCCTGGCCGACGCCGGACGGGGCCGCGCGGTGGTGCGGACGTTCATGGACCAGGCGATCCGGACGCCGAAGGTCATCTCGATAGCGATGTGGATCATGCCGGGGGCGGGGCGGCTGTCCAAGATTGCCCTCACCGTCGCCTACGACGCCACCATCGTCCGCGCCTACCAGCGCGGCACGCCACTGCCCGATGGAGCCTTTTCGGCGCAGCGGATACCGGGCCCTGGTCATCGCGGGGGCAAAGAGCCCGCAGTGGATCCAGACCAGCTGCGAGATGCTCGCCGCCTCGGTCCCGCAGGCCGAGCTGGCCCGTCTGGACAAGGCAAAGCCACATGGTCAAGGCGGCGGCTACTGCACCAGCGATCGACAGGTTCTTCGCCACCATTACCTCGCCGGTGCCTCCCGCTCCTGTTGCGCACAGGCCAGCGTCATGATGCGGGTGGTCGTCTCCCAGTTCGTCACCCTCGATGGTGTCTTCGAAGACCCCGGTGGCGTCGAGGGCTTCGAGCACGGCGGATGGGCTTTCGGCTACGAGCGAGGAGCCGACGGCGACCGGTTCAAACTTGACGAGATCCTCGAAGCCGACGCCCTCCTGCTGGGCCGCGTCACCTACGAAGCCTTTGCCGCGGCGTGGCCGACGCGAACCGACAGCTCGGGCTTCGCGGACAAGATGAACACGATCCCGAAGTACGTGGTCTCCTCCACCCTGCGCCAAGCCGAGTGGAGCAACTCGACGATCCTCACGGGCGATCTTGCCGAAGATCTACGTGACCTTGTGCGCGACGGCGAAGGGACCATCCTGGTTGTCGGCAGCGGCGCCGTCGTGCGTGAGCTTCTCGACCACGACCTGGTGGACGAAGTCCGGCTCATGGTGTTCCCGGCCGTGCTGGGCCACGGCGCCTCAATCTTCGCCGGCCTTGGTCACCCCGCACGCCTCGCCGTATCGGGCGTTCAACCATTCGGCGAAACGTTGCTCGTGACCCTGTGCCGCCACGAAAAGGCAGTGCCGACCGCAACCGGCGAGCCCCCTCCAATCCACGATCACAGCCCGTGTCCGCGGGCTGAGAAAGGACCAACGATGACCTACCAGGCATACCTCGACAGCGTGAAGGAGCAAACCGGGCTCACTCCCGGCGATTTCCGTGCCCGCGCCGAGGAGAGAGGCTTCCTACGGCCCGGGGTAAAGGCCGGAGAGGTGGTCAACTGGCTCAAAGCCGACTACGGACTCGGCCACGGGCACGCGATGGCCGTATACGGGACGATCCGATCGGTCAACGCCCCGAAGGCCAGCGCGCAGGACCTCATTGACAAGCACTTCACCGCCAAACGGTCCGCGTGGCGACCCACCTACGACAAGCTGATCGCGCAGGCACAGAAGTTCGGGGACGACGTCACCGTGCAGGCAGGCAACTCCTACATCAGCCTCCTGCGCAATGGCAAGAAATTCGCCATCGTGAAGGTCTCCGCAGCACGTCTCGATCTGGGCATCAAGCTCAAGGGCACCGAGCCGAGCGGCCGTCTCACGACTTCGGGCAGTTGGAACTCAATGGTCACCCACCGGGTCAGTCTGACGAGTGCCGAAGAACTTGATCGAGAGATCTTCTCCTGGCTTCATGACGCCTACGCCAAGGCATAGGGAACCGTGGACGAGAAGCCATGGTTGCGCGGGTGCTAAGCGCTCCCAGCGTCCTGGGCGGCCTGATCAACGAGTACACGCACGCCGCCTGACGCCCCCGTCCGGTGAGAACCGGCCGGTAGCTCACCGCCAGTCCGCCAGCCCGGGTACGGGTGTCAGGTCTTCTGGCCGGGCCTCCCGGGCGTCCCGCGCCGCCGCGTCGAAACCGGGATCGGAGTAGACGGTGGCGCGCAGCCGCCACCGGGCCAGCAACTCGGCGAGGTGCTGCCCTCGCCGGAAGTCACGCGCGGCTTCCAGCGCGGCCCGGTACTCGCTCAAGAACTGCTC
Source organism: uncultured Actinomycetes bacterium (assembly GCA_963774825.1). Lineage (GTDB taxonomy): Bacteria > Actinomycetota > Actinomycetes > Streptosporangiales > Streptosporangiaceae > DATBGO01. The sequence continues at coordinate 341,245 of CAVZGW010000016.1, read as the reverse complement.
GTGCCAGCGCTGCGGGTTTCTGGCTGCGGTGACACGCCCTGCCATAACGACGGTGGGATCAAAGGCCATTGGCAGAATGGAAATACCATATACTATATCTGCAACGATAACACCACGACGCAAGTCACTATAGAGGGAAGCGGAGGGGGGTGCCGGATAACTAGTGCCGCGTCAGGCAACCCCATAACGGCGGGTGACTTCGGTCACCGACGCACCGGAAGCGACTTCCATGACACCGTGAGAGAGATTAGGTTCGCATATCCTCTGCTTCGCGAGCGATTCGACATGCTTATCGAGTAGGTCGGCTGCGAGCACCCGATGCCGACACGGTTGCTGCCCGGCGAGCCCGGAACGCTCGTATACGCCTCCCGCCTGGTGGACGGCCAGCCGCTGCAGCGGATCTTCTACGAGCTATACCGCGACGAGGCCGCGTTCCACGCGCACGAAGCCGCGCCGCACACCCGCCGTTACCTCGCCGAGCGGGATCAGTACCTGGCCAGCACGGAGGTTGACTGGCTGACCTTGCAGACCGGCAAGGGCACGGGTGGATGAGCACTCCGGATTATCAGCAGGCCCTGGGCCGGAAGATCGCACCGCCGTGCAGTGGAGACTAGCGGCCTGTCCGCCGAGCGGCGTAGCCCGCCTCCGTCCCGGACTTCTCCTTCCACCCCGGCCTGCGGAACCGGTCCATCAGCAGCGGCGGGAGGACCCCGATCGTCAAGAATCCCGGCCAGGATCAGGAGCGCGTATACGACCGGTTCGTGTGGCCGAACTGCGATGGCGGGACGAACCCGATCACGAACGCGGCCACGGACGAGATACCGCCGACCATGCACAGCAGGCCAAGCGCCGGAGCACGGTAACCGCGCGCGTGATCCGGTTGCGAGCGCCGCAGCCTGCATCGCCGCGATGAACATCAGCACGTACATGATCATGTACACCTGCGTGGCCATCACCGCGAAGATCCAGTACGCGTGGGAGACGGTCGGGATGAAGGCGTAGAGCAGCGCGATGACCGTGATCACGACGCCCTGGGCCGCCAGAATGCGCACCTCGATGCCCTGACGGTTGACCCTCTGAAAGTAGGGCGGGAGATATCCCTGCTCGCGCCCGATCCTCAGCAGCCCCTCGGACGGGCCGTCCAGCCAGGCCATCATCCCGGCGAGCGCCCCGACGGCCAGCGCGATCGCGATCACCGGCACGGCGAACGCGAGGCCGAAGTGGCGCCAGCAGGCTGTCGAACGCCTGCATCACCCCGGCGGTGAGGCTGATCTGATGTGCGGGAATCACCCATGCGATCGCCAGCGTCGGGAAGATGAAGACGGCGAGGACCAGCGCCATGGCCAGGAAGATGGACTTCGGATAGTCGCGGCCTGGGTTCCGGAGCTCGTCGACGTGCACGGCGTTGACCTCGATGCCGGCGTAGGTGAAGAAGCTGTTGACGACCAAGACGATGCTGGCGAGCCCATTCCACGCCGGCAGGAGGTGGTGGGCGGTCATCGGCGCCGCGGATGGTTGCCCTGGAGCAGGTAGGCGACGCCGAGAACGACGAGGATCGCTCCTGGGATCAGCGTCCCGATCACGGTGCCGCTTGACGAGAGCTCGGCCACGAGCCCGACCCCCGTGAGGACACCAGCACACCGGCCCAGAACAGAACGATGATGATGGCGGCCGTGTAGACCCCGTTACCGGCAAGGCGCGGATCGATGACGTAGGCGAGCGTGCTCCGCGACATAGGCCAGCAGCGCCGGGTAGTAAAAGATCGTCTGCGCGAACTCGCACCACACCGCGAGCAGCCCCATCGGAGCGGAGATCCCCTCGCGCACCCAGTTGTAGACGCCTCCCGGCCAGCCGGAGGCCAGCTCCGCGGCGACCAGCGAGACGGGCAGCAGAAACACGAACGCGGGCAGGACGTACAGGAAGACCGAGGCGAGCCCGAACACCGCCAGCGCCGGCGTCGACCCGAGGTAGCCGACCGATCCCACCGTCATCATCGCCAGCGCCGCCCAGGTGATGAATTTCCGAGCCGGCGGCTGCGCTGCCCGGCGGACCGGATGCGGCCCCCCGTGATCTGGAGCGATGGCGGCAGGGAGTGTTGCTCGCGGTCGTCGGCGCCTTCGCACGAACATCGATTACCGTCGCTTGACCCTTATCGTTCCGTTCATGCAGCTATTCAAGCACGGCCAGCCAGCGCCCTACAGTGCCGAGGACTACCAGCTGGCCGGGCTGCGCATCGCTGTCATGCGGGCTTGCGTGCCGGTTCGCCGACCTGGCCGAGCCCGGTGGTAATGGTGCATGGTCTTCATGTGATACCGGCGAAGGCCGCTGCCCGGCTCATCGTCGGTCCGCTGGTCATATCTTCAGTGCCGCCCGCGGTCGAGGGCGGCGACTTCGCGTACGGCCTCAGCGATGGCCGGGGCGTCCCTTTTCAGGATCGCACCGTGGTTGCTGGCGACCTTCGCGCTGATTTGGATGTTCGGGTTGAGGGCGGTCACCGTATCGAGGCTGGCGCGTATCTTTTCTTGCTCATCACCGCGGCTTCCGAAGGACGTCCCCGAAGCAACCACGTACCGCACCGGGACAGTGATGTTGCCGAGAACGGGGCCCAGCTCGCGTGCGCGGGAGAGCTTGCCGAGCTCGATGTTGCTGTCGGCCTGCAGTCCGGCGGTCATCCGCGGGGTCAGGCCCGTCGGGCGCAGCAGCGGCGTGAACCAGCCCAGCCGCCGGAACAGCTTCCGGATCCGCTGCTCCATGGCCTCATCGAGCCAGTCGTACGGGTACGCGCAGAGTTGCTCACCCGGCTCTCTCCCGGTGATGATCACCGATCACGTGCCTGCGGTTGGTGTTCCTCCTGATCACGCGACTAGCCGCATGGCTGCGGCTGTCCCGGTATGAGGAGACATGGCGTGGAGGACCGCCGAAATCTTGATCCTGCGCCACCAGCGCGGCCTATGCGCGGCAAGACAGGCCGGCGACCCGCCGGAACATCAAGGCCCTGGTCCCCCGGCTGGCCCGGAAAACCCCGAATGGGGCTACCGCAGCATCCACGGCGAGCTGGCCGACCTGGGAGTGCGAGTCTCGGCGTCGACCGTATGGGAGATCCTCAAGACCAGCGACATCGACCCGGCCCCGCGACGGACCGGGCAAACCTGGTCCCACTTCCTGCGCTCCCAAGCCGAAGCGATCCTGGCATGCGACGCGCCGACCGTGACTGCGACATCGGCGACGGTAGGCGACCACTGCCTGCCGAATCCAGGCGCCCCCGGAGCGGCGTAGCGGATGTGCCCGGGGCGGGAATTCATGCTTTGCCAGCCGTGTACACTGCGAGATCCTCGAGATACCGGGCGCGGTCGGTATCTGGAAGCCAGGCGATGGTGAAGGCGTTACGGACGGCCTGCACGATCTGCTGTCTCGTCAGATTGGCGGCGTCCGTTACGGCGGAGAGGTTTTCGTTCATGTATCCCGGGAAGTACGCCGGGTCGTCTGAGTTGATCGTCACCATCAGGGACCGGTCCAGCATGACCTTGATCTCGCGGGCCTTGAGACTGCCGGTCACGTAGCTGTTTGAGATCGGGCAGGCGGTCAGGCCTACCGCGGAAGCCTTGAGCCGCTGCACGAGCGCTTCGTCTTCGAGGCAGTTGACGCCATGGTCTATTCGTTCCACCCCGATGTCATCCAAGCACTGCCACAGGTGAGTGACGGAGTCCTGCTGATCGACATCGCAATGCATCGTGAGATGGTAGCCCTCGTCCCGTGCCCGGCCGAAAACCTCCTTGAACTTGACTGGGGGGTTGCCCTTCTCGTCCGAATCGAGCCCAACCCCGCCGATCCAGTCCCGGTATGGCAAAGAGTTTTCCAGGGTGCGCATCGCCGAATCCGCCGGCAGGTCTCTCAGAAAGCACATGATGAGCTGGCTGCGCAGGCCGAGCTCCGCGTCAGCGGCCTGCTGCGCCCGCCGAAGGCCACTGATGACCGTTTCGAACGCGACGCCGCGGGATGTGTGCGCCTGGGGATCGAAGAAGGCCTCGGCATACACAACATTCTGCGAGCGAGCCTTCCGGAAGTACGCCATGGCCAGGTCACAAAAGTCTTCTTCGGACCGCAGCACGCTCATGCCCTCGTAGTACATGGCCAGGAATGACGGCAGATCGTCGAAGGTGTAGGCGGCGCGCATCCCGGCGGCGGAACGGTAGGGAAGGTCCATGCGGTTCCGGGCTGCCAGCTGAAACTTCAGCTCAGGCTCCAAGGTGCCCTCAAGATGCACATGCAGCTCAGCCTTGGGCATCCCTGCGATGAAGGATGAGATCTCGCTCATCTTTCCTCCTCCCTCAGTCCGGCTTAACGTCAGACAGACTCGCCCGTCACCACCGCACCGGGCAGGCCAGCGCGGATGCCGCACCGGGCAGACCGGCGCGCATCGCCGCGTCAGTGGCGAGGACCCGCTCACCGCCGGGCCACCCGTCCGGCCCGCCGGCCGCCGGCGCTACTGAGCTGACATGACCAGCTCGCGGCCCCGGTAGAAGGCTTCCTGCTCGCCCACGACATAGGCGGCCATCGCCTCCCGCCGCCGGGCTTCCCCCGCAGAGGCCCGCCACGCTTCGCACGACTGCCTGGAAGCCCAGAACGAGATCCCGACGATCTCCCGCTCATCCTCCGACCAGTAGGCATAGGCGCGCAGCATGCCTTCGGCCCGGGTGTCCGGCCGCCACGACCGCTCGAAGTCAGCCAGCGTGCCCGGCCGGATCTGCCGTGTCGTCATCCAGACGAAGTACTCCTCCATCATCGCCTCCTTCAAGGGCCCGGCGCGGAGATAGCCATCGGCAACCACGCCCAGGCCGATATCCGTTCTGCAATTATTTTCCTCCCTTGACCGCCGCGGCGCCGCCGGCGCCCTGCGCGAACGGCCCCATCACACCTCCAGCGAGCCGGGCCCCGGCATCCGCAGTGAGCCTGTCCGCCCATCCACGGGCAGGCCCGGCCCAGGATCCCCCGCGGGCCAACGGCATCCTTCAACCGACCCGTAAGCCTCACCGTAAGCCGACCGGCCAGAGTCCCAGGCAGCCCATCCATCTCTCTACCAACCAGCGCCCTGACCTCGCCCGCCGTAGACGCTCGCATCAGCCCTCCCCGACTCCCCCACACCGGCAGACCGGCCTCCCTCAGCGCGGCTAGAAGGCGACGTCCGGGAGTTCTTCCGGTATGCCAGTAAGGCACTTGCCGACAAAGCGCAGAATGGCCTGCACCACCTCGCCCGGCCCGCCGTTCGAGCCGTCCAGGGTGGGTTCACCTGCGGCCAGCCGCGCATTGACATCACCTATCCGACGGCCATGGGCTGCCGTTCATGATGCGGTCGTAAGTGCGGCGTGCGCTGCGTGCGCTGTAGCAACGTTGCTTCCGGCCGGGCCCTCACGTAGGCGTGCGGGCCCGGCCGGAAAGGTGCCGCAATGACCGCGACACTAGTCGCCATGGGCAGCGGGGAAAAGACAAGCCAGAGCCGACCGCGCGGCAGCTGGCGAGGGAGGAGCGGATCGTTTCGCGGAACAAGCCCGAGCAGCGGCGGCCTGGACCACGAAAGCAGTGGCCGAGAGAATCTGGGGACCGGAAGTCCCATGAGCGCTCGCCGCGGACTCCGGCCCAGCCGCTCATGGCATGCGCCGCGCCCCTCGCAGCCGTTTCCGGCCGCATGGTGCGGCTATCCGCGGCCTTGCCGCAGCGTTCACGGCCGAACTAGATGCCGTTGTTGGAAACGGAATCCAAATCGGCTCGGCTGTCGTGCGAGACCCGACACTAGCTCCCGCAGCAGACCAAATTCGTGGATTACACTGCAAAACGCGTGGTCAGGGGCGGGTCGACCGCCGACCTTCCGCTTTTCAGGCGGGAAAGAAGGACAGGTGACATGTCGCTGAGCTGCGAACACTCGGTCCTGAGGGGTCTGGAAGAGTCCCCGGAGGTGTGGTCGGTGGCTCCCATTTTGCTTCCCACCTGGACCGCAAGATCTTTTGTTGTTCGAATCCTCGAACGCGTTAGCGAAGCACCGCTGCTACAGTAGCGCGCCATAAACCAGTTCGCCGACACGATCCCGAGCGCGGTCCCCGCCACCAGGGTGATGAAGCCCTCGAGCCAGGTTAACGACCTGCGGGCCAGCGCCGGCAGCGGTCACATAACATGCTCCGGTGGCGAGTTCCGAGGTCGCCCATGACCGGCAGCACGCCGGCCTGGCAACCCGGGCACAGGCAGGTTCAGCCTGGCCGGCTTCGGCAAGGTGACCTACGTCCCTATCGGAGGGAACGCTGGCGCGCGACGCTTGCCGCATGAAGGCCAGGTTTCCGAACTTTGGCGCGGTGGCTGGCAGGAAGCCCGGCTATCACCCGCCTGATCGGGCTGAGCCGCTTGCCGGCGCTTGGCGGGCCTGCTGCTGTCCGGCTAGGCCGGTGGTCACGGTGGTGATGCCGCCCGCGCCGGGGCGCCCGCATCCGGTGGATCTGCTGTTGTGCGGTCACCACTACCGAGTGTGCCGGGCTGCCGTGGCGGCCGCTGGCGCGGCCGTCTATGACGAGTTGGGGGCGCCGGTCAGAGCCCCCGCGGGCGGCGACGGACTGCCTCGCCGGGAGCGCGCCGATGCCCAGCGAAGGTAAGCCGCCGGCTCGGCCGCGTCATGTTGCCGCCGGCGATGTCTCCCGCAGCGGGGCTGCAAGCTGATGATCTTGTTGTGGACAGGGAGGACATGATGCGAGCAAATGCCGGCGATGAGCTGATCATCAGGGGACGTCACGTGGGTGATGCAGACCGCAAGGCAGTGATCATGGAGGTGCAGGGCGGGGAAGGCGCGCCACCGTACCGGGTCCGGTGGAGCGATGGCCACGAGAGCTTGTTCTTTCCGTCCTCCGACACGGTCGTCGAGCACCATCCCGGCGGGAGCAAGCAGGGCAGCCAGACGCCATAGCAGGTGTCGGAGGGGCAGGACCTCGTCTTCCCGGTCCGGATCAGCGGGCCCGGTCGCGGGTGTTGCCCGGGAGGGGAGAGCATGGACTCACAGGATGATCTCGGGCTGACGGCGGACGGCCTGGAGCTTGAGCGTCTGGTCTCTGGTCAGCACCACGATCCACACTTGCTGCTGGGCGCGCACCCGGTACGGAACGACGACGGCCGCGATTACGTGGTGATCCGCGGGTGGCGGCCCGACGCCATCAGTATGGTCATCCTGGCTGGTGAGCAGCGGATCGAGATGAACCGCGTGCACCCCGCGGGGGTGTTCGCCGGGGTGCTGGAAGGTCTGGACATCCCGGACTATCGGCTGGAGGCGACTTACCAAGACGGCGTCGTGATGGCCGCCGATGATCCGTATAGGTACTGGCCCACGCTCGGGCAGCTCGACCTTCACCTGCTGGCCGAGGGCCGGCACGAGGGACTATGGCGCCATCTCGGTGCGCAGGTGCGAGTGCATCAAGGCAGGTCTGGCACGTCGTTCGCGGTGTGGGCGCCAAGCGCCCAGGCGGTGCGGGTGGTTGGTGACTTCAACGGCTGGGACGGCCGCCTTCACCCGATGCGAGTGCTGGGCAGCTCCGGGGTCTGGGAGATCTTCGTACCGGAGGTCGGCCCAGGCACGCACTATAAGTTCGAGGTGGTGAGCCAGCACGGGCATGTGAGCCTGCGGGCGGACCCGTTCGCGTTCGCCACCGAAGTGCCGCCGGCCACCGCGAGTATTGTCACCCAGAGCCGGTACGAATGGCAGGACGCAGCGTGGTCCGCTGACCGGCAGACCACCGAACTGCTGCGGGCTCCCGTGTCGGTCTACGAATGTCACTTGGGCTCGTGGCGGCTGACCCAGGACGCCCACGGCGGGTGGCGGCCGCTGACCTACCGCGAGGCGGCCGAGGCCCTGCCTGAATACCTCGCCGACCTCGGCTTCACGCACGTTGAATTCCTCCCGATCGCGGAGCATCCGTTCTCCGGCTCCTGGGGTTATCAGGTAACGGGGTTCTACGCGCCCACGGCGCGGTACGGGACGCCCGACGACTTCCGCTATCTGGTTGACCGGCTGCACCGGGCAGGCATCGGGGTGCTCGTCGACTGGGTCGCCGGGCACTTTCCCAAGGACGACTGGGCGCTGGCGCGCTTCGACGGCACCGCTTTGTACGAGCACGCCGATCCCCGCCTGGGCGAGCACCCGGACTGGGGCACGCTGGTGTTCAACTACGGGCGCCACGAGGTCAGGAACTTCCTGATCGCGAACGCGCTGTTCTGGATCGAGGAATTCCACGTCGATGGCCTGCGCGTCGATGCGGTGGCCTCGATGCTCTACCTGGACTACTCGCGCCGGGAGGGCGAGTGGATCACCAACCGGTTCGGTGGTAGAGAGAACCTGGAGGCCATCGACTTCATCAGGGAAACCAGCGAGGTGGTGTACCGGCACCACCCCTCCGTCATGCTGGTCGCCGAGGAGTCCACCTCCTGGCCGGCCGTCTCCCGCCCGACCTACCTGGGCGGGCTCGGCTTCGGGTTCAAATGGAACATGGGGTGGATGAACGACACCCTGGAATACTTCGCCATCGATCCCGTGCATCGGCGCTACCACCATCACGAGCTCACGTTCGCGCTGCTGTACGCCTTCAGCGAGAACTTCATCCTGCCGCTGAGCCACGACGAGGTAGCGCACGGAAAGGGATCGTTGCTCGCCAAGATGCCAGGAGACCGCTGGCAGCAGCTGGCGAACCTGCGCGCCCTGCTGGCCTGGATGTGGGCGCATCCCGGTCGGCCGCTGCTGTTCATGGGCGGCGAGATCGCCCAGAATGACGAGTGGCGGCACGACAGCAGCATCGACTGGCACCTGCTCGACTACCCGGAGCACGCCGGAGTACAGGCGCTGGTTCGCGAGCTCAACACCGTGTACCGGCACGAGCCCGCACTGTGGGAGCAGGACTTCGACTGGACGGGCTTTCGCTGGATCGACCCCAACGATTCAGATAACAGCGTGCTGTCGTTTCTCCGGTTTCCGGTGACGGGCGGGCGCAGCATCGCCTGCGTGGCGAATCTCACCCCGGTGCCTCGCTATGACTACCGCATCGGGCTCCCGCATCCGGGACGCTGGGAGGAAATACTCAACTCGGACAGTGCGAAGTTCGGCGGCAGCAATGTCCTCGCCGGTACCGTCACCGCCGAGGCCACCGGCTGGAACGACCTCGACTACTCCACGACACTTACTCTGCCGCCACTGGCCGTCCTGTGGCTGGCCCACGAGCCCGACATAAGCCAGTCCGCCGGGCCGGATCTCGCAATACCGGGTTGATTGCGCGGCCGTCCATGCCAAGCGGGTGTCTGCGGCACCGCAGCGCGGTTCTGTCACAGCGGCCGAGGGAGCCTGCCGCTGGCGCGAGCCGGGTGTGGGAGAGAATGGGTAAGCGCGTGGGGAGAGAAACGAGGCCCTCTTGTCTGTCCCTGACCATGGCCGTCACGTGGCCGCGGCGAGTCGCGCCCGCCGACGCGACAGCAGTCGGGGCGTTGTTGTGCGGCCACCAGGCCGCGAGCGTCTGGACCGGCAGCTGGTACCGGCCATACGATCCCGATGCGGGGAAGGAGCTCAGCGTGCGATTCACCGGGTACTCCTTCGGTTCTGTCCGTGTCGATGGCGTGACCTACGATCACGACCTGATCATCGACCGGGGGAAGATCCGCAAGCGGAAGAAGGCCGCGTCCAAGAGGTTCCGCGCCGGGTACGGGCACACTCCGCTCTCTGTCGCGGAAGACATCCCCTGGCGATGTCGCCGGCTGGTGATCGGCACCGGTGCTGAGGGCGCGTTGCCGGTGATGACGCAAGTCCGGGACGAGGCCCGCCGCCGCAAGGTCGACCTTGTGGTGCTGCCCACGGCTGAGGCGATCGGCGTGCTGACCGGGACTACTAAGGACACCAATGCCGTCCTGCACCTGACGTGCTGAGCCAGCTGCGCAGCACCGCCGTTCGCCGTGCCAGCGAGGTGGGAGACGACGGCCCGATCCTCGCTCACCAGTGTCACCCGGTGACCCCGCGCGGCTTTCATCTTCCCCAGCCAGGACCTGTAACCGGCGGTGTCGGGGACCTTGATGGAGGTGCACCCGTCGAAGGCCACCGTCCGGTACCGGCCGAAACAGATCCCCGGGGCGGACGGCTGCGCGCCGCCGGAGGCAGCGAATCAGCTAACGGACTGCAGCCCCGGTGACTGCGAACCGTTCCACTGCGGCGACATGACCGCCAGTGTGCACCACTATGGTGATCAGCTGGCCGGAAGGAGCGCGGAACGGCACGGAAAGCGAGAACGGAGTGGCTGAGCCGCCTGCCGGGGTGCAGCAGAAGCGGCCGACCGGAGATGCTGAGCCGAGCACATGCACGTCCGCCTGGAGGTTCTCGTCCGCGCCGGTGATCGTCCCGCCGACGGTGACCGGCGACGACACGGTGGAGCCGTACGCCGGGATGTCCAGGGTCAGCGTGGTGTCGTCGGTGCCGGCGACCTCCCAGGGCACGAACTGCCCGGAGCCCCATTTCACCAGGTGAATGGTGGCCGCGTCGCTGATCCTGCCGTTGGGCAGGGTCAGGCCGCCGACCCGACTTGCGTCTCGCCGTGTGGGGCATCCCGGAGCTCGCCATCATCTGGCCCGTTGCAGTCAGTCCCGGCACGTGCGGCCATCTCGCCCGTCCAAGCGGAGCGCAAGATCCCCTTGGCTAGGTGAACTGACGTTCGGCCGACCCGCGCGGAGCCAGCCATCGCAGCAGCGTGATCGTGATGAAGTACAGGACGGGCGCCGAGGCGTAGACGGCCAGGCTGGCCCGCGGCGAGACCGCGGCGATCGCGAACGCGGCGATGTAAACCAGCAAGGGCAAGACGGACAGCGCCAGCCCCGACCGGATCGACGCCCGGTCCAGGGGCTCGTGCACCAGGGATGGCCGCTGCGTCGCATAGGCCCAAATGGCGGTCCGGGTGACGGACGTGGCCATCAAGATCAGTCCGAACAGGCGCAGCGCGAGCGGGTCCTCGTAATGGCGGCTGAGCAGCGCCGAGCCGAAGGGCAGCAGGCACACCGCGAACAGGGTCAGCAAATTGAGCCAGATGATGCCGCGGTCGGTGTACCTGATCAGCGTGAACAGGTCCCGGTGGCCGGTCCACTGCATCGCCGCCACGATGAAGGCGATCACGAAGCTGACGAAGCTGGGCCGCACGTCGGAAATGGCGGACCGGAGGGTCTCGTGCGGGCTGAGCTCCGGCACGTGAATGTCGAGCACGAGCAGCGTGATGATGATGGCGAACACCCCATCGGTCAGCGCCAGAACGCGTGACGGATCCCGGCGCCGTTCCGCCCGGGTCGCACCGCCGACCGCGCTGACCTCGTCATCCTCCCGCACGGGCGGAGCCTAGCCAGCCAGGCGCCATCTGGCGGGCACAGCGCACGCCGCGGAGGGACCTCTCCGGCAGATCCGCCTTGGCGAGCACCGGCGGTGGCAGCAAGCACCCAATTACTTCACTGCCTCATCCGTTGGCGCGGCGTCCGCGAGCCCGATGTGCCCATGGAATGCCGCTAGCCCGCCCATCAACGACTCACTCGGCCCGCGAAGCCTCTGAAGGTCAGGCGGCACCTGGTCATAGCTCAGGTCCGGGTCGTCGCCGCAGGCCGGGCAGATGACCTCATACTGGCCTGTGTAGCCGCCATCAACATGGCCGTCGATCATGCGGACAGGCTGCGCCCGGAGGAAAGCGGTGTCGTTATCGCGCCCGGCGACTCGATGACAGATCGCCATGCAGCTATTGTGCATCATGAGCCGAATGCCCGGTAAAGAGGCAAATGAACTTCGGGTGGCTAACTGGTTCCATGACACCGACCGCCCGCGAACACGTCCTGGAACACAGCGGGCCGGCGTCTCGACAGGAGGTTACTGCGGGGTCGTCTTCCTCGCTTCTCATTGTCCGGCTCGCGGCCACCGTGTCCAGGGCGGCCCTCCGTGGCCGTCGCACGCGATCGGCTGCGCCGACCCGGGACCCGGCAACCACTCACCGGGGTTTGGCAGCGACGAGGCAGACGGGCGGGAGTAGGGGACGGTGGTTCGGTATGGCTGGGTGGCAGTACGTCCGCCGAACGACCCTCCAGTTGGTGCGAGGGGTTGAGCTAGGAAAGCGCCGCGATAAGCCGGGCGTGCACCCCACGTGCACCAGCCAGCGGGGATTGGCGGCCACAGGAGGTACGCCACGGTCAACTGCCATGAGAAAGCCGTGGACACCGCGGCGGGGATCTGGCCTGGTCAGAGCACTCACAGGCCGTCAGATGAAGAGTGGTCAGGGGCGGGGTCGGACGCCGACCTTCAGCTTTTCAGTCACTGCGTCGACGTAGGCGTGCTCGATCCGTAGCTGGCCATGGCTGGGTGTAGTGCGATCGTCGCTCTTCGTCTGACGCTCCTATTTCTGTCAAGCCGTCACGAGCGAACGTGACAAGATCGCCGGTGGTCAGAGCGGTCCTGGTGATACTGGCGGTGAGCTGGCTGAGGGGGCCAGCTCACCGCCGCTGCATGTTCCGTCACACCGGCGCCCGGTGATGGGGTGCCGGTGTGACGATCAGGTGGCGCGACCGGCCGGGCCGGCGGCGGGCCTGCTGCCAGGACGGTGCTTAGCTGGTCGGTTATCCCGCCAAGTCGGTCCAGATGGCGAGGCAAGTTTTGGTCTGGTCGTTCAGGTACCAATGCGATCCGTTGACGGCGCCATTAGCCGGGGCGAGATAACCGTTCCAGTGATTATCATGGAACCACGCTGTGCCAGAAGGGCATCCGCTGGTTCCCCACGTCATCTGGGTACCCCATCCTGCGCTCTGGCCTGGGAGTGCGCAACCATCCAGGCTCGTGTCAGCGTAACCTGAGTTGTTATACGCGTCTCCGATACACTCTCCGTTCCATGAGCCGCTGCCGGTGAACATGATTTCGGCGGTACCGTTCTGGTCGCCATTTTCGTCGATTACCATAAAGTGCTGATTAGTATCACCAGTCTCATCGCCGCCCGTATAAACATCCACCCACGGGCCGCCGCCCCATGCATTCAGGCAGTCGCTGCCGAAATTGGGACCGCAGAATTGTATGCTGAGTAGAGAGGGACCCACAGCAAGAAGACAGGCGAATGTCATAGTAATGGGATCTATTTTGGCCGCCGTGAGGAAACCGCCGCAGACGGCCAGTTGAATGCTTATTGAGACGTGGGGGGCGGCACCTGGAATACTTGTTGCCCCCGCCTGGCAGCCGGCAGTTACTAGAGCGCCGACTGTATATCCGGCTTTCTCGACCTTCGTTGTGCAATCCCCGGCGGCAAGTGGGCGGGCGGCGTCGGGTGGGTGGGCGTGCGGCGGTGTACTGTGCGTGGCGGCGGACGCCACGGCCGGGCTGGCGAGCGCAGCCGGTGCCGCTGCCAGTGCCGGGATTCCCCAGGCGGTGACCATGACCAGCGCGACCACGGCACAAATACGGCGGACCGTCACCCTGTAGTTTCGCCTCATCTTTACGCCTCCTTACGTCAGCGCCGAAACGCAGCACGAACCGAGCCGATACCGGTGGCCTGCCGCAGCTGGGCGCGGCTGGCCGTCCCTGCGGACCTCCATATAGCAGGGGTGAGACACGCATGCACCTTTGTCCTATCACGGGGTTCCCCTCGATGAAAGAAAGTCTGACCGGCAATCTGACCGGCAATGAGGCATCGACCGGCAGTTTTGACTGCCGTTTCGAATCCCTTCATTGCTCCGACTGATCCCGGGCCTCTGTTCGATTTATAGTGACTAACCAGGTGACGACGCAGTGCACGGCGAGATCAGCCCAGACATCCACGCTGGCACGGCTGCTGTGCCGGGACTTCACGAAGGCGATCTCCGTGGCATAGGCCCCGGCCAGCCACCAGAAGACAGTGCGGGCGGTCACGAGGGTCAAAAATGCCGGGCGCGACCGCAGGCGACGTGCCCATAGCGTGCCCGACCGGATAGTCCGCCAGGGCAACTCCCAGTCACTCACGGATAAGCTGTCATCCGGCCTGACCTAGGCTCCAGCACGTCACGGCGATCATTAAGGAAACCTGATAAGGAAGAGGCCAGAGATTCAAGTCCTCTCAGGCCCACCCAGCTCACCGTCTCGAAGCCCGGCCACGTGCGTGCAGCCATAAAGTGCAGCCAAGGGATCAGACAGGGCCGGACGACGGAACACTGTCACAGACCGAGCGGGCAGGCGGGAGCCAGGGTCACCAGGGCATCCCGCGAAGTTGTAAACGACAGGTGAGCCCGTGAGTGGGCAGCGCCAAGATCGTGCCCGCTGCCTGTCCGATCGGGCAGTGCTCTAGGGTCAAGGACGGTAGCTCATGGTCAGCCTGTGCTGCTCCTGAGCTGCGGATCAACTGGTCAGATGGCACGCCTCCGCAGCCTTCCAAGCTGATGATCTAGGCGTGCGATCCGCGTGCGATAACGCGCGGCTGCCTGCGGTCAGAAACGGACACTGCCGGTCACTTACAGCCACGGGCCGCAGCAGTCGATAGCAAGCATTTCCGCTGGTCAGCGCCGCCAGACGGGCACGGCGGGTCGGCGGCCCGGCGGGCGCGCAGGTGATCACGGTAGGGGTCCACCATGGTGGCCCGGTACCGGGGCGCGCGGATCATCCGCTCTGGTTCGGCGGCGCGGGCGTAGCGCTTGACCGTGTTCAAGGACAGGCCGAGGCGGCGTGAGCATTCCAGCAGCCCGGTGCCCCGGTCGGTGAGGTCGTGGACCTGCCGCCACGGTCCCGCCGTTGTCGCGGCCTGCTCGCCCTGTTTCAGCGGCGGCCCGGCCGCTGCCCAGCAGGAGCTGTGCGCGGCGACTTCCTTCAGTACGGCTTCGGCCAGGCTGTGCCACAGGTCCTGCGGTCACAGTCACGCTTGAGGCTGGAGGGGCGGACACGTACACTCAGCGGGCCATCCCCGGACCTGAGCCCAGCCAGGGTCTCTTACGCCATCCCAGCCGTGCCCGGGCGAATATCCTTCCAGACGTGACAGCAGCAGATACGCCCGAGTGGGCTGCGATAGCCGACAGCGGGGCCCGCCTGGTGGCCACCGCACAGGCGCTGACCGACGACGACCTGCACGAGCCATCGGCGCTGCCGGGCTGGACGCGGGCGCACGTCCTCACCCATATCGCGCAGTCCGCCGACTCCCGCACCGGGCTGCTGCGGGCTGCCCAGGCTGGCCGCATCGGCCAGCAATACCCTTCCGAACAAGCCCGCGCCGACGCCATCGACACTGGTGCGCGCCGACAGGCGGGGATTATCCGCGCCGACCTGGATCGTGCCATCCAGGAATGCCTGACCGCGATCCGGGAGCACCCAAGCCAGCTGTGGGACGCTCCTGGGATCTCGCTCGGAGCAGGCCGCCGACCAGTCCGCGATGTCCTCCCCAGCATGCGCCGGGAACTGGAATATCATCACGTGGACCTCGCCGCTGGCTACCAGCCTGCCGACTGGCCCGCCGACTTCGTCGCCACCGAGCTGTCTCAGGTGACCGCCCGGATGGACCGCCGCGCCGATGCGCCGCCCATGACTCTCGCCGGTCATGGCATGCTGCACATCGGCACCAGCCCGCCCGTCGACGTCACCGGGCCGCCTGCCGCCATGCTGGCCTGGCTGTCCGGCCGCAGCGACGGTAGTGGGCTGGATACGGCCAGCGCGGCCCTGCCGACGATTCCGCCACTGGGGTAGCCTCCCCCGCGCGCCAGGACCTGCGGACGACGGCCGGGAGCAGCACTCACGTCCGTGCCGAATGAGCGCTATTAGTGAAGCAGTGAGCTGCGGCACGGGGTCGGCGCGCGCTCGGCCGGGCCTCCCAAGGCAGAGGCCGAGTCCGGAGGCCGCTGTCATGGTCTGGCGAATCCTTGCCTCCGACCTGCCCACATCCGACGTTCACCCATCGCCGCGGCCAGGATCGTTCCGTATATGTTCCGGATCATGCCGACTGTCGTCTGGCTGGACCCGTCGTTTACAAGTTTGCGGAAGGCTCCACGTTGGAGCTGTTCGTACCGCTCGGGCGGTACGTCCCCGTGCGCAGAGGTCCACCGCCGTCCGGCGCCTTGGCTGCACTATTGGCTGCGCGAGGGAGGGAGCGGTTTACCGCCAATATCCTCCTCAGCGCGATCCCCCTCAGCGCGGTTCGCCTGTCGGCTGTATTGCACCTTCTCGCGCGGGTGTCAGTGCTCCCCGGCCAGCAGTTCGGTAAGGTCGCCGACCGCGCCGAGGTGGCCGAGTTTGCCGGGGTTGATCTGGTTGTAGATGGCGGCGATACGGTCATGGCGGATTTCTGGCGAGAGCACGGCCAGGATGCTGCGGTCGGGTGAGAAGACCACGGCGCCAGGTTGCCCGTTGACGCCCACTGAGTCCAGGCGGAACCCGAGGCGACTGGCCTGCCCGGCCAGTCCCAGGATGAACCTGGCGACTTGCACAGGCCCGCGCACCGGTTTGCGCACCGCGGGCGCCCGGCCGCCTCCGTCGCCGTAGAAGACCACATCCTCGGCGAGCACGGCTTCAAGACCAGCCAGGTCGCCGTCGCGGGCGGCGGCGAGAAACCGTCCGGCCAGCCGGTCGCGGGCGGCGGCGGACGCCTGAAAGCGGATTCGGCCGTGCTGGATGTGCTGGCGGGCCCGGCGGAAGACCTGGCGGCAGGTGGTTTCACTCCTGCCGGTTACGGCGGCGATCTCGGGGTATCGATAGCCGAACACCTCGCGCAGCAAGAGCACCGCCCGTTCTACCGGCGACAATCTCTCTAGCAGCACTAGGAACGCCACGGAGACCGTTTCGTCCATCTCGATCTGCCACGCCGGGTTGGCTTCCTCGGATGCGACCAGAGGTTCGGGCAGCCACGGGCCGATGTACTGCTCGCGGCGGTAGCGAGCCGAGCGCAGCGCATCGATCGCCAGCCGGGTTGTGACGGTAACTGCGTAGGCCTCCGGCGACCGCATGCCGTCCGGTGCGCTGGCATGCAAGCGCAGGAAAGCCTCCTGGACCACATCCTCGGCCTCGGTGACGCTGCCAAGCATCCGGTAGGCGATCGAGAACATCAGCGGCCGCAGCTCGCCGGATGCTGCTGCCCCGGAACCAGTCATGGGGTGATGCAATCACGCACGGCTGTCACAGCCGAGACCGGTCCCTCGTCGAAGGAAGCGAGGAAGCATCCGCGAGGGCCTGAGAAAGCAGGTGAGAACCATCAACCAGCCAGACCCGGTACCCGCTCAGCTGCAGCCGTTCGTCCGGCAGCGCACGATCTTGCTGCATACCCGCAAACGTGACGGCAGCTGGGTTCCCACACCGGTCAGCATCGCCGTGCGCGCCGACCACGCCTACATCCGCACCTATGCCAAGGCCGGCAAGAGCAAACGGCTGCGGAACTACCCCGAGGTCCGGTTCAGCCCGTCCACGTTCCGCGGCAAGCCCACCGGGCCGACGACGCACGCCCGCGCCCGGCTACTCACCGGCGACGAAGCCCGCACGGCGGCGCAGCTGCTCGCCCGTAAATACCGGGTATTGCACGGTTTCATCGTTCCGCTGGCTCACCGGCTCATGCGGACCTCAACCCTGCACTACGAACTCAGCGATTTCTATCCAGGCCCTCAGTGAGCGACGGATTTGCCACTGGCTGGCGATGGTCGATTGCCCGCGCCGCTCGCGCCGCCGATCCAGCAGACATGCCTGAGCTGCGCATGAAGCGCCGTGGCGTTGGCAATCTCTCCGTGTCGTTCAGGTCGCATCCTTTACCTATATCGCCCTGCTGTGCCTCGTCTGGCTTTGCTAGACGCGGCCTACACTCCCGTTTTCCTCGCAAGCGCCAAGATCCTTGCGAGTGGCCGCCGGTCAAGGCTGGCGCAGCCATCGCGCGGCGGCGCCCGTAGGGCGGGCTCGAGGCGGCGGACGCGAGCTGGACAATGAACGGCGAGGAAGACGGGCTCCAGGCCGGGCGCCCGTCCAGGGCCATGACCGCGGACCAGGCGGTGGCGTTGCTGCGCCTGGCTCAGGACGACGAGTACCTCGGTGCCTACGTGATCTTGTCGCTCACCACCGGTATCCGGACGGAAGAAGCGCGGGCGCTGCGCTGGGATCATGTCTCGCTGGACGGTGAGCCTGGGGCCGGGGTGCCGCCGCATATGGCGGTGTGGCGGTCGGTGCGGGCCGGGAGCGACACGAAGACCGAGCGGTCCCGGCGCACCCTGGGACTGCCGCAGAGTGCGGCGTCGGCGCTGCGGGAGCAGCGGAAGCGGCAGGCAGCGGCCCGGCTGGCGGCGGGCGAGTTGTGGCAAGATCACGGCCTGGTCTTCACCAGCAGTACGGGTAAGTCGCTGGACGACGCGAATGTCCGGCGTGGCTTCCGGGCACTGTGCGATAAGGCGGGTATTGGCGGCTCGTGGTCGCCCAGGGAGTTGCGGCACACATTCGTCAGCCTGATGTCGGAGTCCGGGATCGCGGTGGAAGAGATTGCCCGCCTGGCCGGGCACTCCAGTTCCCGCACAACCGAGGTCGTCTACCGGCACGAACTGCGCCCCGTGATCACCACCGGCGCCGACGTGATGGACAAGATGTTCAGATAGCCCTGCTCTGGCTTACCCGCCTGCTGCCTCATGCCGCCTTGTGCGCCTCGGCTTCCGGCATCGCGACGTACTCGGTCAGCGCGCTGGCCGTGATGAACCGGGCCCGGCCGTCTTTGACCGAGTGCAGCCGTCCCGAGCGCATCAGGTCGTAGAGCTTGTCCCGGCCGATGCCGAGCAGCTGGGCTGCCTCCTTGGGCCGGTACAGCAGTTTGTTCATGGACTCACCTCCTTCCGGGTTTCCTCGTGCCTGATGTGCCAGTGCTGGCAGCGGTTTCAACGCAGCCGACTCTGCGACTGTGAGGGGCGACTATGCGAATGCGCCAAGGCCAGCCAGAGACCGGGCTGGCGTGTTTGCTGGCGGGGCTGAGCCCGAAATGGACGCCCTGTTAGTGATTCCGCGCCGGAACAATGTCAGTTGTGCTGCCCGTGCCCTGGGCGCTTGCCCGCACTCTTGGCAGCGGATGCGTGGCGCCTGTCTCCACTGTGCGGCCAATATCGGCCGGGCGCAAACGCCACCCGACCGTCGACAGCTGCCGGGTACCGTCCGCAGAAGGCGGCTGGAGGCCGTTGTTGTCCGTTGTAGTCCACCAGCCCCGAAAGACTGTGACCTACATCACAACGCCGTATTCGCGGTCACGCCGAGCGGCGTTGTTGCGGGCCGAGGCTGACGTTGAGGGTCAGGCCGAGCGCCTGGGCCAGCCGTTCCAGCAGCGGCAAGGTAGGGGTAGTACCGCCGGCCTCGAAGCGGGCAACGCCGGGCTGGCTCATCCCGGCCCGCTCGGCCAGCTGGCGCTGGGACCAGCCCAGTTCCTCGCGCCGCAGCCGGACAGCCTCGGCAAGTTCGTAGCGCAGCCGGGTCTGCTCATATTCGGCTGCGATGTCCGGGCGGTCCATCCGGGCCTGGCGTGCTTCAGCGAGGCGGGTACGCCGCGGTGTGTCCTGGCTCATCGTCATCCCTCCTCCTCATCGGCGCTATGGCTCTCTTGCTGGCAGCGGGCCATCGCCGCAGCTGCCCGGGCGATCTCCGCGGTCTCGCGCATCTTGGTCTTGGCGAACACGGTCAATGCGATGATTCGCCGTCCTGACGCGATCCAGTAGCTGATCCGGATGCGCTCGCCGCCGTTGTCGGGGAAGCTCCCGCAGCTTCCCCGACAACTGCCTGGTGTATGGCTCGCCCAGCAGCACGCCGCGCTCTTCCAACAAATCCAGGTGGAACATCGCCTGCGCCCACCGCTGGTCATCCAGCCCTTCCAGCCAGTCCCGGACCTCGGGTTCGAGTTCCACCTCGCCCCAGGCCATACCAGCGATGATATCCCTTGTCAGGCGCGAGAGCACCTCGTGCAACGCGGATTGTCAGACTGAGGCCGCATCCTGAGATACATGGGCAGGGCTAGGAAGCACAAGGTCAAGTACGTTCAGCCGGGCTACCGGCACCGAGCCCGAGCGACACAGCCCAGCCCGACGGAACGGATAGTCCGGATCGTGACTACGACGAGGATCTCCAGCGCGTAGGCGCTGCCGGTGATCAGCCCGATCAGACCAGCGATGACCGCGATCGTGCCGAACCCGGTGGCGATCCACCTGAAGACCTGGCCCATACGTGGTTGAGGTCTCGTATACAGGTCGCCGGACGCGACGACAGCGCAGCCGATGCCGAGGACCAGTACCACGGCGGATGTGGCCCACGCGCTGGAGATCAGCAGCAGGCTCGTTCCTCCCAGATACACGGCGTACGTGATGACGATCACTACGATGGCGCAGGACGAGACCGCGTCCCGCCAGGTCAGTCCCATCGTCAGCACCTCGTTCGATCTCCGGTGAAGGGCCACTGCCAAGCGTTCGCTCAGGTGCCCTGCGCGGCTAAGTAGGCGCTCGCCCGGCGTCAGCGCCGGGCTCAGCCTTGGCGAGGCCCGCCAGGCGCACGCCGGGCCGCACCCGCGCGGGCACGCAGATCAACACGGCTCACGCCTGACGCGGCACCCGTGCTCCTACTTCTTGACCTGTCGCTGCAGCGGGTGAGCTCTGATGATCCGACGTGCCCGGATCGGGCAGATTACGGCGTGTTGATCATCGGATGAGGGCGGCCGCCCCGTGATCATCGCCTTGTGACAGATTCCGATCTTGGGACGGCCGCTGCCGCCATGGTAGGCGTCCAGCTGGCCCGCGAGAAACGAAACGAGATGACGGGCCTGCTCGCGCCCCATTTCACCCGGCGGGAGCCAGTTCAGCAGGCCGGCAAGTACATCGACGGGCTGATGAGCGATCTGCCGGACAAGAACTGCTGGTCACTGGCCCAGCACGCAGGCGACGCCGTCGGCGCGCAGATGCTGGCAGAGACACTGGACGCCGGGATCGAGGTGCCCTGGACGGCCGCCGACGAGGTCTACGGCCAGGACCCCGGGCTGCGGGACCTGTGCGAGGAACGCGGCGTGGGCTACGTGCCCGGGGTGCCCTGTTCCTTCCGCGTGCCCCTGTCCTCCGGCGCGAAGATGCGCGCTGACCCGGGGCGGCGTCACGTTTGCATCCCGGCCGATGCTCCGCTGCTGCGTGAGCCGGGATGCACCGGGCACGCGGCGCAGTGCCCGCAGCGCCTCGGCGGCGGCCTGGTGTTCCGCGAGATCAAGGAACGGCGCCGCAAGACGGTGGCGCTGCCGCCCGAACTGGTCGGCCTGCTGCGCGCGCGCGCGTTCTCGCACTGCACACATAACACATCGCCCGATCCCTCGCCGACATCACGGGCCAGGGTTCGCTGCCGCGCGCCGGTTAGGGCCCAGTTTCGTGTCAGTGTCAAGATCGCAGGGGTGCAGCACAACCGTGCAGCAACCGGGCCGACATCGGGCGATCGGCGCTGACCTGTGCCGACCACGTACCTGCGCCAGCGACCGCCGTTGACCTCCCTGCCAATAGTTCGCATCGAGAGGCGCCGCAAGTCACACGCGGAGCAGTCAACCCGGACTATGAAGCTTATTCAAAAGAGAGCTTAAAGAAATACAGACCAATGGCCGCCCTGAACGATGTGAGGTACGTGTCGAGTGGCCTGCGGTAGTCGGTGTGGAGGATACGCCAGGACTTGATGTGGGCGATTGCGCGCTCGACTGGGGCGCGCATGCGGCTCACGTCCGCATTGAACTCCTTCTCCCATTCAAGCAGGTCTCTGTATTGCGGTTTCTTGATCGGCGTGATGTAACCGGATCCTTGATATCCTTTGTCCGCGATGCCGCTGAAGGCTGCCGCGATGATCTCGGCGGTCTCAGTTTCGCTGAGGACGGTCATGTCGTGGTTGTGTCCGGTGAGCGGTTCGGAAATGAAGATCACATCGCCTGCCATATCAGATATGACCTGGCTGCAGAAGCCAGTCGTCTTATGCTTTCCAGACCACAGGCCCGGTATTCCGCGCCAAGACCAGCACGGCGCCAGGAAGCCGTCTACCAGGACTGTCTGGCCGCTGGCAGCGGCATTGGCCTCCTCGGCGTCCGGGCGGAACTCCGCGGTTGCCTTTTCGATAAGGGGAGTGATCTCGGTGATGATCCGGGAAACGCTCGGCTGTGAGATGTCGAAGATCTCTGCCCAGACATCCTCGATTATGTTTTGTCGTGCGTACCCGCTCGCCACGATTATCGCTTCCCGGAGCGTGAGTTCCCTTGGCCGGCCGGTTGTGCTTTCCCAGGGTCTTTCGAGGAGCTCCACGACACGCAGCTGAAGTTCGTCGAGTTGCTCAGAGTTGAGTCCTGACATACGATCGAATCGCAACGGCTTCTCCGTCGTTGAGAGGTTTGGCTTAGTCACCTCCTTTTTATCGATCGGGGAAGTCGTTGCCTGTTAGGGCCTGTTAGGCGCGCCGTGTGCACATAGCATTATCTAATGACAATTCCAGACGGTCATCCGACAAGATCATCCAGGGACTTTTGAATAAGACTCTATGAAGCTTATTCAAAGCCAGTCGTCTTATGCTTTCCAGACCACAGGCCCGGTATTCCGCGCCAATACCAGCACGGCGCCAGGAAGCCGTCTACCAGGACTGTCTGGCCGCTGGCAGCGGCCTTGGCCTCCTCGGCGTCCGGGCGGAACTCCGCGGTTGCCTTTTCGATAAGGGGAGTGATCTCGGTGATGATCCGGGAAACGCTCGGCTGTGAGATGTCGAAGATCTCTGCCCAGACATCCTCGATTGTGTTTTGTCGTGCGTACCCGCTCGCCACGATTATCGCTTCCCGGAGCGTGAGTTCCCTTGGCCGGCCGGTTGTGCTTTCCCAGGGTCTTTCGAGTAACTCCACGACACGCAGCTGAAGTTCGTCGAGTTGCTCAGAGTTGAGTCCTGACATACGATCGAATCGCAACGGCTTCTCCGTCGTTGAGAGGTTTGGCTAGTCACCTCCTTTTTATCGATCGGAGAAGTCGTTGCCTGTTAGGCGCGCCGTGTGCACATAGCATTATCTAATGACAATTCCAGACGGTCGTCCGACAAGATCATCCAGGGACTTTTGAATAAGACTCTTATGCATGTGGCAGATCCCAATAGCTTCTATTGCTGGCGCAACTAGCTTGATTCCATGAAGCGGTTGGATGCACGACCGCCAGCCCCGTTGGATTCCCGAATGCACCATCTGTCTTGACACCATTCAGGACGGCACCTTCAAAATTCGCACCATCCAGATTAGCGCCGCGCAAATCAGCACCTGTCAGGTTTGCGCCGCTGAAGTCAGCGTCCCTAAGGTCGGCGCATTGAAAATAAGCGTGCACCAGGTATGAGCTAGAGCTCCAACGAGAATCAGTCAAGTTGCTATTCCTCAGGTCGGTCCCCAACATATACGCCGATGACAGCCAGCCGACGCTGAGGCGTGACCAGGACAGACCGTATAGCTCATCGCGTGAAAGATCAATCTCCGGTGACTCGCCGTCATCTATGGTCCTAACCTCAGCAGTCATTCCTAGCAGCAGCCTGAGTTCATCGGCAGCATATACGGCATCAAGAGGCTCCTGTGCCTTGGGAATGCCATAGCCCAAACCAAAAGAACCCGAACTCGCCGTAGCAGCGGACCCGCCAGCGGAAATAGTGCCAGTGCGTATATAGTCAGCAAGCACGTCAAGAGAGGTCCCGTACGCATCGTACGCATCCTGTCGAGTCAGCGTGTCTGAAGTGTCCACAGCAGCATTTACCTGCGTTGCAACGTTTATGCGCAGGAGAGTCAGGCCTGCTACTCGCTCGGCTGGAGTTGTTCCTCCGATTGCACTAACAGCGGTCGTTAACTGGCTCTCTACCGCTTGCTGTGCGCCGTTCTGTTCAGAGGCTTTCACAGCCTGGCCCGCCTGGTATGCAGCATAGGCTGCCGCTAGGGAAGCAACGAGGGCCAGGGCTAAAGCTGCTGCTTGCACTCGCACCGTACTCTTTTGAATACGGAGAGCATCTTGACCGATACGAATTTGAGTACGGAGGGCATCTTGGCCCGTATGAACCTCGGTCCGGCGAAGTTCCTTCTGCTCTTCGTCCCAGTTTTGCGGGTTCACAGCACTGGCGGTCATTGGCGTCCCTCCCCAGCGACGTGCCGGTGCTGGCCGGGCCGCAGGCGCCCGCCAGGCTCCCCGAACGTACACGCTCCACTTGATTAAACACGGATCACCCAAGCTGCGCCAGACCCAGCAATAGCAGCCAACCACGCAACCCTCAGTGATCAAGACGGTCGTCATCCCGGCTCCCTGGGCAACGTCCGAGTATCCGCCCTGAAGATCTTGCCCAAGCAGATGCGTCTGGCGGTGACGACGAGGTCGGCGCACCAACCTAGCCAGCCCTGGACAGCCATCCGTAATCCTGCAAAGCGATAGGCCAACCGCCGTCAGGCTCCGGGCACTACGTGGCTCAGCGGCTGACGCCCGAATGGCAGCAGTATGCGCGCGCTCCAGTCCATTGCACTCGCCCGCGGCCAGCGCGCAAACGCCGGGGTCAGTGACGGGCGGCGGGGGACCTGACGGCAATCAGGTAGCGGCGTCGGTAACGGTCGCGCAGGCCAGCACGACGCTGACGCTCACCACCACCAGCATAGGATTTGAGCCGCCGACCAGTTTGCCCGGTAATGCGACGAATAATCCCCAGGACGTCAACGGGATGGTCGCGACTAACGACAGCAACGGGTTCACGGTATCGGTGGCGGCGGATACAGCCGATTTCGCCGACAGTGAGGGTACCCAGGTGTCTGCCTTCCCCTCGACTGAGCTAGATTTCGTCGGCTCAGGAGGGGGTGGCCTTCTGACGACGACCGCCCAGACGATCGATGCGGGTGGTCCCGGTACGACGCCGATTTCGGATTCGTGGCACATGTTTGTGCCTAACGTGCCGGCTGGTACCTACCCCATGAACATCGACTATTTCGTCGTCGGCAATTAAACCAGCACAGGACGGAGAGATTCGCATGCGACCGCGGCAGCTATTCCTTGGACTGGCCGCTGCCGCAGTCGCGATCCCTATGGTAAGAGCAGGGAACGCGCAGGCCGCCGCCAGCCCGCCACCGGCGATCAAGCTCGCGGTCAGCCCGGCGCGGACGGAGTTACCCGTCACCCGGCACAGGATCACGATCACGGTTTACTCGGGCGGCGCCGGTACCGTGCGGATAACCCCGGTCGTAGAAGCGCTCACCCAGACCTCGCAGGGCGGCTACGTGCCGGTCTCGGCGCCGCCACAGTACGGTGCAGCGTGGCTGACGCTAACCCCCGACACGTTCACGCTGAGCACGAACCAGGCGCGACACGTACACGTGTCGATCGCCGTCCCCGCGCACCAGGCCGGCCAGCGCTACCTGGCTATCCTGTTTACGGCCGTCGCAGGCAGCGCTTCCGCGCACAAGGGACCTGGCGCGATCATCCGCGCCGGTGTCGCCTCTACCTTGATCATCGATGTACCCCGGAAGGTGCGGCACGACAGGCAGCTCACCCTCAGCGCCCCTGGCTTTTCCACGGGCGGTGCAGTCCCCGTCACCCTCAACATTGCCAACAAGGGTAATTTCTACGCGCTTGAGAACGGCCTGCGGGTCACGGACGGTCCTGCCCCGATTGTCGCGTTCAATGGCCAGCTGGTCCTCCTGGCGCGCGTATCTCGGTCACGAAGCAGTGGACCGACCCGCCCCTGTTCTGCCTCGACTGCATCCTGCGCGGTCCCGATGGCACCTCGGCCACCGTGTGGATATTCCCGCTGTGGCAGGCCCTCGCCGCCGTAGCGTTGGCGGGCGCCCTGGTCGTCTTGATTCTCTACAGGCGCAAGGCGGTCAGCAGAAAGATCGAGACCGAGGTGGCCCGGCGGCTACGGGGCCTACCGCTGCGCCAGTCGGGCAGGGCTGGCACCTGACCCCCCCGGCGGCCAAGCAACAACCGCCGGGCGCTGGGCCGCCGGCCGAGGCCCCGCCGGTCAGCCGCTCGGCCCGGTGGTAAGCAACCGCAAGGGGCCGCGCTCAGATGCGGCTGTGCCCTAGCCTGAGGCGGTCCCCCGCCGCCCGGTGCTCACGCCCGGGCAGGAGCACCGGCTCATGACGGCCGCCCTTGAGCTTGTCCAGTCGGCTCAGCCGACGTGGACGCGCAGTGCCCTGCACCGGGCGCTCGGCGAGCTGCTGCCCGCCTATGCCGCGCCGATGGACGACGACGAAGCCGGCGGCCTCCTCCCAGCGCTTACTGACCGGGCCCAGCGGGCCCTGACCACGCTCGCCGACGAGGGACTGATTGTGGCCGTGCGCGGCAAGGGCTTCTATATCAAGCGCAACCAGACCTAAAGCGCAGCCGCCCGGACGGCGAGGTAAGGCCATAGGCGACAGGTGTGGGCGAATCCAGTCGGCGAGCGACGCGAATGGACTCACGGTTCAGCGTTATGAACAAGATCGCTCGCGAGGGCCCGGCAGAGTTGTCCGGCTGGGTGGCTCCCAGAAGCGTCCTACCGTGCGCTGCGAGGTAACGACGTCCTACGAGGGTGGCGCGAAGAATTCCAACGCGATGTTGTCTGGATCACGGAAGGACAACCCAGAACCATAATCAGCATCGACGACACCGCCGTTGACGATACCGAGTTCGTTTAGCCGGACCTCCCATGCTTCAAGTTCACTTCGGCTACCACAGGAAAAGGCCAGGTGGTCCAGGCCAACTCGGCGTTCATTGAAGGGGAAAGTGTCAGCTGGGTCTGGAAACTGGTGAAATCCGACGAGTGTTTGCCCTCCGACAAGCCAGACAGCGCGTCGAAATGGACCGGGCTCTTCGTCCAGGACCATCTTGGTGTCGAAGACTCGCTCGTACCAGGGGACACTGCGGTCGAGGTCGCTCACTGTCAGAGTCACGGTTAGCAGTCACAGAAGTGTTACCCGTCGGATGAATGTCTGAGTGATCTTGATTCGATACGTGGCAACAGCGCCGATCGCCAGCCTGGCAAGTCCGAGAACTTCGATGACGATAGCGATCCACTGTGGCGTCATGTTGGCCCAGCTGCGAAGCTTAGTAGGGCGGACAAGAGCAACATGGTGCCAGCGGCTTTGGCGCCGCAATTTGTCGCCGGTGGCATCTTCACGCTGCCAGTCCTGTCGGTGATTCTCGTGGCGTTCGCGGGTGGTCTGAGTCACCGTGCTCGTCAGGTGGTACAGACCGCGATATCGGTTCTGGCAGTCGCGCTAGGCCCTGGGGAGTTAACAGTCCGCAGAAGGGGACGGTGGCCGATCGTCGCCCAGGGCGATGGTGACCTCGTAGACGCCGGGGTCGGCCGGGGTCCGGGTGAGGGTACCTAGCCGTGCCTGGATGGCGAGCGAGGCGGTATTCTCCTCAGCGACGAGCGAGACCAGCCGGGTGACGCCGACCGGCCGGTGGGCCACCAGCGCCCGCGCGAGGGCCGAGCCGACACCTCGGCCCTGCCAGTCGTCCGCGACCGCTATGCCGACGTCCGCGGTGGTCGGGTCGTCCGTGTTACGGGCGATGCGCCCAATCCCTACCGCGCGTTCGCCGGGCTGGCCCGCGTGAACGAGCAGCACGACCGCAACGTGATTGATCTGGTCGACGGTGCCGAGCAGGTAGTCGAGGGTCGGCTCCGGCAACCAGGGCAGGGTTGCCAGGAACCTGCGATAACGCGAGGTCTGGGACAACGTCGCGTACATGTCCCGCAACAGTTGCCGGTCCCCGGTCACCAATGCCCGCAACCGGGCTGGGGTGCCGTCCGGAAGCAGGAACCGGTCGGCAACGCCCCCGGGGTCCGAGGTGTCGGCCATCGTGGTCTCCAGTTATTCGCGCCGCTCACCCGCCCCAGAAGCGGCTCACGGTGCCGATCGGGCGTCGACGCCGCAGGCGCGCTTATCCGCCTGGTGCCCACCGGCCTGCGCACCATCCTAAAGCCGGGACGCACGCTCGCACCGATGACCCTCATCGAGGCCACTCTGGCGCATATAGCCGCATACGTGACGGACATTCGCGCGCCTGAAGCACGTAGCGGCTAGTGTCTCGTAATAGAAGGTGCTTTATTTGATGTTGTTGGCGACAAGCTTCCTGTAATCGCGATCAAGCAGGGCGATCTTCGCCAAGATCTCACTCGCGGTTGCCGTCCACTCAAATGGCCTAGAATCCTCATTCCAGTGCTCGATGTAGTCATTGATCTTCTTGATCAGATGAGCGACTGACTTGAAGTCGCCGCGCCTGATCGCCTGACGCGTGATAATTCCGAAGAACGTCTCGATCTGGTTGATCCACGAGCCGCCCTTCGGGGTAAAGTGGAACTTCACGTTCGGGTGCTTCGCCAGCCATTCGTCCACCGCGGGATTGCTGTGAGTCGACAGGTTATCGAGAATGACATGGATCTCCCGGGACTTCGGATACCCCCTGATCGCGGCGTTCATGAAGCTCAAGAACTCCCCGGTACGCCGCCGATCGAAGCACCTGCCTTTTACCACGCCGGTAAGGACATTCAACGCGGCGAACAGGTTCGTCGTACCATGGCGCTTATAGTCGTGCGTTCTCTTCTCTGCCTTCCCGAAGTCGAGCGGGAGCATCGGCTGGGTCCTGGAGAGCGCCTGGACCTGCGTCTTCTCGTCCACGCTGAGCACCACCGCACCGGCCGGCGGGTCGAGATACAACCCGACAACGTCGACAACCTTCGCAGCGAAGTCCGGATCCGTGGAAATCTTGAAGGTGCCTTGCCGGTGCGGCCTGAGATCATTCTCCAGCCACAACTCGGAGATGAAGTTGTGGGACACGCTGATGCCCTCATGCCGCTTCAGGTACCTTGCCATCTCACGACTGGACCAGTGCGTGAGACCAGTCTCCTCCGGAGGGCTCGACCTTGTAAGAGCGATAATTCTCGATCTCACCCGCCCGGATACAGATGGTGGCCTTCCCGTCGGCCTCCGGTCTTCCAGCGCGCCGATCCCGCCCTGCTCGTAACGGCCGATCCAGAGGGAAGCCGTAGGCTTCGTCGTGCCTGCCCTGCGCGCAATCTCCGCGAAAGTACATCCGTCAGCGTGCCACAGCACCATCTGGGCGCGGGACGACAGAGATCCGTCGTAGCCAACAGAAATGATAGAATCAAGTTCCGCGCGCTCTTCCAGCGTAATATCCATACTTCTATTATTACATGCTAATCGGCCAAAGTAAAGCAGATTCAATTACACGACACTAGTGCTAGCCAACGTTTGCGGCCAGATCCTCATAGGCAGGCTGCAGCTCTTGCCACCGCGCACCCTCGTCGCCGCGCTCACGCACGGCAAGGTGGGCGGCGAGATCTTCGACGTGGATCTGCCACCCGGTCCCGTAGGCGAAGAGCAGCTCGACAGGCATACCCCGTACCTCGATGACCAGGATGGTCTGGTCGCCGTCAGCGGTCAGCGTTACGTCAATGGTCTCGTCGAACGGCGGCGCGCCGCGACCCTTCCGCCAGGACTCGTCCGTCTCCCTGACCGTCACCCGCAGCCGCCGTGCGGCCTCGCACGCCTCCACGCGCCCGGTGACTTCCGATCCGCTGGAAAGAACGCGGGCGCGATACTCACCGCCCAGGCGCAGGTCGCCCTCTACCTCGCCGTACCAGCGGGCGAGCCGCGAAGGTTCGGTGAATGCCGACCACGCGTCATCGGTACCGCAGTCAAAGCGGTCCTCCATTCGCACGACGCCCCTGCCATCTGCTGATCGCAAGCTGCCCAGGATGCCCGTGCCCGCACCTGCCTCACTCGTCATCTAGTGCTCCTTCGTTCGGGTCTCGGGTGGGTGAAATCATGCCATGCCATACCCCGAAGACTCTGGTCCCCTGTTGCAACGACGAACGGGCCGAACCCGGATGGACAAGCCGCGCCTCAATCACAGCTAAACCGCGCGCTGGCGGAACAGGGGCTGGGTGACAAACTGGGTGACAACCGCAGCGTCAATGTCGCAGCCCGCACCGGTTCCTCGGGGCGCTCGGTGAACTTGATGACTCGATGAGCCGGCGGCTTGTCGACCGCGTTGACGGGGAGGCGGACGTTGCGCTCGGGCGTCCGGGAGGCCGGGCGCGCGGGTTTCCTCCCCCGGGATGTGCGGCGTGCTTGTGACAGCGCACGCGAATGAGAGGTGCCGCAATGGCTATGACAGAGGTCATCCGGGCAGACCAGGTCCCCGCGCTCATCCCAGACGGGGCTACGGTGGCGGCGAGCGGGATAGGGCTGGCGGGTTTCGCCGAGGAGGTGGCGATCGCCGTTGAGCAGTCGTTCCTCGAGAAGGGCCATCCCCGGGACCTGACGCTGGTGCACAGCAGCGCGATCGGCAATGGCGTCCCGGCGGTCGCACCGGAAGACTTCGCCGGGATGCACCACTTCGGCCATGAAGGGCTCGTCGCGAAGTGGATCGGCGCCCACACGGGCGTGGCGCCGAACATGGCGCACCTGATCGAGCAGAACCGCTGCCAGGCCTATTGCATCCCGCAGGGCGTCGTGGTCCAGCTGTTCCGCGAGATAGCGGCCCACCGCCCCGGCATCATCACCAGCGTCGGCCTCGGGACCTTCCTCGACCCCCGTCTGGGGGGAGCCAGGATGAACACGGCCACCACTGCTGACTACGTCGAGCTGATCGAGCTCGGCGGCAGCGAATACCTCCTCTACAAGTCGTTCCCCATCGACGTCGCGCTGATCCGCGGCACGACCGCCGACGAGCGGGGCAACATCGCGATGGACGAAGAGGCCCTGCTGCTCGAGCAGCTCCCGGTCGCCCAGGCCGCCGCGAACAGCGGCGGGGTGGTCATCGCCCAGGTGAAGTATCTCGCGCTGGCGGGCACCTTGCACCCCAGGCACGTCCGCGTCCCGGCTCCCCTCGTGGACTACCTGGTGGTCGCCGCGCCGGAGCACCATCCGCAGACCGCCGCGGAGCAGTACAGCCCGGCCCTGTCCGGTGACATCAAGGTCCCGCTGGCCGGTATCCCGCCGCTCCCGATGGGCGAGCGCCTGATCGTGTGCAGGCGGGCGGCCATGGAACTGATCCCGGGTGCCGTGGTCAACCTCGGGTACGGATTCCCTGACGGGATCGGTCGCGTCGCTGCCCAGGAGGACGTGGCCGATTTGCTCACGCTGACCACCGAGGTCGGCGCGATCGGCGGCGAGCCGGGATCTGGCCTCAATTTCGGGACCTCCTCCAACGCCGAAGCGTTCATCGATCACCAGGCGATGTTCGACTGGTACGACGGCCGCGGCATCGACATCGCCTTTCTCGGCCTCGCCCAGGCCGACCGGGAGGGCAACGTGAACGTGAGCCGGTTCAGCGGCCGGGCGGTCGGCATCGGCGGTTTCGTCAATGTCTCCAACGGCACCAAGACGGTCATCTACTGCGGGTCGTTCACCGCCGGCGGCCTCAGGGTAGCTACCGGTGACGGGGAGCTGCACGTGGTCCGGGAAGGCAAGTCCAGGAAGTTCCTCGAGCATGTCGAGGAGATCAGCTTCAGCGGCCCGTACGCGGCCAGGTCGGGGCAGCGCGTGCTGTATGTCACCGAGCGGGCCGTATTCGAGCTCCGCGACGGGAGCATGACCCTGATCGAGATCGCCCCCGGCGTCGACCTGGAACGTGACGTGCTCGGCCAGATGGATTTCGCCCCGGTCGTCGCCGCAGACCTGGCCCTGATGCCAGCCGGGATCTTCTGTGAACGCTGGGGAAAGCTGCGGGCGATCGCCCAGAGCCGCGCCCCGGCGGCCGCACGACAACGACGGACCTGACGACCAGCCTGAGCCGACCGGCTGCCACGCCCCCGGGCCGGGCGGCTTGACAGGGGGCCCTCGCGGAGGGCCATCACCGGGCCCTGCGGGCCAGGTGATCACAGATCCGGGTCCCCTGCCCGGTAAGGCTACGGCCCTCCGCCCCCTGTCAAGCGCGCGACGAGTCGTCAGAAGACGAAGCTGAGAAGAATCCTCGTCTGGCCGGCGGCGTCACCTGTCTGCGGAAGGCCTTCCTTCGCCTGGAAGTCCTGCACCGCCGCGGCCGTTAGGTCGCCATAGATCCCGTCGACCGAACCCGGGTCCGAGGCGACCGCGAACAGCAGGCGTTGCAGGTGCCGGACCGGGTTGCCGCTAGCACCCTTGTGCAAATCCGCGGACGGGAATCTGTAGTCGATGTCGTCGAGCTGGCTCCACGTGATGGGCCCAGCTATTCCGTCCACCGGCCCGGCGACAAGGTTGGTCTGGAAGGATTTGAGCGAGTCCTCGGTCTTTGGCCCGAAGTCGCCGTCTATGGGACCGGGATCGTGGACGAATGCTGAGCCGAAGAGCTGGGAGTGACCTTTCAGGCACGTCTGCAGTAAACGGACGGCGTTGCCCTGGTCACCTTTTTGTAGTATGGGCTCGTTGAACGAACACGAAGACATGGACTGGACCTTTCTGATAGCCGTTGGCCCCGTTCCATATCCTAACAGATAGGCCACCCGCTACGCCTGATACATTGCATCGCAAATACATTGCATCCCACCTTATTCCTGCAAAACGCCACCCGCCAAGCTGGTCATGCGCTACGTGGATACAGGAGCGGGTCGCGCTGGATCTCCAGGCGTCGTAGGTAAGCGAGGTACCGCTCGCGGGTGTTCGCTGGCAGGCCGCAGGGACTCCGGCTCCGCGGCCTCTACTCGGCCATCGCCCAACGCGCTGCATGGCCTCGGCATACTCAGCGTGGCTCAGGTAATCGCCACATAGACAAGCAGAGCGTTACATAGCCAAGGAGAAGGAAATGATACCAAATGATGGAAGTCGAAATTATGATTCGTTCGCAGCATATGAGCCGATCCGGCAGCAGCCAGCGCCCGAGCGGCAAGAGGATGAACAGCCGCCGGACGTGATCATCCAAGCTTTCAAAGGCACGAGGAAAAATGACGCCCTCGGCAGGTTCCTGGGCGACAGCCACCCGGAACCGGTGTCCCGGTCACGGAGGCCGCGTCTAGCGCGATTCACGGGCTAACTGGTTGTCCGGCGCGATCAGGTCCGCGATCATCGTGACGTGGCGGCTCTTCCTGACCAGTACGGGATCCCTCATTCCGCCGGCGTGCCCGGGTACAGCCGATGATCAAGCGGCTGCTGGTCGCCAACCGGGGCGAGATCGCGGTGCGCATCATGGCGACGGCGTCCGTACTCGGCATCCAAACGGTGGCGGTTTATCCCGCCGACGATGCCGCCTGCGGCCACGTCAGCCGGGCCGATGCGGCGGTCGGGCTGCCCGGGACGGGCGCGGCGGCCTACCTGGACGTCGATGCGATCATCGCCGCGGCGGCCGGCGCGGGCTGCGACACGCTGCACCCTGGGTACGGCTTCTTGTCCGAGTATCCGCGGCTGGCGGCGCGCTGCGCCGAGGCCGGCGTGCGCTTCGTCGGTCCCGGGCCCGGCGTGCTCGCGTTGTTCGGCGACAAGGCCGCGGCCCGGGCCCGGGCCCGTGAGCTGGGCGTGCCCGTCCTGGCCGGCACCGAGGCCAGCCCCGCGCTGGAGCAGGCGCGGGCCCTGCTGCGCGAGTACGGCGGGGTCATGGTCAAGGCGGTCGCCGGCGGAGGGGGGCGCGGCCTGCGGCAGGTGATGCGGGAAGCCGAACTCGCCGGGGCGATGCGCCGGTGCGCTTCGGAGGCGGGGGCGGCTTTCGGCGACGGCAGGGTGTACGTGGAGCAGCTGCTGCCACGGGCCCGGCACGTTGAGGTCCAGGTCATCGGCGACGGCACGGGCGCCGTGGCCGTGCTCGGTGACCGTGACTGCAGCCTGCAGCGGCGTCGGCAGAAGCTGGTCGAGATCGCCCCGGCCGCGATCGGCGAAACGGTCCGCGCGCGGCTGTGTGAGGCCGCGGTGGCCGTCATCCGCTCGGCCCGCTGCGCCGGCCTGGCCACCGTGGAATTCCTCGTCCACGACGACGCGATCGCCTTTCTGGAAGTCAACCCGCGCCTGCAGGTCGAGCACACGGTCACCGAGCAGGTCACCGGCCTGGACCTGGTCGAGCTCGCGCTGCGCGTCGCCGACGGCGCGACCCTCGGTACCCTGGCGCCAGCCGCGCTCGCCCTGACCGGGACGCCGCGCGGCGTCGCGGTCCAGGTCCGGGTCAACGCCGAGGCCCTGCAGCCAGACGGCACGTTCCTGCCCGGCACCGGCACGCTGAGCCGGTTCCAGCCCCCGGCGGGCCGCGGCGTGCGCGTCGACACCGCCGCCTACCCCGGTTACACCGTCAGTCCGCGCTATGACTCGCTGCTCGCCAAGGTGATCACGGACGGTGCCACCCTGGCGGAGGCGGCGCGGCGGGGGGTGCGGGCGCTGGCCGAGTTCGCCATCGCCGGGGCGCCCACCAACGTGGGGCTGCTGCAGGCCGTGCTGAAGACGGCAGTGCTGCAGGCGCCGGGGCTGGGCGCGTTCGAGGTGGGCTGGGTTGACGCGCACGCCGCCGAGCTCGCCGCCGCGAGCGCGGTCTCGCCTGTCCCCGCGGGCGCCGACCTGCAGGCCCTCGCGCCGGTCACCGGCGCAGTGGAGGTGCCGCCCGGCCACACCGCGGTCCGCGCGCAGCTGGCCGGCACCGTGGTCTCGGTCGCGGTCGCGCCCGGCGACCCGGTCGCTCCCGGCGACGAGCTGCTCGTCATCGAGGCGATGAAGATGGAGCACGAGGTGCGGGCGCAGGCCGCCGGCCTAGTGCACGAGGTACCGGTGGCGGCGGGCGCCACGGTGCCGGCCGGGGCCGTGCTGGTCGTGCTCGCCGAGGCCGAGGACGACATCGCCGGGCCGGCGCAGGCCGCCGATGTCTCCCTCGACCACGTCCGGCCGGATCTCGCGGAGGTGCGAGAGCGGCACCGGATCGGGCTCGACCAGGGCCGGCCCGAGGTGACCGGGCGGCGCCACGCCGCGGGGCGGCGGACGGCCCGGGAGAACATCGCCGACCTCGTCGACCCGGGCAGCTTCGTGGAGTACGGCGCGCTGACGATCGCTGCGCAGCGCCGCCGCCGGTCGTTCGACGACCTCATCGCGCGCACCCCGGCCGATGGCCTGGTCATGGGCACGGCGACCGTCGACGGCCGGCCGGTCGCGGTGCTGTCCTACGACTACAGCGTCCTGGCCGGCACCCAGGGCATCATGAACCACCGCAAGACCGACCGGCTGCTCGAGCTGGCCGGCCGCGACCGGCTGCCGGTCGTCATGTTCGCCGAGGGCGGCGGCGGACGCCCCGGCGATACCGACACCACCGCCGTCGCGCAGCTCGACGTGCCCACCTTCCGCCTGGCCGCCGGGCTTTCGGGCCGGGTGCCGCTCGTGGCCATCATCTCGGGCTACTGCTTCGCCGGCAACGCGGCCCTGGCCGGCGCCTGCGACGTGATCATCGCGACCCCGGAGGCAAGCCTGGGCATGGGCGGGCCGGCCATGATCGAAGGCGGCGGCCTCGGCGTGGTCGCGCCGGACGAGGTCGGGCCGATGTCGGTCCAGGTGCCGAACGGCGTGGTGGACTTGCCCGTCGCTGACGAGGCCGCCGCGGTGGCCACGGCGCGGCGCTACCTGTCATATTTCGGCGGTTCGCGCGGTGACGCGCGGGACGTCCAGTACCGCGACCAGCGGGTGCTGCGCCATCTCGTCCCGGAGAACCGGATGCGCAGCTACGACGTGCGGCCGGTCATCGAGACCCTGTGCGACACCGGCAGCGTGCTGGAGCTGCGCGCCGGGTTCGGCACCGGGGTGCTGACCGCCCTGGCCCGCATCGAAGGCCGCGCGGCCGGACTGCTGGCCAGCAACCCGCAGCAGCTCGGCGGAGCCATCGACGGGGACGCCGCCGACAAGGCCACGGCGTTCCTGGGGCTGTGCGAGGCCCACCGGCTGCCGGTCGTCTCGCTCGTCGACACGCCCGGCTTCATGGTGGGGCCTGCGGCAGAGCGGACGGCTATCGTGCGGCGCTTCGGCGCGATGTTCGTGGCCGGCGCCCAGCTCACCGTGCCGTTCTGCGCGGTCGTGCTGCGCAAGGCCTACGGCCTCGGCGCGATGGCGATGACCGCGGGCGATCTGCACCGCCCGGACATCACGGTGGCCTGGCCGACCGGAGAGTTCGGCGGCATGGGCCTGGAGGGCGCGGTGCGGCTGGGATACCGCAAGGAACTCGACGCGATCGAGGACCCCGATGCCCGCCGGGCCCGCTACGACGAACTGGTCGCCGAGCAGTACACCCGCGGCAAGGCGCTGAGCACCGCCGCGGCGTTCGAGATCGATGACGTGATCGACCCGGCTGACACCCGCGCCGTACTCACCGCCGCCCTGGCCCGGGTCACGGCCGGCGCCTGACCGCCTGCCAGACTCGGGCATGCCGACCATCCGAAACATCCCGATGTCGACGACAAATCCCGGCAGCGCGCGCTGACCGGCCGGCAGTCCGCGCTGACCGGCCGGCAGTCCGCGCTGACCGGCCGGCAGCGCGCGCTGACCGGC
The DNA here is from genome assembly GCA_963774825.1 of uncultured Actinomycetes bacterium. Taxonomy (GTDB): domain Bacteria; phylum Actinomycetota; class Actinomycetes; order Streptosporangiales; family Streptosporangiaceae; genus DATBGO01. The sequence goes on along the minus strand of CAVZGW010000016.1, from coordinate 304,805 downwards.
CGGCAGTCCGCGCTGACCGGCCGGCAGTCCGCAGGTTAACTCGCGGTTGGCTGGCAGGTGCCGGAGTCGGAGCTGGCCTCGCTTCTGGATGATCGAGGCCGCTCCGGGAGCAGGAATCCCCAGCTCCATCGCGGATGGCACGTTCCGGCAGCCACTGTGAGGCTCAAGCTGCGGGGTCCTGGCTGAGCACGGTGACAGCGGTGGCTGCCTTGTAGAGTTCGGTGGCGATGTGGCGGCCGGGCTGCAGTACCCAGGTCGGAACATCCAGCAGCCGTAGCTGGCGAACTGCGGGCCCGTAAATGTGGTCCTGGGCGATTAGCACCACGAGGCTGGCGTTTCGCGAGACGTGCTTGTGGCTCCGCGGCGCCAGCCGGGCTGCGATGAGGTCTTCGAGTTCGTCAAGCAGCGCGTGGTCCGCTCCGTCGATACCTCGTCGTATGGACCATACGTTATTGGCCGAACGGGTGACCAGGTCCAGGTGATACCTGGCCGTCGCGCTCGACGCTGCGAGCCGGACGCGGGTGATGGAGCCGAATGCCCTTGCGGAGATCCTCACCTGCGTCAGCACCGCACCAACGTACGCATCCGAGGCTCGGTCGCCGGCCGTGCCTTCGGCCAGTCCATGTGACACCGCGTCCATGTCACCGAGCACCAGCAACTGCGAGGTGCGCGACAAGGCAGGAAGCTCGACAGGAAGCGGCAAAGCCTTCAAGGATCCACGTGGCACCATTTCGCGCATCCCTTCTCGGCCCAGCTTATGTCCGCATCCGAAGAAGCCCGGCTGGTGGCGGGCACAGGGGCCGCTCGGGAGCGAACTGATGCCACGCCTCGCTGGCCGGAGTGGCAGGAACAGCGGGTCGTTGCGCCGCAGAGCATGGCCCCGAGACCGTCATCTTTCGGCGGTTCGACCGCGATGTCGCTGGTCATCGTGGCGCCGAGGGCGCCGTGTATCACCAGGAGCCGGCCCACCCGCTGCTCTGCAGCGAACGCGGTCAGGATGCCCGGATCAGCTGGCCGTACGACCCGGACTCTCCACAGGGGCATACGGATCTCTCCTATCCGGGCGCGCTCGCATGTCGAATGTCTCTCTGCCTGGTTGCCGGCCTGATTCCGCGCTGTAACGGTGATGTGAACTCGTAATCAGGCACTGGCCCGGCAGAAGCCGAGAAACCGGATACGGCGCCATCCCAGATGCCCGCAGGGCGCAGTGACGCCGAGAATTTGCAGGTAGTAGGAGCCGGAGTTGATGACGAAGAAGCAGATTGGCGCCTGAAGCGGCCGAGCAGCACCAGCCAGCCGAAGACCCGGATCACGCAAGGAGGCGGGGAGCTCGGCGTCGCCCCATGCATCCCAGGCGACGTTGGCAGCGCACAGTAGCCGGCGTCGGACGGATGACCGTCCCCTCATTGGCCGTACATGAAGGTCAGGGCGCAGATCGTGGCGGTCTCGGCCGTGTCATCGCCTTGCGGGAGCCAGACGGGAATGGATCGGCGAATCGGGTCCGAGCCGCGGCCGTGGCGTCTGCTGTGCCTGGTTCAGCTCCGCGTACGCGAGCTGCTGGACCGGTGCAAACTACACGGAAACAAAACGTGGCGGCTATAAGGGAAGTCGAAATGTGGTTTCTGGGTTCGGGCCCTTTCCGGCCGAAGTCGCTACGGCAACGGTGAGAGGACAGATGATGACCATCAGCTGGGCCAACGAGCAGATTCCGGGAGTGGGCCGGCGGTCGATGCTTCATACCGCCGCCGCCAGCCATCACGTGGCCTGGGCTTCGGTATCGCAGTACCCGAGAGCGGACCGTTCGGCACGTTGGTCCCCCGCCGCGGTGACCAGGGCTGGCAGCGGGTGACTGCCCCGAACATCGGACCCGGCTAGGGCATCGCCCTGCATTTGGACGGCCGGGATTGGCAGCAAGTGCCGGTGCCTTCGCCGGACAGCGGAATCACGCACCTGTACGACGGCGCTGGCAACCTGCGTCGCTGGTCTCATCGGTTCAGTCTGGCGAGCGCGAAACTCGCGCAACGGCGTCGCGCTAAGGTCCAAGGGAAGGAGGGAGGCGGCATGGCTGAGATGACACCGTTCACCATCGGCAGCGAGGTCAGCTGCAGCGACGGTGCCTGTGGCGAGGTGAGCCGCGTGATAGTGGACCCGGTGGCCCGCGTTGTCACGCATCTCGTGGTCGAGCCGACACACCGGCAGGGTCTCGGGCGGCTTGTCCCTCTTGATCTCGTAGACACATCGTCGGGCGGGATCACCCTCGGGTGCACCCTGGCCGAATTCGAGCACCTCGACCCAGCCGAAGAGACGCAGTTCGTGCCCGGGAGCGGCGGCTACGCGGAGTACGGGCCTGAGCAGGTGCTCTCCTGGCCCTACTACGGCCTGGGCGGTGCCGGGGGCGTGCAGGGCGACACGGTCGTGCCGATCTCGCAGACCGTCACCTATGACGATGTCCCCCTGGGCGAAGTCGAAGTGCGCCGCGGCGATCGGGTCCACGCCACCGATGGCGACATCGGGCTAGTCCAGGGGCTCGTCATCGATCCCCGCAGCCACGGAGTGACTCACCTCCTCCTCAAGGAGGGCCACCTGTGGGGCCGGAAGGAGGTCGCGATCCCGATTGGCGCTGTGGCCGGGATCGACGACGGCATCCGGCTTACCATCACCAAGCGCGAGGTGGAGGACCTGCCTCCGGTGGACATCAACCACCCGGGCGGCTGAGCGGAGGCGTGCGGCTGAGCGGAGGCATGCGGGCTGAGCGGAGGCATCCTGACCTGAATCGCCTGCCAGCGATGAGTCCGGGCCGCTGGCATAGTCATAGCTGTATTGGAAAGCCGGACGCGGGTGCGGGCGCCGGGCTGGCGCAGCCTGAAGCCGCGCCCTGGGAGGAGAGCAGATGACCGGGGTACGGGTGCTCGTCGGCACGCGCAAGGGCGCTTTCATTCTGTCGTCGGATGGCGGGCGCAAGCAATGGGACATCGCCGGCCCGCATTTCGGGGGCTGGGAGACCTACCACCTCAAGGGCTCTCCGGCTGACCCGGACCGGCTGTACGCGGCGCCGTCCGGCGGCTGGTTCGGGCAGCTGATCCAGCGTTCTGATGACGCGGGCAAGACGTGGGAACCGGTCAGTAACCAGTTCAGCTACGACGGCGTCACCGGCACCCATCAGTGGTACGACGGCACGCCGCACCCCTGGGAGTTCGCGCGCGTCTGGCACCTTGAGCCGTCGCTGACCGATCCGGACACGATCTACGCCGGGGTCGAGGACGCCGCCTTGTTCCGCTCGGCCGACGGCGGCAAGGGCTGGGAGGAGCTGCCCGGGCTGCGCGGGCATGGCACGGGGAACTCCTGGCAGCCAGGGGCAGGCGGGATGTGCCTGCACACGATCCTCCTTGATCCTGCAGACCCGGGACGGATCTTCGTGGCGATCTCGGCGGCCGGTGCGTTCCGCAGCGACGACGCAGGCGCGACCTGGCGGCCGGTGAACCGCGGCCTGAAGTCCGACGGCATCCCGGACCCGGACGCCGAGGTGGGCCATTGCGTTCACCGCATCGCGATGCACCCGTCGCGTCCGGGGGTGCTGTTCATGCAGAAGCACTGGGACGTCATGCGCAGCGACGATGCCGGTGAGTCATGGCGGGAGATCAGCGGCAACTTGCCGAGCGACTTCGGGTTCCCGATCGACGTGCACGCGCACGAGCCGGACACCATCTATGTCGTGCCGATCAAGAGCGACTCCGAGCACTATCCGCCCGATGGGAAGCTGCGCGTCTACCGCAGCCGGTCGGGCGGCGACGAGTGGGAGGCGCTCACGGACGGCCTGCCGCAGCGTGACTGTTACGTCAACGTGCTCAGGGACGCGATGGCGGTTGACTCGCTCGAGGATTGCGGCGTTTACTTCGGCACGACCGGCGGCCAGGTCTACGCGTCCGCCGACGCCGGGGACAACTGGGCGCCCATCGTGCGGGACCTGCCGGCCGTCCTGTCGGTCGAGGTCCAGACGCTGCCATGATCCGGGTCGTGCTTCCCGCGCACCTGCGGACGCTCGCGCGCGTCGGTGGCGAGGTGGAGCTGGGCGGCGATGACCTCAGCACGCAGCGCGCTGTGCTTGACGCGCTTGAGGCCAGCTACCCGATGCTGCGCGGCACGATCCGTGATCGGGGCACCGGGCAGCGCCGGGCGTTCGTCCGGTTCTTCGCCTGTGAGCGGGACCTGTCCCACGAACCGCCGGATGCCCCGCTGCCCGACGCCGTCGTGACCGGGGCTGAGCCGTTCCTTGTGGTGGGAGCGATGGCCGGCGGCTAGGCCTGGCTCAGCCCGAGAGCGCCCGGCCGGGTCAGGGCCCGAGCCTGAATGGCGGGTACTGGTCGGTGACCAGGGTCAGCGCGTAGCCGATGACGCGGTTGTGCCAGCGGATTACTCCCTCGACGAAGCTGAACATGCCCTGCGGATAGCGGCCGGTAAACAAGATCGCGAACCAGGCGATGATCACCACTACGAACGCCGCGATGTCCAGGAAGAACAGCACGATGTAATGCGGGATGGCGAGGAGCCACTTGATCAGGGGGAGCCAGCGGTTCAGGTCGGTCGCGGCGTCGGGGTAGGCGTAATCCAGGTGCAGCCACTGCTGCTCGTCGGTGGCCGGATACTGGTCGTTCATCAGCGCGAGGTACGTCCCGACCCGGTTGCCGAACCGCTGCAGTTCAAGATTCCAGTCAAACCACCACCGCGGGTACTTCCGCCGGAACAAGATCATAAGCAGCGGTGCGCCGAACAGCAATCCGCCTGCGCTGGTCACGACCAGGCTCGCGTTGCTTCGGCCTGCCTCCCAGCTCCCGCCGGACACCGTGCCCAGCACTATCGCGATCGGAATGATAGTGAAGATGCGGAAGAACGAGGTCAGCCGGCTGAGCGGGCGGTCCGGGTAGTCGATCGAGAGCTGGACAGGATATGAAGCTGGATAAGGAAGGCCGGTCATCTCTGGATACCTCTTTCCTTAGATTTCCCGAATCGCGTCCTCGCTTCGGGTAACGGCTTGGTTCTTCCCCAGCAGTGACACATTTGAAAAGCCGGGTCCCCCCGCTGCCCTGCCGGGCCGGGTGCTGGCATCGACCACGAGCCGTGCGCCATCGACCAGGGCAGCCAGGCCGGTGGCATGTACGCCCCGGCTCGCCCGCGAACCACAGCGTCACCAGGCGATTGCTCACGCCGCTAACTGCTGCCGCCGCGCGAGCCGCTGTTTGCCAGCTGTGGTTCTTCTTTTCCCCGCCAGCTCAGCCGGCCGGGGATCCGACCGCACCGGTCAGCGGGGCAGCAGCAGCAGCTTCCCGGTGGTGCGCCTGGCCGCGAGGTCACCATGGGCCCTGGCCGCGTCTGCCAGCGGGTATCTGCCGCCGACGTGGACGGTGAGCTGGCCGTCGCTGACCCAGCTGAACAGGTCGGCGGCCCGCTGCAGCAACTCGTCCCGGCTGGCTATGTAGTGGACCAGGGTAGGCCTGGTGATGAACAAAGACCCGCCGGCCGCGAGCCGCTGCAGCTCGAACGGGGGCACCGGCCCGCTGGCGGCGCCGTACAGGACCATGTAGCCGCGCGGCCGCAAGGCTGCCAGGCTGGCGTCGAACGTCGCCTGCCCGACACCGTCGTACACCGCAGCCGCACCGGACCCGCCGGTCACCTCCCGCACCACGGCACCGAAGTCCGGATAGCCAGCCACCCGGCCGGCCCGGCCGCCCTGGCGAGCTCTGCCTTATCGCTGGTGGAGGTGGTCGCGATGACGGTGCCGCCGCGAGCGGCGGCCATCTGGGTGAGCAGCAGGCCGACACCGCCTGCGGCCGCGTGCACGACCACCGGATCGCCTGGCGCCACCGGGTAGGTGCTGTGGCACAGGTAATGGGCGGTCATTCCCTGCAGCAGCACCGCGGCCGCGACCTCGAGCTCCACCCCGCCGGGAACAGGAACGGCGCGGTCGGCGGGGATCACGGCCCGGTCCGCGTAGCTGCCGGGCACGCCGGTCCAGGCGACCCGGTCGCCCTCGGCGAAGCCGGACACTCCGGCGCCCACGGCCGCGACCGTCCCGGCGCCCTCGGCGCCGGGCACGTAGGGCAGGCCGCTGGCGTAGGGTGGCCGGCCCTCCCGCTGGTAGATGTCCATGAAGTTGACCCCGGACGCGGCAACATCGACCAGCAGCTGCCCGCGACCAGGGCTCGGGTCAGGCCACTCGCTGGCCCGCAGGACCTCAGGACCGCCGTGCTCTTCGACCACTATCGCGCGCATGCACTGATCCTCGCGTACCTGCCGTCCTGGCGGAACTTCGGGTAGCCGGCGGGGTATCTGGCCCACGACGGCCGGGCTGGCTACATTCGTGTCCATGTTCGAACCAGGCGAAATCCTCGAAAGGCTGAACGAAGAGCAGCGCCGGGCGGTCACTCATGAGGCCGGGCCGCTGCTGGTGCTGGCGGGGGCCGGAACCGGGAAGACCCGGACCCTGGTGGCGCGGGCCGCCTGGCTACGCGCCCAGGGCGTGCCGGCCAGCCGGATCCTGCTGCTGACGTTCACCCGCCGGGCCGCTGATGACATGCTCGCCCGGGTCGCGCCGCAGGTACCGGCCGCCGGGGACCGGGTATGCGGCGGGACCTTTCACGCTATCGCGCACCGGATCATCCGTGCCCACGCCGAATCGTTCTCGCTGCCGCCGGAGTTCAGCGTGCTGGACCCGGCCGACGTCAGCGACCTGCTCGATGTCCTGCGCGGCGACCACGACCTGGTCGCCGCGGGCCGCCGTGCCCCGCGGGCGGCCGTCTGCGCCGACATCTACACCAGGTGCGTGAACACCCACTCGGCGGTGGCCGAGGTGGTGCGGGGCGGCTTCCCCTGGTGCACGGACTTCACCGCGCAGCTTGCCGCGCTGTTCCGCGGCTACGTCGCGCATAAACGCAGCCACGCCCTGGTCGACTTCGATGACCTGCTGCTGCTCTGGCGGGGCGCGCTGGCCGACCCGGCAGCGGGCCAGACGCTGCGCGGCCTGTATGACGCGGTCCTCGTCGACGAGTACCAGGACGTCAACACGGTGCAGGCCGACATCGTGCGGCTGCTGCAGCCGGACGGGCACGGCCTGACCTGCGTGGGCGACGACGCGCAGGCGATCTACGGCTTCCGCGGCGCGGACCCGGCGCATCTGCGGGACCTCGGCCAGGCCTACCCGGGCCTTGCTGTCATCCGGCTGGCCAGGAACTACCGGTCCAGCCACGCCGTGCTGCAGCTGGCCAACTCCGTCCGCCCGCAGGCACCAGGGCTCGAGCTGGCGCTGGCGGCTGACCGCGCCGCCGGTCAGGTCCCGCTGCTGGTGCGCTGCCACGACGAGGCCACCCAGGCGCGGGAGATCTGTGCGCGGGTCCTTGCGGCGCACGAGTCCGGCATTGAGCTGAGGGAGCAGGCCGTGCTGGTCCGGGCGGCGCACCACAGCGACGTACTGGAAGTAGAGCTATCGGCCCGGGGCATCCCGTTCGTGAAGTACGGGGGCCTGCGCTTCACCGAGGCCGCTCACGTCAAGGATTTCCTGTCCGCAGCCCGGGTGGTCGCCAACCCGGCTGACGACCTGGCCTGGTTCCGGCTGCTTCGGCTGCACGAAGGTATCGGGCCGGTGCACGCGCGGCGCATGATCGACGCCATCGCGCCGGCTGACCCGGCGCCATTTGACCGCTGGCGCGACGCAGTGGCAGTGGCGCCGCCCCGGGCCAGGGCGGCGCTGACAGCGACGGTGGCCGCCCTGGCCGAAGCCGCCGCCCTGGACCGGGCAGCGGACCGGGTGGTGGCGATCCTGGCCGCGCTTGTCGATCCGGTGCGGGCCCGCTACCCGGACGCCGGCGTCCGGATCGCCGACCTCGAGCGCCTTTCCGATGCCGTAGCAAGCCGGCCGTCGCTGCACGAAGCCCTGGTCGAGCTGGCCCTGGACCCGCCGGTGTCCAGCTCGGGCCTCGCCGGGCCGCCGCGGCTTGACCAGGACTTCCTGGTGATTTCCACGATGCATTCCGCCAAGGGCCTGGAATGGCGGGTTGTGCACCTGCCTCACCTGGTGGACGGCGCGGTACCCAGCGACATGGCGCTGGCCACCAGGTCCGGCCTGGCGGAGGAGCTGCGGCTGTTCTATGTCGCCGTCACCCGCGCCCGGGACCAGCTGTTCCTGTACGCGCCGCTGCGCATGCATCATCACCGGGCCGGGCGTGACGATCGGCACAGCTACGCGCAGCTGACCCGGTTCCTGGACGCTGCCGCGCTGGCCAGCTGCGAGATCACCGAGGCGGAGCCGCCGCGCCCGGTCATCCCCCGGGTACCCGCCCTGGCCGCACGGGTGGATGCGGCACTCGATGACCTATGGGGCAGCGGCTGACCCGCTGCCGCCCGTAAGCCGCCACTCAGCCCGCGCTGCGGGCCAGCGGCGCCCGTAGGACACCACTCAGCCCGCGCTGCTGGCCAGCGGCCGTCTCAGCGATTAGCTGGCAGGCCGCCCAGGTGGTTTTCACCAGCCTGCGCCTCGTCCAGCACCTCGCTGACCGGGCGCCGCGGGCTTGGCTGCACCGGCAGGCCGTAGCCGATCCGCAAGATCATCTGCGGCTGCTCCGTCCTCGACCTCGGATCACGGACCAGCCACGCTTCGCCGGTCTCGAGCGGCTGGGTCAGCGGGCAGGCCGAGATGCCTCGCGCGGTAGCGGTCAGCAGGACGCGCTCCAGCGCCTGGCCCGCGCGCAGCCAGTCAGCCCCGCGGCTGGAGTGCGTGGCGAGGACCGCAAGCTGCGGGTGCTCCTCAAACCATGCATAACGGAACTCTGCCGGCTCATGCCCTGGAGAGAAATCCCGCACCGGGGTGGAGGTTTCCGGGGAACGAGGGCCGAGCGAGGCGGCGGGGATGCCGTCGCGATCCCGTTCACCGCCGGTCCATCGCGCCAGCTCGGCGCGGTAACGCGGGTCCGCGAGCTGATCGCGTTCGGACTCCGCCGCCAGCTGGAGAACGCGCGCCGCCTCGTCGTGGTCGAGGATGTGCAGGACCGCGCCTTCGACCGCGGCCGCCTCGGTGAGCTCGGCGAGCACGCCAGGCGGCACCCGCCGCCCGCTGAACGGCTCCCGGTTGGTGTGCCGTAGCGGGATGGCCGCGTACAGCTCAGCTTCGGCGTTATCGGGCCGGCAGCGTCCGCTGAGCCCGATGGCCGCCAGCAGCAGCGGCCGGCCCGGATCCGGGAGTAGCTGGACGACCGCCTGGCGGCCGCGCACCGCGGCCGCCAGGCGGAGGTTGAGGAGCGCGGCGCCGCACGCGATGTGCACCGCGCGGCCATCGGGGTCGCCGTAGGCTAGCTGGCGCTCGGCATCGGCATATAGCTCGACCGTCTGGCTTGCCTCGTCCACCCGGAACCGCCATGGCTGGGTGTTGTGCTTGGATGGCGCGGCCACGGCCGCCCGGACCAGGTCATCTACGAGTTCGCGGGTTAGTTGCGCCCGCTCCGCTGATTGCCCGTTACCTGGTGCGTCGTCTCGCGCCATGTCTATATCGTTGCCGCTTGTGGCGGGAGTATGCAGGGCCGTAGGTCCCCGGCTCGCGGGACCAGTAACCGGACCGAGGAGGTCATCGGGCCATCAGCGCGCCGCGGCGAGTGACGCCGCCTGGCGGTAACGCGAGCGGCAGGCCGACGGTGACCTGGGTGCCCCGTCCCGGAGCGCTCGCGATGTCCAGCTTGCCGCTGTGTGCCCAGGTAAGCTCCGCGACCACGGCCAGGCCGATGCCGCTGCCGGCGACCTCGGCCGCGTTGCTGCCGCGCCAGAACCGTTCGGAGATGTACGGCAGTTCCTCTGGCGTGATGCCGACGCCGGTGTCGGAAACGGTCAGCATGGCCTGTCCCGCGTGCTGGCCGACCTCAATCGTGACCGTCCCGCCCGCCGGGGTGAACTTGATGGCGTTGCTCATCAGGTTGGTGATGACCTGATGCAGCCGCCGGGCGTCGGCCAGCACCGGTGCCGGGGCCAGCTTCAGCACCAGAGCTATCTCCGCCGTATCGAACCGGCTCGCCATGCTGGCCGCCGCTACCTCGACGATCTCGGCGAGGTCCTGCGGCGTCACTGTCAGCTGCAGCGCCGCGGCTTCAGCGGAGCCAAGGATCTGCAGGTCGTCGACCATGGAGGCGAGACGCGTCACCTCGTCACGAAGGGATGACAGCTGTTCCGCGGTGGGGGCTATGACGCCGTCGAGTAGCGCTTCGTGCCCTGCTTGCAGCACTGCCACCGGGGTGCGGAGCTCGTGCGTGACGTCAGCGACCAGGTTGCGGCGGAGCCGGTCCTGGCGGGCGAGCGAGTCCGCCATCGTGTCAAAGGCGGTAGCGAGCTCGCGCAGTTCGGCGGGGGCGCGGAACTCGCCCACCCTGGCGGCCTGCTGGCCGTTGCCCCGCTCCCGCACCACCTCGATCAGCCGGGTTACCGGCTTGCTGATCCGCCGCGACACCACGAGCGCCACGACCAGCGCCAGCAGGGCCGCGATGCCAGCCGCGCCGGCTACCGCCTGCCACAGGGTAGTGCGCAGTCTATGATGCGGGCTGCCTAGCCCCACCCGGCTGAACCGGAGTTTGATCGTCCCGACTCGGTGGCCGCGGATCACGATGGGGGCCTGGCTTGCCGGGCCGGTGTTACGCGCGAAACCTGGCGAGGAGACCACCAGCCGGCCCGCCTGATCTCTGACCTGGACCACCACGGCGATCTTCGATGCCAGATCTACCACAGGGTGGAGTTCGGCCATCGACCGCCCGTGGTTGTGCTGCCAGGCGTCCGCCGTGGCCACCTCCAGCGACTGGGTCAGCAAGGACCGCTGATCTGAGGCCAGTTTCGAGACCTCGGCGGCCGTGAACACGGCGCTCAGCAGGCCGACCAGGGCCACCGCGCACAGCGCGACCGCGACGAATGCCAGCGCCAGCCGCAGCCCGATCGACCCGGAGCGCTCCGCCCTAGCCATCGCGGCGCAGGCCCAGCCGGTATCCCCCGCCCAGCACGGTCTGGACAATCTCCGGCTCAGCCGGATCCTTCTCGATCTTGCGACGGAGGTTCTTCACGTGCGAGTCGACGCTGCGCTCGTACCCCTCGAACTCATATCCGCGCACCCGGTTGATCAGCTCCAGCCGCGAATAGACCCGGCCGGGGACTGTCGCCAGCGCCAGCAGCAGGCCCCATTCGGTCGGCGTCAGCTGCGCGGTGATCCCGCGGACCTGGACATCGCGCCGCGGCTCGTCGATGACCAGGCTGGCGTCACCGTAGCTGCTCAGCTGCTCCCCGGCCGGGGAGTTACCGCCCCGGCGCAGGATCGCCTGGCATCGCAGCACCAGCTCACGCGGGCTGAACGGCTTCGTGACGTAGTCGTCCGCCCCAAGCTCGAGCCCATGGATCCGGTCCTCCTCGCCGGACTTCGCGGTCAGCATCAGTACCGGCGCAGGCGATGTGCCGCGCAGCTCCGCCGCGACTGTTTCGCCGGGCACGTCAGGCAGGCCCAGATCGAGGATGATCAAATCGGGCGACGCCGAACCGGCCAGCGAGATCGCATCGGCGCCCGATCCGGTGGACAGCACGGTGAGCCCGGCCGTCTCCAGGTAGCTGCGGACCAGCTCACGAAGCTTCCGTTCATCCTCCACAAGCAGCACAGTTGTGGCCATCTGCCCCCCTTTCACGCAGCCCGGCCGTCCCCGCTTCCCCCGGGTGCGAACGCGGGGCCCCGGCTATCCGGGCAACGGTCCCGGAGAACGCACATGCCAACATACCCGGACCGCTACGCTCCGTGAGCAAGCGCGGGTGGCTAAGCGAAGTTGCGTGACGCATTTCCGTTTTGCCCTGAGCTTCCACATCACCGTCACAGAGGCTGCACGCCTCGTACCCCGCCGGCTGCTGCCATAGGACATTCAGGACACTAAACCGCACAGGAGACGGAGTGACTGCTGGCGACCTGCTAGTCGTGGTGCCGTGGCTGCTGTTCGCCGTCAGCATTGCCACGATCGCCGTGCTGGTAGTTCGCCGGCGGCCCGCCTGCAAGCAAGGCGGCAAGCGGCCGGATGCCGGTCGCGGGCGCGCCCGGGGCGCCGTCCACGAACCCGGCGAAGCTACTGAAGGCGGACAGCCTCGGCCGTCTAGGATGCCTGGCTCACCACGTCGTCCTTGAGCATCCCGCGCTGTCCGGTGCTCGCACGCAGGGGTACAATCCGCGGACCACGCAGCTGACCTGGCCGATTCGGTGGAGCAGCGATGTGCCGGGTATGAAGACCTGGATGATGCCACCGCGAGGGTGACCGGTTCGTCCCGCCTGAACCCCAAAGCGGTAGCGTGGTGCGATATTGCCCGCGGGGGAAGCTGCGCTGGCCGCATGGCTGCACTGTGCAACATGACAGCACCGTGCAACGTGACGGGTCCGTGCAACGTGACGGGTCCGTGCAACGTGACAGCACCGTGCAACATGACAGCATTGTGCAATATGACATCTAATATGACAGCACCGTGCAGCCCGGGCTCCTGGCACCTGGATCTTCGGTCCGCCATGAACAGGATTAACAGGATTAAAAGGAGAGGCTTCAGATGCGATTCCGGCAGTCAGCCCGTCATCTTCTTCTGGTTCCCGCGGCAGGCGCGGCTGTCGGCCTGGCCGTTGCCGCCTGCGGGAGCAGCGGAAGCTCGGCGTCCAAGCCCAGTTCGCCGCCTTCGTCGTCGACCGCATCGGCCGCCTCGCCGGCCACCCCGTCCACGTCCGCCGGCGGCGCGGCTGCGCAGTCCGAGATCGAGGCCAACTGGGCGGCGTTCTTCAGCGCCGGCACCCCGGTCGCCAAGCGGGTGACGCTGCTGGAGAACGGCCAGGTGTTCGAGGCGGTCATCAAGGCGCAGGCAGGCTCGGCCCTGGCCAGCTCGGCGACGTCGAAGGTGACCAAGGTGACGATCGAGTCGCCGACGCAGGCCAAGGTGACCTACTCGATCCTCGTGGGCGGGCAGCCGGCCCTCAGCAACCAGGCCGGCGTCGCCGTGCAACAGGATGGCGTCTGGAAAGTCGGCGACGCGAGCTTCTGCGGTCTGCTGACCGTAGAGAACAACGGTAAGACTTCCGGTCTACCCGCGGCCTGCCATTAGGCCGGCCAGCCGATAGGGGCTGCCCTGTGGAACTGCGGGCCGAGACGGCGGCCCGGGCCCGTCCCCGTGCCCATTTCGGCGGCCGGTCGCTTGCCCTGCCCGCGTTGTGCACACTGCTATTCCTGACGTTTCTCGACAATACGGTCGTGAGCGTGGCGCTCGGCAGCATTCAGTCCGACCTGCACGCGGGCGTCTCGGCCCTGCAGTGGGTGGTGAGCGCGTACGCGCTCACCTTCGCCAGCATCATGCTCGCGTGCGGGATGATCGGCGACGAGTTCGGCCGTAAGAAGGTCATGCTGTCCGGCGCGGGAGTGTTCTGCGGGGGATCGGTCGTGTGCGCCCTCGCGCCGAACGTCGCCGTGCTGATCGCCGGCCGTGCCATCATGGGGCTCGGCGCCGCCGCCAGCGAGCCGGGCACGCTGTCCATGCTGCGCCAGCTGTACACCGACGAGCGCAGCCGTAACCGAGCCGTGGGAATATGGGCGGCAGTGAGCGGTTTCGCGCTCGCCGCGGGGCCGGTCATCGGCGGCACCCTGGTCGGCGTGTGGAGCTGGCGCGGGATCTTCTGGTTCAACCTCGCTTTCGGCCTGGCGGCGCTGGTAGTCGCCGGCATCGTGCTGCCGGAAAGCGCGGATCCCGATGCGCACCGGGTGGACACGCCGGGGACGTTTCTCGGGGCGGCCGCGCTTGCGGCATTCGTCTTCGGGGTCATCGGCGCAGAGAGCGCCGGTTTCGCCGCGCCGCAGGAGATCTTCCTGTTCAGCATCAGCGCGGTGGCGGCGGCTGCGTTCTTCTGGCGGGAGCACCGGGCGGCGCACCCGCTGCTAGACCTGAAGTTCCTCCGGATCGCGAGGTTCGGGACCGCGAACGTGGTCGCCTTCTGTGCTTATTTCGCGACTTTCGCCATTTTCTTCTTCACCGCTCTCTACCTGGCTGAGGTGGTCGGCGACAGTGGCTACGGCATAGCCGGCGTCTTCCTGCCGATGACGGCGCTGATGATCCTCGCCTCGGTCCTGGTTGGCCGCTGGCAGACCCTGGTCGATCTGCGATTGCTCGTCCCCGCGGGCTGCCTGATCTTCAGCATCGGCCTGCTGCTGACCAACATCAGCCTGAGCCCGCACCCGGGCTATCTGCCGCTGGCCGGGTCACTGGCGCTGACCGGCATCGGCATCGGGATGACCGTTGTGCCCATCACCTCCTCGGTCCTGACCGCGGTGCCGCCCGAACGGTCCGGCATGGCGGCATCGGCCACCAACACTAGCCGGGAAATCGGCGCGGTCACCGGCGTCGCGGTTCTCGGCGCGCTGGTCAACGCGCAGCTGAGGTCGGATCTCACCGGCAGGCTCAAGCATCTGGGCATTCCGACCAACTTCCAGTCGATCGTCATCCACGCGATCGAGACCGGCGGAGTGCCCTCCAGCGGCAACACGGCAGGGGCAGGCGGGGCGGCCGGGGCCTGCGAGGGTGCCCTGGTCCAGGAGGTCATCAATGCCGCCTACACGGCCTTCCACCAGGGCCTGCGCGCAGCCCTCCTGCTGTCGGCGGGGCTGGTGCTCGCGGCCGGGATCCTGGCAGCGGTCACGCTTGGCCAGCGCCCGCCTGGCCCCGGCGGCCCAGCCGGCCGGGCCGGGCCAGCCGGGTCAGCCGGGCCAGCCGGATCCGGTCCGCCCACCGGATCCGCCCCGCCCGGCGGTTCACCGGCACCCGCACCAGACCCGCAGCCGCAGCCGTAGCCGTAGGACAGCCTTACCTGCGCTCCACCAGGCCGCGGAGGTAGGCCGCCTGCCCGGCGTGCTGGAGCCCGTCGGCGATCACGCTGACCAGCCGGACGCCGAGCGTTACCGGCGGATCCCACCGCTCGTCGACGATGCGGCCGAGGTCAGCGTCGGACACGCGCTGCACGTACCGGATGGTCTCGGTGTAGACGGCGTCGTAATACCCGGTCAGCAGGTCACCGGAGGCCACCCGGACCGTCGCGACCGCGTCGGCATGCTGGCCGTAGCCGGTCTCCGCCGCATCGAAGGGCAGCCCGAACCGCGCTGCCCAGCCCTCTGCTGTCCATAGCTGGCTGGTCTGCGCGACGCCTGCGATATGGTCGTCCTGGATCCTGGTCAGATGCCAGATCAGCCAGGCGATGGAGTTGGCCTGAAAGTCCGGGCGGAACTCGAGTTGCTCCGGGTTCAGGCCGTCGACCACCTCGTAGACGGCGTCACGGATCCGGCCGAACGCGTCGGCGACCAGATCACTGGATGTCATGCCGGTTACTCCCTTCGCCGCGGGAAGCTCTGCCGACGACCGTAACGGATATGCCTGCGGCTGTGGCGGCAGTGGCTGATGGCGCGCCAGCGTCGTCCGCGTCGGCCAGGCAGCAAGTACGTTGAGGGCGTGGACACTCCGGCTGGCCCCGAGCCGGTGAGCGCGTGACCGAGCCGGCCGCCGAACGGGTAGCGCTCGCCACCATCGCGCGCGAATGGGCCCGCATCGGCATCATCGGTTTTGGCGGGCCGCCCGCACATATCGCCCTGCTCCGCAAGCTGTGCGTGGACAACAGGGGCTGGCTGTCGGCACATGAGTTCGAGGACGGCGTCGCCGCCACCAACCTGCTTCCCGGCCCGGCCTCCACGCAGCTGGCAATCTTCTGTGCGTGGCGGCTCAGGGGACCGGCGGGAGCGCTGCTCGGCGGAGCCTGCTTCATCCTGCCCGGCCTGGTCATCATCCTCGCCCTGGCCGCGCCATTCGTTGCCCGCACGGCGCCGGTGTGGGTGCTCGGGGCGGCGGCGGGTGCGGGCGCGGCGGTGCCGGCCGTCGCGGTCAATGCCGCCGTCGGCCTGGCCCCAGCCAGCTGGCGCCGGGCTGGCCCGAGTCGGCCGTCCCGGGCGCGATGGATTGGCTATGTCGTAGCGGGCGGCGCTGCGGCGGCGTTGATCGGGCCGTTCCTCGTCATCGTGTTGCTCGGCTGCGGGCTGATCGAGGTGGCAGCCCGGCTCCCCGGCGAGCCCCGGTCCGCCGGCCAGCGATCGGGCGCCGTGGTGCTGCTGGCCGCCCCGGCGGCCGCGACCGCCGGGCTCGGCGCGGTGGCCTGGGTCGCGTTCAAGGTCGGCGCGCTCTCCTACGGCGGCGGTTTCGTGATCATCCCGCTGATGCAGCACGACGCGGTGACCACTTATCACTGGATGACCGGCGCGCAGTTCCTGAGCGCCGTCGCGCTCGGCCAGATCACGCCGGGGCCGGTGGTCCTGACCGTCGCCGTGGTCGGTTATGCGGCTGCTGGCCTGCGCGGTGGCCTGCTCGCGGCGCTTGTCGCGTTCGCGCCGTCATTCGTCTTCGTTATCGCGGGCGGACCGCGTTTCGGGAAACTCCGCGCCAGCAGCCGCGTGCAGTCGTTCCTGACCGGAGCGGGGCCAGCCGCCATCGGCGCGATCGCCGGGGCCGCGATCCCGCTTAGTGCCGAGCTCAGCCACCTGTGGCAAGCGGGAGTCGGTGTCGCTGCCGCGGCATGGCTGCTCGCACTTCGCCAGGGGGTGGTCAGCGCGCTGCTCGGCGCCGCCGCCATCGGCGTCATCGCGGCGCTGGCCGGAGCTCCGGTCGGCCACTGATCAGCGGAGCCGCCTCGGGCTTGGGTGAGGCGATGGAGCGGGACCGGAGCTCCGCAGGGAACAGGTCACGATCGTCCGTGCCGCGGGCCGCGGGCTGCTGCGCGCGGGCCGGGACTGCGGCAGAGTAAGAACGTGACCACAGCGACAGCAGCAGACCTGGCCGCACCGCTGGCGGCGTACGCCAGGCGATTCCACGCGGTAGCCGGCGATGACCATCACGTTGCCTCGCCGCTCGGTGCCTGGCTGCTGCTCGCGCTGTGCGGTCCGGCCTGCACCGGTGAAGCCAGGTCCGAGCTCGCGCGGGTGCTCGGCTCCGAGATCGAGACCGCGGCCGCTACGGCGGCGGCACTGCTGACTGAGCCGCATCCGCTGGTTGCCGCGGCAGCAGCGGCCTGGCACCGGCAAGGCGCCATGACCGACGCCCTGGCCCGCTGGCAGGCCGGGCTGCCTCCTGCCGTGCAGACAGGGACACTGCGGGATCAGGCACAGCTTGATGGCTGGGCCGCGCAGCACTCGCTCGGGATGATCCGCAGGTTTCCCATCGAGGTGCTGCCTGACACCATGCTGATGCTGGCCACGGCGCTTGCGACCAGGGTCTCCTGGGAACGGCCATTTGACCTCGCGCCGTCGAGCGCGCTCGGCCCGGACAGCCCGTGGGTGGCGCAGGTGAGCCAGGTGCTGCGCACCCCGGCCCGCCAGCACACCGGTCACCGGCAGTTCATAGCCGCTACCCAGCTTGCGGGTGACGTCGTGGTGCACACCGCGCGTGCCGGCGGGGGACTGCTGGTCACCTCGGTCGCCGCCGCGCCCGGCGTGCCTGCCGCCGAGGTGCTCGCGGTCGCCTACGATCTCGCGACCGGCATGGCCGCCGGACGGCAGCCGGCCCGGCGTTCGCTGTTCGATCTTGAGCTAGGCGCGGGACCGCTCTGGCTGCTGACCGAGCGGGCGGCGCCGGTAACGGCGGCGGGCGGCCGGGAGGAGCGCTGCACCGCGGTGCTGCCCGCCTGGTCGGCCGACAGTTCCTATGACCTCAGCCAGCCCGGCCTCGGCTACGACACGGCTGCCGCGGCGCTGGCCGGACTGCTCGGGCTCACCGCCTACCGCTACGAAGCCAGGCAGGCGTGCGTGGCTCGTTACAGCAGGACCGGTTTCGAGGCAGCTGCGGTCACCGCCACGGCAGTCATGATGAGCATGCACATGCGGCCGGCGGGCGTGCTCCGGATGGCCGAGCTGCGGTTCGGGCATCCGTTCGCGGTAGTCGCAGTCGCCGCCGACGAAGACCATGACCATAAACGAAGCACCGGCGCGAGTCCCTGGCATGGGATGCCGGTGTTCTCCGCCTGGGTCACCAGGCCGGAGGAGGCCGTCGAGGATCCGGCGTCCCGGTGATCCGGGCCGCGCCATCGCGAGGCGTGCGCCGGCGCGCTCGGTGCACTTGCATCAGCACTTGCTTCCGCACATCGCGGGTGGGATGGTAACGGAGAGGGGGGCGTGCCGCCCCGTATCATTTCGCCAGGTACTGAGGTTGCCAGATGCACCAGGCGCATGGGTCGGCGCCCGCCCAGGCTGCACGCGAGCAGGATGGTGTGCTGTCTCCGCGGCGGAGTCCGGCGCCCCGGCGAGCCGTGGTTATTCCGTCCCAGCTGGGCGCGGCAACCGAGTCCGGGCCATGGTTGCCACCGGCGTTACCTCCGGCTACGGAGGAACCGTGGCCGATGGTCATCCTGGCCGTCGAACCTGTACCACAGTCGGTCAAGGCTGCCCGTGACTTCACTACTGACACGCTGCTGCGCTGGGGCATGCGCAGGCTGATCCTGGACGCCACGGTGGTGGTATCGGAACTGGTCACCAACGCACTGCGGCACGGCGGGCAACTCGGCCAGGACGTAGCCGGCGGGGCGCGGCCCGAGCTGGTCCTGTGGGGCCGGGACCGGCAGCTGGTCTGCGTGGTCGTCGACTCGAGCGCTAGCCCTCCCGTGCGCGCTCCAGCTGGTCCGGCGACGGAGGATGGCCGGGGCCTGCATGTCGTTGAGGCGCTTGCCGCCAGGTGGGGGTGGGCCATACTGGGCGTCCGCCGCAAGGCGGTCTGGGCTGTCCTCAGCGCCCCGGATCCGGGCAGCGATCGAAGCGCGCCCGCGCCAGCCGGACTGCCCCGGTAAGGAACGCCCGGCAGCCGCGCACCCGATGCAGTGCCGGGCGGCGGGACGGGCGAGCAGCCGCTCGGCGCCTATCTGCAGGCCGCACCGCTCGCAGGTGCCGTAGCTGCCCGCGTCGAGCCGGCTGAGCGCGGCGGCGATGTCGGCGAGATGCTGGCGCGCCTGATCGATAAGCGCCGCGACGTGCTGCCGCTCGAACGCGTTCGTCGCCCCCTCCGGGTCGTGCTCGTCGTCGGTGGCCGCCGGCGAGGCGACGATCCCGTCGAAGTCGCGGCCGAGTGCACGAAGCCCGGCCTCGGCGCGCTCATGCGCCGCCGCGAGCAGCGCGCGCGCCGCCGCGCGTTCGCCACCGGGATCCCGCTGCGCCATTCTCACCCCAACTGGGCCGGTCCGCGCGGGATTCCTGCCGGTAGTTCTGGGGCTACCCGGAACCCGGGTGCACGCGGCGGCCGGTCGTCGGGCACTCTTGTGCCATGGCGGAGACACTCACCCTGATGGCGGTGCACGCGCATCCTGACGACGAAGCGTCGAGCACCGGCGGCGTGCTGGCCAAGTACGCGGACGAGGGAGTCCGTACGGTCCTTGTCACCTGCACCAACGGCGAGTTCGGCGACACGCCTACGGGGATCAAGCCCGGTGACGACGGCCATGATGAATTCGAAGTGGCCCAGATCAGGCTGGCTGAGCTGCGGGAATCCTGCAAGTACCTGGGCGTCAGCGACCTGGAACTGCTCGGTTATCACGACTCGGGGATGCCGGACTGGGAGTACAAGCACCGGCCGGACGCGTTCTGCAACGTACCGGAGCACGATGTGGCGGTCCGCATCAGCGGCTTGATCGAACAATACCGGCCGCAGGTCGTGATCACTTACGACGACAATGGCGCCTATCAGCATCCCGACCACGTGCATGCCAGCCGGGCCGCCGCTGCGGCGGTGGCCGGGACCGGCATTCCGGCCAAGCTTTACCTGACCGCGATGCGCCGCAGCGAATGGCAGGAGATCATGGAGGCGTTGCGGGACCTTGGCGCTGACCTCCCTGAGGCCGACAGCGTCACCCCCGAGGAGCAACACCGGATCGAGGAATCCGAGCGCCGGATCACCACCAACATCGACATCCGGCCCGTACTTGACCGCAAACGGGCAGCGTTGCTCGCGCACGCCAGCCAGATCAGCGAATCGTGGTTCACCAAGATCCCGCAGGATCTCAGCGAGCGCGTATTCGGGCGGGAGAGCTTCATCAGGGCCCGTGACACGACAGGCGCGCCGGTTCCCGAGGACGATCTTTTCGCTGGGCTCCGGTCGGCCGCATTAGGCTGACCCCGCCGCGGCCCAGGCCCTGTCGCCCAGGCCCAGGCCCGCCGCCGCCGCCCAGGCCCCGCTGCCGAAGGCGCCGTTCGTGCTGGCCACGCCCAGGCCCCGTCGCCCAGGCCCAGGCCCGCCGCTTAGGCCCGCCGCCTAGGCCCCGCCGCCAGGAGCGCCCGGACCCGCCCCCGCGCTGGGGTTCTCAGCGGCGGCTCACGGGCACTGTCGCCGTTCCGTGACTGAATGGTTACCTGTAGTGCGTAGTCCGACGAGCGGGCAGTACCGTCGTCTTAATGCGACCCTCGGTCATTCTGGGCCTACCTTACGTTCTCGACCTGACGTGACAACCGAAATGGCGTTCCCGGGACAACGGAGGGCCCCCTCTTCCCGCCGATCCCGGGACGAAGGCCCTGGCGACCCAGGGCAGCGGAGACCGCCCCGTCCCGCCGGAGGATGCCGGCCGCGGGACGGGAGCGGCTTCTCCCCGACACGAGCTCCCGGTGCGGCCACTGGTTGGCGTCATGGGCGGTAACCAGGCGCGGCGCTTGCGGCGGCCCCGTACCGCGTAGCTGTGGTACATCATCATGGCAAGAACGCCGGCTTCGAGGCCGACACCTCGACAGAGCGGGTGGGCCAGACTAGGGGGGTGAGCCAGCGCATCAGGACGGCGGTCCGGGTCGAGGGGATCGTCCAGGGCGTCGGCTTCCGTCCGTTCGTATATGCGCTGGCGACCCGCCTCGGCCTCGGCGGCCTGGTGGGCAACGATGTCGACGGAGTCTTCGCAGAGGTAGAAGGGGCCCCGGAGGCCGTTAAGGAATTTCTTGTTTCGCTAGAACGGGATGCCCCTCCGCTGGCCAGGATCGACCGGGTGACCGCTTCGCCGCTGGTACCTGAGCGCTGTGCGGTCTTCGCCATCGCGCCGAGCGAACCGGGCGGGGCCCGGCGTGCCCTGGTCTCGGCGGACACCGCTACGTGCGCGGACTGCCTGGCCGAGCTCGGCGACCCGGCGGACCGGCGGTACGGCTACCCGTTCATCAACTGCACCAACTGCGGGCCGCGTTTCACCATCATCCGCGATGTGCCCTACGACCGGACGCTGACCACGATGGCCGGCTTTGCCATGTGCGGCGCAGTGTGCCGCGGAGTATCACGACCCGGCGGACCGGCGGTTTCACGCTCAGCCGGTCTGCTGCCCGGCGTGCGGACCGCGGCTGTCCCTGCTCGGCACGGACGGGACAGAAATGACCGGTGACCCGCTGACAGCGGCGGCCGGCCTGCTCAGGCGAGCACAGGTGGTTGCGGTCAAGGGGCTCGGCGGCTACCACCTGGCCGCGGACGCGGCCAGCGAAGCGGCCGCCGCGGCGCTGCGCTCCCGCAAGCACCGGGAGGACAAGCCGTTCGCCGTGATGGTGGCCGATGTCGACGGCCGGCGCCTCTGCGAGGTGGATGCGGCAGGCGCGGCGCTGCTCGCCAGCGCGAGGCGGCCGATCGTGCTGCTCCCCAGGCGACCGACGGCGCGCGCTGGCTGGCATTGTGGCCGCCGCCGTGGCGCCGGGCAACCGGGAGCTCGGCATCATGCTGCCCTACACTCCGCTGCATCACCTGCTGCTCCGTGAGGTCGCGGGCCCGATCGTTCTGACCAGCGGAAACGTCTCGGACGAGCCAATCGCCTACACCGATGCCGACGCGCTGCAGCGGCTGGGCGGCATCGCCGACGCGTTCCTCACCCACGACCGGGCGATCCACGTCAGGACCGATGATTCGGTGGCACGCCCGGTTCGCGGCAAGCCGACGCTGATCAGGAGATCCCGCGGATACGTTCCGGAGCCGCTCGCCGTGCGCACCGCCTTCCGGCGTCCGGTGCTGGCCTGCGGGGCCGAACTGAAGAACACGTTCTGCCTGGCCAAGGAGGGACGCGCGTTCATCTCCCAGCACATCGGCGACCTGGAGAACTATGAGACGCTCCGGTCGTTTACCGAGGGCATCGAGCACTTCAAGCGGCTCTTTGACATCACCCCGCAGCTGGTGGCGCACGACATGCACCCCGATTACCTGTCCACCAGTTACGCGGCAGGCCTTTCCGGCGTCGACCTGACGGCCGTGCAGCATCATCATGCGCATATCGCCTCCTGCCTGGCCGACAACGGCGCGGACGGCCCGGTCATCGGGGTCGCCTTCGACGGCACCGGCTATGGCGCCGACGGCACCATCTGGGGCGGCGAGTTCCTCGTCGCCGATCTTGCCGGATTCGAGCGGGCCGGCCACCTCAGGCCGGTGCCGATGCCGGGCGGCGCCGCTGCGATCAGGCAGCCGTGGCGGATGGCAGCGGCCTACCTGGACGCCGCCGCACCGGGTTTCCCGGCCGGATTGATCGCGGGCGGGCTGCGTGCGGGCGGGCTGCGTGCGGGCGGGCTGCGTGCGGGCGGGCTGCGTGCGGGCGGGCTGCGTGCGGGCGGGCTGGAGGTCGCGCGGCGGAATGAAGCTGACTGGGAGGCCGTGATCCAGCTGGCGCGCCGTGGGGTCAACGCGCCGCTTACCTCCAGCGCGGGGCGGCTCTTCGACGCGGTCGCCGCGATCATCGGCGTGCGCGACGTGATCAACTACGAGGGGCAGGCCGCCGTCGAGCTCGAGCAGCTAGCCGACACGATGGAGCGCGGCAGCTACCCGGCCAGGATCCTGCCCGGGCCGCCGCTGCAGGTCGCCGGGACCGACCTGGTTCTGGCGGTAGCCGAGGACCTCGCAGCCGGGACCGACCCGGCGGTGGTCGCAGCCAGGTTTCACCACGGGGTCGCCGGCGTCATCGAGGAATGCTGCACGATCCTGCGTGACGGGCACGGCCTGACCGTGGTGGCGCTGTCCGGCGGGGTTTTCCAGAACCTGCTGCTGTGCGGGGAGGTCACCACGCGGCTGATGGCTCGCGGGTTCGAGGTCCTGGTCCATTCGCGGGTGCCGTGCAATGACGGCGGGATCAGCCTGGGCCAGGCCGTCGTGGCAGGCGTCAGGGATGCGGCTGGCGGCATGGCCGGTGACAGCGACGGGCCGAGATGACGCGACGGTCCTGGGTGGCGGTGCCGCTTGCGGTTGGGTGCGGGGTTGCGATGGCGGCTTGCGGCGGTCAGCGCCGGTCGCGGCTGAGCAGCGGCGCAAGGGTCGCGGATGGCCAAGCGGCCCGGCGATAGGGTCAAGTTCCATGGGGAGAACGTGGGCCACTGCGGGAGCTGATCTCCATCTCGAGCTGGCAGGCAGCCGCGGCCGGGCGGCGGTCGAGCATGCGCTGCGGGATGCGGTGCAGGGCGGCAGGCTGCACCGCGGTACCCGGCTGCCATCGTCGCGCGCGCTGGCCAGGGACCTTGGGATCGCCAGGAACACAGTCGCCGAGGCGTACGGGCAGCTCGTCGCCGAAGGCTGGCTTACCGCGGTGACCGGATCAGGTACGCAGGTCGCCGATCGGGTGATCGAGAATGTGCCGTCGGCCGCGCCGCCGCCACCGGCCAGGACGGTCCGCTACGACCTGCGGGCCGGTCACCCGGATCCGTCCTCGTTTCCGCGGGCCGCGTGGCTCACCGCGGCGAGGCGCGCGCTGAACGCCGCGCCCGCCGATGCGCTCGGCTACGGCGATCCGCGCGGCCGCCCGGAACTGCGCCAGGCGCTGGCCAGCTACCTGGCCCGCGCCAGGGGCGTGCGCGCCGACCCGGAACGCATCGTCATCTGTACCGGCTTCACCCAGGCCCTGTCCCTGTTGTGCGAGGTCCTGGCCGGGCGCGGTGCCACGAGACTGGCGGTCGAGGAGTACGGCCATCGCGACTATCCCAAGCTCGCCGCCGCCCGCGGCCTCCAGGTGCGCCACGCGCCGGTCGATTCTCGCGGTGCCGTGGTCGCGGGCTTCGCTGACGCGCGCGCGGCGCTGCTCACGCCCGCCCACCAGTTTCCGCTGGGCATGGCGATGGCCGCGCAACGCCGCACCGAGGCCGTCCGGTGGGTCAGCGCAGCAGGCGGGCTCATCGTCGAAGACGACTACGACGGGGAGTTCCGCTACGACCGGCAGGCCGTCGGCGCGATGCAGGCCCTGGCACCGCACAGCGTGGCCTACGCGGGCACCGCGAGCAAGACCCTGGCGCCCGGCATCCGGCTGGGCTGGCTCGTCCTGCCCGCGCACCTGGTCGGCGACATCGCCGCCGCCAAAGCCCTCGCCGACCGGCAGACCAGCACCCTTGATCAGCTCACGCTTGCCGAGCTGATCAGGTGCGGCGGGTACGACCGGCATATCAGGCGCTGCCGCCTGCTGTACCGGCGACGCCGCGACAGGCTCGTCGCATGCGTACGTGACCAGGCACCACGGGTCCGCGTCAGCGGCGTCGCGGCCGGGCTGCATGCCGTACTGGACCTGCCCGCCGGATGGGATGAAGACGACATCGTCGAACGCGCCGCCGGGCGGGGACTGGCGGTCGAAGGACTCGGCACCTACAGCAGCCGCGGGGCAGGGCGTCCGCCTGCCCTGGTGATCGGATATGGCACACCGCCCGCGCACGCGTACAGCACAGCCATCGCCCGGCTTGGCGCTACGCTCGCGGATCCTGGTTAGCGCAGCCATCGCCCGGCTCGGCGCTACGCGGATCCTGGTTAGCACGGCCATCGCCCCGCTCAGCGCCACGCTCGCGGATCTCGGTCGGGCAGCGCAGCGGCGCACCTCGCCGTCCGCTGCTCGCGAGCCGAGGCCAAAAGTGGCCCGCGTTCTCTTGATGGAGGTGGACCTTATTGAGGAGCCAGTTAGCGCCTAGCGTTGCTTCTATGACGACTACAGACACAACTGTCCAGATCAGACCCCGGCTCGACTTCGATGCCCATGCGGCGACGTTCAGCAAGGCGATGGCGCACCTCGACACCGCCGCCACCAGGCAGCTCGACCAGGTTGACTTCGATCACCGGCTGCGCGAACTCGTCCGGATCCGTGCTTCGCAGATCAACGGCTGCGCCTACTGCATCGACATGCACACCAAGGACGCCCGGGCGCTCAACGAGACCGAGCAGCGGATCTACGCGCTACCCGCCTGGCGGGAGACGCCGTATTTCACCGCAGCCGAGCGAGCGGCCCTCGCATTCACCGAGGCTGTCACCACGCTCGCCGGCGACCACGTGCCTGCCGAAGCCTACGATGCCGTCGCCGCGCACTTCACACCTGACGAGGTCGGCGCCTTGCTGAGCCTTATCGTGACCATCAACGCGTGGAACGCGATCGGCGTCAGTACCCGCGCCTGGGTTCCGGGGTCGTACCAGCCGTGACCCTCGCTGCGCCTGGCGGGCTAGAGCGCCGGTCAAGTAGTGGGTCGGGTTTCGGCGTGGTGGTCTGAGGTCGTCGGGTGTGCTGTTGCTTGTTCGTAGCCGGTGGTCGGCAGGCGTAGTGATGGCTCGGACGACGGCAACGGCCGAGGTAAGCGCGTTCACGCCGGCCACTCTCTCCACGATCGTCTGACCGACGCCTGGGAGGCTCTCGCGCAGCGGGGACGAGTGGCGGTCGAAAGCGAGTCTTCGCGGCGAAAGAGCTACGAGGTAGTGTCAGTCCCAGATGCCGTTGTCGAACGAATGAGTTCGTCGGCCACGCGGCCGGGGATACCCGGTGCAGCGGTCGTGCCGTACGGCGAGGACTGAGGGCAGCCGTGACACAGTCAGCCAAGGAGCCTGGCATTCGGGCAGCCAGCACGGTGGCGGATAGGGTCACCGAGACGACGCGGCTGACCGGGATCGACATGGCCGCGGTCAGCCGGGCTGTTGCTCGGGCCTGGTCGCTGCCGCCGCGGCGCAATCGCGTTACCGTGGTCCGGGGCGTGGGTGTGCCGATGTCCGATGGCACCGGTGGGGACCGGGGCTGCGCCCGGACCTCCGCGCCCAGCGATCAAGTGCGTGGCCCGGATACAAGGATGGTGCACCGGTGAGCACCCCCGACCGTCCATGGCTCACGTCCTATCCGGACAGTCTCCGCAACCGCCCCGCAGGCGATCCCGCAGAGATGCTCACGGCATTCCGTGCCACTGTTGCGCGCCATCCTGACCGTCCCGCGGTCCATTACTTCGGCACCACGACCACATGGCGGGAACTCGACTCACAATCCGACGCGCTCGCCTCAGCGCTGGCGCATATCGGTGTCACTCGAGGAGATCGGGTAGCCGTCTACCTGCAGAACGTGCCGCCATTCCTGGTGACGGTGCTCGCCACGTGGAAGATTGGCGGCGCCGTGGTGCCGGTCAATCCCATGAACCGGCAGCGTGAACTTGCCTTTCAGCTCGGTGATAGCGGTGCCTGCGTCCTAGTGTGCCTCCGCAGCGGCTACCCCATAGCCGCGGACGTGCTCGCCGATCACACGGAGATCCGCGTGATCGCCGTTGACGACCGGTTGGGCAGTGACCGTGACGACGATCGCATATTCCCGAACGAGCGAACAGAGGTCCCCGAGGGGATTCTCGACTACGCAGACCTCATCCGTGACTATGGCGGCCAAGCCTGGGATACGACCCAGGTCTCACCTCGTGAGCCTGCCTTCCTGACGTACACTTCCGGCACGACCGGTCCGCCCAAAGCGGCGGTCAACACTCACGGGCAAGTTATGTGGGCCACCGCCTGCTGGCGGGATCTCACCGCGGCAACATCGGACGACGTATTTCTCGGGATGCCGCCGCTCTTCCACGTGACAGGGCTCGTGGCCATGATGACTCTGTCGTTCCTCACAGGCGCAGCGCTCGTGCTCGCATACCGGTTCGAGCCGACGGTCATGCTCGAGTTGCTTCGAGAACATGAGGCAACCGTCACCACCGGCGCGATCACGGCCTTCGTAGCACTGAGCAATGTTGCAACCAGCAAGGAAGAGTTCCGTTCTCTCCGGGCGGTCATGACCGGTGGCGCTCCGGTCGCGCCAGCTGTCGCCGAGCGCTTCGAAAGGATCACGGGACAGCAACTCCATACCGGTTACGGCCTTACAGAGACTGCCTCAGCGTCGCATTCGACTCCACTCGGCCGGCGAAGCCCTGTGGATCCAGGTACGGGCGCGTTGTCTGTGGGCGTGCCCCTGCCAGGAATCGACGCGGTAATCCTGGACGACGGCAGGGAATTGCCGCCGGGCGAGGTGGGCGAGATCGCGCTCGCCGGCCCCTCAGTCACTGAGGAGTACTGGCATAGCCCGGCTGAGACCTCGCACGCGATTCCCGATGGCTGGCTCCGGACCGGGGATATCGGATTCATGGACGCCAGCGGCTGGTTCTACGTCGTCGATCGCAAGAAGGACCAGATCAACGTCTCCGGCTACAAGGTATGGCCGAGCGAGGTCGAAGACGTCCTCTACGAGCACGAAGACGTGCGGGAAGTCGCAGTAGTCGGGGCACCAGACCAGTACCGCGGCGAGACGGTTGTGGCCTTCGTCAGCCTGCGCGTCGGCGCGACGGTCACCCCGGAGGATCTGATCGCCTTCGCTAAGGAAAGGATGGCCGCCTACAAATACCCGCGCCGCGTCGAGATTCTCGACGAGCTCCCCAAAACGGTCTCGGGCAAAATACTGCGCCGCGAAGTGCGGGAGCCTCGCAACCTCGACCCAGGCCTGAGTGAAAGCTGACCAGCAGGAGGGCGCGCCTGTGCTGGGGCCTTCTGTGCCAGGGCGCCGAGTCCGGCCATCACCTATTATCCGCGGTTCTGGAGCGCTGGGCGAGCGCCGGGCTAGCGCTCGTCGCGCGGAACCGGCGTCCGGCGGCGCAGCCAGTCATACCAGGCGTCCACGCCCTCCCCGGTCACCGCCGACAGCTTCAGCAGCATCGCGCCGGGGCTCACCTTCCTGAGGTCGGCGGCGTAGCGGCGGACGTCGAAGTCTATGTAGGGCAGCAGGTCGGTCTTGGTGAGCAGCACGAGGTCGGCCTGGCGGAACATGTGCGGGTACTTCACTGGCTTGTCGGCGCCCTCGGTGACTGAGGCGACTACCACCCGCGCGTCCTCGCCGAGGTCGAACAGCGCGGGGCAGACCAGGTTGCCGACGTTCTCTATGATCACGATCGACCCGGTCCGCGGATCCAGCGCCCGCAGCCCGTCGGCCAGCATCTCGGCGTCCAGGTGACACCCGACACCCGTATTGACCTGCACGACCTGGCACCCGGCTGACCTGATCCTGCGGGCATCAAGTGCGGTTTCCTGGTCGCCTTCGATGACCGAGATGCTGAGCCTGCCGGAAAGCTCAGCCGCGGTCCGCTCGAGCAGGGTGGTCTTGCCGGCCCCTGGCGAGCTCATCAGGTTGACCGCGAGAATGCCCCGTGCCCGTAGCCAGGCGCGGTTGTGCTGGGCGAGCGTGTCGTTCTTGGCGAGCACTTTCTGCTGCAGCATCACGGTCCGGTCGGATTCACCGTAGCTCGCGACGAGGATCTCGTCATCCGCCGCGGCCTGGTGCGGCCCGTGCTCGTGCGGGCCGTGCTGGTGCGGGCCGTGCTGGTGCGGGCCGTGCTCGTGCGGTCCGTGCTCATGCGCCTCGGCGGTCACCAGCCGCACCACAGCACCGCCTGAGCATCCGCAGGTTGCGCACACCCTACGCCACCTGTACCGAGGTGATCCTGAGTTCCTGGCCGGAGACGATCGTGACTTCGACCGATCCGCACGGGCAGAGCGCGATCGGGCCGTCCGCCTCGAACTGCGAGCCGCAGATGCGGCACTGGCACCGGCCTGGCGGTTCGCTGATCTCCAGTCGCGCGCCCTGCACATTGGTGCCCTCCGCGACCAGGTCGAAGCAGAACCGCACGGAATCGGCCATCACCCCGGACAAGGCGCCGATCTCCAGGTTCACGCAGGTGATCCTGGCGTCCGGCAGCCGCCCTGTCACGGCCTCGACAACACTCTCGGTGATTGCCAGTTCATGCACGTGCCTGCCCCCCTCTCGCGCTGTTCCGGGTTAGCAGATCCGCGGCAGCGGGTCGCCGACCAGCAAGTCAACGATCCTGGTGCCACCGAACGCGGTCTTCAGCAGGACGATGCCCGGCGGGTCGTCGGCCACCCGCCCGATGACCGACGCGTGCTCGCCGAGCGGATGCGCGCGCATCGCCGCCAGCGCGTCGTCGACCTGGTCGTGGTCGACTACGGCGACCAGCCGGCCCTCGCACGCTACATACATCGGATCGATGCCGAGCAGTTCGGAGGCGCCGCGCACCTGCGGCCTGACCGGGATGTCGTCCTCCCTGACGACCACGCACACCCCGGCGGCACGGGCGATCTCGTTGAGGATGGTGGCCACGCCGCCACGGGTGGCGTCGCGCAGCGCACGGACCCCGGGAGCCGCGGCGAGCAGGTCAGCCACCAGGCCGTTGAGCGCGGCCGTGTCGGAGCTTAGGTCGGCCTCGATGTCCAGCTCACCGCGGGCCAGCATGATAGTCACGCCATGATCCCCGATCGGGCCTGACACCAGGACGGCGTCGCCTGGCCTGGCATTGGCCACGCCCAGGATGCCGTCGTGCTCGATGATGCCGACCCCCGCGGTGTTGATGTAGCAGCCGTCCGCCTTGCCCCGCTCCACCACCTTGGTATCGCCGGTCACCACCTGCACGCCGGCCGCTGCCGCGGCGGCGGTCATCGATACCACGATCCGGTTCAGGTCTGCGACCGGGAAACCCTCTTCTAGGATGAAGCCGGCGGACAGGTAGAGCGGCACCGCGCCCGCGACGGACAGGTCGTTGACGGTGCCGTTGACAGCAAGGTCACCGATGTTCCCGCCGGGAAAGAACAGCGGGGACACCACATAGGAATCGGTGGTCATGGCCACCCTGGATCCGTTGAAATGCAGCCGAGCGGCGTCTTCAAGCGGCTCGAGCAGCGGGTTACGGAAGGCTTCGAGGAAGACCGCCTCGATCAGGGTCTGGGTAGCCTTGCCGCCCGCCCCGTGCGACATCGTGATGCGCTCTTCCTTGATCTTGGGACGCCGGTTGCGGGCCCGCTCGATGCGGTCGAGCACCTGCTGCTCGCGGTCGGCCAGCGGCAGCTCGCGCCGGGCGCCCGGGCTCGCGCCGATTGCCTCCGTTGCAGCTTCGTCTTGGGCCATCGGCTGGTGCAGGTGGCCGGCCGTCATGACCCGCTCACTTCCTTGACCCGCTGGCGGTGCAGCCGCCCGTAGTTGTAATACGCGGCGCAGGCCCCCTCCGGGGAGACCATGCAGGTGCCGATCGGCGTCTCCGGTGTACACGCGGTGCCGAACACCTTGCATTCCCACGGTTTGAGAACGCCCTTGAGTACCTCGCCGCATTGGCATGCCTTCGGGTCGGCCACCCGTACGCCGGGCACGGAAAATAGCAGCTCAGCGTCGAACGCCGAGTAGCCAGGCCGCATCCGGAGCGCGGAATGCGAGATGAAGCCGAGGCCGCGCCACTCGAAGTACGGCCGCAGTTCCATTACCTCGCCGATAGCCTTCAGCGCCACCACGTTGCCGTCCCACGGCACTACGCGGGTGTACTGGTTCGCTACCTCCGACCGGCCCTGCGCCAGCTGCAGCATGAGCATGTACACCGACTGCAGGATGTCGAGCGGCTCGAAGCCGGCCACCACGACCGGCTTTGCGTAGTCGGCCGCGATGAACTCATAGGGACGGCAGCCGATCACCGTGGACACATGACCAGGCCCGATGAACCCGTCAAGCCGCAGGTCGGGCGAGTCAAGGATCGCCTTGATGGCCGGGATGATCGTCACGTGGTTGCAGAAGACGGAGAAGTTCTCGATGCCCTGCGCCGCCGCCCGCAGCACCGTCATCGCCGTGGACGGCGCGGTGGTCTCGAAACCGATCGCCATGAACACCACCCGCTTGTCCGGGTTCTGCCGGGCGATCTTCAGCGAGTCGAGCGGGGAGTACACCATGCGGATGTCGGTCCCGGCCGCCTTGGCGTCGAAGAACGAGCCGCTGCTTCCTGGCACCCGCATCATGTCGCCGAACGACGTCATGATCACGTCGGGCTGGGCCGCCAGGTGTATCGCGTCGTCAACGCGTCCCATCGGGATGACGCACACCGGGCAGCCAGGGCCGTGCACCAGCGTGATGGCCTCGGGGAGGTAGTCCTCCAGCCCGTGCTTGTAGATCGTGTGGGTGTGCCCGCCGCACACCTCCATGAACTTGTACTGGCGTCCTGGCTCGCACAGCTCCGCTATCTTCGCGGCGAGCGCATGCGCCTTGTCGGCGTCCCGGAATTCATCCACGAACCGCATGGGTCACGCTCCTATTCGATCCGCGAGTCCTGCAGGGCAGCCAGTTCGTCCTCATAGGCCTGGCCGATCCCCTCGAGAAACTCCAGGGCCAACGCGGCCTCGTCTTCGTCGATCTTGGACAGCGCGAAACCGACATGAATGAGGACCCACTCACCTGGCGCGGGCGGGTCGTCGGAGAGCAGGGCCATGTTGATCACCCGCCGGACCCCGCTCACGTCCACCCTGGCCAGGTCGGGCTGGTCAGGCAGGAACTCGATCACCTCGCCCGGTATGCCAAGGCACATGTGATTACCCCTTCACGAGTCATCGGCTGCCGTCACCGACCGCCTGCTGGTCTTCGTGCGCGCCGGGCGGAGCGGCGGCGGCCGCAGCTGCGACGAGTTCCGTGACCACCCGAACCGCCTCGCTCACCGCTGCCGCCACGGGTGCGCTCAGCCCCATGCCATAGTCCACGGTGGCAGGCTCGCAGCCGACCAGGAGCACCCGCCCGGCATCGGCGCCGAGCATGTCGAGTACGCCGAACACGACATCGGGCTGCATGCCGTGTGCGTTGAATAGCTGGCTTCCGGCGAGCGAGGCAGGTGGCGGCCGCTCGCTGGGCGGCAGCTCGATCGTGTAGATAGTGCCGGGCTCGCCACCGCGCGGGGTGGCGTCGATAAGAATCGTGGACTCGTAGCCCTCGGCCAAGTCGTAGGCCAGGTGCATGCCGCTTATCCCATAGTCAGCGACGCGTACCCAGTCCGGCAGGCCGGCCGTGGCCAGGCGCCGGGCAACCTCGACGCCGAAGCCGTCGTCGCCAAGGAAGATATTGCCGACGCCGGCGATCAGCATGCGGCTCATCGTCGGCTCCCCTCCGGCCGGCTCCTTCCGGCCGGGCCTGCTCCGGCCGGGCCTGCTCCTGACGGCTGAGCTCGGCAAGTGTGAACTCCCACAACACGTGGTAGATCGTGGTCTGCGCTTCCTGGATCCGGTGCACCGACGAAGACGGCGCGACGAACAGGTAGTCGAGACTGTCAAGCTCGGCCATCTTCCCGCCGTCATAGCCTGCGATGCCGACGGTGAGCAGCCCGCGCCTGCTCGCCTCGTCGAACGCGCGGAGCAGGTTGTCTGAGTTCCCGCTGGTGGACATCCCGACCGCGATGTCGCCGGGCCGGCCGAAGGCCGCGATCTGCCGGGCGAAGATGACCTCGACCCCGATGTCGTTAGCCAGCGCGGTGAGCACGGACGGGTCGCTGGCCAGCCCGAGCGCGGGCAGCGGCCGCGCGGTGCCGCCGGGGCTCAGGAAGGTGGCGGCAAGCTGCTGGGCGTCTGTGGCGCTGCCGCCGTTACCGAATGCAAGCAGCCGCCCGCCTGCGGCGAACCGCTCTGCCGCCGCGCTGGCGCAGGACATCAGGCGGGCGCCATCGCGCTCACCGATCACGCGGCGCAGTTCGATGATCTCGGCGGCCTTCGCGATCGTTGACCGGCGCGCCTCATCGAGCACCGCGGCCAGGTCGGTGGTGCCCGCATAAAGGAACGGGTAGAGCGACTCGTGCGCCTTCGAGCCGGTGTCGCTCGCCTGCCCTGGTCCGGTCATCGCCCGACCACCCCGATCGCTTCACCAGCGTGCACGAGAATCGTGTCACCCGGGCCTGCCGACACCAACGCGACGCTGACCTCTTCCTGGCCGGCTCCGGTGTCCACCACCGCGAGGCCGTCGTCGAGCAGCCGCAGCACTGTCACGGCGACGGCAGTGTCCGAACAGGTGATGCACACTTCATCATGGCACTCCGCGGCTCCAGGCGCTCCTGGCGGTCGCCGCGAAGCGGCTGGGTCCATGCTGCTCATGCGACAACCCCCGGGGACAGGACGCCGGGCTGCTCGAAGAAGACGTGCACGAGTTCCCAGAGCACGTGGTACGTGGTTACGTGCATCTCCTTGACGAGCCGCGGATCCGCCGCCGTCGTGGCCAGCAGGTGCGCTACGGCCGGGCTCGCGGCGATGGCGTCCCCCGGGCCGCCCACCAGGGCGACGGTCAGCATCCCCAGCTCATGCGCGGCCACCAGGCCGG
Organism: uncultured Actinomycetes bacterium; assembly: GCA_963774825.1. Classification (GTDB taxonomy): domain Bacteria; phylum Actinomycetota; class Actinomycetes; order Streptosporangiales; family Streptosporangiaceae; genus DATBGO01. Next base: position 271,372 of record CAVZGW010000016.1, on the reverse strand, counting down.
CCAGCACGGCAGGGCTGTTCCCGTCGGCGGAGATCCCGAGCGCGATGTCGGCGGGCTCGGCAAGGAACCGGAGCTGATGGCCGAAGATCGCCGCCACGCCGTCCCGCTCGGCGACGCCGGTGACGGTGGCCACGTCTGAGGTCAGCGAGATAGCCGGGAGCGCCCGCTTCCCGACGATGACCGGGTGGACGAACTCCACGGCGACGTGCTGAGCGTCGGTGCTCGGGCCGCCGGTGCCGAACACCACGAGCTTGCCACCCTGGTGAAACCGCACAGCCATGGCATGGCTCGCCGCCACCACCGCGGGCGCCTGAGCGGCGAACTCCAGCATCGGGCCGGTGCGGAGCTCGAAGGCGGCCGCAACCTCATCGCCGCGGCCGCCGCGCCGCTGAGCCGTTGTCGGCGTCCCGGGCCGTCACGCCTGCACCTCCAGTCCGGCAGGCTCCCGCAGGTCGAGGTCGATCTCGACATCGACGTCATCACGCACCTTGAGCGCGCCGAGGAACGCGGTATAACGCTTGATCCCGTGGTCGGACTGGCGCACCGAGGTGGTCGCCAGGTAGTGGCCGGGCTCGGGCTCGCTGACCTGCAGCTGCACGGGCCGGGTCACGGACGCGAGCGTCAGGCTGCCACTGATCAGCCCGCCGCCATCGGCGGGCGCGAACTTGGTGGCCGAAAAGGTCGCTTCGGGATGACGATCAGCGGCCAGCACGCGGCGCGCGGTGACCGCGATCTCGCGGCGATCCCGGTCAGTGAGCGGCTTGATCCCGCCGGTACCCGCCCTGACAATGAGCGAGCCCATCTCGATCCGCACCTCAAGGTCGGCAGGATCCAGCTCGTCGGTCACCGTGACCTCGCCGGACCACCTGCCCAGCTCGATCGTCAGGTCGTGACCTGCCTGCGAGCCCAGCCCGTCACGAAAGGTCCTTAAGACGATCCGGCCACGCTCGGTGCCGAACTGGTGGCGTCCTGCTTCAAGCGCCATGAAAGAACCGTAGGACACATGTGGGGGGACGTCCAGCGATCCGGAAAGACAGTTCTGGCTTAATGGTCGCAGCGGGCGGAAACAAGACCAGCCCGCTAAGGGAGCGGTACCTCACCGAAGACCTCCTGGATCCGCCGCAGATCGCGCATCCTGGGCTCGGTGGCGCCGCCGACCCAGCGGCTGACGGTCTTGACCGAGACACCGAGCTGCTTCGCTGCCGCTTCCTGGGTAAGGCCCTCCCTGCGCAGCGCGGTCGCCATCCAGTCGGCGAACGTTCCGGCCAGCTCGCCGTTGGCTGGCGGCTGCGCGGGCACCGGAGCCGGGCCGGCGGCTGGACGAGAACGGGCACGGCCAGCGGCGCGGCGCCTGGCCCGGGCCGCTGGCTCTCCGCTGCCTGGGCGGCGCCGCTAACGGCCTGCGGCCTGGCGGGGAAGGGTGTCAGCTGGGTGTCGGAATGCAGCACGTCAACCTCGACGTGCTCGGGGAAGATGCGGAAGGCCACCTGGATCGAGCCGGTCGGCCCCGCGGCGTCGAGCAGCGCGCGGAACACCGTCTCGCCGACCTGCCTGGTGCCTTCCTCGTTGAGCGGGGACTCGGAGAGGCAGTGCCGGACGAAATCGCGGATATCGGGAATGGACGATGGGCGGGCCGGGAAGATCTGCGAGAGGACGACGACCGGAACGACCTCAATAGGGTCCGTGCCGGGACCGTAGAAGGGCTCAGCCACCGATCTCTCCCTCACCCGTGACCCGGCATGACGCGGCGGGCTCAGGCCAGGGTACGTGGATTGACGGGCAAACGGGAACCCTCAGCGTAACGGGAAGTCACCGGCAGCCGGTCAGTTGCGTACCCCCGAACGGCCCCTGGCCTGCCTATCTGCCGATTTGCACTGGTCAACAGACGGACATTTCTGTCTGGTACCTGACTGTTTAGTCTTGTAGCCGGCCGATTACTGCTCTAGCATGGCGGCGTCTGAGCATCACCACTACAAGGTTGGTCTTGATGTTCCGTACTGGCGCAGCGGCGCGAACCGAGGATCACTCCGGCGGGTCGTTAAAAAGCGAGGTGGTCGCCGTGCTGCGGCCTGCCCTTACCCTCATGGCCAGCCGCCATCAGGGCACCCTTCTGCGAGTTCAGGCGCATCGCGCGCAAGCCGATCCGGAAGCGAGGAGGTGGCCCCGTCATGGCCACTGGTACCCAAGCCAATGACGCGTCGCAGGCCTGCCGGGGGACGACCCCCTGGTGCACATCCTGTGGATGAACGGGGGACTCGGCTGCGACGGCGACTCGGTTGCGCTGACCGCGGCTACCCAGCCCAGCATCGAGGAGATCGCGCTAGGGGCGCTACCCGGGCTTCCCAAGGTCGCGGTGCACTGGCCGCTGATCGACTTCGAATGCGGCCCGGAGACCGGCGCCGACAACTTCATCGAGTGGTGGCACAAGGCCGACCGCGGCGAACTTGATCCGTTCGTCCTCGTCGTGGAGGGATCGATCCCGAACGAGGCGATCAAGGAAGACGGCTACTGGTGCGGCTTCGGTAATAACCCGGCGACCGGCCAGCCGATGACGACCAACGAGTGGCTGGACCGGCTGGCGCCCAAGGCGACGGCCATCCTCGCGGTCGGCACCTGTGCTACCTACGGCGGTATCCATGCGATGGCGGGCAACCCCACCGGGGCGATGGGCGTGCCCGACTACCTGGGCTGGGACTGGCGGTCGAAGGCCGGCCTGCCGATCGTGTGCGTCCCTGGCTGCCCGATTCACCCGGACAACCTGTCCGAGACCATCCTCTACCTGCTCTACCAGGTGGCCGGGCAGGCGCCGATGATACCGCTCGACGAGGCGCTACGGCCGACCTGGCTGTTCGGCGCGACCGTGCACGAGGGCTGCGACCGGGCGGGCTACTACGAGCAGGGCGATTTCGCTACCGAGTACGGCTCGTCCAAGTGCCTGGTCAAGCTGGGCTGCTGGGGGCCGGTGGTCAAATGCAACGTGCCCAAGCGCGGCTGGATCAACGGGGTGGGCGGCTGCCCGAACGTCGGCGGGATCTGCATCGCCTGCACGATGCCAGGCTTCCCGGACAAGTTCATGCCGTTCATGGACGAGCCGCCTGGCTCGAGGGTGTCGACCACGGCGAGCAGCCTGTACGGCACCGTCATCCGCACCCTGCGGGGTTTCACGGCGAAGACGGCCGACGAGGAGCCCAGGTGGCGCCAGAAGGGCGACGAGCTTCTCACGGGCTACAAGAAGACCTGGTGATATCGACCGGTGGCGGCGCCGCGCAGGCGGCCGCGCCCCGCATCAACGAAGGAGGGGTTAAGCCATGACGACGGTCGATAACACCGGCGTAGTAGAGATGGCCTGGGATCCGATCACCCGCATCGTCGGCAGCCTGGGGATTTACACCAAGATCGATTTCAAGCAGAAGCAGGTCGTCGAGTGCCACAGCACTTCGTCGATCTTCCGTGGCTACAGCATCTTCATGAAAGGCAAGGACCCGCGGGACGCGCACTTCATCACCAGCCGTATCTGCGGCATCTGCGGTGACAATCACGCGACCTGCTCGGTCTACAACCAGAACATGGCCTACGGCGTCCGGCCGCCGGCTCTCGGCGAATGGATCATCAACCTGGGCGAATCCGCCGAGTACATGTTCGACCACAACATCTTCCAGGAGAACCTGGTCGGGGTGGACTTCTGTGAGCGGATGGTGGCGGAGACCAATCCCGGCGTGCTGGAACTGGCCAACCGCACCGAGGCGCCGCACGCCGCCGAGCACGGTTACTCCTACATCGGCGACATCATGCGCTCGCTCAACCCGCTGGAAGGCGAGTTCTATCGCGAGGCCCTCCAGGTCAGCCGGTCGACCCGGGAAATGTTCTGCCTGATGGAGGGCCGGCACGTGCACCCCTCGACGCTGTACCCGGGCGGCGTCGGCACGACGGCGACCGTGCAGCTGTTCACCGACTACCTCACCAGGCTGATGCGCTACGTGGAGTTCATGAAGCGCGTCGTGCCCATGCACGATGACCTGTTCGATTTCTTCTACGACGCGCTGCCCGGCTACGAGGAAGTGGGCCGCCGCCAAGCCGACCTGGTCTGCTGGGGCAGCCTCAACGACCCCGCGCACTGCGACTTCAGGTACGAGAACATGACCGACTGGGGCCGGAAGATGTTCGTCAGCCCCGGCGTCATCAGGGACGGCGAGCTGCTCACCAACGATCTCGTCGAGATCAACCTGGGGATCCGGATCCTGCTCGGCAGCTCGTACTACGAGGACTGGGAAGACCAGGCGATGTTCGTCACCCGCGATCCGCTGGGCAACCCGGTCGACCGCAGGCATCCGTGGAACCAGCACACGATCCCGCGGCCGGCCAAGCGCGACTTTGACGACAAGTACAGCTGGGTCATGTCGCCGCGCTGGTTCGATGGCACCGACCACCTGGCCGCCGACACCGGCGGCGGCCCGATCGCCAGGCTCTGGGCGACCGCGCTCGGCGGCCTGGTCGACTTCGGTTACGTGAAGTCCACCGGCCACAGCGTGCTGATCAACCTGCCCAGGACGGTGAGCAGGCCGGAGACCACGTTCGAGTGGAAAATCCCGGTGGACAAGCAGGGCCGCCCGCTGTCGAACGCGATCGAGCGGGACCGGGCGCGCACCTATTTCCAGGCGTACTCGGCGGCGGCCGCCCTGCACTTCACCGAGAAGGCGCTCGCCGAGATCCGGGCCGGGAACACCAAGACCTGGGAGCCGTTCACCGTCCCCGATGAGGCGAACAGCTGCGGGTTCACCGAGGCGGTCCGCGGCGTCCTGTCGCACCACATGGTGATCAGGGACGGCAAGATCGCCAATTACCACCCGTACCCGCCGACCCCGTGGAACGCCAGCGTCAGGGACAGCTTCGGCACCCCAGGGCCCTATGAGGACGCGGTGCAGAACACGCCGATCTTCGAGGAGAACCCGCCGGATCGGTTCAAGGGGATCGACATCATGCGCGCCGTGCGCAGCTTCGACCCGTGCCTGCCCTGCGGGGTGCACATGTACCTCGGCAACGGCAAGATCCTCGACAAGGTGCATTCGCCGATGACTGTCACCTTGTCCACCTGACCGCGCCCGGGGCGGCCATCGCTCCGGCCCGGCTATCCCGCCCGGTCTCCCCGCGCGGCCGGGCGGGAAGACCAGGAGGGAGACCGGAAACCCCTGGCAGACGGAGGCGAAACGCATTTGACCGGCGTGCGAGATGTCGGGGAGCGAGTCGAGCAACTGCTCGCCGGGCTCAGGTCCGCCGGCGGCAGCGCCGGGCCGGCCGCGGAAGAACTCGTCAGCCTGCTGGTCGGCCTCTACGGCGACGGGCTCGGTGTGATCGTGGCCGTGCTGGGCGAGGCGGGCCCCGACGGCGCCGCGATACTGGACCGGCTCGCATCCGATCCGCTGGTCGAGAGCCTGCTGCTGCTGCACGGCCTGCACCCGCTGGATGTCGACGCACGGATCCAGCGCGCTCTGGACCAGGTCCGGCCATACCTCGGTTCACATGCGGGCGGGGTTGAGTACCTGGGGGTCCGGGATGGCGCGGCGCGGCTCCGGCTGGAGGGCAGCTGCCATGGCTGCCCGTCGTCGACCGTAACCGTCCGGCTGGCCATCACCGGGGCGGTGCAGGACGCGGCGCCTGAGGTCACCGAGGTCGTGGTGGAGGGGATGACCGAGCCGCCCGGCCCCGCGCTGCTGCAGATCGGCCAGCGGCCGCCGGCAGGCGCGCCCGATCGTGCCAGCCCCGGCGGCCCGGACTACATTCCCGATGACAGCGGCGTCCCCGGCGGGCAGCCGGGTACTGGAGATGTCAGCTGGGTAACCTTGCCGAGCATCGGGCCGCCGAGCGCGCGGCCGGTCGCCGCCTCGGCTGGCGGCATGGCGGTCCTGGTCTGCGCTGTCCGCGGCACGCTGTATGCCTATCGCGACGCGTGCGCGGCCTGCGGTTCCTCGCTGGCCAGCGGGATTCTCGATCGTGAGCTGCTGACCTGCCCGGGCTGCGCCGAGGTCTACAACGTCCGGCTGGCCGGGCGCGCGACCGGGGAGAAGGCCCTGCACCTCGATCCGCTGCCGCTGCTGGCAGACAGCCAGGGCGTGCGGGTGGCCGTGCCGCAGGCGGTGCGGACGTGACCGGCACTGGCCTGCAGAGGTTCGTCCGCAGTTCCGGCCCGGCCGCGGCCGGGCCGGCGGGCGGCCAGGCTGGGGCCGCCTTGCCCCAGCCTGGCCAGTCCGGGCCTGCCTCCGGACCGCGGGAGTCCTGCGAGATGTGCGCCACGCCGGTCGCGGCCGAGCATGGCCACGTGGCCGACCTTGAGCACGCCACGCTGCTGTGCGTCTGCCGCGCCTGCTACCTGCTGTTCACCCAGCCCCAGGCGGGGCGCGGACGATACAGGACGGTGCCTGACCGCTATCTCGCCGATCCGGCGCGGCAGCTGTCGGTCGCCGACTGGGATGCGCTCGAGATTCCCGTGGGGCTGGCGTTCTTCTTGCGCAGCTCGCTGCGGGAGGACGTCGCCGGGTTCTATCCGAGCCCCGCCGGGGCCACTGAGTGCAGACTGGACCTGCAGGCATGGCAGCAGCTCGCGGCTGCTCACCCGCTGCTCGGCGCCGCCGCACCGGACGTGGAGGCCGTCCTGATCAGCCGCACCGACTCCGGTGTCGAATACTTTCTGGTCCCGGTCGACGCGTGCTACGAACTCGCCGGGCGGATGCGGCTGTACTGGCGGGGCTTCGACGGCGGGTCGGAGGCCAGGGCGAGCATCGCCGAGTTCCTCGAGACTGTCCGATCCCGGGCGCGCGCTTTCCGTCAGGTCTCCTGAGATGGCCGAACTCGTCTTCGACTGTGTCGGCGCCCGGCCGGAGCGGTACGCGGTGGTGCCGTCGATGACGTTCATCCTGCGGATAAGCGAGACCACCGGGCAGCAGGTGGACGCGATAGCGCTGCGCTGCCAGATCAGGATCGAGCCCGCCAGGCGCCGCTACAGCGACGCCGAGGCGCAGCGGCTGAAGGATCTCTTCGGCGACACGCAGCGCTGGGCCGACACGCTCAAGCCACTCCAGTTCACCACCGTGTCGATCATGGTTCCCGGCTTTACCGGCAGCACCGAGATCGACCTGCCTGTGACCTTCACCTACGACCTGGATATCGGCTCGACCAGGTACTTCGCCGGCCTGGAGGCCGGTGAGGTGCCATTGCTGCTGCTGTTCAGCGGCACCGTCTTCGGCGCCGCCGAAGGCAAGCTGCAAGTTCAGCAGGTGCCGTGGAGCAAGGAGACCTCCTACCGCTTGCCGGTGAGCATCTGGCGCGAGGCCATCGACGCCCACTTCCCGAACGCCGCCTGGATCAAGATCAGCCGGGAAACGCTGGATGAGCTGCAACGTTTCAAGACCCGGCTGGCGCTGCCAACCTGGGATGCCACGGTGACCGAGCTGCTTGCCGGGGCCGCCGGGCGATCGGACCAGCAGCCATGAGACCGGAGTCGGCTCATCTGGAGCACGCCCGCAAGGTCGCTGACGCCATCCTGTACGAGGGCTATCTGCTGTACCCGTACCACAGGGCGGCGCAGAAGAACCAGGTCAGGTTCCAGTTCGGCGTGCTGATGCCGCCCGCCTATGAGGCGATTGACGACTGCGAGCCGTCGGTCACCCAGACCGAGTGCCTGCTGGAGTGCCCGGACGACGCCCAGGTGCGCGTGCTCGTCCGCTTCCTGCAGCTACGGCGTCGGGTGGTGCAGGCTGTCGTGCCTGACACCGGCGGACTGCACGAGGTCGCGTCACTCACGGTCGCCGGTACCGAGTACACGACCTGGGAGGAGGCGGCCGAACGCGAGCAGTGGGCGGCGGTATCCGTTGGCGACCTGCTCGGCCAGGACCGGAAAGTGGAGTTTCACATCGGGTCCGGCGAGTCGAGCCAGGATCTGGCCGGCGCTGGCGGACAGCAGGCTGGCCGGCTTGTCCACCGGTGGAGCGGGACCGGCGGCGTCATCGGCCTGCACGCCGAGCGCGTCGCGGGTCCCTACGGAGCGCTGCGGCTGCGGATCAGGGTCGAGAACGACACGACACCGCCGGAACCTCTGCGGAGCAGAGACGACGCGCTGCGGCACGCCATGATCGGCACGCATCTGCTGATCTGGGTACCGGGCGGAAGGTTCATCTCGATGACCGACCCGCCCGAGTGGGCCGCCGCCGAGGTTGCCGCGTGCGTCAACATCGGTACCTGGCCGGTGCTCGCCGGCCCGCCGGACTTTCGTGACCTGCTGCTGTCCTCGCCGGTGATCCTTTACGATCACCCGGAGGTCGCGGCGGAAAGCCCCGGTGCGCTGTTCGATGCGACCGAGATTGATGAGATCCTCACCCTGCGGACGCTGGCGCTGACCGACGCGGAGAAGCAGCAGGCGCGCGCCACTGACCCGCGGGCAGCGCAGATCATGGACCGGCTGGAGGGGATGCCGCCGGAGATGCTTGACCGAATGCATGGCGCTATCCGCTACCTGGAAGCAGCGCCCGGGGGTGCGGGAGCTGCGGGTGCGGGTGCGGGAGCTGGGCCTGCGGGTGCGGGAGCTGGGCCTGCGGGTGCGGGAGCTGGGCCTGCGGGAGCTGCGCCTGCGGGAGCTGCGCCTGCGGCTGCGGCGGGTCAGGTGGCCGCCGCGGGTCAGGTGGCCGCCGCGGGCCAGGTACCCGGTCGGCCGTCGGTGCCCTGGTGGGACCCGGGAGCCGACAGCTCCGTTTCCCCAGATACGGATCACGTCGTGATCGCCGGCGTTCGGGTCGCCCGGGGCAGCCGCGTGCGGATGCGTCCTGGCTCGCGGCGCGGCGACGCGCAGGACCTCTTCCTCGTCGGCCGCGATGCGGTGGTCGAGGCGGTGCTGCACGACGTCGACGGCCAGATCCACGTGGCCGTGAGCCCGGAGCATGATCCCGCCGCCGAGCTGCAGCGCAGCCATGGCAGGTTCCTCTACTTCGCCCCTGATGAGATCGAACCGATCGATGAGGCCGCGGGGGCCATCGAGGCTGTGGGGGCTACCGAGGCTGCGGGGGCCATCGAGGCTGCGGGGGCCATCGAGGCTGCGGGGGCCACCGAGGCTGCGGGGGCCATCGAGCCCGGCGAGCCTAGCGGCCCAACAGAGGCCAGGCATGAGCGCAAGCCGGGGTAGGCCCGGAGAAACCGGTCAGAGGAGGAAAAGCATGATCACCAGGCTTATCAAGGCAGCGTTGCTCGCAGTGGTTCTTACGGCGATCGTCCAGTCGCTGCCTGACGTGAAGCGCTACCTCGAGCTACGCGAGATGTGAAGCGGCCGGTGCCGGCGAGCACTCGCATGCCAATTTGATGAGGTGAGGCAGGGCTATGGAAACAATCATCGGTTTTGTGGTCGGCTACCTGGCAGGTTCCCGCGAGGGCCGAGCTGGCCTGGACCGGCTTCGCGAATCATGGCGCGGGATCACGAACTCGCCGGAAGCGCGCAAGCTCGCGGCCGAGGCCATGGGCATGGCGGAACTGGCTCTGCGCCGGGCTGCAGGCAGCGGCCTGAGCAGCACGGCGAGCGGCGTGACCGATGTGCTGATGCGAAGGGCGACCGCCGGTAAAGAAGGCAAGCGCGCGGCCTGACCGGGCCGCGCGGGTACGCCCCGCGGCGTGATGCCTGCGCTGACCAGGACGCAGTGCGCTGACTGAGTGCGGGAGCTACCTGGTTGGCGCGGTCGGCTCGGGCACCTGGCCGGTGGCCTCCTGCCCGGTGGCCTCCTGCCCGGTGGCCTCCTGCCCGGTGGCCTCCTGCCCGGTCGGCCCGTTCCTGCGATGCTTGGTCACGCTGATGATGACGGCGATCCCGAGGGCTCCGGCGGGCGGGAGGGTGACCAGGGCAGGGAGCTGGTAGCGCCAGGAAAACTCGAACATGTCCGAGCCGATCAGGACGGCCGCCGCGGAGCCGAAGAACAGTAGGCAGGCAAGGGCGAGCTGGCGCTCGGCCGTGCCGCGGCCACGCCGGGCCGCGCTGAGCGAGCCAATCAGGCCTGCGAGGACAGCGAGAAGGTAAAGCGGACCTGGAGTGAAGCCCCCCTCGCGCTGGTAGTGGCGCAAGAAGTTCGCCAGCGCGGGGATGACCGAGGCATTGCCGCCCATCGAAGGATCGAGCGGCTGATAGCGGTAGACGCCCCCGGCCTGCTCGTTCTTCAGGCCCACCATGATGACATGCGCTGGGCCAAGGCTGATGGCCTTGCCGTAGGTCGGGTAATCGCCTTGGAACTGCCAGCGCCAGATCGGGGTATCGCCCGGGCTGGTGACCCGTTTCACGGCGAACAGCTTGGCCGCATCGGAAGCGAGAGACGACAGCACGCTCAGCGGCTGCTGGGTCAGAACAGCCCGGTTGAAGCCGGACACGAAGTGGGACCTGCTATGCCCGCGCGGTGGGACGAACAAAACGAGCGGGGAGTTCTGACTGTGCTCGAGACCGTCAGGCCCGAGCGCTTTCTGCCTAGCGGTCGGGCATAGCCCCCGCTCGTAGGCAGGCAGTTTCAAGGTGGCACAGTCGGCCGCCTCGGCCATCCGGCCGTAGACCCCCGCCGAGGCGCCCGATCGCGACAGCCCGAAGTGCCCGGTTGCGGCGTAGGCGATGCCGCAGTAGAGGAGGATCGGCACGGCGAAGGCGGCGCACAGCGCGGTAACGCTGACCACGGCGCGGCGCCAGCCGCCAGCCACGATCAGCATGTAGATCAGCGCGGGGAGCACGAGAATCTCGCCGATCTGGCGGATCGTCGCTGCGGCGCCAAGCGAGAGGCCAGCCGCGACGATGAGCCACAGCGTGGGCCGTGGCCGCCACAGCAGCAGCGCGAGCCCGGCGACAATGACCGCCTCGAACCACACGTCGGGCATGATGGTCTGCTCGATCTGCAGCTGGTAGGCGTCAAGAAGCACCGGTGCGACGGCGAGGGCCGCGAGCCAGCGCGCGGCGCCCCGGCGCACCAGCATGGCGTAGATGGTCAGGGCCATCGCGAGTCCGAGGAGATGCTGTACAGCGGCGACAGTCTCCAGGTTGCCGAACAGCAGGATCACCTTGAGCGGCACCTTGTACCCGACCGGGTCGGTGCCCGGCCAGCCGTTGTAGATGTACTTGACCGAGTCGATGTACAGCAGCGCCGGACGGTAGGCGAGCTGGGCGAGCACCCGCAGCACCAGCCCGGCCAGCAACAGGATCGAGACCAGCCAGTGCCGGCGCGCCGCCGGAATCAGCCGTCTGCCGTGCTGCGCAGCAATTCGCAGACGGCTGCCGGTTGCCCCGGAGCCCGCCGTTCCACCGTCCGCGGCCACAACGCCTGTCGGTCCGGAGCCCGCTGGTTGCGGACCGGTGGTTTCCAGGCCGGTGGTTTCCAGGCCGGTGGTTTCCAGGCCAGTGGTTTTCTGGCCGGCTGGTTCCAGGCCGGCTGGTTCCAGGCCGGCTGGTTCCTGGCCGGCTGGTTCCTGGCCGGCTGGTTCCTGGCCAGGGACTGTCTTTGGCATTCGCATGAAGGTCATCCCGATAGTGGTGGCTGGCATCCGGCATACCGTGAGTACCCGAGGCGCGGGATGCGCCTCAGTACGCCCATTTGTCGGTCTCTGCATCGAGCGACCTACCTGTGCGCCCGGAACCGCCCTGGTGAGCCTACCGGAGCGAGCGCACAGAGCTGGGATTGAGCTTGTTGCTCGCCATGTCCAGCCACTTCCTGCTCCGGTACTCCTGGCGACGCAGCGTCGGCAGCCCGGCGTAGCCTCGCCACCATGCACGCCCGGGTGCGCGAACCTGCGGCTGGGTGGGCGCCCCTGCGCGCAAAGGTAGCCGCCCTGGCGTCCAGGCTCAGTGCGCCACCGCCAGCCGCCGGATGCGGGCGCCCGCCGCCGCCGGCCGCCGGCTGGTGCGGTAAGCCGGCGGGTTCAGGTTGCTGCCCCCGGGCCACGCCCGGTGCCAGCATGCCGCCACTCTGCGCCACCTGCCGGGGCCCGGCGTGGCCGGCCAGTTCCCGGTGCTATCAATGCGCACTTCATGCCGAGTGCCTTTCCGGCCTGCTACCTGACGTTGTGGTGCCGATCGCCTATGCGGCTAAGGGCGGCGAGCATGCCAGGAACCTCTGGCTATACAAGTCTGCCGAGCCTGGCGCAGCCGCCGCGGCCGCTGCGCTCAGGGCGCTGCTCGTAATTTTCCTGCACGATCACGGGCCGTGTGCCTGGCGCCGCGCAGGGATGACCGCGCCGCCCACTCACATGGCGATGGTGCCGAGCGGCCGTGGGCGGCCCGGGCCGCACCCGCTGTGGTCCCTGGTGGCTCCGTTCCTGGCAATGCCATGGGCGGCCCTGTCGCTGCAGTCTCGTGATGATCAGGAAGTACGCGACCTGGACCCGGATCGCTTCACGGCACATCGGGTCCCGGGTGCCCGCGTCGTACTTCTCGATGACACCTGGACGTCCGGCGCTAGCGCCGCAAGTGCCACGGCCGCTCTCAAACTCGCGGGCGCCCGCTCGGTTGCGGTGATCGTGCTCGGGCGCCACGTCGCCGCCGCGCCCTGGCCACCGGGAGCCGCCGCCTTCTCGCCTGCTGCGCTGCCGTTCCGTCCCGCGCTCTGCGCGGTGCACGGCCCGGCTACATAGGCTGGGCTCGTGCTGACAGATCTCCCGCCGAGGACCGCGCTTGTCCGGCGTGCCCGCCGGATCAACCGCGAGCTCGCGCTGCTGTACCCAGATGCGCACTGCGAGCTCAATTTCAGTTCGCCACTTGAGCTGCTCGTCGCGACGATCCTGTCCGCACAATGCACGGACAAGCGAGTCAACCTGGTCACGCCGGTACTGTTCGCGCGCTATCGCACAGCAGCGGACTACGCGGCGGCGGACCGCGGCGAGGTCGAGAAGATCATTCAGTCGACCGGTTTCTTCCGTGCCAAGACCACCAGCATCATTGGCCTCGGCCAAACGCTCTGTGACCAGTTCGGCGGCGCGGTGCCGGCCCGCCTGCGTGATCTCGTCACGCTGCCCGGCGTCGGCAGGAAAACGGCGAACGTGGTGCTCGGGAACGCATTCGGGGTGCCGGGCATTACGGTTGACACGCACTTCGCCCGGCTCGCCCGCCGCTTCGGCTGGACCACCCAGGCAGATCCAGACAAGATCGAGCAGGAGGTCGGCTCGCTCTTTCCCCGGTCCGAGTGGACAGTTCTGTCGCATCGGTTGATCTGGCACGGCCGACGGGTATGCCATGCGCGCCGCCCCGCTTGCGGGGCATGCGAGCTGGCTGGGCTCTGCCCTTCGTTCGGTACGGGTCCAACCGACGAGGCGACGGCCAGCAAGCTCGTCAAAGCTGGCCCGTTCTCATGAGCCAGAACCTGCGCGAACCGGGCGATGGCGGCGCGGACGTCCCGGGATGGCTGGTCCGCCTGGCACGGTCCGCAGCGCGGATGCCGGTGCCCGCGCTACTACGCGCCCCGGCCGGCGGCGGCCGCCGGTCTGCGGTGCTCATCTTGTTCGGAGATGGTCCCGATGGCCCTGACCTTCTGTTTGTCCAGCGCAGCCCATGGCTGCGGCAGCATGCTGGCCAGCCGGCCTTTCCCGGCGGCGCGGTCGACAAATCTGACGTGGGCGCGGTATCGGCGGCGCTACGTGAGGCTGCGGAAGAGGCACAGGTAAACCCGTCCGGCGTCCAGGTGCTTGCTGTCCTTCCTGAGCTGTTCATTTCGCGCAGCGGCTTTTCGGTGACGCCCGTACTGGCGTGGTGGCGGCGCCCTGGGCCGGTCGGGCCAGGCGACCCGATGGAAGTCACAGCGGTCGCCCGGATCCAGGTCGCTGAGCTCGCGGATCCGGCGAACCGCATTACGATCCAGTATCCGTCCGGGGCCGCCGGCCCCGCCTTCCGGGCCGGCGGGATGCTGGTCTGGGGATTCACCGGCATGCTGGTGGACCGGCTGCTCGCGCTGGGCGGCTGGGAGCTGCCCTGGGACTCCGGCCGCGTCGAAGCATTGCCGCCCGAGGCGCGGCCAGCTGCGGACCTCTGACGCGACGTCGGCCGGCCCCGCAAGCGGCACCCCTGTCGGTCGCACCGGCGTATACGGTGGGCACGTGCCGGGTGACTTGCTGGACTTGATCCTGATCGTGCTGGTGGTCGCCTTCGCGGTGGCGGGTTACCGGCAAGGGTTCATCATCGGAGTGCTGAGCTTCGCTGGATTCATCGCGGGCGGCGCGCTCGGAGCCGAGTTCGGCCCCCGGATAGCGGTGTCCCTGGTGAGCGGCCTCGCGCAGCAGGCTGTGGTTGCCATCGTCGTCGTCTTCCTCGCCGCCGTGGTCGGCCAGCTGATCACGTCGGGCCTCGGTGTGGCGATGCGATCCAGGCTGACCTGGCGACCCGCCACCGTCCTTGACTCGGTCGGCGGCGCAGCGGTGAGCGTCATCGCTGTCCTGCTCATCGCCTGGCTGATCGGCTCGGCGGTGGCCTATGCGCCCTTCCCCACGATTTCCCGCCAGGTCAACAACTCGGCGGTGCTGCACGGCGTGGACCGGCTGATGCCGCCGGCCGCGAGAATCATGTTCTCCGATTTCCGCCGGCTGCTGGCCAGCGGGCCCTATCCGCAGGTCTTCGGGGCGCTGGGCGCCGAAGGGGCGCTCGAAGTGTCGGCGCCGAATAACAAGGTCTTGTCATCGCGCGCACTGGGCCGGGTCAGGGACAGCGTGGTGAAGGTCGAGGGTGTGGCGCCAAGCTGCTCACGCCGGATAGAGGGCTCGGGCTTTGTCTTTGCTCCCGGCCATGTGCTCACCAACGCGCACGTGGTGGCCGGCGAGACGGAGGGCCCGGAGGTGTCCACCAGCACCGGTCAGCAGTACGCCGCGAGGGTTGTCGTCTATGACCCGGACCGGGATATCGCAGTGCTCTACGTGCCCGGGCTCAGTGCGCGAACGCTGCTCTTCGCGCACCAGGCGCAAACCGGCAGTAACGCGATTGTCGCCGGTTACCCGTTAGATCAGTCGTTCACCGCGGTGGCCGCCCGGATCGGAGGTGTCGAGCGGGCCATAAGCCCGGATATCTACCACTCGACGCAGGTCACTAGGCAGATCTACGCGATCAGGGCGGACATCCGGCCAGGCAACTCAGGCGGCCCGCTGCTCGCGCCCGACGGCAGGGTCTACGGCGTGGTGTTCGCCGCCGCGACCACCCTGTACCGCACGGGGTACGCACTCACCGCGTCAGAGGTCTACTCGGATGCCAGCTTCGGGGCCGGGGCCACCTCACCGGTTTCCACCGGCCTCTGCGACTGAGCAGGGGATCCTGGTGGCTGCGACGGATTCCCGGTGGCCGCGCTGGTTCCTGATGGCTTCCTGAATTCCGGGCGGGGCGCCATTACCGGCGGGCGCCGGTTCCTGGTCCCCGCCCGATCAGGCAAGCGGTACTGGCCGCCATCAGCGGGCCGGTACCTGCAGCCTGAGCCGCAGGTCAGCGGGAGCGATGCCGGTCAGTCCGCCGCGCTCTATCAGGCTGGCCAGGCCGGCCGCCGAGCGGGCGATGCCCGCCGGGTCAATCCCGTGCGGAGCCGAGCCGGTGAATCCGCCGACTCCTTGGCCCCCCCTGCGCAGCAAGGTGACCGCTCCCCGGGGGTTGCCGCGTTGCGCGTGCGTCAGGCCGACCGCGATCTGGGCGAGTCCTCGCCACAGGCCGCGCTCGCCGGACGGCGCGGTCCGCCATGCTGCCTCGAGCACCTCGTGCGCCTGGAACGGCCGGCCGTCATCCACTAGCCGCTGGGCGAGCGCAATGGCCTCAGCGGGCGGGAGGCTCATCTCGTCAGGCAGCGTCGGCTCGCCTGCCGCCCCATAGTCAAGCGGCCGCCCGAGCGCATCGCGTGGCCTGGCGTTACGCGGGCGGCCCGCTGGATCCCTGTCTCTGGGCACGGCAAGGGGATCCATCATCGCTCAGGTTCAGGGTCGGCGAGCCAGGCTCGAAGCTCGGCGTCGAAACGGGCGGGCATCTCTTCATGCGGAAAGTGCCCGGCCCCGTCGATAAGGCGCCACCGGTACGGGGCCTCGACATACCTGCCAGAGCCGCGTGCTGCAGCCGGGAGCACGCACCTGTCGAGGGAGCCGTGCAGGTGCAGGGTCGGCGCCTGGATGGCGGCCCGCATGTTGCGCGCGTACCGCAGGCCGTCCGGGCGGAACCTGGACCGGATGTACCAGCGGTGATACTCAAGTGCCGAGTGAGCAACCGACGGCAGGCACATTGCGGCGCGGTAGGTGTGCTCGGTCTGCCGGTCCGGCCACCCGGGGCCTGACCAGGTGCTGAGCATCCGGCCGACCCGCTGTGCGCCGTCTCGCAGCAATTGCCGTTCCGGCAGGACTGGCAGCTGGAAGCCGAGCGCGTATCCGCTGCGCCTGCCTTGGCCGAGCGGGTCGGACAGGACCGCGGAGCGGAGCCGGAGCGGATGTGGGACGGAGACGACCGCGAGCCGCCGCACGACCTTGGAGAAGTACGCCGCCATCGTCCAGGCGATCAGGCCGCCCCAGTCATGGCCCACAACGACGGCATTGGCCTCGCCGAGCGACCTGACCAGCCCGGCCGCGTCCGACGCGGCGGTCACCAGGTCGTAGCCGCGCGGCGGCTTGTCACTTCCGCCATAACCGCGCAGGTCTACTGCGACCGCTCGGTAGCCAGCATCGCTGAGTGAGGACAGCTGCTCTCGCCATGTCCACCAGAATTCGGGAAAGCCATGCAGCAGCAGGACGAGGGGCCCGTCTCCGCTCTCGGCGACGTGAAAACGTGTCCCGTTGGCACTGACAGACCGGTGCGACCAGGGACCTTCCATGAATATCGATGCGCCGCCGTTCGCGGACATTCGGTCACCCTGCTCCGCGTGCGGGCTTGGCCGCGGCTCCATCCTCGCGCCGGAGCAGCGCGAGGTCATCCTGGACGGTCTGCCTGGTGTGCTTCAGGCCGCTGATCCTGCGCATCTTTGTGCCTCCGACGAGGACTGCCAGGCCAGCGATCAGTATGCAGGTGCCGGCCACGATGAGGAACGCGGCCCACGGCCAGATGTTGAGGGCTATCAGGCCATAGGCGAACGCAAAGCAGAGCAGCACGAGCACGAGGCACCCTATGAATGCGGCGATCCCGAGCAGCGCCCCCCCTATGCCCAGGCGGCGCACGTCTGCTTTGAGCTCAGTCTTGGCGAGTTCGAGTTCGCATCTGATTAGCTGGGTCATGTCTTTGACCGCATACGACACCAGCTCGCCAACGGATGCTTCGCGGGCACCGTCGGCTCCGGGCCTGACTGCGGGTTCAGCCATCTGAGCTCTCCCCTCTCGGGCTATCGTGTCAAGTCTCGCTCATTGCCTGCCGCGGCCCGCGCACCGCCGTCCATTCTGGCGCGCCGGGCGGCGGGTGCCACTGCGGGGGACAATAGCTGCAGATGGATCTTTACGGCGCGGCGGGGTATCGGCGAAGAGCATCACGCGGCGGCCGGGCAGCCCAGGAGACATGCTGAGACGCAACCAGGGACGGCGGTTCGACGGCGGGACATGCGGCCGCAAACGCGAGCTGTGCCGGGCTGCGGTTACGTCAGTGCGACTGGGGGCGGGCCGCTGACCCGAACGGGCCGCTGATGTCGACCGGGCCGGTGACCCGGGCGGGCCGGTGACCTCGACCGGGCGGCTTACCTCGACCGGGCCGCTGACCCGGGCGGGCCGGTGACCTCGACCGGGCGGCTTACCTCGACCGGGCCGCTGACCCGGGCGGGCCGCTGACGTCGACCGGGCCGGTGACCCGGGCGGGCCGCTGACCCGACCGGGCCGCTGACCCGACCGGGCCGCTGACCCGAGCGGCGCCCTGGTCCGGGGCGCCCGCCGCCCGCCACGCCAGGCCGGGTTACCAAGCGTGCACCTTCTCCGCCGGGGCAGGTGCCCGGCTGGCGCGCCGCCTAATCGCGTCGCACCGCCCGCTGGACCCGCTACCTCGGCACGCCTCCCGCGGCTGGTCGCCCGTGGGTACCCGGTTGCCGTGTCGGACGTCTCGTCCGTGAGACCTTTGTACGACGGATCCGCGGACTTGAAAACCCCCTGGCGTAATCAATTCGTTATCTCGATTGATCATCGCGTCACATGCCCTCGACTGGGGGGATCCTGCTGGCCGTGGCGCAGCCTGACATGCTGGCTGGCTGGGCGGCCAGGCGGCTGCCGAAGACCAGTACTGGCCAGCAGCGCTCCCGGGCGATTCTCCTGAGGGCCCGGTCAGGATTGACCGCGCGCGGGTGACCCACGGCTTCAAGCAGCGGCAGGTCTGTCACCGAATCGCTGTAGGCGAAGCAGTCCGGCAGCCTGTAGCCGCGCTGCAAGGCCAGTTCCCTGACCTTTTGTGCCTTGGCCTCTCCGTACGCCCAGAACTCCATCTCGCCTGTGTAACAGCCGTCGGCCACTGCCATCCTGGTGGCGATGACCTCAGACGCGCCAAGCCAGGCACCGATCGGGCCCACCATCTCCTGGCCCGAGCTGCTCACGACAATAATGTCCTGTCCGCTGTCGCGGTGGCTGGCGATCAGCCGGTGGGCTTCCGCGTACACGTGCGGGAGGATGATCTGATCAAGGTGCCGCACGACGATCTCGTTGACCCGGTCCGCCGGCCAGCCGCGGCATATCGCGCCGACCTCGCCCCTGATCCGCTCCATCCGCTGGTGATCAGCGCCGTTCAGCCGGAAGATGAGCTGCCCGAATGCACTCCGGAAAGCCTGGCCCTTGGTGATCAGGCCATGCCGGTAGAAGGAGAGGCCGAACGCCAGCGTGCTCGACCGCGAGATGATTGTCTTGTCGAGATCGAAGAAAGCAGCAATGGCCTGGTTTCTTCCCTCGACGGAGGCGCCCATGATCCGGCAGCATAGGTGAAGGGGCTTGCGGCGAGGTTGCGTCTTGGTGACTGGCTCGATGACTGGCTGGTAACTTTGGCTCGCTGCACGTAGGCTTTCATGGGTGACGGAACCGGCTCTACCCCCCCGGGGCCGGACCGTTCGGCGACCCCCGCTCTCCCCCCCGGCGGGGGTCGCCTCATGTCCGGACACAAATGGCAAGTGCGTGGCGTCTTTGCCTGCGCAAGTTGTGCTCGGCTCAGGCCAGCTTGGAGCCGTTACGGCTGCCGCCCAGCAGGCATTGCAAGAGCAGGACCGCGCCTGGCTTAGACAGCGGTTCATTGCCGTTCCCGCATTTGGGTGACTGGATGCAGGACGGGCATCCGGCCGCGCACTCGCAGCAGGCGATCACCTCAGCGGTCGCCTGCAGCCAGTCCCTCGCGGCGCGGAACCCCCGCTCCGCGAACCCTGCGCCCCCATCGTGTCCGTCATAGACGAAAACGGTCAGCTGTCCTGTAGCGGGGTGAAGATCAGCGGAAACGCCGCCGACATCCCAGCGATCGCAGGCAGCGACCAGTGGCAGGAGCCCTATCGAGGCGTGCTCCGCCGCGTGCGCTGCGCCGCCCAGATCAACTCCTTGGCCGGCCAGCGCGGCTCGCTGGCGGGACGAGATCGTCCACCACACAGCCCTGGTCTGCAGCGTCCGCGGCGGCAGGTCAAGCGGTACCTCACCGATCGGCTGCCCGGTCTCGAGGCGACGTCGGACGAATGAGACGACCTGTCGTGTCACCCGGACATCACCGAAGTGCACGTGCGCCTCGCCCCACCGGGATACAAATGCGGTGGCGCCGACCTCCACCCGGGTCAGCTCCCGCGCAGCGGTGGCGTAGCCGGGATCGGCCGCATCGACGAGGGCCACCCGCTCGTCTAGGTCGAGCCTGGTGACCAGGTACATCTCGCCCTGGTGCGGGTAGACGGCGCCGGAGTGCGCCAGCACGTGGGCCGAGGGCTCGTCCACCGTGCCCACGAGCCTGCCGGTGGCCGCCTCCACGATCCTGACCGGCGCGCCGCCGGTGCCGCGCAGGCTGGCCTGGGGCGCCCGGCCGCGGTGCGTCCAGTACCACCGTTTCCCGCGCAACCGGAGCATGCCGGCGCTGCGGAGGCTGTCGGCGACATCGGGGGCGCCCGGCCCGAACAACTCGATGTCCGCATCGGTCAGCGGCAGTTCTGCTGCGGCCGCGCGCAGGTGCGGCGCCAGCACGTAGGGATTGCCTGGATCGAGAACGGTGGCCTCCACCGGCTTGTGCAGGAGCGCCTCCGGGTGATGCACCAGATAGGTATCCAGCGGATCATCGCGCGCGATGAGGACGGCTACCGCGGCCCGGCCGTTCCGCCCGGCCCGCCCGGCCTGCTGCCAGAGGGCGGCCCTGGTGCCAGGCCAGCCGGCGATCAGCACGGCGTCAAGCCCGCCGATGTTGACCCCGAGCTCGAGCGCGGTGGTGGTGGCCAGCCCGGTGATCTGGCCAGCGGCCAGCGCAGCTTCTAGCGCGCGCCGGTCCTCGGCCAGATAACCGGACCGGTAGGCGGCGACCTTCGCGGTCAGGTCAGCCGCGCCCGCGTCGGCGAGTGCCCGCCGCGCACCAAGCGCGACCGCCTCGGCGCCCCGCCGGGACCGGACGAAGGCAAGCGCGGGGACGTTCTCGGTTACCAGGTCAGCGAGCAGCCCGGCAGCCTCTGCCGTGGCGGTCCGCCGCACCGGCGCGCCCGCTTCGCCGCGGAGCGTCGTGAGCGGCGGCTCCCAGAGCCCGAAGGTCACCGGGCCGCGCGGGGCGGAGTCCGCGGTGACCGCCTCGGCGGTCAGCCCGGTGAGCAGCCGCGCGCAGCGCTGCGGCTCGCTGATCGTGGCGGAGGCCAGGATGAACACGGGTTCCTGCGGTGCGGCCTGACTGCCGCGGTGATGCGCGGCTATCCGCCGGAGCCTGCGCAGCACGTGAGCCACGTGTGACCCGAACACGCCGCGGTATCCGTGGCATTCATCGATGATCACGTACCGCAGCCGCCGGTAGAAGCCGTCCCACCTGGCGTGCCGCGGCAGCAGTGAGTGATGCAGCATGTCCGGTGTGGTCAGCAGGTAGCTCGCGTGCGACCGGGCCCAGGACCGCTGCGCCGCGGGGGTGTCGCCGTCGAGCACGGCTGCACGCACCCCAGGGATCCCGAGGAGCCTGCACCGTCCGCAGCTGATCCGCCGCCAGCGCCCGGGTCGGGGCCAGGTAGAGGGCCGTACCGCCATCCAGCACGCCGGTGAGGGCCGGCAGCAGGTAGCCGAGCGACTTACCCGACGCTGTCCCGGTCGAGATGATGACGCTGCGCCCGTCGTGCGCGCACTCCGCCGCGGCAGCCTGATGTGCCCACGGTCCCGGCACGCCGCTCTGCCCGAGCGCCTCGGTCAGCTGGCGCGGCACCCAGGTCGGCCAGGCAACCCGGTGGCCGTGCCTCGCGGGCAGGTTCTCCAGGTGGATGAGCCTTCCCGACCGGGCGCCACGCTCCAGAATCCGGACCGCGCCAGGTGCCGCCGTGGCAGGTGCCGCCGTGGCAGGTGCTGCCGTGGCAGGTGCTGCCGTGCCTGGTGCTGCCGTGCCTGGTGCCACCACGGTCGCCGCAGCGCGAACCTGCTGCTTGCTGGCCGGCCGACAGTGACCGCACGGGGCAGCGCTCAACGGCCTGGCGGCAGCAGCCACGGCATCGACCTGGCCGAGCCGCCCGGCAGGAATCACTGGCTCGTCGGGGACGAGCGGCGCCGTCGAGGGCATCGGGTTTCAGTGTGTCATCACGACGCAAGGTGCCTCGAACCCTGATCTGGTATAGACATGACCTCAGAGCGTGATTGAATGCGCGACGGGAGTACGCCCGATCCCGGGTTCCGATATGGCTCGCCCGCACGCTCAGACGATGGCCGCATGGCGCTGGAGGATTTTGTGGATCTGAAGTTGGATCACCACACCAAGGATGGGATCGAGATCGTCGACGTGGAAGGCGAGATCGACGTCTACACCGCGCCGCGCTTGCGTGAACTCCTGATCGAGCTGGTCAACAGCAGTCACTTCCAGCTCGTGGTGAACATGGAGAAGGTCGAGTTCCTCGACTCAACGGGGCTCGGGGTACTGGTCGGGGGCCTCAAGCGGGTCCGGGCCCACGACGGCTCGCTCGACCTGGTCTGCACGCAGGAGCGGATTCTCAAGATTTTCCGGATCACGGGCCTTACGAAGGTCTTCGGCATCCACGACACCGTGGACGAGGCCATCGCGGCCCGGAAATCCGAGAAGTAATCGTCGGCTGATGCCCCGAGATGGCAACGGTCGAAGTCAGCTTCACCCCCCTGCCCGCCCACGTCCGTACGGCCAGGCTGGTAGCCACGGCGGTAGCCAGGCGCAGCGGTGTGCCAGAGGCGCTGCTTGACGAGGTCAGGCTGGCGGTCGGCGAGGCGTGCTCGCGCGCCGTCGAGGCGCACCGGCTGAACTGCCCGGCTGAGCCCGTCAGGATCGCGCTGACCAACGGGGCGGGGCGGTTCGAGGTGGAGGTCACCGACACGGGCGCCGCCCGGGGCGCAGCCAAGGGCGTCCCGGGCGGCGGTTCCGCCGCGCGGCCCCAGGGCTTCGGCTCGCGGTCATCGCCGGGCTTGCCGATGATGTGCAGATCAGCGAGTCTGCCGTCGGCACGACCATCCGAATGAGCTGGCCATCGGATGGCCTGTCAGCCTGACCAGACCGGGCCGCCGACGTGGCGCCTGCAGACGGTGCGCGGCAGCCGGATGCGCCGGGGGATGCGGCGTAACCGCGGGCAA
This sequence comes from uncultured Actinomycetes bacterium, assembly GCA_963774825.1. Taxonomy (GTDB): domain Bacteria; phylum Actinomycetota; class Actinomycetes; order Streptosporangiales; family Streptosporangiaceae; genus DATBGO01. The sequence continues at coordinate 248,695 of CAVZGW010000016.1, read as the reverse complement.
GTCTGGCGTCACGACCGCTCGCAGTGGCATCATAACCGGGCCCGCATTACCATTCTGTGGCCCGGATGCGTAGACTCCCGGCACTGCCGTGGTGGAGTTCCTCGAGAGATCGGTGTGTCTACGCTTGCGAGCAGCGACATAAGCACTGGGCAGCAGTGGCGAGGAAAGCTCGTTGCCCTGTCAAGGAGGACAGATGTCTAGGCTCAACCTCGTCGCCCCGGCGAGCAGCGGGCCCACGGTAACGGGCAGCAACCTGACCTGGGTTGTCGTCGTGGCCGCGGTAGCCCTCGCCGCCCTCGTGGTGGCCGGCGTGCTGGTCAGGGAAGTCCTGGCCGCGAGCCAGGGGACCGCGAAGATGCAGGAGATCGCGAAGGCGGTCCAGGAGGGCGCGGCGGCCTATCTCAGGCGCCAGTTCAAGACCATCGGCGTCTTCGTCGTCCTCATCTTCTTCGTGCTCCTGCTGTTGCCCGCGGTCAACGAGTCGGTCCGCTGGGGCCGCAGCGGTTTCTTCCTGGTCGGCGCGCTCTTCTCGGCTACCACTGGGTTCACGGGGATGTCGCTGGCAGTGCGCGGCAACGTACGGGTAGCTGCGGCGGCGCGCGAGGCAGGCGAGCGGTCCGCGATGCGGATCGCGTTCCGCACCGGCGGCGTGGCGGGGATGTTCACCGTGGGGCTCGGACTGTTCGGCGCGGCGCTGGTTGTCATCATCTACAAGGCGAACGCCTCCAGCGTGCTGGAGGGCTTCGGCTTCGGCGCGGCGCTGCTGGCCATGTTCATGCGGGTTGGCGGCGGGATCTTCACCAAGGCCGCTGACGTCGGCGCCGACCTGGTGGGGAAGGTCGAGAAGGGCATTCCCGAGGATGACCCGCGCAACGCCGCCACGATCGCCGACAATGTCGGCGACAATGTCGGGGACTGCGCAGGAATGGCAGCCGACCTGTTCGAGTCGTACTCGGTCATGCTGGTTGCCGCGCTGATCCTGGGGGTGCGGGCGTTCGGTTCGCAGGGCCTGGTCTTCCCGCTGATCGTCCCGATGTGCGGCGTCATCACGGCGGTGATCGGGATCTTCGTCGTCGCGCCGCGCCAGAACGACCGCAGTGGCATGACCGCGATCAACCGCGGCTTCTTCATCTCCGCGATCATCTCCCTGGCGCTCGTGATCGGCGCGGCGTTCATCTACCTTCCGGCCCACTTCAGCCAGCTGAAGGGCGTGACCGGGATAGGCGCCCGCTCGATCCTGACCCACAGCGGAAGCCCGCGGCTGCTGGCGATCGGCGCGGTCCTGATCGGGCTGGTGCTGGCCAGCACCATCCAGCTGCTCACCGGGTACTTCACCGAGACCAGCAGGCGGCCGGTCCGCGAGATCGCCGAAAGCTCGCAGACCGGAGCCGCGACCGTCATCTTGTCGGGAATAGCCGTCGGCCTTGAGTCCGCCGTCTACTCGGCGCTGCTCATCGGCGGTGCCGTCTACCTGGCCTTCCTGCTCGGCACCGGGAACGCGACCATCGCGCTGTTCGCGGTCGCGCTGGCCGGGACCGGCCTGCTGACCACGGTCGGCGTCATCGTCTCGATGGACACCTTCGGCCCGGTGTCGGACAACGCCCAGGGCATCGCCGAGATGTCCGGCGAGTTCGAGGGCGAGCCCGCCGCGGTGCTCACGCACCTGGACGCGGTCGGCAACACCACCAAGGCGATTACCAAGGGCATCGCCATTGCCACCGCGGTACTCGCGGCGACCGCGCTGTTCGGCGCGTACCGCACGACCGTCGAGACCGCGCTCGGCAAGGCCGCAGGCACGTTCAGCCTGTCGGTGGACCATCCCAACGTGCTGGTCGGCGTCATGATCGGCGCGGCCGTGGTGTTCTACTTCTCCGGGCTCTTGATCATGGCGGTTGGCCGGGCGGCCGGCCAGGTGGTGTACGAGGTCCGCGAGCAGTTCCGGAACCACCCGGGGATCATGGATTACACGGAGAAACCCGAATACGGCCGCGTGGTGGACATCTGCACCAAGGACTCGCTGCGGGAACTCGCCACGCCAGGGCTGATGGCGGTGCTGACGCCGATCGCGGTCGGCTTTGCGTTCGGCTACGCGCCGCTCGGCTCTTTCCTGGCCGGCGCGATCGCCGCAGGCGCGCTGATGGCTGTCTTCCTGGCCAACTCCGGCGGCGCCTGGGACAACGCGAAGAAACTGGTCGAGGACGGGAATTACGGCGGTAAGGGCTCGGAGGCACACGCCGCGACTGTGATCGGCGACACCGTGGGCGACCCGTTCAAGGACACCGCAGGGCCGGCGATCAACCCGCTGATCAAGGTCATGAACCTGGTGTCGCTGCTCATCGCGCAGAGCGTGGTGCAGTACAGCCACGACACTGCGCTGCGGACCGGAGTCGCGATTGGCGCGGTCGCGATCGTGGTGGCCGCGATCGTCATCTCCAAGCGGCGCTCCACGAACATCGCGTCGGGAGGCCCTGAGGTGCCCGCCGCCCCCGCAGACACCGAGGGCACCGGGCAGACAGCGGCGGCTGCCTGAGCTATGGGACAGCGGCAGCCATGGCCGACCCTGGTGCGCCGGGGGCTCCGCCGTTGCGGGCGATCGGGACCTTTGGTGCATAATGGCCCGCCATCGCCGGTGGCAGGCAAGCCCCGTTGGCGGCAGCTGCCATCGGCCCTCCGCACCGGAGGCAGGTAACAACCGCAAGCTCCGCGTGCCTGCGCGGCGTTTGCCTTGGCGTGGCGCACGATGGTTCCCATGGGAGCGGGATCGCGTCTCATCGTGATGCGTCATGCGCAGGCAGGCGAGCTGCCAGGCGGCCCGGACGCCGAGCGGGCGCTGCGAGCGGGGGGCAGACGCGACGCGGCGGCGGCAGGTGCCTGGCTGCGAGCGCGCGGGTTCGTGCCCGACGCGGTGATCTGCTCTACAGCAAGGCGCGCTCGCCAGACCTGGCTGCATGTCAGCGCCGACCTCGGCGGCGGGATTGAGGTCAGCAACGATCCCCGGCTGTACGACGCCAATGCCGAGCAGCTCGTCGCCATCATCAGGCAGACCGGGCCGGAAGTGGGGACGCTGATGTATGTCGGCCACAACCCGGCCGCGCAGCAGCTGGCGGCGGCCCTCACCGGACAGCGGCAGGAATTCCCGTCGGCCGCCATCGCCGTCATTGAGCTCGCAGGAGGCTGGGCGAGCGCCGCGCCTGGTGCGGGAAAGCTGGCGGCATCGTGGGCGCCAGCTGCCGGATCCTGACCGTCAGTGGCTCAGCTCCCAGGCTGCTCCGGCCACGGTTCACCATAAACAATGCAGTGGGATACTCCTCCGCGCTGGTGTCGTCAGTCGCATGGGAGACAGGTAATGATCGCCAAACCCCCCGCTTGCGGAACGGCGGCCCGACGTCGTACTCGACAATCAACGCCGCCAGCAGACTGACTCTCACAAAAGTGATCATCCGGTCGCCGACGCGCGCGCACCGGCGTTGAGATGTCGAGATGAAAGCGCCGGGTGCGGCGCGTCACGCTGGGAGATTACCTGAGGCCTTTGCGGCAGGCGCTCTCCGATACGCGGAGGTACCCGAAGGAGGGGCGTATTTCAATGGTGTGGATGGCTCTGCGATGTCAAACAGCAGCGCTGTCAAACAGCAGCGGTGCCTATATCTGCCATCGGCTATCTGCCATCGGCGCGGCCGGGATCTCGCCTGCCCCCAGCGGAGTGGGTCCGCGGATCCACTCGGCATGAGCACCGGTTTTAGCCGGCCCTGCTTGTGACGTATGCGTCCACAGTGACAGAAGCGCTCCCGGATACGGCAGTGGCGCTGGTGACCAGGCCGCGCTGCCCTACTCCGCCTTGGCAGCCCTACGCCACCACCCTGATGGCCGCGCAGGGCGCGCGGCAAAGCGGCGGCCGGGTCGTTGCGGGCGCCCCGCCCGGGTGCGCAGCGCCAATCGGGTCACGCTGGCAGCAGCAGTCTCCCCAGCCCCAACACCTGGGTGCTATTTCAAAGATCTTGACGACTTTCCAGCAGATATCGCTGGAAAGTCGTCAAGATCTTCGAGAATTACCGGGTAAGCAGCCGGAGCAGGCTCGGTTTCCCGGACTGAGCCGAAGACTCCTGTGGCGCCAGTGACACAGGCGGCTGCAGATGCTGCAGATGCTGCAGATGCCGCAGTGGCGGCTGTCGGCTGGCCGCGGCCCGCTGCCGCGCAAAGATGGCCCCGTATCCCCGACCGCAGCCGTCACCTCCACCTATCAGGCGAGCCGGGCGCCGACGCCAATGATGTAATGATGTGAGGTACGCCACGCTGCCGGGACGACGGCGATAGAGAGCCTCCACGCCATTCGCGCCGGGTGAGCCAGCCACCACAGGTGCCGGGGGGGTTCGGCCGCGCGGATCGCGCTTGAGCCGGCGGACGCGCTTGAGCCGGCGGACGTGCTGAGCGGCGGACTGCTTGAGCCGGCGGACGTGCTTGAACCGGCGGACGCGTTTAGCCCGCTGACGCGTTTAACCCGCGGACGTGCTTGAACCGGCGGACGCGATTGAGCCGGCGGATCGCGAACCGGATGCTGCCGTAGTGGAGCCGCTGGCGCCGACCAGGGCTGCGTCCTCCGCGTCTGCGGCCTCGACGTCGTCTCTGGAGATGCCGAGCAGATAGAGGATGGCGTCCAGGTGCGGGACGCTAAGCGAGGCATCCGCCGCTTCGCGGACAGCCTGCTTTGCATTGAAGGCGATCCCAAGCCCAGCGGCTGCGATCATGTCAAGATCGTTCGCGCCGTCGCCCACCGCGACCGTCTGGCTCAGCGGGACGCCGGACGCGGCGGCGAATTCCCGCAGGGCTTGCGCCTTTCCTGGCCGGTCGATGATGCGGCCGGTCAGGCGGCCGGTCAGCCTGCCGCCTGACACCTCAAGGGTGTTGGCCGCCGCAAAATCAAGGCCGAGGTCGGCGACGAGGCCGTCGGTGAACTGGGTGAAACCGCCGCTGACGATCCCGCATCGATAGCCGAGGCGCCGCAGCGTGCGGATGAGGGTGCGCGCACCAGGAGTGAGCCTGAGTTCCTCGCGGACCTCAGCCAGCGCGCCGGAGTCGAGCCCGGCGAGCATCGCGACCCGTCCGCGCAGCGCCTCGGTGAAGTCGAGCTCGCCGCGCATGGCCGCCGCCGTGAGCTCGGCGGCCTGTGGCCCGCATCCGGCGCGCGCCGCGAGGAAGTCGATGGCCTCGCCGGTGACCAGCGTTGAATCGACGTCCATGACGACTAGCCGCATCGCGCGGCGGTGCAGGCCGCCGCGCTGAACGGCGATGTCTACCCGCTGCGCGACCGACTCGCGGGCTAGAGCCGTCCGCAGCATGCCGGGATCGGCGCCGGATACCTCGAGCTCGATGCAGGTGACCGGGCGGTTCGCGAGCCTGCCGATCCGGTCGATGTTCGCTCCGTTGGCGGCTATCCGCCCCGCGATGGCCGCGATGGCGGCGGGCGCGAGCTGGCTCCCCAGCACAGTAACGTGCAGGCGGCCGCGCCGTCGCTGCGGCTCACCTGAGCCGGCGGTGATCTCTGCTTCGAGGTCCAGGTCCGCGGCGGCCGCTGTCACCTCCCGGTGGATCGCCGTCAGGTCCGGCTCGCTATCGCAGGACAGCAGCACGCCAAGTACGAGGTGACCGCGGATGACGACCTGCTCGACGTCGAGCACGCTCAGCTGGTGTGCCGCGAGGAGGGAGAAAAGCCGGGAGGTGACTCCCGGCCTGTCCCGGCCGGTCAGCGTTACCAGCAGGGTTATCTGGGGATCAGGCATAACGCAGTCAACGCTACCCGGACAGGCCTGCCAGGAAGCCCCTCGCCTCGCCGGGCGTTGCCTCGTTCGCCTTGCCCGGCGCCACGTTGCCGCCGGTAATGCTCATGCCTGTGGATGTCGGACACGGGTGTGGCCTGCGTGGTCTACGCCTGACTGGCCGATGAAGAGCTGCGGTTTTGGCGGCGGACGAGAGGGTACGCGGGTCCATACGGACACGGGCAGGAGGCATCGCATGGCTGAGCATCATCTGCATCAGCACGTCGAGGTCAGCGACTATGACCGGACGGTCGCCGTGGCCGAGGTGACTACCTCGGGAGCATCTGGAGGAACCGCCCGGGCGTCGTTGCGCGCCGAGGCCGGGCACATCACTCCAGGGCGCCGGGCGAGCCTGGTCGATGCCGTGCTTGCCCTTCCCGAAGTGCGGGACAGCGCACGTTTGGAGGCGGCGTTCCCGCTTGGCGACAGCGAGTCACTACATCGGCTTCAGGAGCGCTGCAAGGATGTCAGTACCCGCCCGGCCGGGGGGAGCGCGCTCTTGGACGCGAACCTCCCGCCTGGCGCTGCGCCGCAGGACCCGGCCGCCGAGGCACCTTGCCGGTAACGCGATCAGCCGCCTGGTGGGTTCCCGGTGGTTACCGTTGTCGGGACGGCTGGCTGGAGCTATGACCACTGGGAGCCTGAGCTGTACCCGCCTGGCCTACCGGCCCGGGACCGGCTCGCCAGGTACGCCGGGGCCTTCCCGACCGTCGAGCTCAACAGCAGCTTCTATCGCTGGCCTAAGCTTTCGGCCTTCCGGGGCTGGCAGCAGAGACTGCCGGACGGCTTTCGCATGTCGGTCAAAGCGCCGCGTGGCCTTACGCACGCAAGGAAACTCTACGCACCCGAGGCATGGGTGGAGCGCATCGCGCTCTGCTGGCACGAGCTTGGCGACAAACGGGCCGTCTTGCTGGTCCAGCTCGGACCAGGCCAGGCCAGGGACGACGCTCGCCTCGCCTATTTCCTCCGGCGGATCCCTGAATGGATGCGGGTCGCAGTGGAGTTCCGCCATCCCAGCTGGCATGACGAAGGTGTCTTCGGGCTGCTAAGCGAGCACGGTGCTGCCTACTGCGTGCTGAGCGGCGCGCACCTGCCGTGCGTTTTGCGAACGACGGCGGCCTTCGCCTACGTCCGGATGCACGGCCCGGATCACAGCTACCTGTACAGCGGCTCGTACAGCCACGACGACCTCACGTGGTGGGCTGACCGGGTACGGGAGTGGGAGCACCAGGGCACAGACGTGCTCGTGTATTTCAATAACGACGGTCACGCCAATGCCGTACGTAACGCACGCACCCTGCGCGCCCTGCTCGGCCGGTAGCCCCCGCTTCTCGACGGTCCGTCACCTGCTTGGTCCGGCCGTAACAGAGTCAGGGGAGCAGCAGGTGCAGGTCGCCGAACTCGTGCCAGCGGTACCCGCGCTCGATCGCCGCAGTGTAGCAGTGGCTGAGCAGCTCTGGGCCGTGGAAGGCGGCCAGCATCCGCAGATGGGACGAGCGGGGCTCGTGCAGCCCGGTGAGCAGCCCGTCGACGGCCCGCAGCCGGTGCTCTGCGGTGACGATATGTTCCGTCCACCCCGCCGACGGGATCACGGTGGGACGCGCCGCAACGGAACCTGCCAGCGCCGCGGTCTCGAGCGCCCGCACGACTGTGGTGCCTGCGGCGATCACCCGGCCGCCATGCTGCCTGGTCAGGTTCACCAGCCGGGCAGTTGCCGGCGGCACGTCGTAAGGTTCCGGATACGGTTCCTCACCGCCCTCCAGCGACGAGACGCCGGCATGCAGGGTGACGGGCGCGATCGTGATGCCCCTGGTGACCAGGGCGGTGACGATCTCGGGCGTGAAGGGCCGACTGGCACTGGGCATCTCCGCACTGCCCGGCCGCGTGGCGAACACTGTCTGGTACGACTCGATCGGCCACACCCGGTCGACATAGGAGTACCTGATGGGGCTGCCGTGGCGGAGCAGGTACGGCACCACCGCAGCGGACAGCCGAGCCCGCCAGAGCCGCTGGGTGAATCTCCCGGTGAGGGTCAGGGCCGCGCTGCCGGGCAGCTCTAGCCGCTGGCCGGGCCTCCCGCCTCCGTAGGGGATGGTGGCCGCACCGTCCGCCGCGCGGAGCTCGACGAGCCAGTCGCCGTCCGGCAGCGGCGTGGAGAAATGCACCACGAGCCCGTCCGCCAGGCGGTCCGCGAGCCAGACCGCCGCAGGCAGCGTGGCCGAGGTGTTGACGGCAATCAGGTCGCCTGGCAGCAGCAGGCCGGGCAGTTGCCCGAACGCGTAGTGGCTGATCTCGCCGGTTGCCCGCCTGCTGACCAGCAGCGCGACCAGATCCCGCGCCGCGTCCCGCGCTTCGGGCGGCTCATGTGCCTCCAGGTCGGCGGGAAGAATGAAGTCGACGGTCATACCCCTGCCCCCGACGGCATCAGGTCGGTGGCACGGTACCGGCCGCTCGGCATCCGTTCTGCTAGCAGTCTTCTGAACGCCGGGACGACGGCCGAAGGCAGCTGGCGGTCCGAGATGTCCTCGCCGGGGAAGGCCTGCTGCTGCATGCGGGTACGCAGGTCGCCGGGGTCAACCCACCAGACCCGGACCGCGGTCTCTTCCGCGGCGAGCACGTTGCACGCCTGCTCAAGCGCCGCTTTCGCGGCGCCGTACCCGCCCCAGCCTGCGTAGGCCTCGACCGCGGCGTCCGAGGTGATGGACAGCACGGCACCGCCGCGGCGGCGCAGGCCGGGCAGGAGCAGCTGGGTGAGCGCCAGCGGCGCGAGCACGTTGACCTCGAACGCGGATCTGAGATCATCGATCGGGTAATCGGCGATCGGCGGTAGCGGGCTGGTGCCCAGCGTCCCGGCATTGTTGATCAGCAGGTCGGGGCCGCCGAGCTGCTCGGCATCCTGACGCAGGGCCACGAGGTGCGCCGGGTCCGTGATGTCGCCGGGCACCGTAGTCACCATTGCGCGGTCGGGGAGGCCGGCCGCCGCGGCCCGCAGCGCCGGCCCGTCTCTCGCGTCGAGCACCAGTGCGTACCCGTCTTCGGCGAGCCCGCGGGCGAGGGCGAGGCCGAGGCCACGTGAGGCACCGGTGATGACGGCAGTCTTGAATTCATTCATGCTTTTAACGCTAGGAACACAGCCGGTGCGGCACATCGGGCGCCGGTCCGGTCCGGGCCTACTCCGATGGTCCTAGGACCGGTGCCTGATCCGCTCGGGCCGGGACGCCGGTAGCGTCGGATCGTGGGCGATGAGCGGGCGCGGCCGGGCGGGACGGTGGCTGGCCGCCAGGACGAGATCCTGCACCAGGTGAGCCAGGTGGTGCTCGCCGTGGCGCGGCAGCTGTCCACCCGCGACGTGCTGCAGGTGATCGTCTCCTCCGCCCGGTCGCTCGCCAACGCGAAGTACGCGGCGATCGGCGTGCCTGACGACCATGGATCGTTCGCCGAGTTCGTGGTGGACGGCATCCCGGAGCGCCAGCGCAAGGCGATCGGCCCGCTACCGCGCCAGCACGGCCTGCTCGGGGTCCTGCTCCGCGAGGGCCAGCCGCTGCGGCTGGCCGATATCAGGGCCGATCCCAGGTTCGAGGGCTGGCCAGCTGCCCATCCGGAGCTTGCCGACGTGCTCGGCATGCCGATCAAGGACGGCGCCGAGGTGCTCGGTGTCATCTTTGCCGCATGCAAGGGCGATCCGGGCGGCTTCACCGAGCGTGATGAGCAGCTGCTCGGGCTGTTCGCCGCGCACGCCGCGATCGCCCTCACCAACGCCAGGCTGTACGAGCGCGGCCGTGAGCTTTCCGTGCTCGAGGAGCGCGCGAGGCTGGCCAGGGAACTGCACGACGCGGTCTCGCAGAAGTTGTTCAGCGTCAGGGCGAAGGCGCACGCCGCGGCCGTCCTGGTATCGAGGGACCCGGACCGCGCCGTCGCGGAGATGGAGAGCGTGGCAACGCTCAGCGGGCAGGCGCATGCCGAGCTGCGCGCCGTCATCGACGGCCTCGCCCCGCCCGACCTGGCCGCGGGCGGGCTGGCCGGGTCGCTGCGCAGTTATGCCGTGCTGGCGGGACGGACCTACGGGGTGCGGGTCGCTTTCGAGGCCCGAGAGCTGCCCGCGCTCGGTGCGCAGCGGGAGACAGCGCTCTATCGGGTCGCGCAGGAGGCACTCCACAACGCGCTCAGGCACTCGAACGCGGACGAGATCTGCATGTCGCTGTCGCTGGCGCCGTCGGGGCGGCAGCGGCTGGTCGTCCTGGAGGTCACCGATCGCGGCCGCGGTTTCGCGCCGGACGCGGCTCCCATCGGTCTTGGCCTGGCATCCATGCGGGAGCGTGCCGCGGCGGCGGGCGGAACGCTGACGATACGCTCGGCGCCCGGGAAGGGCACGTTGGTGCGGCTGGCCGTCCCGGTAGCGGCCGTCGGCGCGGTGCGCAAATGACCGGGGGCGCCGGGGCGGGTGGCGCCGGGGCGGCGGGCGCCGGGGGCGCCGGGGCGGCGGGCGCTGCGGCCGGGGGCGCTGCGGCCGGGGGCGAACCGGCCGGGGGCGCCGGCCGGATCAAGGTGCTGATTGCGGACGATCATCCCGTCGTCCGGCAGGGCCTTCAGGTACTGCTGAGCGTGCAGGACGACATCGAGGTGATCGGCGAGGCGGCGGACGGCGCCGAGGCACTGGCACTGGCGGCTGGGCTCGACCCTGACGTGGTCCTGCTCGATCTCAAGCTGCCGGAGCTTGACGGGGTCGCGGTACTTCGGGAGCTGCGGGCCCGTGGGATCAGGGCACGGGCACTCGTGTTGACCAGCGCCGCCGAAGGAGCCCTGGTGACCAGGGCGGTGCAGGCAGGCGCGGTCGGCTTCCTTTACAAGGACGTGGATCCTGACGCGCTGGTCCGGGCCGTCCGCTCGGTCAACGACGGGCACACCCTGCTCGCACCTGAAGCGGTCGGCGCGCTCGTCGGCTCGGGCGCGGCAGGTCCCGAAGTCCGCGGCATCGGCGCGCTCACCGGCCGCGAGCGCGAAATCCTCGGCCAGCTCGCCGAAGGCCGGTCCAACCGGGAGATCGCAAGAAACCTGCTGGTATCGGAGAAGACCGTGAAAACTCATGTCAGCTCGGTCCTGGCCAAGCTCGGCGTGGCCGACCGCACTCAGGCCGCGTTGCTCGCAGTCCGGCAGGCCGACCCTAGCCAGGCCGATGATGCCGTAGGTTCATCCTGATGGTGGCGCTTGCTTGGAAGGAGCCGCATGTCGGATGAGGTTCTGCGGCTGCGCGGTGTCGGGATCAGACATGAGCGGTCGATGCTGCTGCGGGACGTTGACTGGACGGCGCACAGCGACGAGAGCTGGGTGATCATCGGCCCGAACGGAGCAGGCAAGACGACCCTGCTTCAGGTTGCCGGCGCGATGCTGGTCCCGAGCGAGGGCACCGTCGAGATTCTCGGCGAGGGGCTGGACGAGGAACTGGACATCGCCGACGTGACAGCTCTGCGGGCCAGGATCGGGCTGGCCAGCGCGGCTGTCGCTGACCGGGTACCACCGGCCGAGAAGGTCATCGATCTCGTGCTGACCGCCTCGTACGGGATCCTCGGCCGGAACGCTGAAGACTACGACTCTTTCGACGTGACGCGCGCCGTAGAGCTGCTGGACGCGCTGGGCTGCGCGCATCTGATCAGGCGGAAGTTCGCGACCTTGTCCGAGGGCGAGCGCAAGCGCGTCCAGATAGCCAGGGCGATGATGCCCGATCCTGAACTGCTGCTGCTCGATGAGCCTGCCGCCGGGCTTGACCTGGGCGGCCGCGAAGACCTGCTCAGGCGGATTTCGGTGCTGGCCCGCGACCCGAGAGCGCCGACGATCATCCTGGTCACCCACCACGTCGAGGAGGTACCCGAGCATTTCACCCATGCGATGCTGCTCCGCAAGGGCGCCGTCCTCGCGCTCGGCTCGCTGCAGGAGGTGTTCACCGAGCAGAATCTGTCCAGGTGCTTCGGGGTGCCGCTGGTGGTCGAGCGCCGCGCGGCCCGGTGGACGGCCCGCGCCGGCCAGCTGCCCTGAAATCGAGCTGGTTCTTTGTCCCCCGCTGAGGCGGCCGCCATCCTCGCAGCGGGCGTCGCCGCAGGCAGCATCAACGCCGTTGTCGGCTCCGGATCGCTGATCACCTTCCCGACGCTGCTTGCGTTCGGCTTCCCGCCTGTGGTCGCCAACGTTTCGAACAACGTGGGCCTAGTGCCAGGTAACTTCAGCGGTGCGTTCGGCTACCGGCGCGAGCTGGCCGGGCAGCGCGATCGGCTGGTCCGGCTCGGCGTGGCCGCCGCTGCAGGCGGCCTGACCGGCGCGATCTTGCTGCTGTCCCTGCCCGCGAGTGCCTTCACCCTGATCGTCCCCGCGCTGATCCTGATCGCCTGCGTGCTCGTGCTCATCCAGCCGCGGCTGGGCCCTTGGCTGGCTGCGCGCAGGGCCAAGGCGGACAGTGATGCCAGCCAAGAGGGGGGTGCCAGCCAGAGGGGGGTGCCAGTCAAGAGGGGGGTGCCAGCCAAGAGGGGGGTGCCAGTCAAGAGGGGCGTGCCAGCCATGGTGGCCCGGTGCTGGCGGCCGGGGTGATGCTGTCCGGTGTTTACGGCGGTTACTTCGGCGCAGCGCAGGGCGTAATGGTCATCGGGCTGCTGGGCAGTTTCCTGGACGAGAGCCTGCAGCGCGTGAACGGCGCCAAGAACGTCCTCGTAGCGCTGGTCAACACCACAGCTGCCATAGTGTTCATCCTGTTCGCCCATGTCGCGTGGCTTGCCGTGCTGCTGATCGCGGCAGGCTCAACGATCGGTGGCCTGCTCGGCGCGAAGTTCGGGCGGCGGCTGCCGCCGACGGTACTCCGGGTGCTCGTTGTCGTTATCGGGATAACCGCCGCGGTCAAGCTCTTGTTCTTCTGACGGAACTTCTGACGACCCCGGCGTCGGCCGGTTGGTCCCGTCCCGGCCCCGGTCCCGGTCCCGCCCAGCAACGGCCCGGCCCTGGCTTGATCCGGCCCCGGGGTCCGGCCCCGCAACGGTCCGGCCCTGGCTTGGTCCGGCCGCGTCAGCGGCCGCCGCGGCGGGTAGGGCAGATCATGACACAGCGGCCCGTTCCGGTGATCGTGGTCGATTGGTGGGGCCGGGGCCCGCCCAAAGAACCATGATCATGGAACTGCGGCCGTGGCGCGTGTCAGCGCCTTCCGCCGGGAGCCTGGAGGCCAGCGATGAAGGGTGACAAGGTCGAGATCGTCATAGATGCGGGCGGCGTAACGAAGACCTACGAGGTCGCCGCCACCCGCGCGGGACGCCGTGTCGAGGTGGTGAACAGGCGCGGGCTGGTCGAGGTCAGCGAGCTCACCCGGGGCGGGGTGGCGGTCAGGACTGCGCGCTTCATGGCCAGCCGGGTCGTGGCCGTGGTCGAGCATCCCGCGCCGCGGCGGCCAGGCATGGAGCCCACCGCCCGGCCTGGGCGACCGGCAAGCTGACCCGGTGCGCCGACGGCTCACCGCTGCGGGCGTAGTCAGCTCGAGCGTTCGCTGGGGCTGGCGCCGCCGGCCGCGGGCGCCAGCAGCCCGGCCAGCACGGCGTTCGTCACCAGGTCCCTTGCATAACGCCCGAGGGACGGGGATCCGTCCTCGATCAGCTGGACCTTCGCGAGCACCCGGTCGGCGGTGATGCCGTGTTCCTGCCAGGTCCCGCCGCCGGCCCTCAGGTTCGCGAGCATCGGCTGCAGCCGGTCAAGGGCCCTGGCGAACCTTGCCTCGGGCGTCCGCCGTTCCTCGAACTCATCCCACAGCCCGCGCAGGCCGGCCGCCTGGTCCTGCGGGAGCAGCCCGAAGATCCGGTCGGCGGCGGCTCGCTCGGCCGTTTCCTGCCTGGCCTGCTGTGCATCGTCTGCGTACAGGAACAGGTCACCGGCGTCGATCTCGACCAGATCGTGCAGCAGCACCATGGCGGTCACCCGGCCGATGTCGGTACCGCTCGGCGCATGCTCGGCCAGCACCACCGCCATCATGGCCAGGTGCCACGAATGCTCGGCGGAATTCTCCCGGCGGCCCGGTCCGGCCAGCATCGTCTGCCGGAGCACGCTCTTCAGCTGGTCGATTTCGGAGATGAACACCATCTGCTGATCCAGGCGTTCCATGCCGTCTATTGGACCAGAAACGCGGCGCGCCTGGCTCCACCCCACCCCCGCCGGGCACCCGCCGCGGAGAGCGTGCGATTCTGTTCGTCGGGGACCCAAAGATGATACGGGGGATACCGGCTCATCAGGCTCGCCCTGGCTGGACATGTGCCAGCCGGGGCGAGTTCCCCCGCCAGGGCTACTCGGCTCGCAAGGCCACGGCGGGGCGGATCCTGGCCGCTATGATGGCTGGCCCGGCGCCCGGCGCCCAGCGGCCGGGGCCAGGCGGGCGGTGCCGTGACGCCACCGGCCGGACCGGGTTGACGACGAACTCGGCAAGCTGGGCCGCAGGCTCGCCAGGGCGGCCGTGCCGGTCACCGTGGCCGCGGGGCAAGGCATACTCGGGCTGTGAGTCCGCCGGACGCAATCGTGGTCGGTTCCGGCCCTAATGGGCTGGCTGCTGCCCTGACCCTGGCCAGGGCAGGCGTTGCCGTCGAGGTTTTCGAGGGCGCCGACACGCCAGGCGGCGGCTGCCGGACCCAGGAGCTCACGCTGCCCGGGTTCCGTCACGACGTCTGCTCATCGGTGCACCCGCTCGCCGCCGCCTCGCCGTTCTTCCGGCAGGCGGACCTCGCTGCGCACGGGGTCAGGCTCCGGTTTCCCCGGGTGGCGTTCGCGCACCCGCTCGATGGCGGCCGCGCCGCCGCCGTCCAGGGCTCGGTTGCCGAGACGGCGCACGGCCTCGGCGCGGACGCGGCCGCCTACCGACGGCTCCTCGGCCCGCTGGTCAGGGACGCCCAGCTGATCGTGCCGACCGTTCTCGCCCCGCTGCGATCCGTCCCCAGGCACCCGTTGGCGATGGCCAGGTTCGGCCTTAGCGGCGTGGCCCCGGCCAGCTGGCTGGCCCGGCGATTTGTCACCGACGAGGGCCGTGCGCTGCTCGCGGGCGCGGCCGCGCATGCCGTCAGGCCGCTGGAGGCCCCGCTAACCAGCGGCTTCGGGCTCCTTTTCACGATGCTCGCCCATTCGGTGGGCTGGCCAGTCGTCGAAGGCGGCAGCGCACGGCTCGTCGACGCCCTGACCGAAGAGCTGACCACGCTGGGCGTCAAGATCATCACCCGCCGCTGGATCTCGGCGCTGGACAGCCTCCCGGCCGCCCGGGCGATCCTGCTCGACGTCACTCCGCGCCAGCTGATCGCGATGGGGAGGGGCCGGCTGCCGCCGGCGTATGCCGGAGCACTCGCCCGATTCAGGTACGGGCCGGGCATCTGCAAGGTCGACTGGGCTCTCGCGGAGCCGGTCCCGTGGACAGCCGAAGTGTGCAGGGAAACGGCGACCGTGCATCTCGGCGGCACGCTTGCCGAGGTCGCGCGCAGCGAGTCGGAGGTGGCCGCCGGCCGCCATCCCGGGCACCCTTACTGCATCGTGGTCCAGCCCGGCGTCGCGGATTCGACCCGGGCTCCGGCGGGGAAGCAGACGCTGTGGGCCTACTGCCATGTGCCGCCAGGCTCGACGGTCGACATGACCGAGCGGATCGAGGCGCAGATCGAGCGCTTCGCGCCGGGCTTCCGCGACATCGTCCTGGCCCGGGCGACCACTACCGCGGCGCTGGCAGAGCAGCACAATCCGAACTACGTGGGCGGCGACATCAATGGCGGCGCCGCCACGCTGCGCCAGACGGTCGTCGGCCCCATGCTGAGATGGAATCCGTATCGGACCGCCATCCCCGGCGTCTACCTATGCTCGTCGTCCACGCCGCCCGGGGGCGGGGTCCACGGGATGTGCGGTGCCGGCGCCGCGCGCACCGCGTTGGCCGACCTGGGGATCAACTCCAAGCGGGCTGGTTAGTTCCGATCACGACCGTGGCATCCAGCTCGTCGGACCTGGCCAGCCGCGGGGTGAGGCCGCCCTGGGCGACGGTCTCGACGGCCTGCGGCGCCTGGCGCTCGCTGGTCTCGGTCAGCAGGTGGCCGCCCGGCGCCAGCCATAGTGGCGCCGCGGCGGTCACCCGCCGCAGCAGGTCGAGGCCGTCCGCGCCGCCGTCGAGCGCCACCCGCGCCTCGTGGACGCGAGCCTCCGCCGGCAGCAGGCCGACCTCCGCAGTGGGTACGTAGGGCACGTTGGCGACCAGGATGTCGACTCTGCCCCGCAGCGTCGCAGGCAGCGGGTCGTACAGGTCACCTTCGTAGACCTGGCAGGCGCCGGCGATGTTGCGGCGGGCGCATCGCACAGCGGCGGGATCGATGTCGGCGGCATGCAATTCGACCTGGCCCAGGGCTGCGGCCAGCGCGGCGCCCAGTGCGCCGGAGCCGCAGCACAGGTCGACCACGACCGGTGGCCGCCGGGCGTCGGCCCGGCCGTCGAGCGCGGCAGCCCGGCCGAGCGCGGCAGCCCGGCCGAGCGCGGCAGCCCGGCCGAGCGCGGCGGCCCGGGTGGGCGCGGGAGCCCGGGCGAGTGCGGCGGCCTGGCGGACGAGGAACTCGGTGCGGCGGCGAGGCACGAAGACCCCTCGGTCCACGGCGATCCGCAGGCCGCAGAACTCGGCCCAGCCGATGACGTGTTCGAGGGGCTGGCCTGCGGCGCGTCGTTCCACCATGTCGGTGAGGTCGGCCGCCGTCCGTGCCGCGGAGATGAGCAGCTGTGCCTCGTCCTCGGCGAAGACACTGCCGGCGGCCCGGAGCCTGGTGACGATGACGGATTGGGGCGGAGTGGACGGCGAAGCCGGCATGAGAGCGCTAGCTGGCCGCGGAGAACTGCTCGATCGCCGCGGCCAGGAAAGCGGGCATGGCCGCCGGCGAGGCTAGCGAGAAATCGGCCCGGTCCGTAAGCGCATGACCGACCTCAGTGTTCGCCACGGCCACGCATACCCCGAAGAAGCCGGAATCCCGCTCATGCTGGCTGCGGAGAGCGTCGAAGCCCTCGGCGTCCGCGACGTCGTCGCCGAAGTACCACATGGACCGCAGGAAGCCGATCTCGGCGCGCAGCACGGTGCCCTTGTCGATCGAGATCGGCGGCTTCAGTTCGATGACCATCCGGCCCGGCTGCTCCGCAAGCCCGTACTCGCGCGCCTTGGCCTGCGCCCATTCCTCGGCTTCGGCCCGGCGCTCCGGATGCTGGCGGTAATGAAGTCCGACGGCCAGCCGCTTGTCTTCGATGAAAACCTCAGGCGGCAGTTCGTTCTTGGCCGATTCCAGGACCGCCTGGATCGTAGCGATCCAGCGTTCCGCCTCCGGATCGGTGGACGTGACGCCGTCGCGGATGGCCTCGAGCCCGTAAAGGCCGTACAGCGATAGGTCGCGGGCATCCCCGAACCGGTTGGCCAGGAAGCTCACCGGGCGGGCGGAAATGATGCCGACCTTCTCGGCCAGCCTGGCGAGATCCCTGAGCTGGTCAATGACCCCGGGCACTGGCTGGACGGCTTCAGGATCGGGCCCGATCGGCGACAGGGTGCCATCAAAATCAAAGAAGAACCCGCAGGCGCCCCCCGCCGCAGAGCGGGCTAGCGCTTCTTGGATCGAATGATCTGGCTGCTCAACAGGACCGGTACCGGACATAGCCAGACGATAGCGCTATTGCAGATCCGCGACCCGCACCGGCCCGCTGCGCGCGCCGCTCAGCGTTCCGGTGCCGGATATGCCGCTGGACCTCCCGTAGCGCCCAGTGCCCGGCCTTCGCGGGCTGCGAGAGCTTTTCGTGGGCTGCGAGAGCCCCACCGGATGGCCAACCACTCGCCGAGGCGGCCGTGCTGAGGCGGCCGTGCTGGTCATCCCATGTCGCCAGGATCAGCCCTGCGCGGCGCGCTGGGCGGCGATCAGGTCCCGGTACCAGCTGTACGACGCCTTGGCCGTGCGCCGCTGGGTCGCGAAGTCGACGTGCACGATTCCGAAGCGCTGGCGGTATCCCTGCGCCCACTCGAAGTTGTCCAGCAGGGACCAGACGAAGTACCCGCGCACGTCGACGCCTGCCGTCATCGCATCGCGCAACGCCCTGACATGGCCATCGAGGTAGCTGATCCGGGGCTGGTCATTGACGGTGCCGTCGGGTGCGGGCTCGTCATCTGTTGAGCAGCCATTCTCGGTGATGTAGACCGGCGGCAAGGCGCTGGCATAACGGTCGCGCAGCCCGGTCAACAGCTCGCTCAGGCCGGACGGGATCACCGGCCAGCCGAAGGCCGTCACCGGATAGCCGGGGATCTTCTCCCTGCGGAACGGCATCGGCTCGCCAGCCAGCGCAGCGAGCCTGGACGGGTTGTAGTAGTTGACACCGAGCGCGTCCAGATCGGCGGAAATGATCGCCAGATCGCCCTCCCGGACACCAGGGGGGCCATCGCTGCCAAGGCCGAACGGGGACAGGCCGGGGTAGGTGCCAAGCAGCAGCGGGTCGGTGAACAGCCGGTTGTGCAGGATGTCGAACGCGTCCGCGGCCGCTACGTCGGCCGCGCTGTCGGTCGCGGGCCAGGCCGGGGAGTAATTGTTGGTGGTCGCCACCTGCCGGGCGCCGGCCGCCCGCAGGGTTGCGGCCGCTAGGCCGTGGCCGAGTAGCTGGTGGTGCGCGGCAGGCAGCGCCTCGAGCATGAGCGACCGCCCCGGCGCGTGGGTGCCCTGCGCATAGCCATTGAGGGTGACCACGCACGGCTCGTTAAGCGTTATCCACATCGGGATCCGGTCGGCCAGCCGGCTGGCGGCGAGGCCGGCGTACTCGGCGAACCGGTATGCGGTGTCCCGGGCCAGCCAGCCGCCGGTGTCTTCGAGCAGCTGCGGCAGGTCCCAGTGGAACAGCGTCGGCACCGGGGTGATGCCGCGCGCCAGCAGGGCATCGGTCAGCTGGTCGTAGAAGTCAAGCCCGGCAGCATTGGCCGGGCCCTTGCCGTCGGGCTGGACCCGGGGCCACGCGATGGAGAACCGGTAGCTGGTGACGCCGAGCCGTGCCATCAGCTCGATATCGCCCGGCCAGCGATGGTAGTGATCATCCGCTACCTCGCCTGTGTCGCCGTCACGGATGACGCCAGGCTGCCGGCAGAACACGTCCCAGACCGAGTCCGTGCGCCCGTCCTCCGCGACCGCTCCCTCGATCTGATAAGCGGAGGTCGCGACGCCCCACGTGAAACCGGGCGGAAACGGCGGCATGGGGAGATCGCTCACCCGCAAATGCTATGCCGGCGCCCCCCGTCCTCGTCAGAGCCCCGCGCCCTCGGCCATCGCGGCATCGACCTCGGCGGTCCGTGCGGCGAGCTCGGCCGAGTACTTCTCGGCGTCGACCTTCTCGGCGATGTCCTCATCGTCGCGCATCAGCGCTTCGAGGTCGGTCTTGGCGGCATCGAGCACGCCGAGGTCGGCGTAGGCGTGCTGCACCTTCGGCCCCCACAGCCCGATGTCCTTCACGCACGGCACGATCCTCGAGAACAGCAGTGTCCTGAATGCCTGCTGAACCGGCGAATGCTCGGTGAACTGCAGGCACTCGTCAACGTCGAAGCCCATCCGGTCCCAGACCTCCTGGGCGCGGAACCTGTTGCGCATCAGGTAGCAGCCTTCGACGACGAACTCTTCGCGGTCCGCCCGCTCGGCCTCGGTGAGCTCGGCGTAGTAATCGCGCAGGGCCAGGCGGCCGAACGCCACATGCCGGGCCTCGTCCTGCATCACGTACGCAAGCAGCTGCTTGACCAGTGCGTTGTTGGCGATGTCCCGGTGCACGCCGAACGCCGCCAGCGCCAGCCCCTCGATCAGCACCTGCATGCCGAGATAGGGCAGATCCCAGCGGGAGTCGCTGAGGGCGTCCGCGAGCAGCCGCGCGAGGTCGGAATTGACCGGGTAGTACAGGCCGATCTTCTCCCGCATGAACCTGGAATACAGCTCGACGTGCCTGGCCTCGTCCATCGCCTGCGTCGCGGCGTAGAACTTCGAGTCCATGTCGGGCACCGACTCAACGATGCGCGCCGCCACCGTAAGCGCGCCCTGCTCGCCGTGCAGGAACTGGCTGAACAGCCACGCCGACAGGTGATGGCCCAGTTCCTTGCGCTCGGCTTCGGACAGCAGGTCCCATTGGCGGGACCCATAGATCGGGCAGAGCTCGTCGCCCGTTTCCATCACGTTGGTCGGATCCACCGGGATCTCCCAGTCGATCCGCTTCGCCGCGTCCCACTGCTTGTCCTTGCCCCGCTGGTAGAGATCGAGCAACCGGCTGCGGCCGTCGTCATATTCCCAGCTGAACCGGGTGGCACCAGCGGCAGGCACGTCCCAGGTGCCAGACTCTACGGGAGTGGCATAGTGATCGTAAGTGCTCACGGCAAATCTCCCCGATGTGGCGTTACTCGATATTAATCACTGGTAGAGAAATGCTCTAGAGCCTATTTTGCGAGGTTCAGGCCAGCCTGTCCGCCTCGCCACCCTGCCGCGTCATGGCCGCTTTCCGCGCCGCTGATCCTTCCCGCCGGACGGGCCTTCGCCGGGCGGAGGTCCTGGCTGGCCCTGGGCCAGCAGCTCATAGGCAGGGTTGATCATCACCACGCCGCCATCGCGTATCCCGACCTGCCCGCGGAGCCTGACCCGCGCCCCGCAGTCCATGCCGGGGATGTGCGATCGCCCGTAGAACAGCGCGGTCAGCTGCCCGGTCGAGTCGGCGAGTTCCGCTGCGAGCACGGTGTTTTGCTCGACAGGCCTGATTTCGACAGCGATCACGCGGCCCTCAACGGTGGCCCGGCCGGGCTCGCTGAGCGAGCCCAGCGGGCGGACCTCGGCTGGCGGGGCTGGCCGTTCATAGCCGCCCGTCTCTGGCCGCACTGTCTCGCCGGAGCGTGCTAGCCCGGCGGTCTGGGCGGCCGACTCCGTGCTGTCGCCGAAGGGCTCGGTAGTTGCCTCGGCCGGCTCCATGGTGCCATCGGCTGGCTCCGCGGTGCCCCCGCCTGGCTCCGCGGTGCCCCCGCCCGGCTCCGCGGTGCCCCCGCCTGGCTCCGCGGTGCCCCCGGCTGGCCCCGTGGTACCGGGCTTATCCTCGGGCACGGCCGTCAGCGGATGCTCGGCGTGCCCGGTCTGCCTGCCGTGCAGGGACTCCAGCCTGCTGCGGACATCGAAGGGCACGATGGTGGCCGCTGCGTGCGGGATCCGGCTGACCACCCCGGCGATCTTGTCCGCGGTCCGGTCGTGCAGCAGCCGGCCAAGCAGCGGGGAGTAGCCCCGGCGGGGCAGGATCGCCGTCACGCCCACCCCGGGAAGCTCGGCTTCCGCATTGACAAGTTCCGCTGCAGCCCTGGTCAGCCGCCGGTCCGGGCAGTCGATGAAGTCGAGCACCACGCCCGTGTTGGCGCGCAGCCACTCCTGCCGCAGCTTCGTTGCCTCCGA
Organism: uncultured Actinomycetes bacterium; assembly: GCA_963774825.1. Taxonomy (GTDB): domain Bacteria; phylum Actinomycetota; class Actinomycetes; order Streptosporangiales; family Streptosporangiaceae; genus DATBGO01. The sequence continues at coordinate 227,448 of CAVZGW010000016.1, read as the reverse complement.
GCTGTCGATAACGAAATGCACGGCACGTAGCGTCGTTGGCCGCAGGCTGCGCGCGTACCGCAGCGCGGCGAGCGTCGCGAGGTCGAAGCTGTCCACGAACAGGAACACCGTGCGCCGCGGGTAGGTCGGGGGAGCGGGCAGCTTGCGCCTGGTGCCGATGCCCTCCAGCACCCGTGCCTCCATCCGGTACTCCCGGTTGAGCCGGATCAGGATCGGCACCATCACGATGAAGAGGACCACCACGATGCGTGCGCCCTCGGACCACTTGGTGATCACGAAGATGACGACGACGATGGCAGTGACCACCCCGGCGGAGAAGTTGATCACAAACTTCCGCCGCCAGCCAGGTTCCCTCATCCGGTGGTGGTACTTGGCCATCCCGAACCCGGCCATCGTGAACGCGGTGAAGACCCCGATCGCGTAGAACGGCACCAGGTTGTTGACGTTGGACCCGGCCGCGAACAGCAGCAGGCAGGACAGCACGGCCAACACGATGATCCCGTTGGAGAACACCAGGCGGTGGCCGCGCTTGGTGAGCCAGCGGGGCAGGAACGCGTCCTCAGCCACGAAGCTGGCCAGGAACGGGAACCCGTTGAAGCTCGTATTGCCGCCCGTGTACAGAATCAGCGCGGTCGCAGCCTGCACGATGCCGTACATGGCACGGCCGAAAATCGAGTGCCCGAAGACCAGCCGGGCTTCCTGGGAGATGACCGTTGGCACGCCGAGGTTGTAAGGCGTCGCGTGGGTGGCATGGGCCAGCCAGGAGACCCCGGCTACCAGGGTCCCGAGGATCAGGCCCTCGGCCACCAGCACCTTGCGGGCGTTGATGCCCTCGGGCGGCCGGAAGGCGCTGACCGCATTGGAGACCGCCTCGATGCCAGTCAGCGATGAGCCGCCGTTGGCGAACGCCCGGAGCAGCACGAAGACCATCCCGAAGGCGATCAGGCCGCTGTTGCTGGGTTGACCTGTCACTATGCCGGCGTGCGGCTGGTAGAGCGGCAGCGCGCCGAAGGCTTCCCTGAGCAGACCCACGACGATCATGAGGATGATCACCGCGGAGAACAGGTAGGTGGGCACTGCGAACGCCCGGCCCGCTTCCCGGATGCCGCGCAGGTTGCCGTAGCACATCAGGATCACGATCGTGATGGACATGTACTTCAGCACCTGCGGGTGGTTCAATGCCGGGATCGCCGAGGCCACCGCGGCCGTCCCCGCAGCGACCTGGACCGCGACCGTCACTACATAGTCAATGAGCAGCGCTACCGCGGCCACCTGCGCGATCCGTGGCCCGAAGTTCTCCCGCGCGACCACGTAGGAGCCGCCGGCCCGGGTGTAGACGGTGACGACCTCGCGGTACGACAGCACCACCAGCGCCATGACGAACAGCACGACGCCGGTCAGCGGCAGGATCAGCGTGAAGGCGGCGACCCCGAGACCGCCCTTCAGCAGCTCGATCAGGATTTCCTCGGTGCCGTACGCGGAGGAGGAGATCCCGTCCGGAGCGAGCACCCCGAGCGCGATCGGCTTGGACAGCCGCTCCTCGGCAAGCTGCTCGTTCACCATCGGTGGCCCGAGCAGCCGCCGCTTGACCGAGTAGCCAAGCGACTCGCCAAGGTCACTCTGCCCGCCGAGCAGGGTGACAGTCTTCCGCATTGCCACCTGCTGTTTCCTCCCGCTTAATCGCACCCCTGACGTGGCCTTCATACCATCGCAGGGACAAGATCGGTGAGTCGGCACCCGGCCGGGCTGCCCTGCCGGATCTGCCCAGCCCGGTAACGGGCCGCGTGCCAGGCGCGATCCGGGTAGGAATGACGGCATCTGATCCTCTCAGGAGAGGCAATCCCATGACCACGACACCGTCCGCACCTGCACCGAGAGCGAGCAGCGCGCGGACGCTGCACCTATCGGAGCTGCTGCGGCGCCCGTTGACGGACCGCGGCGGCGAATCGATCGGGCGGCTGTCTGATGTCATCGTGCGGCTGCGCGGCCCGGAACCGCCGCTCGTGACCGGCCTGGTCGCTGTCGTCGGCAGCCGGGAGGTTTACGTCCCGATCGAGCAGGTGATTTCGCTCGGCGGAGAGGTGCTCAAGCTCACCAGTGCCAAGCTTGACCTGCGCAGATTCGACCGGCGCGAAGGTGAGGTGCTGCTCCGTGCCGACGTGCTCGGGCACCGGCTGATCGACGTGGAGAACGCTCATCTGATCAAGGCCGCCGACCTCGAGCTCGAGCAGCGCGGCCAGGACTGGGTACTGACCGGCGTGGACACCCACCGCAGGGGCCGCCGGTTCTTCGGCCTCGGCGGCCATCCGGCGGCGAGCGAGGTCGACCATTCGTTCCGCGAATGGGCGAAGTTCGAGCCCCTGATCGGCCATTCAAGCAGCGAGCTGCTACGCGGCCCATTCGCCCGGATCCGCAGGCTGAAGCCTGCTCAGATCGCCGACCTGCTGGAGGACGCCTCCAAGGAGGAGGAAACCGAGATACTCGTACATGTCCACGCCGACCCCGAGCTTGAGGCCGACGTGTTCGAGGAACTCGATGAGGACCTGGCGACCCGGCTGCTCGGCGCCCGAACCGACCTCGAGATCGCCGAAGTGCTGGCCCGGATGCGCGCCGACGACGCGGCAGACGCCATCGCCGAGCTGCCGCAGCCACGCAGGCAGCCCGTGCTTGACCTGCTACCGCCGGGGCAGCGCACCAAGGTGCTGACGCTGATGGGCTTCAATCCGACGAGCGCGGGCGGGCTGATGGGCGTCGATTTCCTTGCTGTCTCCGCGGACGCCGAGGTCAGTGAGGCGCTTACCGCGGTGGCCCGCTCGGTCACCCTGCAGCCCGAGGCGCTCACCAGCGTGCACGCCCTCGACGAGCGCGGCCGGCTGTGCGGTGTCGCACGCCTGGTAGGGCTGGTCCAGTCAGATCCGGCGGCAAGGCTGCGTGATATCTACGATGACGACCCGGTCCGGGTCGGCGCGGACACCGATGTCGTAGATGTCGCGGTCCTGATGAGCGACTACAACCTGATCACCATCCCGGTCGTGGATGAACGAAGGCGGATGATCGGCGTGATCACCGTGGACGACGTGCTAGAGGTCACGCTGCCCGAGGACTGGCGGCGCCGGGAGGCTGCGCAGCCGCCCGACGCTCATCGCGGGGAGCCAACGTGAGCGACCCGCCCGAGCCCGCGCAGCCGGCCGCCGGGCCGCCCGAGCCCGCGCCGGAAGACGGCGTCCAGACGGCCGGGTCCGCGCCAGGCGACGGCGCCCGGCCGGCTGCCCCGAAGCCTCCCGGCAGCGGCCAGGTGTCCCCGCCCGGCCCGCCGGAAACCGAGTGGCAGCCCGCCCACGGCCCGGACCCGGCCCGGCCAGGCTCGGGGCCGGCCCATGGCCCGGCCGCCGCCGCTGCTCCCGCCGCCCCGTCCGGACATTCCCTGACGCAGCCGACGGCCGTGCTCGACTCAGCCCATATCGGTGACATCGAGGGGGCGCTGGGCCGGATCAAGCTCGACGACGAGTACTCCAGCAACCTGCGCCGCAGGCTGGTGACCTTCCTCGCCATTGTCGGGCCTGGCTTGATCGTGATGGTCGGCGACAACGACGCGGGCGGCGTTTCGACTTACGCACAGGCCGGCCAGAATTACGGCTACAGCCTGCTTTGGGTACTGCTGCTGCTGATTCCGGTACTGATCGTGAACCAGGAGATGGTGGTCAGGCTCGGCGCTGTAACCGGTGTCGGGCATGCCCGGCTGATTAACGAGCGGTTCGGCAGATTCTGGGGCTGGTTCAGCGTCGGGGACCTGTTCGTGCTCAACTTCCTGACCATCGTCACCGAGTTCATCGGCGTCTCGCTCGCTCTCCGCTATTTCGGCGTCAGCCCGTACATCTCGGTGCCCCTGACCGCGGTCCTGCTGGTAGCCATCACCGCGAGTGGCAGCTTCCGCCGGTGGGAACGAGCGATCTTCCTGTTCATCGCGACCAGCCTGGTGCTGTACCCGCTGGCCCTGCTGTCGGAGCCACACTACGGCTCGATCCTCTACCACCTCGTGGTGCCGGGAATCCAGGGTGGCGCCAGCTCGACCGCGATCTTGCTCATTATCGCGATCGTGGGTACCACCGTGGCTCCCTGGCAGCTGTTCTTCCAGCAGTCCAACGTGGTGGACAAGCGCATCACGCCCCGGTTCATTGGCTACGAGCGGGCCGACACCTCGTTCGGCGCCATCGTGGTCGTGACCGGGGCGATCGCGATCGAAGTGGTGGCCGTGTTCGCGGTGCGCGGCACGAACCTCGTCGGGAAGTTCACCGATGCGCTCGGGGTAGCCCGCGCGCTGGAGGCCCACAGCTACGCGTTCGGCGCGCTGTTCGCGATCGTGCTGCTCGACGCGAGCATCATCGGCGCCTCGGCGGTAACCCTGTCCACCAGCTATGCGTTCGGGGATGTATTCGGCCTGAAGCACTCGCTGCACCGCAGTTTCCGCGAGGCCAGGCCGTTCTACCTCAGTTACTCCGGTCTCGTGGTGGTAGCCGCGGGCATCGTACTCATCCCCGGTGCCCCGCTCGGCCTGATCACCACGGGCGTGCAGGCCCTGGCCGGGGTGCTGCTGCCGTCCGCCTCGGTGTTCCTGCTGCTGCTCTGCAACGACCGGGAGGTCCTCGGTCCCTGGGTCAACCAGCGCTGGCTCAACGTCCTGGCCTGCGTAATCATCGGAGTCCTGCTCACTCTGTCCGGCACGCTGGTGGTCAGCACGGTGTTCCCGAGCCTCAACGTCATCGAGATCGCGGTGGTCCTCGCCATCGCCCTCCTGGTGGGCGGCGGAGGGGCTGGCCTCTGGCTGGAGATCGCGCAGCGCCGGGACGGCCGGGTTGCCCGGCCAGCCCCGGTGCAGATGACGCAGCAGGAGCGGACGAACTGGCGGATGCCCCCGCTCGCCCTGCTCAAGCCCGTGGCCTGGTCCCCTGGGACCAAGCTGGGCGTGCTGCTGCTCCGGGGCTACCTCGTGATCTCCGTCGTCCTGCTGATCGTCAAGGCCGTCCGGCTGGGCAGCGCCTGAGCCCGAGGCCATAGGGCCCCGCGGGCCGGTTGCGCCCTCCGGCCATCGGCCTCATTGCGCCCCACGACGGGCCAGCCGCGAAATCCCGCCCGGTCAGTGCGCGATAGCTAGCTGGACGATCTTCACGATGACCAGGATCGTCGCCACGGCCAGGTAGGACCGCAGCACCGTCATGCCAATCTTGCGCCCGATGGGCACCGGCGGCCTCGTCAGCAGGGCCAGCTGCGGCATACGCCAGTTTTCCCGGCCAGAGCGGTCGACCTCGGCAACCGGGTGCCGGCGCTGGGACGCCAGCCAGCCGGCGCCGAGCACCGCCGCGGCGCCGCAGCAGCAGGCGATGATGGCGAGGATCTGGCCGGCGGTGATGCCAGGGAACAGCACCGACGCGGTGAGGATCACCGACAGCGCGACCAGGACGGCCACGACCGCGCCGGTGAACAGGTTCGTCCGGCGGCCGTTGACCCACGGCCCGAGTACCTCGCGGTCATTGCAGAGCAGCAGCAGGTAGATGGCAGCCGATGGCAGCAGCACCCCGGCCAGGGCCTGGACGCCCTCGGTCAGCAGCCCTAGCGGCGAGCCAGGAATCAGCACGACGGCCGCGGCGAGAAGGACCAGCCCGCCGTAGATCGCGTAAAACCCCTTTGCCCCCTTCACCCCGCGGTGCAGCGAATGCCGGAGGCCGAAGACGTCGCCGATCGCGTAAGCGGTGGACAGCGAGACCGCGAAGGCCCCGATGATCGAAGCGTCGAGCAGCGCTATCGCGAACAGCACCCCGGCAATCCGGCCTGCATGCTCCTGGAGGCCCTGGGCGATGCCCGCGGCGTCCGTGAAGTGCCCGGCACCCGCGTGGCCGGCGAAGGCAGCGGCAGTGAAGCCCATTATGGCGCCCGCCCCGAGAACCACCACGATGATGCCGATCCACAAGTCGGCCTTCTCATACCTGATGAACCGGGGGGTGATCCGCTTGTCGATGACGTAGCTCTGCTGGAAGAACAGCTGCCACGGCGCGACCGTCGTGCCGACGATCCCGATGACCAGCAGCATCACCGTGGCCATCTGCCCGGAGCCGCCGGGGATGTCGGGCACTGCGAAGCCGTGAGCCATCTGCGCGGCCGCCGGGTGCGCCAGGAAGTAGATCGGGATCAGCAGCAGGGTGCCGCCGCACAGGGCGACCGCCATCCGCTCGAACCGCCGGAAGCTGCCGGTAAATGCAGCTCCGATGATCACTGCGGCAGCGAGCGGCACAGCGGCCAGCTTGGGCAGCCCAAGGTAACTAGCGGCGAGCGTGATGCCGATGAACTCGGTAATCAGCGTCAGCGCGTTGAGCAGGAACAGGTCAATGACGCTGAAGGCGCCCCAGAACCTGCCGAAACGCTCCAGGATGAGTCTGGCGTGCCCGACGCCGGTCACCGCGCCGAGGCGCAGCACCATCTCTTGATTCACGTACAGCACGGGCACCAGTAGCAACAGTGTCCACAGGAGCCGGGTTCCATAGTTCTGGCCAGCCTGGCCGTAGGTGGCGAATGCGCCGGCGTCGTTGTCGCCGACCATCACGATCAGCCCCGGGCCGATGATCGCCAGCAGCGTCTTGAGCTGCGCTGAACGGCCACGTCGGGACGAGGTGTCGTCGAGCCGGATGGTGCCCAGCGCACCTCGGATGTCGCCGGCGTGCTGTGAGTCGAGTACCGCGCTGCGGCGCTCCAGCGTCGAGGTCATGGTGATCCCTCCCTCTCCCCGGTGGGGGTCCTGGGAGGCACGGGGCATCCGCCTAGCCTGCGCTCAGCGTGCGCTCAGGCGCAGCGGGCAGTTCGTGAAGCGGGCAGATTGCAGCGAACGGGCAGTTACCGCGTGCCGGAAGAAGTCGAGAATGGTCGGATGCGGGACCGATGATGGCCAGGACTACTGCAGTCCATGTCTCGCCTCCCTCCGGTCGTGACACACGCGGGTGCCAAGCCTTGGGCACCAGGGGAGGACCGCGGCATTAAGCCGGCGCGCACCCCAAACTCGTCAGAGCTTTGGCACGACACGACGTAGCACCGAAGGTGCAGCCACTTCGGGTCACCCCTTAAGCCGGGGAGACCTGTCCTGACCCTGGGCGTCTCTCGACGTCGTCGGATCAGTGGCCTGTGTTCATGTCGACGCCTCACCGAACGAGGTGCCTCAGTAAACCGCTGTTAGTTTACCCTCGCCACGGCATTCCCGGCAAACTCCGTGCCGTCGTGTTCCGCGCCGTCGTTCCGCGCCGTCGTTCCGCGCCGTGGTGCTCCGCGCCGTGGTGCTCCGCGCCGTGGTGCTCAGCGCCGCGGTGCTCCGTGCCGTCGTGTTCCGCGCCGTCGTGTTCCGCGCCGCTTGCTCAGCCGACTGTGCCCCTGGCACGGAGATCGGCGATCTCGTCCGGCCCGCAGCCAAGGCCGGCCAGCACGTCGTCGGTGTCCGCGCCGGGCCGCGGCGGCGGCTGCGGCGGCCCGGCGGCGCTGCGCCCGAACCGCGGCGCGGGTGCAGGCTGCACCAGGCCGCCGACGTCGACGAATACCCCTCGGGCCGCGTTGTGGGGGTGGCCGGCCGCTTCGCCAAGCCCGAGCACCGGTGCCACGCAGGCATCGGAGCCCGCGAACGCCGCAGCCCAGTCGTCCCTGCTCCGCTGCGAGAACGCCGCGGCGAACCGTTCCCTGAGCACCGGCCAGCCGGCCCGGTCATATTGCCGGGGAAGGTCAGCGTCTGAGAGCCCCAGTCCGGCCAGCAGCTCGGCATAGAACTTCGGCTCCAGCGCGCCCACCGCCACGTGGCGGCCATCGGCGGTCGTATAAGTGTCGTAAAAGGGCGCTCCGCCGTCCAGCAGGTTGGTCCCGCGCCGGTCCTTCCACAGGCCCTCGGCCCGCAGCCCGTACAGGAACGAGGTCAGCAGTGCCGACCCGTCCACCATGGCGGCGTCCACGACCTGGCCGAGCCCGGACCGGTCCCGCTCGACGAGGGCGGCAAGCACCCCGAGGGCAAGCAGCATGCCGCCGCCGCCGAAATCGCCGACCAGGTTGATCGGCGGTACCGGGCGCTCGGCGGCCCGGCCGATCGGGTCAAGCGCACCCGACACAGCGATGTAGTCGATGTCGTGCCCTGCGGTGCTGGCTAGCGGGCCATCCTGGCCCCAGCCGGTTATCCGCCCGTACACCAGCCGCGGGTTCCGCGCAGAGCACTCCGCAGGCCCGAAGCCCAGCCTTTCGGCGACCCCCGGCCTGAACCCTTCCACCAGCACATCGGCGGTTTCGGCCAGGCCGAGCAGCAGGCGGATCCCGTCGGGGTCCTTCAGGTTGATGCCGACCGACCTGCGGCTCCTGCCGAGCGCGTCGGTCGGCGCTGTCGCGTCAGGGCCGCACACCTCGGCCCGGTCCACCCGGAGTACGTCGGCGCCCAGGTCAGCCAGGATCATGCAGCCGAACGGGCCAGGCGCCAGGCTGGCGACCTCGATGACCCTAACGCCGTCCAGTGGGCCCATCGGTTCCTCCAGCATCGACGAAAAGCCAAGACATAACGGATATAGCAGGTTGAGCGCCCGCACCACTCGGCCTAGCGCGATCGTAAGTGTCCGGCGCCCCGCCGCCAACTAGGAAGACCCGGCCGCTGCTGGCCCTCCGGATCACCGCAAGCCGCTGCGGGATCGGCGATGCAGGACGAACGCAGCAATCATGGTTGATGGTGACCTGCCAGCGGGGCTAACGGGACTAGGCGGTGGTCCGCCGGGCCTAATTCTGGGTCCGGTGCCAGGAACACCTGGGCCCGGGGACAATCTCCGGCCCCGAGACTTCGCGGCCGGAGGTTGCGCGGCCGGAGATCGCGCGGCCGCCAGTAGCTTGCCCCAACCGGCCTACGGTCCCAAGGCGAGCGTCCGGACCGTGATGGACCTGCTTTGACGCTGACCGGTGGCACAAACTTACATTTGGTAGCAGCTAAAACGAATCTAATTTCGAGCCATCTGAGTTTTGTCGGTGCCGGTCGCTAGCATGGTCGAAACCAGGCATCCAGCGACGGCCTCGCCGAGGAGGTGACCCGATGCCAGATGACGACGGGCCAGATAGCAGCCGACCAGATCCCGGCAGGCCAGATCCCGGCAGGCCAGACAGCAGCCGGCCGGACAGCAACCGGCCAGACTCCGGCAGGCCAGATCCCGGCAGGCCAGATCCCGGCGGGCCGAGTCCGGCGGGCCGGAGTCCGGCGGGCCGGAGTCGGGCGGGCCAGGGCGTGATGGAACCGCCGGGATGCCTGCGGGCGGGGGCGGCCGGCAGGGCCTGTCCTGGTCGTGGGAGCTGGACTTCGAAACGCTGATGTCGGTGCTGAACGAGCCGGCCCCGTGGAACCGCCCGCCCCGCCGGCCCGCCGCCCGTGGCGGTGACAGCGCGGGCAGCGGCAACCCGGGCGCCGCCGGGGAAGGCAGCACCGCGGGAGGCAGCGCCGCGGGAGGCAGCGCCGCGGGAGGCAGCGCCGCCCGGCGCCCGCGCCGGGGACAATGCCGCGGGCGCTGACCCCGCGGGCAGTGACCCCGCGGGCAGTGACCCCGCGGGCAGTGACCGCCGCGGGCAGCGGCACCCAGGGCACTGCCGGTGCGGGTGGTGCCGGCGGGGGCCGCGGGAGGCAGCACCGCGGTGGTGCCGCCGTGGGGGGTGCCGGTGCGGGCGGTGCGGTCGCGGGTGCCGGGGGTGCGGCGGAGGATCAGGATGCGGTGCTGGATGCGGTGCTGGCCGGTGAGGCGCGGGAGGTGCCGATCGGGGTGGTGGCCGGGCGGGTTGCTGAGTGCTTGCCGCCTGGCCCGGATCTGGCGGGGTGGCTGGCGGCGGTGACGGTGGCGGGGCTGGAGGATGGCGCGCTGGCCGGGGTGGCGGCGGCGTGGCGGCGGCTGGGGTCGTGGGCGGCGGCGGGGGAGCTGGCGGCGGTCGCGCAGATCGCGTCGCGGTCGGCGGCGCGGGACGAGAAGATCGGGGTGGATGGGGCGGGGCGGCCGGCGCGGATCCCGGCGGAGGCCGCGGCGCAGGTGTCGCTGGGGCTGGTGATGTCGCAGTACGGCGCGTCGTGGTGGCTGGATCTGGCGGTTACTGTCGGGTGGCGGCTGGCCGCGACGGGCGCGGCGCTGGCTGCCGGGGTGATTGACTTGCAGCGGGCGCGGCTGATCGCGGAGGCGACCGCGCTGCTGGGTGATGACGCGGCGCGGGCGGTGGAAGAGCGGGTGCTGCCTGGTGCGGGGGAGCTGACCTGCGCGGCGCTGCGGGTGGCGCTGCGGCGCGCGGTGATCGCCGCTGATCCGGAGGGCGCGGAGCGGCGGCGGAAGGAATCGGAGGCGCAGGCGAAGGTCTGCTTGTATCCCGACGAGGACAACACCGCGTCGTTGTCGGGGTACCGGCTGCCCGCGGTCCGGGCGGCCGCGGCGATGGCCCGGATCAAGGCGATGGCCCGCGCGCTGAAGGCCTCGGGCGCCGGCGGCGGGATCGGCCTGCTGTCCGCCCAGGTCTACCTCGGGCTGCTGTGCGGCACCCTGCCGCTGATCCCGCCCCCCGCCGGCGCGCCGCCTGATGACGGCCCGCCGCCTGATGACGGCCCGCCGCCTGATGACGGCCCGCCGCCTGATGACGGCGCGCGGCCCGGCGGCGGCGCGCCGGGCCCGGCCCGCGGGGACGCCCGGCCTGGCGGGCCGGGCCGGCCCCCGGCGGCGACCCGTCCCGCGGGCAGGCCCCGCCTGCCGGGCGGGCCCGGTCCCGCGGGCAGGCACCGCCGCCCGGGCAGGGCCCGCTTCCGGGGGATCCGCCGCCCGGGGGGCCGCCCGCGGGGTATCCGCCTGCCGAGGGGTATCCGCCTGCCGGGGAGGTCCCGCCTGCCGGGGAGGTCCCGCCTGCCGGGGAGGTCCCGCCTGCCGGGGAGGTCCCGCCGGCCGGGGGTATCCGCCTGCCGGGGAGGTCCCGCCTGCCGCGGGGTATCCGCCTGCCGGGGAGGTTCCGCCTCCGGAGGCCCCGCTCCCCGAAGACTTTGACCCGCCCGCTGGCCCGGACGGCCCGCAGGGCCCGGATGATCCGGGGGCTGGCGGCCTGCCGCTGGCAGTCCCCGGCGGCGGCGAGCAGTGGTGGCGGGGGGCCGAGCCCGCGCCGGTCCCGCGCTGGCCGGCGCTGCCCGCGCTGGTCCCGGCCGCGGCCCCCGCGGGGCGGGCACCGGGCTCACCGCCGCCGGGCGCGCTGCTCGATCTCACCCTGCCGTGGGCGACCATGGCGGGCCTGTCCCACGAGCCAGGCTCCCTGGGCCGCCTGGGCCCGATCACCCCCAGCCAGGCCTGCCTGCTGGCCGGCCAGGCCACCGGCGGCCCCGGCACCGACTGGCGGATCGTCGTGACCAGCCCCGCCGGGCAGGCCCTCGCCGTCACCCGCATCCCCCGCGCCCGCACCCGTGAGCGCGCCGGTCCCGGACCCGGCCGCAGCCGGGACGGCCCCGCCCGCGCCGGCCCGGCGGGCAGCGGGCCGCGCCGGTCACCGCCTGGACCGGGCTGGTCGGCCGGGTCACCTTGACCATCCCCCGCGACCTGCTCACCGCCCGCCTCACCCGCCCGGCCACGGCCGGACCCGCCGGGATCCTCAGCCGCGCCCTGCGCGCCGCGGCCGCCGCGGCCAGCCGCGCCGCCGCCCGCGCCGCCGCTGACCTGGCCGCCGGCGGGTGCGCGCACACCGCCGCCACGCCCGCCTACCGGCCCCCGCCCCGCCTCCAGGAGTACATCGCCGCCAGGGATCTGACCTGCCGGTTCCCGTGCTGCCGGCAACCCGCCTGGCGCGGCGACCTCGACCACACCCGCCCCTACCACAACGGCGGCCTGACCTGCGGCTGCAATCTCGGTGGCCTGTGCCGCTCCCACCACATCCTCAAACAGCACCCCGGCTGGCAGCTCACCCAGCCCAAGCCAGGCATCTTCCAATGGACCACCCCCGCCGGCCGCACCTACCAAGCCACCCCCGACACCCACCTCATCTAGCTCCAGCCTGATCCGACCCAGAGAGTTACGGGAGAGCCGCTCGCCCGCCAGCAGAGCAGGCGACCTGGCCAGACCGGGGCCGAAGGGCCGGGCTGGTCGCAGGGCCCGGGCGAGAGCGATCCCTGCTAAGACGAGGCCGCACTCGCCCAGGTGCATGATGGCGACTGCGTGAACCGCACCGGCTGCCGGAAGGCGACTGTCCCCGCAGCGCTAGTGGCATGCTGGCCTGGCGGGGACGGCCGGCCAGCGAGCCCGGCTCCCTTGCCTCCCTGGTCAGTCATCACGGGCGAGCATCAGGGCCAGGGTCGGACAGGCGGCAACGGCCCGGCGCGCCAGCGGTAGCAGCTCCTCAGGGACAGGCCCCTGCCTGATCAGCGGGTACCCCCACGGGTCGGCGCGGATCAGCTCGGGCAGCAGCTCGATGCACAGCCCGTGGGCCTCGCAAGCGATGGGATTCACCCGTAGGCTGGCCCGGCCATTACGGCGGCGGCTCACGCCCGGCCATCCGGATAGTCAGGGACCGGCAGCACGCCTGGCCGCAGCACCCGGCTACATGGCCCGCCAGCCGCATGCCGCCCCAGCTCATCGGCGAACACCCGGAGGGTACTTGCCGCCAGCGCCGCGGTCCCGTCCGGAAGGTGACAAGCCCCTCGCCGCGCGACCAGGGTCAGCAGCTGGGTGGCCCAGCCGAGTGTCTCTCGGTTCGCCGAGCCGAACGCTAGCTGCCGGAGCGCATCTGCCAACGCGGGCAGGCCGTTAAAGCACGGCCCGCACTGGCCAGCGCTCTGCGCGGCGAGGTAGTCGATCACCCGGGCCGTCTCAGCGAGCCCGCAGGCCGACGCAGGCACTAGCACGAGGATCCCGGGGCCGAGCGATGCGCCAGCCCATCGAAGGCCAGGATCGCTGACCGGGACGTCGAGCGCATCCTGGTAGCGGATCCAGCCGCCGAAGTAACCGCCGGCCAAGATCGCTTCCGGCGCCTCGGTCGGGCCGCCTGCCTGCTGCAGCAGGTCTCCTAGTGGAGTGCCGAGCGCGATCTCGTAGACACCGGGCCTGCGCACCGCTCCGCCGACGGTGACCAGCGCAGAGCCCGCGCCCCCGCCGACAGTTGCCGAACCAGCCGGCGCCGTACCGTGCGATCAGGGCAAGGTGCGCGAGCGTTTCCACGTTCTGAACCAAAGTGGGGTGACCGTGCGCGCCTTTGTCCGAGGGCCGGGGCGGCACAAACGCGGGCTTGCCTGCACCGCCGTTGATCAAGCTGACCAGGGCGGTCTCCTGGCTCGCCACGTACCCGCCGCCAATCCTCACCACCTGGATCGGCAGCCGGTTCAGCCCAGCGCGATCACGCGAGGAGATCGCGCTGGTGAGGATCCGGTCCACCCCGTCGCTGCTCTCGTGCAGGCACAGGTAGGCGCGGGTGGCCCCGACGGCTTCCGCGGCGAGCGCGATCCCGTCCAGCACCAGATGCGGTGCCCGCGCCAGGAGCATCCGGTCCTTCATGCTGGCCGGCTCGGATTCGGCGCCGTTAGCGATCACGACGGTACCGACCTGGCTGCGCAGCGGGCCGGCCCGGCGGCCAGCCTGAGCCACCGCGCGCATCTTGCGCCCGGCCGGGAAGCCCGCGCCGCCCCGGCCCGTCAGCCCAGCCTGCTCGACCGCGGAGATCAAGGTGGCCCCGTCAGGTCCGGCCGCTCGGTCGGAGAACGGCACCGGGCCGTACCTCTCGAGATGCTCAGCGAGCGAGAGCGGCCCGTCCGGCGGGATCAGCCGCGGCAGCCGGTGCGGCGGGACGGCCTGCCCAGCTGACGCGCGCGCTCCAGCCACGCTCACCGCGGCTGCCTCGGCAGCGCCGCTGCGGCCGTCCGGATCCCGGCTCGGTCGAGTGCCGCAGCGCTGGCCTGGATCTCTGCTCGGTCGAGTGCCGCAGCGCTGGCCTCGGATGCTCTGCTCGGTCGAGTGCCGCAGCGCTGGCCCGGATGCCGGCTCGGTCGAGTGCCGCGGCGCTGGCCCGGATGCCTGGCTCGGTCGAGTGCCGCGGCGCTGGCCCGGGTCCCGCCGGTGATCAGCGACGGCGGGGTGCCCGACCGGCGCGCCCAGCCTGGCCGCAGTGGCCCAGCCGCGAGCCACGCACCGCCTGCGACGAGGGTAAGCACGATGATCAGTGCCCCCGCAAGCCGCGCGAACGCGTGTGACGGCCATCCGTAGGCGAGCCGCCAGCCGGTCAGGCCCGCGATCAGCGCGACGCAGCCGATCGTCAGCCCGAGCACCCAGGTCACCTGAGTGTCCGAGCCGGTACCCAGGCCGTGCAGCACTGCCACCGGCCAGCACAGATAGGAGCCCCAGTGCACCAGGTGCCAGGACCGGTAGCTGATCTTCGTCCGGAGCAGGCTGGTAACGATCAGCGCGATCATCAGGTCGAAGGCGATCGTTCCCAAACCGAGCCAGAGCGGCCGGTAGGCAGAGACAAACGGGATCACCACGTCCTGCAGCCTGATCGGCGCATAGCTGTCGGCCAGCGTGGTCGCTATGTGCGCGCCGGTGAAGACCAGCGCCAGCAGTGAGAGATTCCGGTGCAGCCCGATGATGACAAAACGCGGCCAGGCGGGCCGCTGATACCGGACCGAACTCAGCAGCCCCAGCGCCATGCTGGCGGTCAGCAGGACCAGCGCGACCAGGCCGGTGGCACGGGTCAGGTACCACAGCGGTGTCGCCGAGTTGACGACGATCGCGCCAGGCGGTGCGGCGGCACCCAGGATGCTCATATCGGGCCGCTCGGCGGCCCGTTGCGAGGCCAGCCAGCTGTCACCTCAACTGACCCGTCGCCCCGGACCAGCCGCGCTGGCAGGCCGGCGTCGCGCAGCCACGGCAGCGCGGCGGCGCCCCGGATGATGGCGGCGGTGCTCGCCGTGTTGGCGTCCACGCAACTGCCCGCTGCCACACTGACCGAACGCCAGCAGGATCGGGCGGGCTGGCCGGTGGACGGGTCGATGATGTGGTGCATCCGCCGGCCGCCGACGGCCCAGGTGCGGACTGTGGTGCTTGAGGTGGCCAGGCCGCCGGAACCGATAGTGACCGTCTGGCCAGGCGCGTCCCGGCTTGCCGCATGATCATCAGTGACCCGGATCCGCCAGCCGGCGTTCGGCGGCCTCCCGGCCACCGCGATGTCCCCGCCGAGGCTGACCAGCACTCCAGAACCGGTCCGCGCGGCAATCATCGCCGCGCAGCGATCCGCCGCCCATGCCTTGGCTGTCGCGCCCAGGTCGAGCTTGGCCCCGCGGCCAAGCCGGACCTGGTGACGTGCGTGATCCAAATGCACGCTGCGCCAGCCTGGCACCCGGTGAGGCTTCGCGGAATGTTGCGCCGCGGAGGTGTCTGCCGCCAAGACGAGTGCGAAATCCCGGTCGTAGCCGATGTCGGCAAGCGCTGCTCCGCAGGTCGGATCGACGTTCCCGCCGGTCAGCCGGGCCGCGCGCAGCGCCACGCCGAGGATCTCCGCGAACAGCGCGGTTACCGCGACCGTCCGGCCATCGGCCTCGTTCAGCCTGGAAAGCTCTGAGTCCGCGCGGAACCTGCTGCACGCAAGATCTACCGCCGCCAGCTCGGCGTCGGCGACAGCACGTGCCACCTGCACCGCGGCGGGCTCGCTGACTAGCAGCGTCGCCGTAGTGCCGAACACGCTGAAGGTGTCTCCAGCCGTGGCCACGCTGGTCATGAGGCTCCTGAAGTCACCTGACCGGCACCCTGGGCAGGCGCCGGAGGCTCGGCGGGAACGATGATAGTGCCCTGGCCTCGCTGGCCGCCGTTGCCCTGATGGTGGGCGGCGATGCTATGGCCGAACGCGGCAGCGATCAGAGCCGAGCACAAGACGCCCACTGCGCCAGCCCGCCAAGTAAATCTGCTGATTTTGCGCATTCCGTCGTCGCGGGCGGCGATCGCGAAGCGCACGTCGTCCCGTCGCATGGCGCGCTCCTCCCTGCCAGCCTGGCTTTCCGCCGCGCTCGCCCGGGCTGGCGTTGCCAGGCGATCAGAATGCCGTACTCACCCTGGGAATCGCTGAAAGCCTCATCCAGGTTCACCGCACGGCCCCAGCGGCCCTGCCCTGGGTGGTGCTCAGTTCCGCCGTGGGTGGTGCTCAGTTCCGCCGTGGGTGGTGCTCAGTTCCGCCGTGGGTGGTGCTCAGTTCCGCCGTGGGTGGTGCTCAGTTCCGCCGTGGGTGGTGCTCAGTTCCGCCGTGGGTGGTGCTCAGCTGTCGCGGGGCCGCCCGTTACCCTTTTTTACCTCGCCCGGCCGGGTGAGCGCGACGCGGGGAGCAGGTGGCCGGCGCGGCGCGCTCCACCCTGCAGCCCGGCTGGCCAGCGCGTGCGTCACGTATCGTCTCAGCATGCGCGGATACACCCAAGACAAAGACGCTTACATCAGGCGGCTGCGCAGGATCGAGGGCCAGGTACGCGGCCTGCAGCGGATGGTCGAGCAGGACGATTACTGCATAGACGTGCTTACTCAGGTCTCGGCGGCGACAAGGGCATTGCAGGCGGTGGCGCTCGGCCTGCTCGAGGATCACCTGGGTCACTGCGTTGCGCAGGCGATCGAGGAGGGTGGCCCGGAAGCGCAGGAGAAGGTCCGTGAGGCCGCCACGGCCATCTCCAGGCTCGTTAAATCCTGACTAACGGGCCGCGAAGTCGGTCGGCTCGGCCTCGGCGAGCCGCGCGAAGGCCTGGAGGTTGGCCAGGCTCTCGCCGCGCTTGGTGCGCCATGCCCATTCCTTGCGGATTGAGGAGGCGAAGCCGAGCATCAAGGCGGTGTCGAAGTTCTCGTCCGAGTAGCTGAGCACGCAGCCGAGTATCCGGTCGATCTCGTCGGCGGTGACGCAGCCGAGCGGCAGCCGCCCGACCAGGTACACGTCACCGACCGGGTCGAGGGCGAAATGCACGCCATACATCCGGCCGCCGCGGTCGAGCAGGAACCGGTAGAACTCGGCATGATTCTCGTCTGGCTGCCTGCAGAAGAACGCCTCGACGTGCAAGCTGTGCGCTCCGGCTATGAGCCAGGTCATGGTCGCGAGCTTGTGCTGTCCCTCCAGCCGCACGAGGTATGCGCCAGGCCGGGGCATCTCGAAAGGGAGCCCGAGGCTGCCGAGCGCCGACTCGATCCCGGCTGCGTCCGCGGATTTCCTGTCCATCGCTAAGCGTCCACCGCCTGGGCCGTTTCGCTCATCGCTGCCGAGTACAGCTGCATCAGCCGGTCTACCGTCGCACCCCACCCGAAACGCGATGCGTGCCTTCGCGCCCCGAGCGACAGCCGGGCTAGCGCGGCCGGATGCGCTATCAGGTCGCGGACCGCCCGCGCGTAGCTGGCTGGATCTCGCGAGTCCACCAGGACCCCGGAGACGCCATTGCGCACCGCGGTGCGCAGGCCGCCGACCGATGCGGCCACCACTGGCGTGCCGCACGCCTGGGCCTCGACCGCCACCAAGCCGAAAGATTCCGAATGCGACGGCACCATCACGATGCTAGCGGCCCGGTACCAGTCGGCCAGCTCGGGCTGCGGGCAAGGCGGTTCGAGCCGGACCAGGTCAGAAATTCCCAGTGCTGCGGACAGCTCAGTCAGCCCATCGGGGTCGGCGCGGCCTGCGCCGCTCGGGCCGCCGATAAACGCGACCGTCAGCCTGGCCAGGCTGGGGTCGTCACGGACCAGCGTTGCCGCCGCCCGCAGTACCACATCGGGCGCCTTGAGCGGCTGGACCCGGCCCGCGAATACCAGCACGACTGCGTCGCTGCCAAGGCCAAGCCGCCTTCTGGCCTCCTGTTGCGACCCGGGCTGGAATACGGATAGGTCGACGCCGGGGTTGATCGTGCAGACCCTGGCTGGATCGGCATCGTAAAGCCCGATGAGCTGCCGGGCCTCCTCATCGGAGTTGGCGACCAGGCGGTCGGCCGCCACCACGACCTCCGCCTCGCCGCGGATCCTGACCGCGGGCTCGGCCGCGTCGCCCGCGGCCAGCGCCGCATTCTTAACCTTGCCGAGGGTGTGCATGGACTGCACGAGCGGAACTCCCCACCGTTCTTTGGCCACCGCGCCCACCTGGCCGGACAGCCAGTAGTGCCCATGCACCAGGTCGTACCTGCCGGGTGTCGAAGCGGCTTCTGCGCGCAGCACCCCCAGGGTGAAGTGGCAGAGCTGGCCGGGCAGGTCAGCCTTGTCCAGGTCCTCGAAGGGGCCTGCGGCGAGATGCCGCACGAGGACTCCAGGCGCTAGTTCGGCTATCGGGGGCACGTGCCTGGACGACGCGCGGGTAAATATGTCCACCTCCACGCCGCGGGCGGCCAGGCGCTTGGCAACCTCGACGACATAGACGTTCAAGCCGCCGGCATCTCCGGTTCCTGGCTGCTCCAGCGGCGACGTGTGGACGCTGACAGTCGCGATGCGCTGGGGAAAGCGTCGCGGCACGGGCATGCACCTCCGACAAAGCAACCTCCAGGTGCCGCATCCTGTTCCCGCCTGCCAAAACCGGCCATCCTCCGCGTATCGGGCATTGTGGTCAGGCTGGACGACGTCCGCGTATGAGGCATAACTGCCAGGTCAGGCCATCAGGGGCGGCCGGGATACCGGCTCAGGCGCCGTCGAGCGGCCCGGAGCGCCAGAGCGAGCACCAGTAGGCTGTCTTGCGTGATGAATCTGGTGCTGCTAAGGCATGGCGAAAGTGCATGGAACGCGGAGGGCCTGTTCACCGGATGGGTCGACGTCGGGCTGTCCGCCAAGGGCGATGCCGAGGCCGCCAGCGGCGGGCGTCAGCTCGCTGGCTCGGGGCTGCGGCCTGACATCGTTCATACCTCGGTGTTGACGCGCGCTATCCAGACCGCCAACATCGCTCTTGAGTCAGCGGAACTGTCTTGGCTGCCGGTCCGGCGGTCCTGGCGCCTCAACGAGCGGCATTACGGGGCCCTCCAGGGCAAGAACAAGGCGCAGACCCGTGAGCAGTACGGGGATGAGCAGTTCATGCTGTGGCGCCGGTCGTATGACGTCCCGCCGCCGCCGATTGCGGCGGATGACCCGCTCTCCCAGGCTGGTGACCCAAGGTACGCCCTCCTCCCGGCGGAGCTCCTGCCAAGTTCCGAATGCCTGAAGGACGTTGTAGGCCGGATGCTGCCGTACTGGTACGACGTGATCATCCCGGACCTGGCGGCCGGGCAAACCGTGCTGGTCGTTGCCCACGGCAACTCGATCCGCGCTCTGGTCAAGCATCTGGACGGAATCAGCGACACGGAAATCGCCGGGCTCAATATCCCGACCGGCATGCCGCTCATCTATGAGCTTGACGCTTCCTTCCGTCCCCGGGTCCCGGGCGGTCGCTACCTCGATCCAGCGGCTGCGGCGGCAGCGGCCGAGGCGGTCAGCAATCAGGGCCGCTGATCAGCGGGCATATGCGCATCACGGGCAGGCACATGCCCGGGACCGGCGGCAGGCACCTGCGCGCCGACGCTGATATGGACCATGGTTGTCAGCCACATGAATATTCAACGAACACGGAACGTAGCGGGCCCCGGCCCGATGCGCAGGTACCGGCCGCCGCTTACCATCTAAACGTGGACATGGGGGTGAACGCGGTGGCTAGGGCCGTGACGCGCAGGCGAATGACCAGTTACGGGCAGCTAGCCAGGAGCAGGCAGCGGTCGGCGCCGGCGTGAATATAAACGCCGGGACCCGGGCGCCCGACGAGCTTGACGTGCCAGCTGACGCTGCGGCGCTACCGGCGCCAGTGCGGCTTCCGGCCGGCATCGCCTCCGTCCTTTCGGTTCTCTCGTCATCGGCGGTCGTACTCGACAGCGAGGATCGCGTACTGACAGCTAGTTCGGCCGCCCGTGCGTTCGGCCTCGTCAAGGGCGACAAACTGGTAGTCGGAGAACTCCTCGCCCTGGCGCGTCAGGTCCGCAGGAACGGCGAGATCCGGGAGGGCGAGATCGAGGTGTCCACCAGCAGCTTCAACGGGCGGACGACCAGCTTTAACGTGCGGCTCGCGCCGCTGGGCGCTGCCGTCGGAGGCGGCGGGTTGGTGCTGCTTCTAGCCGAGGACCAGACCGAGAGCCGTCGGGTTGAGGAGGTCCGCAGGGATTTCGTTGCTAACACCAGCCACGAGCTCAAGACACCGGTCGGGGCGCTGGCGCTCCTTGCTGAGACCGTCGAGGATGCTGCCGACGATCCTGAGGCGGTGCGCCGCTTCGCCGGGCGGATGCGGCAGGAGGCGTCGAGGCTGACCAACCTGGTGCAGGACCTGATCACCCTGAACCGGATCCAAGCGGCCGAGCCCATCCCCGACCCATTCCCTGTGCAGGTCGACGCGGTGGTCGCGGAGGCGCTGGACAGATGCAGGATGAAGGCCACCGCCCGCGGCATCGAGATTGCTGTCAATGGACCGCGCTGCGTGGCCCTGCTGGGCGATGAGGACTTGCTGATCACTGCGCTGCGCAACCTGCTGGAAAACGCCATCGCCTACAGCCCTGACAAGACCCGGGTGGTGGTCTCCACCCGGCATGTGGGGGACGACGCCGTCGAGATCAGCGTCGCCGACCAGGGCATTGGTATTCCCGAAGGAGACCTTGAACGGATCTTCGAGCGTTTCTACCGTGTCGACCCGGCGCGATCACGCGCCACCGGCGGGACCGGCCTGGGTTTGGCCATCGTCAAGCACGTCATCGCGGCGCACGGCGGCAAAGTCACGGTCTGGAGCAAGGAAGGGACGGGTTCCACGTTCACGTTGCGGCTTCCGCTACGACCCCCTGTGCCGCCAGCATGAGCGGCCCCACAGTACCGGCGATGACGCGACCTGGCAGGGAGGCAGTCAAAGTGACCCGAGTGCTCGTTGTCGAGGATGAAGAGTCGTTCAGCGATGCGATCTCTTACATGCTGCGTAAGGAGGGTTTCGAGGTTGCGGTCTGCCCGACCGGCCCGGATGCGATCGAAACTTTTTACCGCAGCGGTGCCGATCTCGTGCTGCTCGACCTCATGCTGCCGGGGCTGCCGGGTAGCGAGGTGTGCCGGACGCTCCGCGAGCGGTCGAACGTCCCGGTGATCATGCTGACCGCCAAGGACAGCGAGATCGACAAGGTAGTGGGCCTGGAACTCGGCGCCGACGATTATGTGACCAAGCCCTTCTCCTCGCGCGAGCTTGTCGCGCGGATGCGTGCCGTGCTCAGGCGCCGGGGCGAGTCGGACGAGCCTGCCGCTTCGATCATGGAGTCCGGGCCGGTCCGGATGGATGTGGACCGGCATGTCGTCGCCGTCCGCGGTGAGCAGGTCCAGTTGCCGCTCAAGGAGTTCGAACTGCTCGAGGTACTGCTGCGCAACGCGGGGCGGGTCCTTACCCGGATGCAGCTCATCGACCGCGTCTGGGGAGCCGATTACGTCGGGGACACCAAGACTCTCGATGTGCATATCAAGCGGCTGCGCGCCAAGGTTGAAATCGACCCGGCGAACCCCGCGCACATCGTCACCGTGCGCGGGCTCGGCTACAAATTCGAGCCTTCAGGCTGAGCCGTCCCGCCGGGCTGAGCCGTCCCGCCGGGCTGAGCCGTCCCGCCGGGCTCAGCCGTCCCGCCGGGCTGAGCCGTCCCGCCGGGCTGAGCCGTCCCGCCGGGCTGAGCCGTCCCGCCGGGCTGAGCCGTCCCGCCGGGCTGAGCCGCCCGTCAGCTGACGCCGCCTCAGGGACTGGGACTTGGCGTCGAGGCCTTGGGGGCCGGGATGGCCACGATCACCTTCCTGCGCCTGGTAGCGACCGGCGAGGCGGTTGGCGCAGGCGAGAGCGTGGCATAGTACGACACCCGTGGCAGCACTGGGACGAGCAGCGTCACGCTGCCCGCGTTCTGGAAGGTCATGATCAGGCGGATGTAGGTCGACCCGGACAGTGGACGGGTCAGGTGATTGAGGATCACCTTCGGCTCCGGGCCGGTCAGGAAGACAGCCTGGTTGTCGGAAAGGCTGATGGTGCCGCCCGGCAGCGTGACCGACCTCGCCGCGCCGGGCGCCGAGGCGCTCAACAGCCTGTCCGGCGATGCTCCGTTGACGACGGCGAGAAACAGCCCTGCCGACTGGCCGGCGGCTAGCTGCCCGCCTGGCACGGCGCCGAGCACGAAGACATTCCTGATGGCAATATCGCCCACCGTGGTGCCCGCGCCCGCCGTCGGCTGGTGCCACTGGGTCGTCGGCGCATTGTTCCCTGCCTCGCACCCGGCGAGCACGGGGATCAATGCGGCGATCGCGAGAACGATCAGGCGGTGCGGCCTCCTCGCCCCGTGGCTGCTCCAGATCACGCCTGCTCTCCTCGTCTTCGTAATGTGAAGCACTGGGAACGCCGCACAGCGTAGCGGCCGCCACGATCCGGGCGACCGCCGGCCCGGCAGTAGGTGCCCGCTACGATCCAGCGGACCGGGCGGACGATAGCTGCATGAAGGCCGGCGTCAGCCACAGCCCGGGCCGCAGCCTAGGCGCGACGCGGCCCACCGAGCCGTCCGCGTGTACCAGGATCGCAGTCAGCCCCGAAGGCCGGTAAGTGGCGCCAAGCACATTATTGGGGTCATCCGCCACTCGCACCGGCCGCCGTCCGGCATGCGCGGATATCTGGCCCAGCTGGCTGATGGCCGCGCCGGTTCCAACGAGATACAGCGCAACGTGCGCGGTGGCGGCCTCTGACGCAAGGTCCCGCATCGCGTTCGTGCATTGGCAGCCTGCCGGAACCAGGGCGAGCACCGCAGGCGGGAGCGAACGGAGCCGGGTAGCCTTACCGGCGATGATGAGTCGCTTGTCAGGCAGCGGCCCGCCGATCTGGCCGACCGCGGCGGCCGTTCTAGCAGTTGCTTTGCGGCCAGTCGCTGTGCGGTCGGTCGATGTGCGGCCAGCTGCTATGCGGCCCGCTGAAAGCTGGCCTGTTGAGGCCTGGCCGGCGGGGACCTGCCCGGCGGCAGGCGTACCGCGCCCGGCGCGGCCGGTGGCGGCATTTCCGGCGGCGGCAGTCCCGCCGGTGGCACTCGCGGAGGCGGCGTTCCCGGCGGCGGAGGGCCTGGCGGCGCCCCGCGTTGGCAGGCCAGGCACGCCCGCCTGGCCCGCGGAGAACAGCGTAAGAAGCGTTCCTGAAATCAGCGCAAGCACGAGGCAGCTGGCCAGCAGGGGCAAGACCATCCCGTCACGCGTCAGCGGTCCGCGCAGCCTGCGGGCTCGCAGGCGCCGCCGCTCGGCACGCAGCTCACGGCGATAAGCCTGCACGTCGCGATCGAGTTCCCGCGCGTCGTCGGGAATCTCTATGTCGACCGGTGGGAGGCCAAAGTCGTCCCGTCCCGGATCGCCGCCAAGGTTCACCCGCGCCCCTCTCCGGCATGAGCGGCAACGTCCCCTTCAGTATGAGCCTCCGGCCTGGCGGCCGTGACAGCGCGGGCACCATCGGGGCATACCCGCAGGAACAAAGCGAACTTCCTGGACAGCGCGCGCGGCCCGGGCGCACCGCGCGCACCGGCCGGCGGGCCCGCTGACACCCGTCGGCAGCGCGCTTTAGCTGCGGATTTTCCCGCCAGTTGCACTGCGGCGCCGCGGCCCACGGTGCCGCTGACGGACGCTGCCGCCCCCGCCGCAATGAGCGGATCTTGAATTGCGCCATTGACCTGCATGTTTGCTGTCAAGGTCGGCTAATCGCCCAGTTTCGGCGTGGTAAGATAGCTACAGCGGAAGGGGTACTTGCCACATGTCTTTCAAGGTCGGCGACACGGTCGTCTACCCCCACCATGGGGCTGCTCGGATCGAAGAGATCGAGACCCGTTCGATCAAAGGTGAGGATAGAACTTACCTCGTGCTTAAGGTCGACAAGGGCGACCTGACTGTGCGCGTCCCCGCAGACAACGCCGAGCTGGTGGGCGTCAGGGATGTGGTCGGGCAGGAAGGGCTTGAGCGTGTATTCGAGGTGCTGCGCGCCCCGTACACCGAGGAGCCGACCAACTGGTCCCGGCGATACAAGGCCAACCTGGAGAAGCTCGCGTCGGGCGACGTGAACAAGGTGGCCGAGGTCGTTCGTGACTTGTGGCGCCGGGACAGGGAGCGTGGCCTTTCCGCCGGTGAGAAGCGCATGCTCGCCAAGGCGAGGCAGATTCTCGTGAGCGAGCTGGCGCTGGCCGAGAAGACCAACGAGGACAAGGCCGAGGCCTTGCTTGACGAGATTCTCGGTTCCTGACCCGGACTGTGCGCGCCCATGAGGCGCTGGAGCCTGCCCGAGTTCCCCGGTTCAGGCCGGAGTCCCGCGGGTGGTCGCGGTGTTTCTGATTCCCTGGGGTCATGACGCCTAGCATTTTGCCGCGCGTTGGTATCGGTGCCGACGTGCACCCATTCGGAGACGGCAGGCCGCTGTACCTGGCCGGTCTGCTCTGGCCGGGCGAGCCTGGCCTGATCGGCCATTCCGATGGGGACGTCGCGTCGCATGCGGTGTGTGATGCCCTGCTCTCGGCGGCCGGGATCGGCGACCTGGGCGCTCACTTCGGCACCGGCTTGCCGGAGTGGGCCGGAGCCCGGAGCATCACGCTGCTCGCCGAGGCTGTCCGGCTGCTGGGGAATGCGGGTTTTGCCGTCGGGAACGTCGCCGTCCAGGTGATCGGTAACCGCCCGAAGATCGCAGGTCGCAGGGAAGAGGCGCAGGATGTTCTGTCAGCGGTGCTGGGCAGCGCGCCGGTGAGCGTCTCGGGAACAACAACCGACGGGCTCGGTCTCACCGGCCGTGGTGAAGGCATAGCGGCTATCGCGACGGCGCTGGTGATCCCGCTCGCTTAGTCTTCGGGCGGAGTTGGTGGACTCCACTTCCTGAGGAACTGCGGCAGGGCAGCGGGGTAAGGCTGGGCGGCCGCCGCATCGTCAGCGGGCTGGGTCTCCGCCGCTGCGTCGGCAGGCAGGCCGGGCTCGGCGTTCGCTGCCTCGTCGCCTGGCATTCGCAGCGGGTCCGTGGTCTGGTCGTCGCTCGGATAACCGCCCGGTTCATAACCCCCGTTGCCGGTCTGCTGCGCTGCTGGTTCATGAGTTCCGTTGTGGGTTGGCTGTGCTGCCGGTTCGTCGCCCCAGCTGTGGGTTGGCTGTGCTGCCGGTTCGTCGCCCCAGCTGTGGGTTGGCTGTGCTGCCGGTTCGTCGCTCCTGCTGTGGGTTGGCTGTGCTGCCGGTTCGTCGCTCCAGCTGTGGGTTGGCTGTGCTGCCGGTTCGTCGCCCCTGCTGGGGGTTGGCTGTGCTGCCGGTTCGTCGCTCCAGCTGTGGGTTGGCTGTGCTGCCGGTTCGTCGCCCCAGCTGTGGGTTAGCTGTGCAGCCGATTCGTTGGCCACATCGGCGCTCGGCTGGCCGGCCTGGGTGAACTGGCCGGCGGTCAGGTTGCCGACGGCGTCGTCCAGGTCAGGGCCGGGGGCGAAGTCAGGCGTCGGTGCCGAGCTGAGCCAGGTCGCATGGTAGCCGCCGGTGTATGCCACCTTGCTGTCGGCCAGCATTTCATCGCGGGCACGCGGAACCCTGCCACTCCCGGGCTGGTCGGCATCATGGGCCTCGTCGCTGGTGGGGTCGTCTTGGCCAGGATCGGTTTCGATCACGAGGTCGGCACGCTGATCGGTGCCGTGGCCCGGGCGGCCGGTTCCCTCGGCAGCGTCGGCCAGGCCGCCAGGCTCAGTCGCCGGCCCGGCACTGGTCGCTGCGGCGGGGCTGGCCGCGGCGGCGGGGCTGGCCGCGGCGGCGGGGCTTGGCACGGTGGCGGGGCTTGGCACGGTGGCGGTGCTTGGCGCGGTGGCGGTGCTTGGCACGGTGCCGGGGCTGGGCGCGGCGGCGGGACTGGCCGTGGATCTGGGGCTGGCTGCAGGTCCGGTACTAGTCGTCGGCGCGGGGCTGACCAGCGGTCCGGGGCTGGCTGCTGTGGCGGGGCTTGCGGTGCCGGGGCTGGCCGTGGCGGCGGGATCGGCTACCGCTCCGGGACGAGTCGCGAGCGCGGGACTTGCGACGGCGGCGGGACCAGGCAGCATTGCGGGATCAGGACCCGTCCGGCGGACGGCGATGCTCTGCGCGGGTTCGCGCGTTAGCAGATCCTGAATCCCGATCCGGTCCTGGCCCTGGCTGGCCGGCCGCGCCACCGCCAGCTGCGCGGCGACCATCTGCTGCCGTGCATGCCGCAGCATGGTCAGCAGCAGCCCGAAACCAATCAGGACCAGGGCCCACGGGATGATCGCGGCCGCCGCGGCGGTGGGCCGGTGCGGGAGCTTGGCGCCGGTCGCGTCGAGCGCGCCGGCGCCTGCTGCGGCAGCCAGCAGGACGAGCAGCGACAGCCATGCGTAGAACCGGGCCGCCAGCCCCGCCCCGCGCAGCGACAGCACCGCGGCGCACGCGATGACCAGCATCGCATCGAAAATCATCGGATAAAGGCGTGCCATCGACGGCGAAACACCCGCGGCCAGCGCGAGCGCATGAATGCCGGAATAGGACAGCAAGAACGCCGCCACCGCAAGCGCTAGTACGCCTGCTATGACGGCCCCAAGCGCGAGGGCCCGCAGGCCGCGGTAGTTTTCCGCGGCGCCGGAGGCGCTGGCCATGTGGTGATCGCTCATCACGGCCGATCGTCCTTCCTGCGCGATGGTGACTGTTGCGCCGTCAGCCTATAGAGGCCGTCAGCTTATAGTCGGGGGAAGGGCAGCGGTGCCCTGGCCGGGCCGGCAGCTGGAAGCTGTCAGCTGCAGTGCAGCCGCGCTGCAGCTACAGGTGTCCATCGGCGGCACCGCAGGAGCTTGGGTTTCCGGGTGGGGGATGGCCGGCCCGGGTGGCACCGACCTCGGCGTCAAAGGAGACGACATGCCGTATTACCGGGTGACTGGGGAGATTCCCAGAAAACGTCACATCCGTTTCTATCGTCCCGACGGCGGCCTCTATGCCGAGGAACTGATGGGCGAGGAAGGGTTCGTTTCCGATTCCTCGTTGCTCTATCACGCGCACCTGCCGACCGCGATCGTGAAGAGCGACGGAATCGAGGATGCTGAGGCGCTGGCAGGCATCACACCCAACCACCCGCTGCTGCCGCGGCATTTCCGCACCCAGGAGCTTCCAGACGGCGGCGACCTCGTACTCGGCAGGCAGGTCCTGTTGGCCAACGACGACGTGCGGATCTCATTCTCCGCCGCTGAGGCGCCCTCGGAGCTTTACCGGAATTCGACCGGCGACGAGACGATTTACCTGCGGACCGGCTCCGCCCGTTTCGAGTCCGTGTACGGTGCGATTAACGCAACCGCGGGCGACTATGTCGTCGTGCCCAGAGGAACCATCCACCGCTGGATTCCTGGCGCCGAGCCCGCGCATGCGCTGGTCATCGAGGCGCGCGGGCACATCAGGCCGCCACGGCGGTATCTGTCGCAATATGGCCAGTTCCTTGAGCACGCTCCGTACTCCGAGCGGGACCTGCGCGGCCCGGATGGCCCGCTGCTCGCCGAGGGCGAGGACGTGCCCGTGATCGTGCGCAACCGCGATGGCCTCACCCGCCTCACCTACGCCCACCATCCGTTCGACGTGGTGGGCTGGGACGGCTGCCTGTACCCATATGCGTTCAACATCGCCGATTTCGAGCCGATCGTTAAGCGCACGCACGCGCCGCCTCCCGTACACCAGACATTCGAGGGACCGAACTTTGTGATCTGCTCGTTCTGCCCGCGGCCGCTCGACTTCGACGACGGCGCTGTTCCCATCCCGTACAACCATCACAACGTGGATTCCGATGAGATGATGTATTACGTGGCCGGGGACTACTCCGCGCGCAAGGGCTCCGGGGTCGGGATCGGGTCGATCACCTTGCACCCGTCGGGCTGCACGCACGGGCCGCAGCCGGGGGCGGTCGAGGCGGCGGTCCGCGGCCTGCAGGAAGGGCGTACCAGCACCGACGAGACGGCTGTCATGATCGACACCTTCAGGCCGCTGTTGCTCGGCCCGGCAAGCCGGCAGTCCGAGGACCAGGAGTACGCCTGGAGCTGGGCAAGGGGCGCCCGCGGCTGACCGGGCATGCAGCCGAGCGGCGACGGCCTGGAGGTGGCGGTGGTCAGCCTGCTGGAGGTGTTCGACAGCGCCGGATTCGTTCCGTCGTGGGGCCCGGCCGAGCCGCGGCCCCGGTGAGCGAGGGGGGCAGCTGGGGCGCGCCGCGCGCGCCGCGCGCTGGCCGCGACGTCCCGTAGCCTTACTGCATGGTGCTGCGTCTCTACGACACTGCCGCGCGCTCGGTGCGCGAGTTCACTCCTGTGATACCCGGGCGAGCGTCGTTGTACCTGTGCGGGGCCACGGTGCAGGCGCCGCCGCACATCGGCCACATCAGGTCGGGCGTCAACTTCGACATCCTCACCAGATGGCTGCGGGCCAGCGGCTACCAGGTGACGTTCTGCCGGAACGTGACCGACATCGACGACAAGATCCTGCACGCCGCCCAGCACGAGGGCAGCGTGTGGTGGGCGGTAGCCGAGCGGAACCAGCGGGCGTTCACCCGCGCCTACAACGCGCTCGGCTGCCTGCCGCCGGACGTCGAACCGCGGGCAACCGGGCACGTGCCCGAGATGGTCGCGCTGATGCGGCGGCTGATCGACAGCGGGCACGCCTATCCGGCCGGCGGCGACGTCTACTTCGACGTGCATTCCTATGCCGCCTACGGTGCGCTGTCCGGTCAGCGGCTCGAGCACATGCGGGCCGCTGACGACACCGACGGCAGCGGGGCCAAGCGGGACCCCCGCGACTTCGCCCTGTGGAAGGGGGCCAAGCCGGGCGAGCCGTCCTGGGAGACGCCATGGGGACCTGGCCGGCCCGGCTGGCACCTGGAATGCTCGGCGATGGCGACCAAGTACCTTGGCGAGACCTTCGACATCCACGGTGGCGGCCTTGACCTGGTCTTCCCGCACCACGAGAACGAGCTTGCTCAGTCCAGGGCCGCTGGTGACGGTTTTGCCAGGTACTGGGTGCACAACGGGCTGCTGCACCTCGCCGGGGCCAAGATGAGCAAGTCGCTGGGCAACTCGCTGCTGGTCGACGTCATGGTCACGCAGGTGCGGCCAGTCGAGCTGCGTTACTACCTTGGCCAGGCACACTACCGCTCGGACGTCGAGTACACCCGCGAGGCGCTGGACGAGTCCGCAGCCGCCTACCGGCGGATCGAGGGCTTCGTGACCAGGGCCGCGCAGGCCGCCGACGGCCCGGGCGGGCCTGGCGGGTCACACGGGCCCGCCGATGCGGCGCTGTCTGCCGCGTTCATCGCGGCGCTCGACGACGATCTTGGGGTACCGCAGGCACTGGCCATCGTGCACGAGGCGGTCAGGGACGGCAACAGCGCGCTGGCCGCCGGGGACTCGGCGGGCGCGGCCAAGCACGCCGCGCGGGTCCGGGCGATGCTCTGGGTGCTCGGCCTCGATCCGCTCGCCGAGCCGTGGGCGGCCAGTGGCGGCGACGGTGACCTGCACAGCGTGGTCGACGCGCTGGTCGGCGTGGCGCTGCAGCAGCGGCAGGCCGCACGTGACCGGAAGGACTACGCCGCTGCGGACGCGATCAGGGACGGGCTGACCGCAGCCGGGATCCTCGTCGAGGACACCCCGCGCGGGCCGCGCTGGGAGCTGAGCCGATGAGCAACGCAGGCAGGCCGGCCCGGCCCGGGCCAGGCGGCCGTACCAAGTCGGGAAAGCCCCGTCCGGGCACGGGCGGTTATGGCAAGCGGCGGCTCGAGGGCAAGGGCCCGACCCCGCCCGCGCAGCTACGGCCGGGCCATCCCGCGCAGCGCCGGGCAGCCGCGACCGGGGGCGCGACCGGTCCATCAGACTCCGGCTCGGCAGCCGCCCGCGGTACATCACGCGGATCCGCGGGACCTGCGCCCGCTGGCAGCGCCGCCCGCGGTACATCACGCGGATCCGCGGGACCTGCGCCCGCTGGCAGCGCCGCCCGCGGTACATCACGCGGATCCGCGGGACCTGCGCCCGCTGGCAGCGCCGCCCGCGGTACATCACGCGGATCCGCGGGACCGGCGCGCGCTGGCATCGCCGCCCGCGGTACATCACGCGGATCCGCGGGACCTGCGCCCGCTGGCCGTTATACACCGAAATCCCGGTCGCCTGGCGGCACCGAGGTGGTCGCCGGGAGGAACGCGGTGCTTGAATCGCTGCGCGCCGCCGTGCCTGCCACGGCGCTGCACGTCGGGCCGCGGCTGGACGCCGACGACCGGATCAGCGAGGCGATCACGCTGGCCGCCGACGCCAGGATCCCGGTGGTCGAGGCCGGGCGCGACGAGCTGGACCGGCTCACCGCCGGTGCGGTGCACCAGGGCATGGCGCTGCGGGTCAAGCCCTATGCGTACGCGCATCCCGATGACCTGGCCGCCCGCGCGCGTGCGGCCGGAGAGCAGCCGCTCATCGTCGCGCTCGACGGTGTCACGGACCCGAGGAACCTGGGGGCGGTGGTCCGCTCGGTGGCGGCCTTCGGCGGTCACGGCGTGCTGGTGCCCGTGCGGCGCTCCGCCGGCGTGACCGCAGGAGCCTGGAAGGCGTCGGCCGGGGCGCTGGCCCGGGTGCCGGTCGCCCAGGCGGCGAACCTGGTCCGGGCCCTGGCCGGTTATCAGGAAGCCGGGCTGTTCATCGCCGGCCTTGACGGGGGCGGCGACACGCCGATCAGCGAGCTTGAGCTGGCGGACTCCCCGCTTGTGCTGGTCGTCGGGTCGGAGGGCCGGGGGCTGTCCAGGCTGGTCGCGCAGCGCTGCGACGTCCTGACCAGGATCCCGATCTCCGCTGTCGCGCAGTCGCTGAACGCCGGCGTCGCCGCGAGCATCGCGCTGTACGAAGTGGCCAGGGCGCGATCGGCGGTCACCCGCTAGCCCGTCCGCCGCGAGGCCCTCGTTCCATGATCGTGGGCCGTAGGTGGTGGCGGGGCCGCACCTATCGACCGCGATCAGTAAAGCACGTTCGCTATGGCCGGCCGCGGTCAGACGGAACGCTGGTAGGCGCGGAACGCCCGGGTGGAGGCTGCCGCGGTGACCGCGAGCGCGATCGCGAGAAAGCCGGCGTAGGAGGTCACCGTGCCCCAGGCGGACTGGCCGCTGATCGCCAGCCGCCCGGCGCTGGCCGCCCAGTTGACCGGGTTGAACCTGGCAGTGGCGGCGATCCAGCCAGGGACGAGCCGCAGCGACAGGAAAGCCCCGGACAGGAAGGTCAGCGGCAGCACCAGCGTGGTCGACGCGGCGATCAGCGTCTCGCGCTGGCGGGCCAGCAGCGCCAGACCGTTGGACAGGCCAGCCATCGCGAGCGCGATCAGCACCGAGATCGCTATCAGCGCCGCGATGCCCGCGGCGCCGCCGGGGAAGCCCGCCCCCATCGCCCAGCCGAGCGCGATGATGACGGCGGACTGGACCACGGTCGTGACGGCCTGGTAGGCGAGGGATGCAGTGATCAGGGCAGCGCGGGGGATGGGCGCGGTCAGGAACCTGTCCATGACGCCGGAGTCCATGTCCTCGATATAGGCCATGCCGGTCCAGCTGGCCGAGAACAGCGCCGTCATGATGACCACCCCCGGCGTCAGGTAGGTGATGTAGTTCCCGCCGCCGAATCCGGGGATCTCGGTGACCTTCTTGAACAGGGCTCCGAAGAGCAGCAGCCAGATCACCGGCTGGGTGAGCGTGATGCCGATGACCGCCGGCTGGCGGTAGAGCTGGCGCAGGTACCTGGTGGTGAGCAGCACCCAGGACTGGCGGACGAGGCTCATGCGACGGTGATCCCTTCCGCCTGCCGGAATGACCGGCCTGCATAGTGCAGGTAGACGTCGTCAAGTGAGGGCCGCGCGACGGTGACCGACACGACGGGCACGCCGTCCGCCTCAAGCCCGGCCAGCACGGCGGGCAGCGCCCGCGGCCCGTCGGCGACGCGGGCCCGCACCATGGCACCGTCCGCTGCCGTCTGGCGAACCTGGGGGACGCGGGTGAGGGCCTTCTCGGCCAGTTCCGCGCCTTCGGCGTCGGCGAGCTCGAGCTGTACCGAATCGCCCTGCAGCCGGGCCTTGAGCTGCTCCGAGGTCCCCTCGGCGACTATCCGGCCCTGGTCGACGATGGCGACCTTGGCCGCGAAGTGGTCGGCCTCCTCCAGGTAATGGGTGGTGACGAGGATGGTTGTCCCTCCGGCCGACGCCAGGGCGGTGAGCACCGCCCACAGCTCGGCGCGGCCCTGCGGATCGAGCCCTGTCGTAGGCTCATCGAGGAACAGCACCGCCGGGCGGTGGACCAGGGCGGTCGCCACGTCGAGGCGCCGCCGCATCCCGCCCGAGTAAGTGCGCACCTGCCTGCGGGCCGCCTCGGCAAGGCCGAACTGCCCGAGCAGCTCAGCCACGCGCCGCCGCAGCTCGGTCCGGCGCATCTGGTAGATCCGGCCCTGCATGACCAGGTTCTCGTAGCCGGTCAGCTGGCTCACCGCACCGCTGCGCTGGCTCACCGTGCCGATGACCGACCGCACCTGGCCGGGACGGCTGAGCACGTCGATCCCCGCCACCGTGGCCCGGCCGCCATCCGGCCTTGACAGGGTGGTCAGGATCCGCACCGTCGTCGTCTTCCCGGCGCCGTTCGGGCCGAGCAGGGCGAAGACGCTGCCCGGCGCGACCGAGAAGCTCAGCCCGTCCAGCGCGCGGACCCCGCCCTTGAAGCTCTTCCTTAGCTCTGTTGCCTCGACGGCGCCGGTTACGTCGGTCACGGGAGCTCCTCAGAACAACGTTCATATACAAAACGATGTTTTCCTTAGAACACTGTTTTACTACAGAACGTTGTTCACGTCAACTACCCTGTCTGGCATGACTGGGACACCGGAGGGCACGGGGCAAGCGGCCGCTCGCATGCCCGAGCCCCCGTGGCGGTCCGCACCGCGGCGCCGCAGCGTTCCGCGGCCGCAGCTCAGCCGGGAGGTAGTTGTCGACGCCGCCTTGCAGGTGGTGGAGGCGGCGGGCGGTCAGGCGCTCACGATGCGCCGCGTCGCCGATCAGATCGGTGTCTCGGCCTCGTCGCTCTACGGGTACGTCGCCAATAAGGATGAACTGGTCCAGCTTGTCCTCGAGCGGATCATCGAGGAGATCGACGTCCCTGCCAGCCGCGGTGGCTGGCAGGAGAGGCTCAAGGATCTCGGGCGGGAGATGCTCGGGGTTTTCCGGCGGCATCCGGGTGTCGCCGAACTGTCCCTCGGCCGAGTCCCCTGGGGGCCGAGCATGCTCGCGCTCGGCGAGGTCATCCTGGCCGAGCTCCGCGCGGCCGGCATCCCCGACCAGGTGGCGGCGTACGTCGGGGACCTGGCCGGACTCTATGTCGGCGCCTTCGCATACGAGCAGGAGGTGATGCTGGCGCCCGGCACAGGTGAGCACCCGGCGGACGGCACTGGGGAGGACCCGCGCGCCCAGATGGCCACCTGGCTCGGATCGCTGCCGACGGAGCACTTCCCCAACACGGTCGCCCTCGCCGCCGACCTGGTCGCGGGGAGTGCCGACGACCGGTTCGAGTGGGGCATGGACATCATCGTCCGTGGCGTGGCCAGCTACCTGGAGGTGCCACCCGGCCCCGGGGCGCGGTGGCCCGGGCGCTCAGCACCTCAGGACTGACTGGGTGCTGCGTCAGGCCTGAGGCCGGTGCTGCCATCATCCAGCAGGCCGTCAGGCCAGCTGCTGTGGCGGGGTATGGGAGGCGGCGCCTTCGGCGAGCGGGACGACAGGCGAGCGGGCGGTCTCCTCGCGGCGCAGTTCCACGACCGGCTTGCTGCCCGCGCTGCCCGCGCCCGCGACGGCGAGCCGCCTGGCTCCATCGGGACGCGGCGGGCTGATGACGTCGATCGTGGCCCGGGTTCTGCGCTGCGCGGTTCGGGCCAGCTGGTCTGCGCCGCTTTCGCGCATCATCGGCGCGGGCCCGACGATCAGCGGGTCGGGCTGCCCGACGATCACGGAATCCTTTTCCGCATAGTCGATGGATGAGAGCACATAACGCAAGGCTTCGAGCCTGGCCCGTTTCTTGTCATTGCTCTTCACGACGGTCCATGGGACCTCGGCCCGGTCCGTGTGCGCGAACATCTCCTCCTTGGCCTCGGTGTATTCGTGCCACTTGTCCAGCGAGGCCAGATCGATCGGGCTGAGCTTCCACTGCTTGACCGGATCCAGCTGCCGGTGGATGAACCTCCTGAGCTGCTCGGTCTGGGAGACCGAGAACCAGAACTTGATCAGCGAGATGCCATCCTGAGCCAGCATCCGCTCGAACTCTGGCGCCTCCCTGAGGAACTCCAGGTATTCATCCTGGCGGCAGAAGCCCATCACCCGCTCGACGCCCGCCCGGTTATACCAGGACCTGTCAAACAAGACGATCTCCCCGGCGGCCGGCATGTGCGCGAGGTAACGCTGCAGGTACCACTGGGCGAGTTCGCGCTCGGTCGGCTTCTCCAGGGCGACAATCCGGGCGCCGCGCGGGTTGAGGTTCTCGGTGAAGCGCTTGATCGTGCCGCCCTTGCCCGCCGCATCCCGCCCCTCGAAGACGATCGCGAGCCTGCGACCCGACGACTTGACCGATTTCTGCAGCTTGAGCAGCTCGATCTGGAGCGGCTGCATGGCGGCGTCGTACGTGGCGCGGCGGAGCCGCCAGCTGTACGGGTACTCCTGGCGCCACGTCTGCACGGCCGTGCCGTCGTGCCTGACCAGCCGTGCGCGGCCGTTCTTCGTCCGGGTGATGCTCAGGCCCAGCTGATCGGCGAGCCGCTCCAGTATCGCGCCGACGTCGCCGTCAGCGGGCTGGCCGGACACTGCACTGCCCCGCGGCGGCGTGGTGTCGTCCTGCCTGGCAGCGGGTCATCGGTGGGCGACGTCCTTGACCCCCGCGTTCTTGACCCGCCCGTTCCTGGCCCGCGCGTCCGTGACCCGCGGGTCCGTGACCCGCGCGGCCGCTCGGCCGTCCTTGCCGCGCAGATCTGACATGGCGGCCGATGCGCGGCCGCCGGCCTCCTGCAGTCCGCTGGTGAGCTGGCCGGCGAGCTGGCCGGCCTGACGGCCTGCCGTTCGCACCACCTTGTTATTGCCGTAGATATCAAAAACCTGCAGGAAAAGCCCCTCGGCCGCACGCCGGACATTACTGACGAAACTCACCACAGCCCCGTTCCCCCCCGGTCAGTGAGTATTCGGCGATGTGCCGAACAATGCGGGGTAGATACCCGCGCGGTGCACAGGCACACGTCTCTACCTGCTGCTAACCGTCTCTACCTGCTGCTAACCGTCGCATCGCCGCTGCGTTCGCCAGCCACGCCGGCTTACCCGGGCGAGCGGCCCCGCTGCCGCTCGGCGCACGCCGACGACGGCCATCAAGAGCCCGGCGTGCGCGACCAGCGGGCCCGCGACCGCCCAGAAGGTGACACCGGACATGCCGCTGCCGCCGATGTAGCCGAGACCCTGCAGGGCCCAGACCACAGCGGCGATCGTGATCAGCGCGCAACCCGGCGGCCGTCTCAGGCGTCTAGGAAATGGAAATGGCAGTCCCCTAATCTGAGGTAAAACCGCAATCCTGGTCGCGCTGGGCGCGGCGGGCAGTTAAAGGAGCATGCATGGGAGTTTCGTTCCGGCGGTGCCTGATCGGCCTTGGCGCGGTGGCCGCGGCCAGCGCGTCAGTCCTGGTTCAGGGCCCGATGGCCGCAGCCTCCCCGGCAGCGGTGACCGGGCGTGCGGAACCCCATGCCGTGGCCGTGCCCGCGTACGTCCCGCCCGGTCGGGTGCTGACCGTGGGCATGCACGGCACCGCCGTGCGGAACCTGCAGCGGCGGCTCGCGGTCCTGAAGTACTATCCCGGCAAGATCGACGGCTCGTTCGGGCCGGACACGATCGAGGCGGTGTGGGCATTCGAGCGGGTACAGGGATTCGTCATCACCCCGGCGAACTCCGATGAGATCGGGATCAGGATGGAAAAGGCGCTCGTCCGTCCCCGCCTGCCCAAGGTCCTGAAGCCCCGCGGCGGCGCGGACCTGCGGGTCGAGATCAACCTCAAGACCGAGGTGCTCGTCCTCTACCACCACAACACGATCGAGCTGATCAGCCACGTCTCCACTGGGGGCGGTTACTACTACTGCAGTCACGGCTCCTGCAGTTACGCGATCACCCCCACCGGGAACTACCGGTTCCTGAGCTACGCGCCCGGCTGGATCACGGTGCCGCTCGGCACGATGTACAACTCCGCCTTCTTCATCGGCCGTTCCTACGCGGTGCACGGTGACATTCCGGTCCCCTGGTACCCCGCGTCGCACGGGTGCGTGCGGATCCCGATGGACATCGCCGCGTTCTTCCACAAGCTGG
The DNA here is from genome assembly GCA_963774825.1 of uncultured Actinomycetes bacterium. GTDB lineage: Bacteria > Actinomycetota > Actinomycetes > Streptosporangiales > Streptosporangiaceae > DATBGO01. The sequence goes on along the minus strand of CAVZGW010000016.1, from coordinate 191,086 downwards.
TGCACATCCCGGGCACGCCCGTGTACATCCGGGGCTAAAGGTACCGAAGCAGGCGGACGGACCGGTTAGACGCGACGTGGTCGCTTTGCACCGGGGCGGGACCCGGTTGCCCGGCCAGTTTCCTACCCGGAAGCCGGGAGTTACCTGAGGTGCCGTTAAGCTGGCCAGTCACAGATCGTCACGGGCCCCGGGGCTCGTCTTCCCGTCCTGATGTGGGGTGGATCCGATGCGACGGATAGTTCCGGCAGCCGTCATCGCGGCCGTGAGCGCCGGGTTGGTCGGCTGCGGCAGCACGAGCGCACCGACGTCCGGCAGTGCGACGCCGGGCAGCACCGCGACCACAACCAGCTGCTCCAACGCCGGGATCCAGAAGGACCTCTACCAGAAGGGCGCCCTGACGGTCGCCACCGACAAGCCCGCCTACCCGCCCTGGTTCGAGAACAACAACCCGGCCAGCGGCACCGGCTATGAGAGCGCTGTCAGCTACGCGATCGCCAAGCAGCTTGGCTTCACCCCGGGGCAGGTGCACTGGGCGTACGAGCCGTTCGACGCCTCTTACGCGCCCGGTCCGAAGAAATTCGACTTCGATATTAACGAGATCTCTTACACGCCCCAGCGGGCAACGGCGGTCACCTTCTCCGATAGCTACTACGACGTGCAGCAGGCGCTCGTAGCGCTCAAGGGCACCCCGATCGTCACCAAGAACACCCCGGCGGACCTCAAGTCCTACGTTTTCGGCGATCAGGTCGGAACGACCAGCCTCGCGTTCATCACCAGCCAGATCAAGCCGTCCGCGCAGCCGAAGGTGTTCCAGACCCTGAACGACGTGAAGCAGGCACTGCAGACGCACCAGATCGCCGCGCTCGTGACGGACACCCCGACCGCGCAGTTCATCTCCTCGTCCGAGATCCCCGGCTCGATCATGGTCGCCCAGTTCCCGAGCACCGGCGAGCATTACGGCCTGCTGTTCAGCCACGGCAACCCGCTGGTCAGCTGCGTCAACCAGGCGCTGGCGAAGCTGAAGAGCGACGGGACCCTGCAAGCGTTGCAGCGCAAGTACCTGCAGATCTACATCAGCGTCCCGACCATCAAGCCCTGACGCGGGCCAGGCGGCCCGGCCCGGCTTAAGGCATGGACGAGAACGAGGGTGGCTCTCAGAACGCCGGCCCGGTGGTTTCGAGCCGATTCCGGGGAACCTCGGCTCCGAGTGGGGAATGGGCGTCCCGGAGTCGTTCAGCGCCACCGGCCGCGGACCGCGGCTGCTGTCCGGCGGGGGCCGCCGGGCGACCCTGCTGTCGACGGCCAGCACGCTGGTCGTGCTCGCCGCGATCGTCGCGGTCTTCCTGCTCGCCCCGGGCAGCGCAGACGTCAGGCACACGTTCTTCGACCCGCACGACATGTGGCAGTCATTCATCGGCGACCCGGCGAAAGGCTATTACTCGGTCGGCGAGGCCATCTGGCTGAACATCAGGATGTTCCTCGCCGCCGAGGTGCTCATCCTTATTCTCGCCCTGGTCATCGCCCTGATCAGGCAGTCCACCAGCCCGGTGCTTTTCCCGCTGCGCGTGCTCGGCGTGATCTACGTTGATTTCTTCCGCGGGGTCCCGCTGCTGCTGGTCATCTTTGCGATCGGCTTCGGCTTCCCCGCCCTCAAGCTGCCGCTTGTCTCCTACCAGTCGGCCGCCGTCTACGGTGTCGTCGCCCTCGTGCTGTCTTATTCGGCCTACGTCAGCGAGGTGTACCGGGCTGGACTGAACTCGGTCCAGCGCAGCCAGGTCGCCGCCGCCCGGTCACTTGGGCTGTCGCAATTCACCGCGCTACGGTACGTGATCCTTCCGCAGGCGGTGCGGAACATCATCCCGCCGCTGCTCAACGATTTCATCAGCCTGCAGAAGGACACCGCGCTGGTCGGGGTGCTCGGCGCGATCGAGGCGAATGAGGCCGCCCAGATCTACGCCAGCACCGTTTTCAACTATTCGAGCTTCACCGTCGCCGCGATCCTGTTCCTGATCCTGACCATCCCGCTGGCCAGGTTCACCGACCGGCTGATCGACCGCGACCGCCGGCGCCGCCTGTCGGGAGTCGGGCCGTGACGGGAGGCAGCGACCGCCGCGACTTCGCCGGCGCAGGCGGTCAGCGGCCCGCCGGCGAGAGCCGCCCGGCGCCCGGTGCCGAGGCCATCAGGGTCGAGGGCCTGCACAAGTCGTTCGGCGCCAATCAGGTGCTGCGCGGGATCGACCTGTCGGTGGCGACGCACGAGGTGATCTGCCTCATCGGCGCCTCAGGCTCGGGCAAGTCGACCTTGCTGCGCTGCCTCAACCTCCTGGAGCCGATCGACACCGGCGAGATCAGGCTCTGGGGAAACCTGATCACCGGCGAGGGCGTCGACGAGAACCTGGTGCGCCGCTACATCGGGATCGTTTTCCAGTCCTACAACCTGTTCCCGCACATGAACGTGCTGCAGAACGTGACGCTCGCGCAGGTGAAGGCCCTGCGGATGCCCCGCAAGCAGGCCGAGCAAGAGGCCAGGGCGCTGCTGGGCAGGTTCGGCCTGGCCGACAAGGAAGCCGACTATCCGGACCGGCTATCAGGCGGCCAGCAGCAGCGGGTCGCCATCGTCCGTGCGCTGGCGGTCAAGCCGCAGATCATGCTGCTCGACGAGGTCACCAGCGCGCTCGACCCCGAACTTGTCGCCGAGGTGCTCAACGTGATCCGCGAACTCGCCGCGGCCGGCCTGACGATGCTGATCGCGACCCACGAGATGGGGTTCGCCAGGGACATCGCCAGCCGGGTCTGCTTCCTCGAAGAGGGAACGATCATCGAGGACGCGCCGCCCGGCGAGCTGTTCACCAGCCCGGCCGACGAGCGCACTCGCCGGTTCCTGCGCCGCATCGTCGAGGCTGGCCGCCTCTAGCCGGCCGGCACTGACGCCGGCCAGCACTGAGCCGGCCGGCGCCTGCGCGGGCCAGCACTGCGCCGGCCAGCACTGAGCTGGTCGGCGCTGCGAGGGCGGCCTGAGCTAGTCAGCACTGAGCTAGTCAGCACTGAGCTAGTCAGCACTGGGCCAGCCGGGTCCTAATGGCGGCCCGGTCTGACAGTCAGCCCCTCTTCGCATATGACTCACGCCGGTCTAGAGTCCGCTAGGGAAGGCATATCGCGCGGCATGGCGTAATGGAGAGCAATGATGCGAAAACTCGGGAGACGTACGGTAGCTGCCATTTCTGCGGCACTTCTCGCCGCAGCAGTAGCCCTGGGTGCCGCGCCTGCGCTGGCCGCCGTCAGGTCGCAGCCGGGCCCGGCTGCGGTGACCACGCTGACTGGCACGTTCACGGACGGCGCTACCTACAAGATCGAGGTCCCGGCAGGCTGGAACGGCACCCTGTTCCTGTACAGCCACGGATACGTGCCCCCGGGCTCGGCCAATCCGGCGACCGATGTCGGCGACCCGGTAACCGGTGCCTGGCTGCTCGGCCACGGCTATGCACTGGCCGGCTCGTCTTATGCCACCACCGGCTGGGCAATTCAGCAGGCGCTGCCCGATCAGATCCACACCCTGAACGTCTTCGACAGCAAGATCGGTAAGCCCGCCCAGACGATCGCGTGGGGCCATTCGCTGGGCGGAATCATCACGGCCGGCCTGATCCAGACCTATCCGAGCCGGTTCAACGCGGCCCTGCCGATGTGCGGGGTGCTGTCCGGCGGCGTCGCGACGTGGAACACGGCGCTCGACGCTGAGTTCGCGTTCCAGCAGCTGATCGACCCGTCCGGCGGCCTGCAACTGGTCAACATCACGAACCCGACCGACAACCTGACCAATGCCGAGACGGCCGCGGCGGCGGCGCAGGCCACCGCGGCGGGCCGGGCCCGGCTCGCCCTGGTCGCCGCGCTCGGCGATACGCCCGGCTGGTTCACCCCGCTGTCCGCCGAACCTGCCGCTGACGACTTCGCTGGCCAGGAGGCCAACCAGTACCTGTGGGACACCGAGGTGACCTTCCCGTTCGTGTTCGCGCTTCCGTGCCGAGCTTGAGCAGCGGGCCGGCGGCAACGTGTCCTGGAACACCGGCGTGAACTACTTCAGCGACCTGGCCAAGTCGGCGGACTTCCGCGAGGTCCGCGCCTTGTACACAGGCAGCGGGACTGAGCCTGCGCGGCGACCTGCAGACTCTTAACAACGCGACCCGGATCAGCGCCGATCCCTCGGCCGTCGCCTACCTCACCCGCTACATCTCCTTCAACGGCGACCTGTCCATGCCGGTACTCACCATGCACACCACTGGCGACGGGCTTGTCGTGCCCGAGAACGAGCAGGCCTACGGCAGCGTCGTCCGGCGAGCAGGCGACTCGCAACTGCTGCGGCAGATCTTCGTGAGCCGGGCCGGGCACTGTGCCTTCACCCCGGCCGAGACGATCATCGCGGCTCAGGACGCTGCTGAACCGCCTGGCGACCGGTCACTGGAACCGCCAGGCGCTGCAGCCAGCGAGCCTGAACGCCGCGGCCACCGATCTCGGCGGTGCCTACAACATCTACCCAGCTCAGGGCGGCAAGTGCCCGGTGGGGTCACCGGTCGACGGTTTCTGCCCCACGGCACCGGCGTTCACGCCGTACCGGCCAGCTCCTTACCTGCGCCCGTTCGACCTGCCTCCGCGCAGCCACTAGCGGCAGGCCGGGCGGCGCTCGCTGCCCGGCACCGCCGCACCGGGTCCGGGCCGCCTGTTACCGGCGGCCCGGACTCATCCGTATCAGGCGCCGCCAGGTAATGAAGCAGAACACAATCCCGAGCAGCACCAGCCCGCCAACATCGGTAAGCCAGGCCCGCGGCGTGTGGTTCCAGAGCGGGTCAGGCTGGGGTGCCGCGGGCGTTGCCGCAGCGGACGTCCTCGCGGTCAAGGACGTCCTCGGGCGTGGTCAGGACGTCCTCCGACACCTTCGCCGACGCGGCCGTCCTCGCCGGGGCGGCATGATTTCCTGAGGCACGCGCCTTCGCTGCGGCGGCTGTCTGCCGGGCGGTGACCGCCTTCCCTGACGCCGGGAGCGTTCCCGGGGATGGCGAATCCGCCGCGACGGCCGAAACCCCCGCTCCGGGCACGATCACGTTGTAGTTCGAGGTAGCCGCGGTCGCGGCGAAGCCCCACCGGGACGGCGCCACCCACGCGAGCTGCTCGGCTCCTACCTTGCCGTTGACGACGAAGACCCCGCCGGAGAGGATGATCTGCACCACCACTGCCACCAGCAGCAATGGCATCGTCTTTTCCGGCGATATTCGCTATCGATGAGAACAGCAGCCCGAGTGCCATCGAGGCGAGAGCCAGGAATCCCGTCGCGATCAGCAGTTCCGCCAGCGGCGCTGACTTCAGGAAGGCCCCGGTCGCCGGCAACGGCCGCCCGACCAGCCCGAGCAGCGACCAGCACGCACGGCCTGCACTGCGCTGATGAACGCCGAGTACCAGCAGCTTGGACCAGAGGTAAGCGCCGGTGGACAATCCGGCCGCCCGTTCCCGGCAGTAGATGGAGCGTTCCTTGACGATTTCCCCGACGGACAGGAGGCCCCGGTGAAACACGCGCTCATGACCAGGATCAGCAGCAGGCCCTGGGCATCGGCATTGGTTCCTGGGCCGACGCAGCCCCTCGGGGGCCGGCATCAGCCGCATCAGCGCCCGCCAGGACGATCGGAGTCACTGCGCAGCATGGCCAGGTAGACGCCGGCTCCGAGGCGATGACCGCCAGGTAGCGCCGGCACAGCGTGCTCAGCTGGGCAAGCCGGTTGCGGGTCGGCAGGCGGCGGCGCCGCCGAGCGGCCGGTGCCGGCGGCCGGGGCACGCGTTGCTCATCTCCGTCGCGATATACCGGTCATGCGCGACGACTGCGGAACTCCCCGGCCCAGTCCCGGTTCGGCTCGGCCTCGAAGGCCTGGAATACCTCCGCCCAGCCCGGCTTGCCGAAGTATCTCAGGCCGTCCTCGGGCGGCCCGAAGTAGGCGACTTTGCCGCCGGGCACCAGGACGAGCAGCCGGTCGCAGAGGTTCAGGTTGGCGACGCTGTGCGTGACCACGATGATCGTGCGGCCGTCGTGGGCCAGGTCGGCCATCATCTCCATGACCGACTTGTCCAGCCCAGGATCGAGGCCGGAGGTCGGCTCGTCGAGGAACAGCAGCGACGGCTTGGTCAGCAGCTCGAGGGCGACGTTGACGCGTTTCTGCTGACCTCCGGACATGGCTGCGGTCCTGGTCTCCGCATGCTTGGTCAGCGAGAGTTCCTGGAGCACCTCGTCGATCCGCCGCTTCCGCTCGGCCTTGCTGGTATCGCGGGGAAACCGCAGTTCAGCCGCGTAGCCCAGGGCGCGGCGCGCGGACAGCTGGGTATGCAGGATGTTGTCCTGGGGTACCAGCCCGATCCGGTGCCGCAGTTCGGCGTAGTACGTGTACAGGTCGCGATTGTCGTACAAGACGCTGCCCTCGGTCGCTGGCCGCCCTCCGGTCAGCGCGCCGAGCAGCGTCGACTTGCCCGCGCCGCTCGGGCCGATGACCCCGAGCAGGCACCGCTCGCCGAGTGGGAAGCTGACGTGGTCGAGCAGTACCTTGCCGCTCGACAGCCGCACTGTAAGGTCCCTGGCGGCCAGCGAGATGTCACCGGTATCGATGAACTGCTGCAATTCGTCGCCGACGAGCCGGAACGTGGCGGGCCCGATGCTGATGATGTCCCGCTCGGTGACCGGGGCGGCAGAGACCCACTGGCCGTTGACGAAGGTGCCGTTGTGGCTGGCCAGGTCGACGATCTCGTATCCGCGGCCGATCTTCCGCAGTTCCGCGTGGTAGCGGGAGACACTCAGGTCGGCGACCACCACGTCGTTGTCGGACGCTCGCCCGATCCGCAGCACCTTGGTCGGCAGCCGCATGATCGCGCTGGGCTGGCGCACGATGCTCGATGCCGGGGCAGGCGCGGGCGTTGCATAGCCTTGTGCGCCCCGGCCGGCCTGCTGTGCGGGCGGGGCGGGGGTCTGCGCCGCCCAGCCGGCCTGCTGTGCGGGCGGGGCGGGGGTCTGTGCCGCCCAGCCGGCCTGCTGCGCGGGCGGGGCCGGGGTCTGTGCCGCCCAGCCGGCCTGCCGTGCGGGCGGGGCGGGGGTCTGTGCCGCCCAGCCGGCCTGCCGCGCGGGCTGGGCCGGGGTCTGTGCCGCCCAGTCGGCCTGCCGCGCGGGCGTTGCATAGCCTTGTGCGCCCCAGCCGCCTGCTGCGCGGGCGGGGCCGGGGTCTGTGCTGCCCAGTCGGCCTGCTGCGCGGACGGCGGAGTGGCCGCGATGGCCGTGCCCATCGGGCCTGCGGACGGGCCCTGGGCAGCGGGCCCGGCCGGGGCGACCGAGCAGGACACTGCTGCACCGTCATCGGGGTGACCGAGCCGCAGCGCGCATACGCCGGCGATCGGCACCCGGTGCACCCGCCGGGAGTCCATGAACGTGCCGTTGGTGCTGCCGACGTCCTCAAGCAGCCAGCAGCCCTGCTCGATCCTGAGCACGGCATGGCGCCATGACACCCGCGAATCGTCGACCCAGACGTCGGATTCCGGATCACGGCCAATCTTGTAGGCGGGCCCCGCCTGCAGCCTCCGGTCAGACCCCTGCGTCCGGACGACAAGCGCCGGGGCGTTCGACGAGGCTGCACCCTCGATCGTCATTGCACAACTGTAAGGCGAGACGGCCTAAAGAAGAATCCGTGCGTATCGCGCCAAGCCGCGCAGGCGAGCTATGCGCACGAGACAAGCCCGGCCTGAAAGCGCGCGGGTCAGCGTCGGTGCGAGGGATACGGACTGTTGACTGACTAGCGCCCTGTTGACTGTCTAGCGCCCGATAGTGCTCGGTAGTGCTGTCTGATGGCGAAGTGAACCTGAAAGTGCGGGCGGCGCGACAGGGGGCGGGCTATGCGACCACGCGGCGGTGGTTCACGGACGGCAAGATATCCCGTCCCGGCCCGCAAAGCCGACGGTCTCATCGTAGTAGATGAACCGGGAGCTGGCGCTGGCCTGGGGCCGGCTGTCGGCTATGCCTGCGTTCTTCCACGAGGCTGCCAAGCTGGCCTGTCCGAGCGCACATATGCGTGCACGGCCACGGCCGGTCAGACCGGGACCGTCCCGCCGCAAGACGTGACTGCAGCGTGAGCGCCACCCAGCGCTCTGGTGCAACGGTTGCAGGCGATGGTTGCAGGCGATAGCGACGACGACCAAGATACTGGGGAGCGCACTCGGCGGCTTTGTGACTGGTCCCCGCGATCCCGGAGCTAGCTGATGCGGCTGCCAAAGGCTACGGGAAGCATCGGGACCGGCAGGGAGGCGCTGGAGGCGCGGTGAGTGAGGACAACCCTTCGGGACCCGGCGAATTCGCCATTGGTTCTCAGATAGCCGGGTACCGGCTTGAGCAGCAGATCGGCCGCGGCGGGATGGCGGTGGTCTACCGAGCCCTCGACGTCCGGCTGGACCGGCACGTCGCACTGAAGATCCTGGCTCCGGGCATGGCCGTCGATGATGCGTTCCGGCAGCGCTTTATCCGCGAGTCCAGGGCAGCGGCTGCCGTCGACCACCCCCACATCATCCCCGTCTTCGAGGCTGGCGAGGCCAACGGCGTCCTGTTCATAGCGATGCGCTACGTCCATGGCGGGGACGTGCGGGAACTGCTTGATACCCACGGGCCGCTGGGTCCGGCCCGGGCGGCCGACATCATTACTCAGGTGGCGGCGGCCCTGGACGCGGCCCACGCGCACGGGCTCGTCCATCGCGACGTGAAACCGGGCAACATGCTGCTCGACTCGACCTCGGGCAGCGGCCGTCAGGATCACGTCTACCTGTCCGATTTCGGCCTCAGCAAGCAGTCCCTCGCGGTGACCGGCCTGACCTCCACCGGCCAGTTTCTTGGCACCATCGATTACGTCGCGCCCGAACAGATCGAGGGGCGCCCAGTGGACGGCCGTGCTGACCTGTACGCGCTGGCCTGCGCCTCATTCGAGATGCTCTGCGGCGTACCGCCGTTCCGCCGCGATCAGGGTCTGGCCGTCGTCTGGGCGCAGCTCTCCGAGGCCCCGCCGTCGCTGTCCGCCCGCCGCGGCGACCTGCCTGCTGCGGTCGACTCGATCCTGGCCAGGGCGATGGCGAAGGCTCCGGGTGATCGCTACCCGACCTGCCTGGCCTTCGCGGCGGCCCTGCGCGAGGCGCTCGGTCTGCAGGAGCCTGGCTCGTCTGGTCCGAGGGGTCCCGCTGGCAGGCCAGCGCAACGCCCGCCGCTGACTGGCGCGCCTGGCGGCTACGGGGAGCCGCGGCCGCACCCGGCGACCGAGATCTCCTCGCCCGGCGGTGCCGCGGGTGGCGGCGCGGGAGCCGGCGCCGGAGCGGCAGCGGGCGGCTGGGTGACGGATCAGCCGCGCGGGCCCGAGGAGGCTGGCGGACCGCCGACCGCGGCGAGCCGTATCCCTCGGGCCAGCAGGCCAGGCCGGACCGATCCGCCGGGCGCCCCCCCGTCCGGGCAGGGCGGCTACCCCCCGTCCGGGCAGGGCGGCTACCCCCCGTCCGGGCAGGGCGGCTACCCCCCGTCCGGGCAGGGCGGCACCCCCCCTCCGGGCAGGGCGGCTACCCCCCCTCCGGGCAGGGCGGCTACCCCCCCTCCGGGCAGGGCGGCTACCCCCCGTCCGGGCAGGGCGGCTACGCACCTGGGCGCAGGCCCTGGTGGCAGTCGCCAGCCGCCGTGATCCTTGCTTGCGTCATCGTCCTCGGCGGGGCAGGCGGGGCGTACGCGGTCCTGCACGGCCACGGCAAGGGCGGCGCCGGCAGTCCGGCCGTGATGCCAGGCTGCACGGCTGCAGTGGCGACAACCAAACTCCGGCCGGACCGCGCAGCCGCGGTCAGCGTCGCCGGTCAGCCCTTCACGGTGGTGGCCACCAGCGGCGGAATGTACTCGTTCGTGACGCTCGGTAATTCAATCGCGGTGCTCAAGAACGGCAGTTCGCTCGCCCCGAAGGTGGTCAGCACGTTCTCCGCGCCGGGGGCCGACCGTAGCGCGGCGATCACCCACGATGGGCGCTACCTGCTCGCCGCGGCAGGCAGCGGCGCGATCGTGGTCAACGTGGCCGCCGCCGAGCAAGGCGGCAGCGCCAGCCCGATTACCGGCATTCTCACCAGCCCATATGGCTCCGGCGCGGTGGAGGTGGCGATCTCCCCTGACGACAAGTTCGCGTTCGTCACGCTCCAGAACAGCGAAGACATGGTCGTCTTCAACCTGAGCGCCGCGCTGACCAATGGCTTCGGGCCGTCCGACATCGTGGGGAAGATCAAGCTCGGCCAGCAGCCCGTCGGGATGGCCATCTCGCCCGACGGGAACTGGCTCTACGTGACGAGCATCGCGCGGCTCAAGGCGCCCATCCCCTCCGAGGGCACGATCAGCGTGATCGACCTGCATCGCGCCGAGGCCAAGCCGTCATCAGCGATCAAGTCGACGGCCACGGCGGGCTGCAGCCCGGTTCGCGTGATCACTGCGGGCAACGATGTCTGGGTGTCCAGCAGGGAAAGCAACGCGCTGCTCGGATTCTCAGCCAGTAGCCTGCTCGCGCACCCGACGCACGCGCTGATCGCCCGGGTAGACGTGGGCTCGAGCCCGATCGGCCTGATCCTGGCCAGGAACGGCAGCCGGATCCTGGTCGCCAACTCCAACCTGCACAACCAGCCGGGCGCGACCGCGAGCATCTCCGTGGTCAACACGTCGGTGGCGCTCGCCGGCGGTCAGGCCCAGCTCGGCGTGCTCAGCACCGGCCTGGTGCCTCGCGAGTTCGCGCTTGAGCCGGGCGGGAAGACGGTGCTGGTGACGAATAGCGGCTCGGCGCGGGTACAGGCCATCGACGTTGGCTCCCTGCCGTGACTGGCGCCGCTGGCCGGAGGGACGGCTGGCCGGAGGGACGGTCTGCCACGGCGGGCGGCCCCGGCGGTAGCTGCCGGAAGCGACGTCCGCCGGCGTCCGGTCATGCCATAGCATCAGCTCATGAACCGTGCCGGGGTGGCTGAAAACGCCGCGCCGCTGTCGTTCCGGGCAGCTGTATGAGCGGATATCAGGCCACCGGGCCGGGCCGCAGGTCGCGGCCGCGCAGGCGGCGCACCATCTTCCTGATCATCCTGATCGTGCTGGTCGGCCTCCTGGTGGCGGCGGACTTCGGCGCGAAGGCCATCGCCGAGAACGAGGTGGCCACTCAGATCCAGAAGCAGGGCATCTCGCAGAAGCCGGCCGTGTCGATCGCGGGATTCCCGTTCCTGACGCAAGTGATCAGCCGAGATGTCAACAGCATGCAGATCTCCTGGCATGACCTGCAGGAGGGCCCGGTCACGTTCAAGAGCATAAACGCGGTGCTTAACGGAGTTCACATCAACTCCAGTTTCAATGGCGCGACCGTCTCGCACCTGACCGGAACGGCCGTGATCACCTTCGGCGCTCTCTCCAACGCCGTGTCGTCGCAGGTTGGCGGGCTGGGCGCGGTGGGCGGTGCCGGCCTCACGCTGACCGACGCGGGTCCTAACGAGATAACGGCCAACCTGGATCTGGTGATCACGAGCGCCTCGGCGACGTGGCGGGTCACCAGGCTCAGCGGCAACAGGCTCAACATCCAGCTGGTTGACAGCAACGGGTTGCCGTCCCAGCTGCTCGACTCGGTACGGAACATCACGATTCCGCTGTCCGGCATCCCGCTGCATCTGCAGGTCCAGAGCGTGAGCATCACGGCCAACGGCGTCGTCGGCACGCTGACCGGCCAGAACGTAACCTTCGGCGGCTAGGTCCGTTAGCTGGGCCAGTGCGTCGCGTACGCGGAGCGCCGCCTGAGGTCATCGCGCACGTCGCTGCCAAGGCGGCGGGTCTCGCGGCGGTTGAGGGCAGCCCCCGCGGCTGCCCCGGTGAGCAGCGGCCCGAGCGAAAACGCGCTGCGGCCGGCGCGGACGATCAGCCGGCGTTGCAGGCGCCTGCGTAGCGGCGAGCCCACCGCGATGACCAGGCCGGCCGGAGCGACAGCCACGCCGCGCCGGTGCGCCCATGCCGCGACGTAGGCCAGCATGCGCTCGGTTGCCGAGCCAGGCGCTCGCATGCCGTAGACCTCATGGAGCTCGGCTACCAGCTTGATCTCGATGCCGACCAGGGCCAGGGTCTCGACGACGACCTCGACCGGAGCGGCGGGCAGCGGCAGCACCATGGCGACACCGGCCGCCGCGCCGACGGCTGCAGCGGCCCGAGCCGAGCCATATATCAGCGCGTCGGCGAGTTCCTCGGGCGCCATCGCCGGAAACTGGGCGCGCAGCCGCTCGTAGTCGCGCACCGGCAGCCGCGGCGCCATCGCGAGCACCTCGGTGGTCAGCCAGCGGCCGCCAGAGGCCACGCCGTACCTGGTGGCCCGCCCGCCGCGGGTCCCGATCCCGGCGATCGCGCTGGTGAGCCTGCGGCGCCTGGACGGGCTGGTTTCCTCGCTCAGTTCCCCGACAAGCTCGGCAACCTCGCCGGGCAGCGCGTCAGGGGCCAGGCCGGATTGGCTGTCGGGCGGATGACGGGAGTTGTCCATCGGTTATGGCTACCCGCACCAGGGCGTCGTACGCCCGATGGGCCAGTTTTCGGTCAGGCGGGGCGGTCGGCAGTGCCGCCGCTGGCGGCGGCCCACGCGGGCGGATAGCCGCCCGGGTGCGCACCGTTCTCGGCGTCGCGGAGGCTGTCCCGCGCGGCGCCGGCTACCGCCCCGGCGGTAACGCCGAATTTGCGGTAGATCGTCTGGTAATCGGCGGACGCGCCATAGTGCTCGACGCTGATGCTGCGCCCGGCATCACCGATGATCTTTTCCCAGCCGCTCGCTATCGCGGCCTCGACGCTGACCCGGGCCCGGACTGCGGGCGGCAGGATCTCGTCGCGGTAGGCAGCGTCCTGCCCGCCGAACCATTCCATGCACGGCATCGACACCACCCGGGTGGGGATGCCCGCTTCCTGGAGCTGATCGCGGGCGTCCAGCGCGATCTGCACCTCGGAACCGGTGCCGATCAGGATGACCCGCGGGGCGCCGCCGTCCGCCTCGGCGAGGATGTAGCCGCCGCGAGCCGCGCCCGCAGCCGACGCGTAGCCAGTGCTCGCACCGCGGGCGATGACGGGGACGTTCTGCCGGCTGAGGATCAAGCCGGCGGGCCGGTCGTTGTGCTCGATGATCGCCTGCCAGCATACGCTGGTCTCGTTGGCATCGCCCGGCCTGACCACGTCAAGGCCGGGAATGGCACGCAGCGCGGCCAGGTGCTCGATCGGCTGGTGCGTCGGGCCGTCCTCGCCGAGGCCGATCGAGTCATGGGTCCAGATGTAGATCACCGGCAGCCGCATCAGCGCCGCCAGCCGCACCGACGCGCGCATGTAGTCGCTGAAGGTCAGGAAGGTGCCGCCGTAGGGCCTGGTCAGCAACTGCAGCGCGATCCCGTTCAGGATCGCGCCCATGGCGTGCTCGCGGATACCGAAATGCAGCGTGCGTCCGTAGGGTCCGCCGTGCCACTCCTTGGTCTGCTTGTCTGAGGGGATGAACGAGTCCGCGCCGTCCATGGTGGTGTTGTTGCTCTCGGCCAGGTCCGCCGATCCGCCCCACAGCTCGGGCAGGACCGGGGCCAGCGCGGACAGCACAGCCCCGCTGGCCTTGCGAGTCCCCATGCCCTTCGGGTCGGCGTCGAAGCTGGGCAGGACGTCGGCCCAGCCAGCCGGCAGTTCCTGGGCCAGGAGGCGGTCAAGCAGCGCTGCCCGGTCCGGGTTGGCCGCCCGCCAGGCCTCGTAACGGGGCTGCCAGGCGGCGTGCGCCTCGCGTCCCCGGTCGACGACCTTGCGGGCGTGCGCGAGGACGTCAGGCTCGACGGCGAAGTTACGCTCCGGATCAAAGCCGAGCAAGACCTTGGTCGCGGCGACCTCGCCCGCGCCAAGGGCCGCGCCATGAGCCTTGCCGGTGTTCTGCAAGGTGGGCGCCGGCCAGCCGATGATCGTGTTGAGCACGATCAGCGACGGGCGGTCGGTGGCCTGCTGAGCGGCCGTGATGGTCTCGAGAAGACCGTCGACATTCTCCACGTACCCGTCCCGGGTGCGCCAGTCCAGGGTCTGGACGTGCCAGCCGTAGGCGGCGTAGCGGGCGGCGACGTCCTCGCTGAACGAGATGTGCGTGTCGTCCTCGATCGAGATGTGGTTCTGGTCGTAGAAGACGATGAGGTCGCCAAGTTCCTGGTGCCCGGCGAGCGAGCTGGCCTCGCTGGTGATGCCTTCCATCAGATCGCCGTCGGAGGCGATGACGTAGACGTGATGGTCGAACGGGCTGGCTCCGGGCTCGGCGTCCGGGTCGAGCAGGCCCCGCTCGCGGCGGGCTGCCATGGCCATCCCGACCGCCCCGGCCAGGCCCTGCCCCAGCGGCCCGGTGGTGATCTCGACGCCGCGGGTGTGCCGGTATTCCGGGTGGCCCGGGGTCTTCGAGCCCCAGGTCCGCAGCGCCTCGAGGTCCTCGAGTTCCAGCCCGTAACCGGAGAGGAACAGCTGGATATACAGCGTCAGGCTGGTATGGCCGGCCGACAGCACGAACCTGTCCCGGCCGAGCCACTGATCATCGGCCGGGTCGTGGACCAGCACCCGCTGGAACAGCAAGTACGCCAGCGGGGCCAGGCTCATCGCCGTCCCCGGGTGGCCGTTGCCGACCTTCTGGACCGCGTCAGCGGCCAGCAGCCGGATGGTGTCGACAGCGCGGACGTCGACATCCTGCCAGCCTGCCTGCCCGGCCCGTGGCCTGCTCAGCGAGGGGTCCCGGTATTGCAGGCCGGTCCGCTGGACGGCCGGGCTGTCACTGCCAGTGGCGTGCTGCTGGTCCATCGCAATCTCGTCCATTCGTGTCGGGCTGTCAGCCGATACCAGCATGCCGCCCGTCGTTTGGCAGCAGGACACAGGGGTAGCGCCATCGGTCCGGCGGGGTAGCTACTGACGTTGAGGAACGGGAGATATGACAGACACAGCAAGGTCGATGCAGCCGGCCCATGCCCACGACCCGTCAACCGGTGACGTGGTCAGGGGCCGGTCAGAGCAAGTTGGCCGCGGCTCCTGGCTCGCCGCCGGGAAGCGGGCAGCGAAGGAATTCAGCAATGACTTCCTGCAGGATCGGGCGGCGGCGCTCACCTACTACGGCGTGCTGGCGATCTTTCCCGCGCTCCTGGTCCTGGTGTCGCTGCTTGGCCTGATCGGCAAGTCGGCTACCCAGCCGCTGATCACCAACCTGGCGCAGGCGGCGCCCAGCGCGGTGCGGCAGACCCTGCTCACCGCCGTGACCCACCTGCAGCGAAGCCACGGCTCCGCCGGGCTGGCGGCCCTCGTCGGGATAGTGGCCGGGCTGTGGTCGGCGTCCAGCTACATCGCCGCCTTCATGCGTGCGTCAAACGCCATTTATGACGTGCCTGAGGGCAGGCCCGCCTGGAAGACGCTGCCGATCCGGCTCGGCGTCACGATCGCCATGATGGTGCTGCTCATCGCCTCGGCGTTCATCGTGGTCGTGACCGGCGGCCTCGCTCAGCATGTCGGCACTGTGCTCGGCATCGGCTCGACCGCGCTGACCGTGTGGAACATTGCCAAATGGCCGGTGCTGCTGCTGTTCGTTAGCCTGATGCTCGCCATCTTGTACTGGGCCAGCCCCAACGCGAAGCAGGGATTCCGCTGGCTCAGTCCAGGGAGCGTTATCGCGGTGCTCGGCTGGCTCATCGCGTCCGGGCTTTTCGCGCTGTACGTGGCGAACTTCGGCCACTACAACAAGGTCTACGGGAGCATCGCCGGCGTCATTATCTTCCTGATCTGGATGTGGATCTCTAACTCCGTCGTCTTGTTCGGCGCCGAATTCAATGCCGAGCTTCAGCGGGGCCGCGCCATCGCGGGCGGGCTCCCTCCGGAGCAGGAGCCATTTGCCGAGCTGCGGGACACCAGGAAGCTACGAAGAAGGGCCGATCGCAAGACCCGGGCCTAGGGAGGTGACCAGCATGGCCGTCGTCTCATTTGCCGACCTGCCCCTCGCCAGCCGCTCTCGTCGCTGGAATGGCGCTGCCGCCAACCGCCGCGTGCGCAGGCGGGCCGGAGCTCAGGAGGGACCCACCGCGAGGTACCGCTTGTAGTGTTGTTGCCGCGTTCTATCTAGCCTCGGATTAGCCCTGGATCAGCAAGGAGGCGGTTATGTCGTCGCGCGTCGAGTCCGTCCAGACCCCGGAAGGGTCGTTCGACCTCACGATTTGGCTGCCGGACGGCGGCACCGGCCCTGGCCTGCTGCTACTCCAGGAAATATTCGGCGTCAGCGACTACATCGAGGCCGTAGCCGAGGACCTGGCCGGTCTCGGCTACGTGGTCGCGGCACCGGATCTGTTCTGGCGGCTCAAGCCAGGCCACCACGCCGACCACGATCAGGAGGGCCTGACCGAATCGCTTGCCCTGGCGTCGCGGTTCGACTTTGCCGCGGGCGTGGCTGACGCCGGGGCCGCCTTGCGGACCCTGGCGGCGTTGCCTGAGGTCGAGGGGGGCACCGGGGTCATCGGAATCTGCCTCGGCGGTTCTATCGCATACTTCCTGGCGGCGCAGGCGGAGCTGGACGCCGTGGTCTCCTACTACGGCGCGGCCGTCCATGACAACCTGGACATCCTGGCGCAGATCCGGGCCCCGATGCAGTTCCAGTACGGGGGGGCCGATCCCTACATCCCGCGCGACCAGGTCAGGCGGGTTGAAGTCGCGGTCGCCGACCATCCGGGCGCCGAAATCCACGTCGAGGAGGACGCCGGGCACGCCTTCCACAACCGGATGGCACCAATGTTCCACGTGCCGGAGCCTGCCGCCAGGGCGTGGCAGCGCACCGAGGAGTTCCTCCAGCGCTACCTCCCGGCCCGGCACGCGAAGCCGCCGAAGTCCTGAGCCGGTAGCCTCGGCCCGCAGTCAATCGGAGGGCCGGGCCGAGGATAGGGGGATCGCCGCGATGGGACGTGGTGACCCGCTGTGCGCGACCGCTCGGGGCGGGCTGAGCAGCCGCGCGCACGCCAGCACGGCCAGCGCCACGACGAAGGCACAGTAGATCCAGAACTCCGGAGTGAGACCAGAGCTGATCGTGAGGCCGGCCTGAGCGGCCTAGGCCGGCGAGATGCCGAACTGGACCGGTGAGGTGGCCTCGCCGAGCTGGACGAGCGCCGAGATCGCCTGAGCCGCCATCGGGATGATCGCACCGGCAAGCAGCGCCACCCCCTCGCGGACCGGGCGCCACAGAGCCGCCAGCACGACCACCGCGATCAGCGCCACCATGACGGCGAGGTCCCCGGCGATCACCGGCGCCGGGTTCGCGAAGGCGTTGCCCGCGGTCAGGGACTGAGTCGCCCCGGCCGACGTCCGCAAGATGTAACTGTCCCACGACGGGGCGAACGCGACCGCCGCGCCGAGCGCGGCGAGCGCCAGCGCCAGGACCAGGCCCTGTTCCTGGCCATGCGGCTTGGCCGGTGCCCCAGCCGGCCGGAGCCTGAAAGCGACCGCGGAGCCGGCCGCGCAGGCGAGCCAGCCGGCGAGCCCGAGCGCGAGGCCGGCGCCCATGGTATTCGCGCCTCCGGCGATCGCCTCGCCTGCGTCCGCGAAGAAGAGGCCGAACGTGACGATGCTCGCCCCGAGCCCGAGCATCGCCCCCACCCGCAGGCGGGTGCCGCCGAGCAGGATGAGCAGGGCGCTCGCGCCCCAGACGGCGAAGTAGATCGCATGAGGGACGAGTTCGGCCGGTTGCGTGGCGAGGCTCGCTCCGGCGAGATAGGCGGGGAAGAGCCCGGCGATCCCGCAGGCGACACCGACGCCGAGCAGCGACGCCGCGATGACAGCAGGTGCGCCCCGGCGGCCGGGCGAGGCGGCGGGCCGGTCGGCCTCGGGAGTGCCCTGGCCGACCGCGACTATCGTGTCTGGCGCCTCGATCCGGAGGAATCTGGACCACGCCCCGTGCCAGCCCTCCGGAGTCTCTGGCCACCACTCGGCCGGCTGTGACCGCGGCGTCCCCGCGGCCCAGATCCCGTAGAACCCCTGCCCTCGTCCGATCTCGTAGCGCGCTCCCCGGTACGAGATGGCCACATTCTCAGTCACGGTCCCGGCCCTTCCTTGTCAGCCCATCCCGTCGTGTCACCGAGCGTAGGAAGCTGACCTGCAGGCCGACTGGGCGCCCGCTGAAGCTTTCCTTACCCTCGCGGGGGCGGCTGGCCGGGGGAGCGGAGCGGTGCGGGCATGATGGATGAGCCATGACGCTCACCGACCTGCTGCCGCAGACCGCCGCCCCCGACCCCGTTTTTGATGCCTTCGCCAGCTGGGCGGCGGACCGGGGCCTTGATCTTTACCCGCATCAGGAAGAGGCGCTGATCGAGATCGTGTCGGGCGCGAACGTGATCCTTGCCGCGCCGACCGGGTCGGGCAAGAGCCTGGTCGCGGCCGGCGCGCACTTCGCGGCGCTGGCGCGCGGCCGGCGGAGTTTCTACACCGCGCCGATCAAGGCCCTGGTGTCGGAGAAGTTCTTCGCCCTGTGCGAGATGTTCGGCCCGGCCAACGTCGGGATGATGACCGGCGACGCCAGCGTCAACGCCACCGCCCCGATCATCTGCTGCACCGCCGAGATTCTGGCCAGCATCGCGCTGCGCGAGGGACCGGGCGCCGAAGTCGGCCAGGCAGTGATGGACGAATTTCACTACTACGCCGATCCGGACCGCGGCTGGGCCTGGCAGGTGCCGCTCATTGAACTGCCCCAGGCGCAGTTCGTGCTCATGTCGGCGACACTGGGCGACGTCACCCGTTTCGAGAACGACCTGACCAGGCGGACCGGACGGCCGACCGCGGTCGTCCGATCGGCGGAGCGCCCGGTGCCGCTGGTCTTCTCCTACGTGCTCACGCCGCTGCACGAGACGCTGGAGGAACTGCTCGCCACCCGGCAGGCGCCGGTCTACATCGTGCACTTCACCCAGGCGGCGGCGATCGAGCAGGCCCAGGCGCTGATGAGCGTCAACGTCTGCACCCGCGAGGAGAAAGACGCGATCGCCGAGCTGATCGGCAACTTCAGGTTCACCGCCGGCTTCGGCAAGACCCTGTCCCGGCTGGTCAGGCACGGCATCGGGGTCCATCACGCCGGGATGCTGCCCAGGTACCGGCGGCTGGTCGAGACGCTGGCCCAGGCCGGGCTGCTGAAGGTCATCTGCGGCACCGACACCCTGGGCGTCGGCATCAACGTGCCGATCCGCACGGTCGTGTTCACCGCGCTGTCCAAGTACGACGGCAATACCACCCGGCTGCTGCAGGCCCGCGAGTTCCACCAGATCGCCGGGCCGGGCCGGCCGGGCCGGTTTCGACACCATGGGCTACGTGGTGGTGCAGGCGCCCGAGCACGTGGTGGAGAACGAGCGGTTGCTGGCCAAGGCCGGCGACGATCCCAAGAAGCGGCGCAAGGTGGTGCGCAAGAAGCCGTCGGCGGGATTCGTCTCCTGGGGGAAGCCGACGTTCGAGCGGCTGGTGGCCTCGGAGCCAGAGCCGCTGATGTCGAGTTTCAAGGTCAGCCACGCGATGCTGCTCGGCGTGATCAGCCGCCCCGGGGACGCGTTCGCGGCCATGCGGCACCTGCTCACCGATAACGACGAGGACCCGGCGGCGCAGCGCAGGCACATCCGCCGGGCGTTCGCCATCTACCGCGCGCTGGTGGCGGGCGGGGTGGTCGAGCGGCTGGCCGAGCCGGACGCGGAGGGCCGCCGCTGGCGGCTGACCGTCGACCTGCAGGACGACTTCGCGCTCAACCAGCCGCTGTCCCCGCTGGCGCTGGCCGCCATCGAGCTGCTGGACCGGGACTCGCCGGAGTACCCGCTCGAGGTGCTGTCGATCATCGAGGCGACCCTGGATGATCCGCGGCAGGTGCTGTCCGCGCAGCTGTTCAAGGCGCGTGGCGAGGCCGTGGCCCAGATGAAGGCCGACGGCATCGAGTACGAGGAGCGGATGGAGCTGCTGGACCGGGTTACCTACCCGCGGCCGATGGCTGACCTGCTCGAGGCCGCCTACAACATGTACCGGCGCGGTCACCCGTGGGTCGCCGACCACGAGCTGCGGCCCAAGTCGGTGGCCCGGGACATGTTCGAGCGGGCGATGACCTTCGTGGAGTACGTCGGCTACTACGGGCTGGCCAGGTCCGAGGGGCTGGTGCTGCGCTACCTGGCCGACGCGTTCAAGGCACTGCGGCAGACCGTGCCCGAAGAGGCCAGGACCGAAGATCTCGCCGACCTCATCGAATGGCTGGGCGAGCTGGTCCGCCAGGTCGACTCCAGCCTGATCGACGAATGGGAGCGGCTGCGCAACCCGGCGGAAGTCACTGCCGCCGACCTCGACGAGCGGCCGCCTGCGGTGACCGGCAACGTGCGGGCATTTCGCGTGCTGGTGCGCAACGCGCTGTTCCGGCGGGTCGAGCTGGCGGCGCTGCGGCGCTACGAGGACCTGGGCGAGCTGGACGCCGAGGCGGGCTGGGATGCTGACGCCTGGGCCGACGCGGTGGAGCCGTACTTCGATGAGCACGCCGACATCGGTACCGGCGCGGACGCGCGGGGCCCGGCGATGCTGATCATCACCCAGCAGCCCGGTCACTGGTCGGTTCGGCAGATCTTCGACGACCCGGCCGGCGATCACGACTGGGGGATCAGTGCGGAGGTGGACCTGGCCGCCTCGGACGAGGCAGGCGCGGCCGTCGTGCGAGTCACCGACGTCGGCCAGCTGTAGCCAGGCATCGCACCCGATACGCCGGGGCGGCCCGCTCTGTCACGCAAGCCGCTTACGAGGGGCAGTTCCTCGCCCGCCTGCTCCGCCGCCATGTACTCGGCGTACCAGTCCGGCTAGTCCGGGTCTGCCTCGCCCGTCCGTTTGGGAGCCGACCTTGTAGCCGGTGGCCTGCGCGTTAGCCGCGAAACCGCCGTTACCGGCACCCCGGCCAGGCCGCCTTATACCTGGACATAGCAGTCAGCGGCCGAGCCTGGCGCCGACCAGGCGGGCGAACGCGGCAGCGCCGCCGATGGGCCGGAACCGTTCGGACGCGGCCTGCAGGACCTGGTACTGCTCGCCGGACAGGTCGATTTCGGCCGCGACCACGTTGTTCTCCAGTTGTTCGACGCTGGAGGCACCGGGGATAGCGACCACGGCCGGGTGCCTGATTACCCAAGCGAGGGCGATCTGCGCCGGGGTGACCGAGTGCGCGCTGGCCACCTCGCGGAGCGTGGAGATCAGGTCGCTGGCGCGCTCGAGGTTGTCGGGCAGGAACAGCGGGTTGGCGGCCCGGACGCGGTTGCCCGGCAGGCTGGTCCGGTGGTACCGGCCCGACAGCAGCCCCTGCGCCAGCGGGCTATAGGCGATCACCACCCGGCGGTTCGCTTCGGCGTACGGAAGCAGGTCCTGCTCCGGCGACCGGTCCACGAGGTTGTAGCGGACCTGGTTGCTCAGGACCCGGCTGCCCAGCGCTTCCTCGGCCTGGCGCCAGCGCTGCAGCGGGTAGTTGCTGACGCCGACCTCGCCGACCAGCCCGACTCGCTGCAGCGCCCGCATGCCGCGCATAATCATGCCGTCGCGGACCACCGGGTTCGGCTGATGGACCTGGTAGAGGTCGAGCCGATGAGCGCCGAGCCGGTTGGCGCTGGCCACGGCGCGCTGCTCGACCACCGGGGCCACCGGTATCAGCGGGAAGATCTTGGTGGCGAGGAAGGCCGACTCCAGATCCGGGCCTAGGGCCCGGCCGAGGATCTGCTCGCTGCGCCCGAAACCGTACAATTCGGCGGTGTCGAACAGCGTGACGCCGAGTTCGAGGGCCCGGCGGACGATGGCGCGGGCGCCCTGCTCGGCGTACGGCTGGCCGTAACCCCACTCCCTGGAGCCGAACTGCCAGGTGCCCAGTCCGATCTTGGAAATCCTGGTGGCCGTGCCGATCTCGAGATAGCGCATGATTTCATCCTTATACCAGGGCACCGCAACGGTGCGGGCCGGGCTCGGGAGAAGGATCGTGGTGCATGACGGCTAGCCGGGATGTGGTGGTCATCGGCGGCGGGCACAACGGGCTGGTGGCAGCCGCCTACCTGGCGAAGGCCGGGCTGAGCACGCTGGTGTGCGAGCGCCGCGACGTGCTCGGCGGCGCGGCGGTGAGCGAGCATCCCTTCGGGCCCGATTACACGGTGACCTCGCTGTCGTATGTGGTCTCGCTGCTGCCGCCGGGGCTGGTCCGCGATCTGCGGCTGGCCAGCCACGGCTATCACGTCTTCCCGCAGGGCCCGTACTTCGCGCCCCGGGCCGACGGGCGGTACCTGCGGCTGCCGCACGACCCGGCGCAGCGCCGCGCCGAGATCGCCAAATTTTCCGCCCGGGACGCCGCCGCCTACGACGAGTACGAGGCCCACCTGGCCAGCATCGGCGCCATCCTCGGGCCGATGCTCGACGAGATCCCGCCGCCGCTCGGCTCGCGGCGGCCGCCGGACCTGTGGCGGCAAGGCCTGCTGCTGCGGCACCTGCGCAAGCTCGACGTGCGCGGGACCGTCGATGTCACCAGGCTGCTTACCGGTAGCATCGCCGACCTGATCGAGCGGTATTTCGAGAGCGACGCGATGGCAGGCGTGCTGTCGGTGTCCGGGGTGATCGGGACCTGGGCCGGGCCGCGGTCGGCGGGCACCGCCTACGTGATGCTGCACCACCACATCGGCGGGGTCGATGGTGCGGTGGGCGCATGGGGTTTCCCGCGCGGCGGGATGGGCGGAGTCAGCGGGGCGCTGGCCGGGGCGGCCCGCTCGTTCGGGGCCGAGCTGCGCACCGGGGCGGCGGTCGGCGCGATCAGGACCAGCGGGAACCGGGTGATCGGGGTGACGCTGGCCAGCGGCGAAGAGGTGGACGCGACCACCGTGGTCACGACGGCTCACCCGCAGATATCGTTTATCAGGCTCCTCGATCCCGCGGTGCTGCCGCCTGCCTTTCTTGCCGACATCCGCGGCTGGCAGACGCGCAGCGGCACCGTGAAGATCAACCTTGCGCTGGACAGGCTGCCGGTGTTCGCCAGTCACCCGGACGCCGACCCTCAGGTACACGGCGGCACGATCGTGCTGGCCGAGAGCCTTGACGACGTGGAGAACGCCTACCAGCAAGCGGTATCCGGCCTGCCGTCAGCCGCGCCGTTCGCTGACATCTGCATCCCGAGCGTGTTTGACGACTCGCTCGCCCCGCCGGGTAAGCATGTCATGTCGATGTTCACCCAGTGGGTGCCGCACACGTACGCCGACAGGCCGGATGAGGCAGCGCTTGCCGCCTACGCCGACCGGGCGATCGCCAGGATGGAGACGATCGCGCCCGGCTTCACCGAGTCCGTGCAGCACCGGCAGGTGATCGGCCCGCACCAGATGCAGGAGGAATACGGGCTGGTCGGCGGCAACATTTTCCACGGTGAACTCAGCCTCGGGCAGATGTTCCACGCCAGGCCCGCGGCCGGCTACGCGGACCTGCGCACCCCGGTGCGCGGGCTCTACCAGGCCGGGTCGGCCACCCACGGCGGCGGCGGCGTCACCGGGATTCCGGGCCGCAACGTCGTCCGCCAGATCGCTGCCGACCGGCGTGCCGCCCGCTGGCGCCGCTCCCGCGCCTAAGGTCCGCTCCGCCCGGCACCGTCGCGCGGGACGCGCGCCTGGCCACAGGTGCTGGCCACAGGTGCTGCGCCACAGGTGCTGGCCACAGCGCGCGAACAGCGGCGGCAGCCCCTTGCCGGGTGAGCAGCGCAGCCTTAGCTGGATCCGGCGATCTCGTAGGACCACAGCTCGCTGCTCACACCGACGGGGGGTTGCGGCTCGCCGCCGCTGCGCTCGGCGGCGGACCGGTGCCCGTGCCCGAACGCGGGCGAGTGCAGCCACGCCTCGAAGGATGCCTGGTCCCGCCACCGCGTCAGGACGAGCCAGGTGGTGCGCCCGTCGGTCGGCTTGAGGAGCTCAAAGCCCTCGAAGCCGTCCTGGTTGTCGACGGCTCCGGCGCGGGCGGCGAACCTGCGGGCGAGTTCGTCGCCGCTGTCGGCTGGCACTGTGATCGCGTTAATCTTCACGACGGTCATGCGCTCGATGATGTCAGCCGGCGCAGCGCGCCGTGGTGGCTGGCCTATGGATCAGCGGGCCTGTGGATCAGCGGGCCTGTGGATCAGGGGGCCTCGAAGATGCGGCGCGGGTTGTCGACGAGCATGGTGGTGATCTGCTCCTCCGTCACGCCGTGCTCCCGGGCGTAGGGCAGCACTTCCTCGCCGATGTGCAGGTAGTGCCACTGCGTCATGCCCTCGATGAGCACCGGGTCGAGCCAGTCGATGTAGCAGGACGTGTCATGGGCCAGCACGATGCTGCCCGCATAACCGCGCCGGCACATCTCCACCAGGGTGTCGGCTCGCTCCTCGAAGGTCGCGTCGATCGTGATGCCGAACCGGTCAAAGCCGAGCACGAAGCCGGCGTCGGCCAGCTCGGAGAGGTGATCGCAGTCGGTGGTATCGCCGCTATGGCCGAGTATCACGCGGCCCGGTGCCACGCCTTCTTCGTCGCATATCACCCGCTTGACCTCAAGTCCTGCCTTGGACCCTGGGTGGGTGTGCGCGGTGATCGGGGTGCCGGTCTGGAGATGTGCCTTCGCGACGGCGCGCATGACGCGCTCAACATCCGGGGTCAGTCCGGGCGTATCGATAGCGCATTTCAGCATGCCTGCCTTGACGCCGGTGTCGGCTATTCCCTCGGTGATATCCCCAACGAACATCGCCACCATCGGATCGGGTACTTCGGTGCCGAGTGCCTCGTTCAGCGCGGGACCGCGGAAGTGGAAGAAGAACGGGACGGTGTCGTAGGTGTAGACACCGGTCGCGACGATGATGTTGAGTTCAGGCACCTGCTCGGCGATGCGCTGAATCCGCGGGATGTAGCGGCCGAGCCCGACGACTGTCGGATCGACGATCGTGGCGATTCCCTGGGCGGCGAGGGCCTTCAGCCTGGTGACCGCGTCGGTGACACGCTCTTCCTCGCTGCCCCATTCCTGCGGGTAGTTCTGCTGGACTTCGCCGGTGAGGACGAAAATGTGCTCGTGCATGTACGTGCGGCCAAGCTCGGCTGTATCAACGGCGCCCCGGACTGTCGGTATCTGGCTCATCGTGCGCGCCTCACCCTCTGGGGTAATTGGAACCGGTGTGGCCAGTACATCGGACCTGAGGCCTGTTGTCACCCCTTGCGGCCCAGTGATCACCGGGACTGGCTGCGGTCAGCCCGCTGAACTGTCCGGCTCGCCGCCGACCCGGGTCACGATCTCGGTAGCAAGATCGCGGAGCTTCATGTTGCGGTTGTTGGAGGCCCGGCTCAGCGTCGCGAAAGCCGCGTCGGCGCCGCAGCGTGACTCGGCCATGACGATGCCGATCGCGTGGTCGATCACTGCCCGGGACCGCAGCGCCTGTTCTAGCTGACCGGCCAGGTCACGGGCCTCGGAATAGCGCCCGATCACCACGATGGCGGCCGCTGCGGGCGCGGTGAGCAGCGCGATGAGCCCTTCATCCAGGCTATCGAAACCGTCGGTCTCGTGGCTGGACAGATTGAGGGCGCCCAGCCGGCGCCCCGCCAGGCCAAGGCCAGCCGACAGGTAGCTGCGCAGGCCCATCTCCTTGGCCAGGCTGGTGAAATCCGGCCACCGTTGTTCAGCTTCCTCGAGGTTCCACCGGTTGACCTGCATCCGCCGGGCAGCGTCGAGGCACGGGCCGTCGTGCAGGATGTACTGACGGCGATCCAGTTCATAGGTGGCATCGCCGGTGGCCGCGAACGTGCTCGGGTTGCCCTTCTCGTCGAGCACCGTGACGCTCGCCGCGTGGCAGCCCGGCACCGCCCGGAGTGCGAGCGCGAGGATGCTCTGCAGAGTGTCGCGGACCGACTCGTCCTCAGTCAGCGTCCTGGCCAACTCGGTGAGCGATGCTACGACGTACTCGTACCGTTCCGCGGGCAGCTCACGCAGGATCGCCGATGGTTCGTCGTCTGTCACCATTGTCCCCCAGCTGGGCGAACGGGCAGGTGCCTGGCCCGTCGACCAGAATACGCAATGCCCCAGGTCTACGGCCGCTACCGGGGACCCGGCCGCGCGCGCAGCGCTACGTGCCGTTCCTGTGCCGCGCCGGCGGGAATGCCGACGATCGCGGCGATAACATCCCAGCCCAGGCCTACCCGCCCGGCCGCGTCCAGCAGGTCGGCTTCGAGCCGGTCGAGATAGAGCCGCAGGTTGCTGAGCACGACGAGGCCTGCCCCCACATCAATCGCTTCGGCCGGGTGCTGCGCGCCATCGCGGGCCGCATCGATCACCGTGCTCACCGCGCGTATGTCGTCAACCGGGCAGCCAGCCACCTCGCCGGTGGACTGCCTGGTCACTGCGAGCCCCGCGATCCGGACCCGCGCGCTATCCACGACCCCGGGATCGGGGGCCAGGAAGTCCGGGCCCAGGGTCACGAACTCCGGATCCGGGGCCCCGCCAGCGTCGTCTTTGACCATTGCAGGCTCCTATCTGTCACGACGGACAGCGGTAGCCGCGCTGCTGGACTACGTTCGGGTGCGCGCAAAGCGCTCTGAAAGTATCGATCTGGTCCCGGGTCCAGTCAAGCTACGCCCGGCAGTCGTGAACGCCACGGACGTCCCGCCCGCCCCCCATCGGTCCCGCTGCCTCCGGGTGCCGTGACGCGGCCAGCCCGGCGGCCGACGTCGGCGACGGTGCCGCCGAGCTAGCGGGAAATCCAGGTGTACCGGCGGAGGTTCCGTGGCTACGGTGGGCGGGCCAGCGGAGGTAGCCATGGAGCAGATCAGCAAGAGGCTGATGAACTGGGCGTCGATCCTGGAGGACAGCACCCGCGAGCAGGCGCAGCGCGCCGCGGCGATGCCGTTCATCTTCCCGCATGTCGCCCTTATGCCCGATGCGCACCTCGGCCGGGGCGCGACCGTCGGGTCAGTGATCCCGACCATCGGCGCCATCATGCCCGCCGCTGTTGGCGTCGATATCGGCTGCGGCATGATCGCCGTGCGCACTCAGCTCACCGCCGATGACGTGCGGAGCCGAGGTGACCTTCCGGCGCTGCGCCAGGTGATCGAGCGCGCTGTCCCGCTGTCCGCGGGGAAGTACAACACCTCCAGCTACAGCGCTGAGACCGCCAGCCGGGTCGAGGTCCTTGAGCAGCGTGATGGCGCGGACGGCGCCGAGGCGATCGCGCCGAACTGGCGGCTACAGCTGGGGAGCCTCGGCTCGGGCAATCACTTCATCGAGGTCAGCCTGGATGAGCAGGACCGGGTTTGGCTGTTCTTGCATTCCGGGTCACGGGGAGTGGGCAACAAGCTCGCGCAGCGGCACATCAAGATCGCGCAGGGGCTGGCCAGGAAGTGGTTCATCGCGCTGCCCGACCCTGACCTGGCTTACCTGGTCGAGGGGACCAGCGAGTTCTGGGCCTACATCAGGGACCTGCGGTGGGCGCAGCACTTTGCCCTGCTGAACCGCGAGGAAATGATGCACCGGGTGCTCGGCCGCGTCCAGGACTGGCTCGGCGCGGGTGTCGAAGCGAGCGAGACGGTCAACACCCACCACAACTACACCGCCAGGGAAACGCATTTCGGCAAGGAGGTCTGGCTGTCGCGCAAGGGCGCCATCGACGCGTCCGCCGGCGTGCCCGGGCTCATTCCCGGCTCGATGGGCACCCGGTCCTACGTCGTGGCAGGGAAGGGCAACCGCCTCGCGCTGAACTCCGCGCCGCACGGCGCCGGCCGTGAATTCAGCCGGTCCGCGGCGCGGCGAAGGTTTACCCGCGCTCAGCTCGACGCGGCTATGCAGGGCATCGAGTGGCGCCGGACCGACGCGTTCCTCGATGAAATCCCCGGTGCCTATAAGCCAATTGATCAAGTCATGGCTGACGCAGCGGACCTGGTGGAGATCAAGCACGAGCTGCGCCAGATCGTGAATGTAAAGGGTGACTAATCCGACTAATGCCGCATGGCGGGCGCCGTGCCCGGGGGCGGCTGCTCGGCCGCCACGCGCCGGGACTCAGCGAGGGCAGCACCCGTGCCGGTCGCGCGCCGCCCCTGGCCAGTCGCCGCCGGGCCCGCACGCCCGCCTGGCCACGGCCCAACGGGCGGATGCGGCGCTTCTCGCCGCCCGATGCGCTGGATGCGCTGCCGGCGGATGCGCCGCTGCCGGATGCGCTGCTGCCGGATGCGCTGCTTCCGGATGCGCTGCTTCCGGATGCGCTGCTTCCGGATGCGCTGCTGCCGGATGGGCTGCTGCCGGATGCGCTGCTTCAGGATGCGCTGCTTCAGGATGCGCTGCTGCCGGATGGGCTGCTGCCGGATGGGCTGCTGCCGGATGGGCTGCTGCCGGATGCGCTGCTGCCGGATGCGCCGCGGTCGGCGGCACGGTCTGGTCGGCACGCGGTGCCGGTGCCGCTTCCTGGTGAGGCCCGGGTATTTCCAGGCCTGGCGTGCTGTCCCAGCCGAGGATCCGCAGGACGGTTTTCAGCTGCCGGGGGACTTCGTGCAGGATCAGGCGCCTGGCCGCAGGTTCGCGGTCCGCGCTGCCGGCTCCGGTCAGCAGGATCATGGCCCGCAGCCCGGCGAGTTCGCACGACGCCACCTCGCCCAGGCTGATGTGGATCTCATGGTGCCCGGCTGTGAGCTTGCCCAGCGCGCCGACCAGGCCGGCGTAGGTGTACTCGTTGATCTCGCCGGCGATGGCCAGGACAGCTGGTCTGCCCGTGCGGGTGATCCGCAGCATTCCGTCGTCGTAGGCCGCTCGGCCGATCAGCTTGCCCCGCCTGCGAGGGCAGTGCGCTTGCGGTAGGTAGACCAAGGCCCCTCAACCTCTCCTCAGGGATCCTTCACTCCCTCAGAATGCTTGCTACACTACTTGATCATAAACGCGATGAACAGCGTGCCCGCTGAACAGCTCTCGATGGGGAGCGGATGCCAACTTCTGCAGAGGATGTGAAGAGGGCAGGGCGAAGGCCCGCCTAGCAGCTCCTGGCCAGCCCGGCATCCGCGCGAGGCTGCATCCGAGCGAGGCTGCGGGCCGCCGCCGGGGCGCTGAGCTCTAGGGGCCCGGAGCCGGCAGGTCCAGGGGCCAGCTGAGCTCCAGGGGCCCGGAGCCGGCAGGTCCAGGGGCCAGCTGAGCTCCAGGGGCCCGGAGCCGGCAGGTCCAGGGGTCATGAGCCGACAGGCAGATAGGATGCCGCAAGTGGAGGAGAGAAGCCGCGGCCTCTATAGCATCAGCGCCGTCGGCCGCATGGTGGGCACGCCGGTCGCCACGATCCGGACCTGGGAAGACCGGTACAAGCTCGTGGTCCCCGATCGGAACCCGAGCGGTCACAGGCTATACAGCCGCGGTCAGGTTGAGCAGCTCAGGTTCATAACGACGCAAATGGCCGACGGTCTGACTGCAGCTGACGCGCACCGCCTCCTGGCCGAGCAGATCGAGGGCGGCAAGCCCGTGCCCGCCGCGGCCGGACTCGGCAGGCTGCTTATCTTGCTTGCCGAGCATGACCCGTACGCCGCCAACTACCAGGAATATTTCCTCAAGACCGAGGGGTTCGACGTCGAAATGGCGTTGAGCGAGGAAACGGCGAAAACCTCATTCCGCGAGAGCTCGCCCTCGCTGGTGGTGATCGAGCTTCTCATCTCGGGCGGCTCGGGACTGAGCCTTTGCCGCTATCTCAAGCAGAGCGAGGGCGTTCCCGTCGTCGCGGTGTCGGTGCTGGACTGCGGCGATCAGGCGATCGAGGCAGGCGCCGATGCCTTCCTGATGAAACCGCTGGATCCGCTGCAATTCGTGTCCACGATCCGTGATCTGCTTGGACTGAGTGCGTTCCTGCGCGCCCCGTCGAAGGCCGCGCGGTGAATAACCGGCTGCAGAGCGGTCACGAACCGCTCGACAGGGTCCTCGGCGGGGGATTGCCCGCGAATGCCATCAGCCTCATCATGGGACGGCCCGGCAGCGGCAAGACGATCCTCGCTCAGCAGTACGTGTTCCAGAATGCGACACCTGAGCGTCCTGCCGTCTATTTCACCACGGTTTCCGAGCCGCTGGAGAAGGTCGTTCGTTTCGGCCAGAGCCTTAGCTTCTTCGAACCCGCCTCGATAGGAACCTCGGTGTTCTATGAAGATCTCGGCGGCACGGTAAGCCAGCACGGTATCAAGGGTGTTGCCGAGCGGGTCGGGACCGTGATCAAGGAGCGGCGTCCCGGGCTCATCGTGATCGACAGCTTCAAGGCCCTGCATGCTTTTGCGGATGACTATGCCGAATTCCGGCGGTTCCTGCACGAGCTGGCCGGGCGGCTGAGCGCGTTTCCGACCGCTTCGCTGTGGGTCGGGGAATACGAGGATGCCGAGATCGGCTCGAGCGCGGAGTTCGCGGTGGCCGACGCGATCGTGGATCTGACCACTGCGCGGACCGGCCAGCGGGCCGGCCGGGTCCTGGAGGTCAAGAAGCTCAGGGGCAGCGCATTCCAGTCCGGCCTGCACGCGTACCGGCTGACAGCGGACGGAATGCAGTTGTTCCCGCGGCTCGCTGATAGGCCGGTTGCTGAGGGCTATCCGCTCGGGGATGTGCGGGCGTCATCCGGTATCCGCGCGCTGGATGACATGCTGGAGAACGGCTACTGGCCTGGAGCGTCAACACTCGTCGCGGGCCCCTCCGGGTCGGGAAAGACGCTGATGGGGCTGCATTTCATCTTTAACGGCGTTCGCCAGGGTGAGCCCGGGATCATCGCGACGCTCCAAGAGAATGCGACACAGCTGGAACGGGTCGTGCATGGCTTCGGGTGGTCACTGAGTGAACCCAACGTCGAGCTGATGTATCGCTCCCCAGTCGATATCCACATCGACGAGTGGGCCTATGAGCTGCTGCGCGCGGTGCGGCGGACTGGAGCCAGGCGGATCCTCATCGACAGCCTCGTCGATCTCAGGGTGTCAGCGTCAGACACCACCCGGTTCCGGGAGTTCACCTACTCGCTGATGCAGCGCCTCGCGAGACAAGGCGTGAGCGCGATGGTGACCCTCGAGATACCAGACCTCTTCGGCGCTGAGCGTCTCTCGGATGATGGCGTCTCGCCGCTGTCCGACAACATAGTGCTGCTGAGCTATCTCATCGATGAGCGCTCGATCAAGCGGACGATGGCGGTCATCAAGACCCGCGCGAGCCGCCACGATCCCGCCATCCGCCAGTTCATCATCGGATCGCATGGCATCGTGCTCGAATGAGCTGCCGGGCCGCGATGAATGTCACCGGGTGAGGGCGCTGTCGGCAGCGCCCGCGTACAGCTCGGCTGCCCGCCAGCAGTACCAGGCCACCACCGAACGGTACGGGCGGTACGGGTCGCCGAGCGGCTCGAGTTCCTTGGCCGTCGGGGTCGGGATTCCCCAGGCCAGCCCGAAGCCCTTGCGGACCCCGAGATCGCCCGTCGGCCATACATCCAGGCGCCGCAGCTGGAACATCAGGAACATCTCCGCCGTCCATTTCCCGATGCCACGGACGGTCGAGAGCCTGGCGACGACCTCGGCGTCGGTTTCGGCCCGCAGCCCGGCCGGGTCGAGCACCACGGTGCCGTCCAGCACCTTGGCCGCCAGATCCTGCAGGGACGCTGCCTTGTTGGCGGACAGGCCGACCGAACGGAGCGTGCCGGCAGGCAACTCCAGCAGCCGTTGCGGGGCGACCTCGCCGCCGAGCGCTGCGATCAGGCGGCTGTGGATAGCGGCTGCCGCTGCGCCGGCCAGCTGCTGGTAGACGACCGCGCGGACCAGGGCCTCGAAGTGGGTCTCGGCCGGCGGGCGCACTCTGGCCGGGCCAGCCTCGGCGACTAGCCGGCGAAGTACCGGGTCCCGCTCGGCCAGGATGGCGGCGGCCGCCGGGTAGCTGCGGACCTGCCGCGCTGCCGGGCTATCGGACATGAGCCAAGTCTGCCCGGTCCCGCGCGGCGGGCCGGATGCGGCACCGCGAATGCGCGGGTGGCGCTCTTTCGGCCGGGCAGCCAGCCAGGTGGCCTGACGGTTGGCTTGCTGCCCCTGACGGTCGGCTTGCTGCCCCTGACGGTCGGCGGGCTTCCCGGCGGCCGGTCACTTGACGATCCGGCCGAACACCATAATAGTGTAAAACGATCGACAAACTAGGTAAGTAGCGGCGCGAATAGGTGGCGGCGCGAATTTATGAAGGAGGCAGAGCATGTCTGTCCGCGATGAAGTCCTGCGGGCCAACGAGGCGTACGCGAACTCGTTCGGCTCCAAAGCTGACCTCGCGCTCCCGCCTGCCCGCGGCTTCGCCATCCTCACCTGCATGGACGCCCGGCTTGACCCCGCCAAGTACGCCGGGCTCAGCGAGGGCGATGCGCACGTCATCCGCAACGCGGGCGGCCGGGCCAGCGACGACGCGATCCGCTCGCTCGTCATCTCCTACAAGCTGCTCGGCACAAAAGAGTGGTTTGTCATCCACCACACCAACTGCGGCATGGAGTTCTTCACCGACGAGGTGATCCGTGGCCTACTCGCCAGCAGCCTGGAGACCGCGCAGCTCGGTGCCGATGGCTTCCGGGACGTCGGGACCGGGCCCGGCTCGGCCGAAGCCAACTACATCGACTGGCTCACGATCACCGACAACGAGCGGAGCGTCGTCGAGGATGTCAGCCGGATCCGCGCGCATCCTCTCGTCCCCGCGGCCATCCCGATCTACGGCTACATCTACGACGTGGCCACCGGGCTTCTCATCGAGGTACCTGACGCGACAAAGGCAGGCCTGGTGTCCTGACCCGCCGCCGGCAGCCCCCAGCAAGCCGGGGTGCTCCACCGCTCTCCGCGGGGCCAGGACGTCTGCCTGCCGGGAGCCGATCGCACCGGCCGATGCTGGCCAGCCGCAGGTTACAGCCCTTGTGCCGAGTTCTGAGAGGGGGACGGGTTCTAGGTCGCGAGGGCGACGTCTGGCGCCGGGCCCCGGAACAGCCCAGGTTGAAGGACCACGATCTTGAACCGTCTGGCTGCGTCTGTCGTATTCGAAGGTAGCGGGCAGCACCGGAATCCCAGGAGCTGCTTACCTCACGGGATGGGCTTGCGCGGCCCGTCTGCTGCCTGAGACGCCACGCCTTCGGCAAGGTGCTGACCGACACCTGCGGGTGACGGTCTGCTACGGCTGCCGTCTGGCGCAGGAGGGATGAGATCAATGGACGCGACCGCCATGACGGCTATCCGCACTACCACCGCCGGGTCGTCAGGGGCTCCGGTGTGATCCCCGTCTACCACGCCGCCGCCCTGCTGGGTGCCGGGATCGTCGCCGGGCTGGCGGGGTCAGCCGGAGGTAGTACCTCGCTCGTGTCCTATCCGGCGCTTCTGGCGGTGGGAATCCCGGCTCTGTCAGCCAACGTCGCCAACACAGTCGCCCAGCTTGCCTGCTGGCCAGGTTCCGCACTCGCATCCCGGCCCGAGTTGACAGGCAGGAACTCGTGGTTACGCCGCTGGGTGCCGGTTGCCGCTCTGGGCGGGACGTTAGGCGCCGCAATGCTGTTATCCACCCCGGCAGG
This sequence comes from uncultured Actinomycetes bacterium, assembly GCA_963774825.1. GTDB lineage: Bacteria > Actinomycetota > Actinomycetes > Streptosporangiales > Streptosporangiaceae > DATBGO01. The sequence continues at coordinate 157,487 of CAVZGW010000016.1, read as the reverse complement.
GCTCTTCGCACGATTAGCGCCCTTCCTGGTCATCATCAGCCCGCTGGCGCTACTCGCCCAGCCACGGCTGTCAGCGCGCCGCCAGCGACGGGCCGGACCTCATACCAGCCTGGGATTACCGATGGGGCTCCTCCCGCTGTCGGTCTACAATGGCTACTTCGGCGCCGGATCAGGGATAATGATCCTCGCTCTGCTGATGTTCACCACCGACTCCGAGCTGCCCAAGGCCAACGCGCTGAAGAACATGCTTATCGGCGCAGGAGCGGGGATATCAGCTATCGCATTTGCCGCCTTTGGGTCTGTCTACTGGCTGGCTGTCGCGCCGCTCAGCGTGGGAATGTTCGCCGGAAGCACACTCGGCCCACGCGTCACGCGGCGGGTGCCAACCGCCGTCTTGCGCTGGCTGATCGCCTTCCTCGGCATAGCCCTGGCCGTTCAGCTATGGTGCAACCCCGGCTGGTGAACCAGTGAGGCTCCGCCTCTGACCGCCTAGCTGCGTAGTCTGCTGCTGGTCAGACTAGCGCGCCTTGGTTCATCCTCGCGTTCATAGGGGTGGTTGCGGAGGGTGCTCATGAGCGCACGCGTGGTGACGGTGAATGAGGTTCTCGGCGGGCATGTGAAGCTGGACGTCGAGTGCCTGGACCGGGTCTACCTCAACGCCTATGTGCCGATCCTGCAGTCCAGCGGGCAGGTGGTCGCGTTCATGACCCAGCACCTGGGCCTGCCGATTCCCTCGCCGGCGCTGTTCGACAAGATCGGGCAGAGGTTCCGCCGGGCGGTGGCCTCCTTTGCCGAGGCTAACGACATCCCGTGGGTCAAGTTCGCCAAGGACGACCGCAAGGCCGACGTGATGGCCCCGTACCTGAAGCGGGCGGCGGCCACCGGCCGGCCGCAGGTCGTGGCGATCGGGGTGGCGCAGGAGTTCCAGCGAGTCTGGACCGCCTACCGGCGGGAGACCAGCACGGCGGCGCCGCAGTTCACCTTCGCCAAGGCCGACCGGCGGGTGACCTGCTACTACTTCTACCTGTGGGACGAGGACTTCGGCCCGGCGTTCATCAAGGTCTGCGCCTATTTCCCTTACCCGGCCAAGATCTGGGTCAACGGCCACGAGTGGGCCAAGCGGCAGGCCGCCAGGGCCGGGATCGCCTTCACCGAGCTGTCCAACGGCTTCGCCGCCTGCGATGACCCGGCCGCGCTGCAGGAGATCTGCGACCGGCTGCAGCCCGGCACCATCGAGGTGTTCGCCCAGCGGTGGCTGCACCGCCTCCCGCTGCCTTTCGGCCGCGCCGACCAGCGGGCCGGGTACTGGTGGGAGATCTCCATGCGCCAGGTCGAGGTCTCCCGCACCCTGGTGTTCGATGCTCCCCGCCGCGCCCGGGCGTTCTTCGAGGCCCTGATCGCCGACAACCTCGACATCGGCCGCCCCGCCAACGTCGAGATCATCTTCGGCCGCCACATCCGCCGCGACACCCCCGGCGTCTTCCGCACCGCCATCGACCGCCCCGCGGTCGGGCCCGGACACCGGCGGGGTCGTGCTCAACCTGTTCTACAAGCATTCGCGGATCAAGCAGTACCTCAAAGACGGCCGGGCGATGCGGATCGAGACCGTCATCAACGCCCCCCGCGACCTGGGCTGCAACGCCCGCCTGCCCAACCTCGAAGAGCTCCAGGCCAAAGCCCGCGCCGCCAACCGCCGCATACTGGAAGCTGAACGTGCCGGCCAGGGCACCGTCCTTGCGAGCCCAGCCTTTGAGCGGATCGCGCACCCCTCCGTTGACGCGGACGGGCGGAGGACCCCGGCTCTCAGATTCGGCGATCCTCGGGTCATGGCCCTGGCCGGCGCCCTGTGCACAGACCCTTCTCGCCGCCACCGGCATCACCAACAAGAGCCTGCGCGCCTTGATGACCGGACTGCTGCACGCCCCCTACAGCCCGGCCAGATGACCTACGACCTGCGGCGGCTGCGCCTGGCCGGGCTCATCCGCCGGATCGAGCACACCAACCGCTACGTCCTGACCCCCGACGGGATCAAGGTCGCGGTCTTCTACACCAAGCTGCACAACCGGCTCCTGCGCCCGCTGCTGGCCGCCGACCAGCCCCAGGCCCCGCCCGAACTCCGCGCCGCCCTGCGCGCCATCGACCAGCACGTCAGTACCTACATAACCCGCGCCCGCCTCAGCCAGGCCGCGTGAAAACTTGACACAAACCTCCAGAAGCTAGCGACCAAGGATCGCTAGCGGCGATGCCACGATGTTGCTCTGCCCGACGGCCGGTTCGGCCCGGCAATGGGATGACGCGGCAGCCCAGGCGGGCGACAAGGTGTAGCAAGATGGGCGCATGCTTGTCGTACACGTACATGTGCACATCCGGCCGGAGCGGGCCGAGGACTTCCTGGCCGCGACGGTTGTCAACGCGCGAGCGTCGCTGGCCGAGCCCGGCGTGCTGCGTTTCGATGTCATCCAGGACGACGCCGATCCTTCGCACGTGGTCTTGACAGAGGTCTACGGTGACGCCGACGCGGCGGCGGCGCACAAGGCGACCCTGCACTATGCGACCTGGCGCGACACGGTCGCGGAGATGATGGCGCAGCCGCGGGCGTCGACGAAATTCTCTGTCGTCTTCCCGCCCGGGCCCCGCGAATGGGCGAGCTGACCGCAGTGACCGGGATGTCGTTCGAGTTCGCCACGGCCGCCCGGATCATCGTAGGGCCCGGCCGGGCCGCCGAGTTCCCGTCCGTGCTGGCCGGGCTCGGGTCGCGGGCCCTGATCTGCACGGGCTCGCGCCCCGGCAGCCACGCCGGGCTGCTGGCGGAGCTGCGGCTGCCCGCCGCGGTTGTCACGGTGGACGGCGAGCCGACGACCGAGTCGGCGCGGACGGCGGCCGAGACGGCCCGCGAGCACGGTGCCGACGTCGTCGCCGCGATCGGCGGCGGCAGCGTCATCGACCTGGCCAAGGCGGTGGCCATGCTGCTCGGCAACGGCGGGGATCCGCTGGACTACCTGGAGGTCATCGGCTCCGGCCGGAAGATCACCAGGGCCGCCGTCCCGCTGGTCGCGGTGCCCACCACGGCCGGCACGGGAGCGGAAGTAACCGCCAACGCGGTACTCGCCTCGCCGGAGCACCGGGTCAAGGCGAGCCTGCGCAGCGCCCTGATGATCCCGAGGGTCGCGATCGTCGACCCGCTGCTCACCCTCAGCTGCCCGGCGCCGGTCACCGCTGCCAGCGGGGTCGACGCGCTGGCCCAGTGCCTGGAGCCGTTCGTCTCGGTCCGGGCGAACGCCCTGACGGACTGCCTCGCGGCAGCCGGACTGCGCTACGCGGGGACCGGGCTGCGCCGGGCCCACGCCGACGGCACGGACGTCCAGGCGCGCACCGACATGGCCCTGTGCAGCCTGCTGGGCGGGATGGCCCTGGCCAACGCGAAACTCGGCGCGGTCCATGGGCTCGCCAGCGTCGTCGGCGGGGCCGCCGACGTCCCGCACGGCGCCGCCTGCGCCGCACTGCTCGCACCGGTTGCCGAGGCGAACGTGCGCGCCCTTCGGTCCGCGCAGCCGGCCAGCCCGGCGCTAGCCCGGTACGCCGAAGCCGCGCGACTGCTCACCGGCGACCCCGGCGCCGCGATCGAGGATGGCATCGCCTGGATCCGGCAGACGGTCAACCAGCTGCGAATTCCCCGGCTGCGCGAGTTCGGCCTGCGGCCGGAGGACTTCGGTGACCTCACCGCCGCCGCGATGAAGGCAAGCAGCACCCAGGGCAACCCCGTCGTCCTCACCGAAAGCGACCTGCGCGCGATCCTCGCCGAGGCCGCATGAACTCCGATGCCGAGCTAGGCCTCAGGGGACAGGAGATCTGGGAGGCACGGGCACTGGGTCATGCGGGAGCCGTTCGCTCAGCTCCGCGTATCGCGTCACCACGGCGAGATTGACCGCGGCCTCCAGGTTGTCGAGCTGGAGCTGCATCCGCCGGAGTCTCGGACCGATGTCGGCCGCAAGCTCGCGGCGAAGGTAGCGGACGCAGAACATGCCACCTACCAGCACGCCCAGAAGAGCACCCACAAGGAAGATCAGTATCAGCACAGGCACCGTCCTAGGTCCAGGAGGCTCAATGCCAGTATGCACTATGCTCGACTCGTTTAGGAAGTATGCACTTAGCCACCTGTCAGAAAGCTAGCTATCGTCTTGCGTCTATCAGCAAGCGTCCGGTCGCGGCGGGGGTGCCGCGGCGAGCGCGACATCCATGAGGCACCACACCGGCGGTCCGAGCCCGGTGGTTCAGCGTTCAAACCGCGGCGTCACGGCACCCAGCCAGGATCACGAACGATCGAGTTAGGCCGGATCCCGGCCGCGGCCGCCGTGGGATAGTTCAAGAACTGGCGAGGAGCCTGAAGCGGCCCTAGGCTATCTGCGCACAGTGATATGCAACCTGTCTATGTGCCTCCTAGCAGCTTGCGGAAGCGTGGCTCGTCAGTACTGAAGGGGGATGGGTGTGGGAGACAGTGACGGTCCGAGCCCGGTGGTCCAGCGTCGACGACTCCGCGCTGAGCTCCGCAAGGCGCGCCAAGAGGCGGGATTAACGCAGGAGCAAGTGGCTGCCGCGATGGACTGGTCACTGTCGAAGGTCATCCGGATCGAGGCGGGCTCGGTCGGCATCTCGACCAACGACCTGAAATCGCTTCTTCGCCATTACAAGCTCGTCGATGAGGGCCGGACAGACGAGCTTGTCATGCTTGCTCGGGCAGCGAGGGAGCGTTCGTGGTGGAGCGGGTACCGGGACGTCGCGCCAAAGGGGCTTCTGCAATTGATCGGATACGAGAGTGCCGCAGTCATTAGCAGAAACTTCGAGCCCCTGCTCGTTCCGGGTCTCCTGCAGACGGAGGAATACGCCCGCGCTGTCATCCGGCAGCTCGAGGAGCGATACCCAGCGGAACGAGTGGACGCTCTGGTCGAGCTCCGGATGCGGCGCCAGGAACTGCTGGACCGAGCCGATCCTCCGCTGCTGTTCTTCATCCTGGACGAGGCGGTGGTCCGCCGCCTCGTCGGGGGCAAGGCCGCCATGCGCCGTCAGGTCCGCAGGCTAATTGAGCTAGCAGACAGTCCGAACGTGACGATTGAGGTAGTGCCTTTCAGCGCGGGTGTTCACCCTGGGATAAAAGGGCCTTTCGTGGTTCTTGAGTTTCCTGATGCGGCTGATGATGACGTGCTGTATCTGGAAAGCGCCCTCGGTGACTTGATCAGCCGAGACGACCCGGAGGAGGAGGAGATTCTGGCTTACCGGGAGACCTTTGAGCAGCTACGCACGATGTCGCTCGGGCCCGAGGGCTCGCTGACCTACCTTGCCAAAATGGCAGACGAGATGACATGACCGGGCGGCACAGGACCCGGATTCTCCGGTCCCATAGGCAGTAGTGAGGGTTCGCCGACGGCGGCGACCGGGGCTGCGCGGTGGTCAAATCGCCCAAAAGCGCCTACACTAGCTTTTCCACTGGTCCTGCGTGGGGGGTGGTACAGTCGCATGCCCAGCGCGGTCTTGTGTTGTTCGCATGTATCTCTCCGCCACCCGATGCTCGGATCACGCCCCGCCGTGCCCAGCCGTCGCGACGGCTAGCGTGGCGGCGGTGTCACGTGTGGCTGCCATTGGCTCTCCTGACCGGAGAGCCCGGCTGCCCCAACGGAGGAGGAAGCGTGGCCGACCCGGACCGGGGCCGTATTGTATGGCGGAAAAGCATGGCGTCCGGCGGTACTAATTGCGTTGAGGTTGCCTTCGCTGACGAGTCAATACTGCTGCGCCACTCAAAGGAACCGGCGGGGCCTGTCCTGTCGTTTACGCACTCGGAGTGGGCCGCCTTTCTGGCGGGCGTACGGCGCGGGGAATTCGATTCGGCTAAGCCCGAATCATAAAGCGTCCGTGGCCGGTCAGGCAGGTTCGCTGACGGGCTCGGCAGTGGCGGCGGGCGGGATGGCGCCGTCTAGGTAGGTGACGGTGTTGGCGCCGATGGCGGGGATGCGCGGGCCGGGGAGCACGACGCCGGTGAGGTTGAGCGGGTCGGCCGCGGAGATGGTGACGGTCTCGCCGGTGCGGGGCTGCTTGCGGACGGTGCGGAGCACGTCCAAGGCGTCGGGGTGCGCGAACTGCTCGCCGCTGAACCCGGTGACGAACCGGCCGCCGCGGATCGTCCCGCGGGCTTCCATCCGGCGCAGTGCCCAGAGGATCTCGCGCCAGGGGACGGCGAGGTGCTCGCGGGCGGCCAGGTCCCTGAAGATCACGCCCCAGCGGGCCACGAGCTGCTCGGCGATCGCCTCGGCCAGCTCGTCGCGGTCGGGCACGGCGGCGGGGGCGGGGAGCAGCGACCACCGCCCGGCCGAGCCGCCGGAACTTCCGCCCGGGCCGCCCGAGCCGCGCAGGCCCTGGCGCAGCCCGCGCCGGCCAACGGCACTGGCGCGGCCGCCGCGGCGCAGCAGCGATCGCACCGCACGGAAACCGTCCGCGGTGACCAGCCCGCGGGCCACGCCGTCCCACAGAGCCTCTTCGACCTCGTAGGGCAGGCGGCCGCTGACCGCGGCGAGGTCGGGCCGGAACAGGGCACCGCGCCGGGCGAGCGCGTCGAGAATGTCGCGGGTCCGGCCCGGGCCCGGTTCGGCCGGCTGAAGGTCACCGCGGGCCGCAGCGAGCAGCCAGGGCAGATCGTCGCGGATGGTCAGGGTGATCGGAGTGGCGCGGGACGGGGTCAGTCCGCTGCGACGCGCGGCCGTTCCAGGCCGGCCATCGAGCAACGCATTGCCCGGATCCACCTGGTCGTCGCGGCCCCGGCTGGAGTCGCTGGGATCGGCCTGGGGGTCGCGGACGGTGAGCCGGCCCCAGGCGACCTGCCCGGACAGGCAGAGCTCATCGAGCCATTCCCGCCGGTAACCGTCCACCCGGCCAGCCAGCACCGCGCTCTCCCAGACGCCCGCCGCCAGCTCGAAGCCCTGTAGCTGCTCGATGACTGCAAGCACCCCGAACCGGCCCTCGCGGCGGGTGCCGGCGGCGACATGCTGCCAGCGCAGCAGGAACCGCATGAAGTCCCGGGCACTCACCGGTTCGATCTCGCGCCGCAGCCGCTGCCGGGTGTAGACGTGGATCCTGGCCAGCAGCCGACGGGCGCAGAACTCCCCGGCGCCACGTCCGGTGAACTCGCCGCGGATCGCGAAGCCCTCGGCTTCCAGCCGGGCCAGCCCGCGCACCACGATCGCCTCCGGTAGGCCGGTCGCCTCGCTCAGGTCCGCGATGCTGGCCGGGCCGCGGCATTCGAGGTGACCGCGAAGCAGGTCGGCGGCCGCGGTGTCCTCGTCAGGCGGGCCGCCCGGGACCGGGCACGGGTGGTCGGGCACGATCCCGGCGTCGGGGAAGAGCACCTCCACGGCGGGCCGTCGTTCCACCGCCGCCCACAGTTCGCCATCCGCTGCGCGGACGGTGACCGCCCGGCGGCTAGCGACCAGCGTGTCCATCATCGGCTGCCAGTCCGGCACGGGACGGTGCGCGACCACGGTCATCAGCAGGTCGTGCAGCTCGTCGGCGTCCCGCGGGTCGGGGCGCACCTGTGCCGCTACCTGCTCGATCGCGTCCGGGTCGAGCTTGCCGAGCTCATGAGCCTCGACCGGCAGGCCGCGGCGCAACTGGACCGCGCGGCTGCGGCGCTCTTCCAGCGGGGCGTCGTCGAGGAAGGTGAACGGCCGCCCGTTGAGGATCTCGTGGGCCAGGACCGACGGCTCGGTGGTGTCCCGCGCCACCACGCTGACCCGGCCGGATTCGATCTCTCCGAGCAGGTCCTTGAGGCCGTCGATGTCCATCGCCTCGCGTAGGCAATCGTCCAGCGTCTGGCGGACGATCGGGTGGTCGGGGATCTCCAGCGGGCCCGGAGCCACATTTTCCTGGCACGCGGCCAGCGTCGGGAACACGGCCGCCATGATGTCGTCGGCCTCCATCCGCTGGATCGCAGGCGGGTTCTTCTTCCCGCCGCGCATCCGCAGCACGGCCAGCGACCGGTTCAGATTCCACCGCCACCGGGCGGCGAACATCGGCGAGGTGAGCACCGCCTGGCGGACGACATCTTCGACGGTCCGCGAGACCAGGAACTTCGGCACCCGCTCCAGGGGGAAGCTGTGCTGCGGCCCGAGCGACAGCAAGATCGCGTCGTCGCTGGCGGCTGCCTGCAGCTCGAAATCGAAGGTGACGCAGAATCTCTTGCGCAGCGCCAGCCCCAGCGCCCGGTTCAGCCGGGCGCCGAACGGGGCATGCCCGACCAGCTGCATGCCCCCGGCGTCGTCGAAGAACCGTTCCAGCACGATCGTGCCCATGTCCGGCAGCACGCCGAGCTGCGCCAGCGCCACCGTCAGGTAAGCGACGATCGTCTGCGCGGCATCGGCGCCGAGGCCGCATTCGGCCTCCAGCCAGGCGGTCGCCTCGGCTCGCCGCCCGTCGGCCAGCCGCTGCGCGACGGCCTTGCGGACGGCGCAGACCTCCTCCGACAGCTCATGCGTGCGGCCGGGCGCCTCGCCGAGCCAGAACGGCACCGACGGCGGCGCGCCACGGGCGTCCTCGACCCGGACGATGCCCGGCTCCACCCGCCGGATCCGCCAGGACGTGGTGCCGAGCAGGAACACGTCCCCGGCCATCGACTCGATCGCCCAGTCCTCGTTGACGGTGCCGACCAGGGTCCCGTCCGGCTCGGCCAGCACCCGGAAGTCCCCCAGCTCCGGGATCGCCCCGCCAGAGGTGAGCGCGGCGAGCCGGGCACCGCGGCGCCCTCGCAGCCGCCCGCCGACCTGATCACGATGCAGGTACGCGGCCCGGCGCCCGCGACCTGTTGAAATCCCCTCGGAAACCAGCTCGGCGACCTCGGCGAAATCGGCGGCGGTCAGCTCCGCGAAGGGGGCCGCCCGGCGGAAGAGCGTCAGCAGATCGTCTTGCGCCCATTCAGCGGCCGCGCACTCAGCGACCATCTGCTGGGCGAGGATGTCCAGCGGGCCGGCCGGGACCTGCAGCGCGTCAAGCCGCCCGGACCGCGCCCCGCGCAGCAGCGCGGCGCATTCGACCAGCTCATCGCGGGTTGTCGGGTACAGCCGCCCGGACGGGATCCCGCCGCGGCTGTGGTTGGACCGGCCGACTCGCTGCAGCAGCGTGGCGAAACTGCGCGGCGAGCCGATCTGGCAGACCAGCTCGACCGGCCCGATGTCGATGCCGAGCTCCAGCGACGCGGTCGCCACCAGCGCCCGCAGGTCGCCCGACCGCAGCCGGGACTCCACCCGCTGCCGCCGGTCTCTCGACAGGCTGCCGTGATGCGCGGCGACCTGGTCCTCGCCAAGCCGCTCGCCCAGCTGATGCGCGACCCGCTCGGCCAGCCGCCGGGTGTTGACGAACACCAGCGTGGTCCGGTGCTCGACGACGTGCCCGGCGATCATGTCCAGGATGCCGGCCATCTGCTCGGCCGAGGCGACCGCGCCGAGCTCGTCGTCGGGCAGTTCGAGGGCCAGGTCGAGGTCGCGGCGGTGCCCGGTATCCACGATCGCGCAGCGCGGCGAGCCGTCCGCCGCCGAGCGGTCCGGGCCCGCGCCGACCAGCAGCCGGGCGACCGTCTGGATGGGCTGCTGGGTTGCTGACAGCCCGATCCGCTGCACCGGCCATGCAGTGAGGTGCTCAAGCCGCTCCAGCGTCAGCGCCAGGTGTGAACCGCGTTTGTTCCCCGCGACCGCATGGATCTCATCGACGATCACCGTGGCGGCCGGCGCCAGCATCGCCCGGGCCCGCTCCGAGGTGACCAGCAGGTACAGCGACTCCGGGGTGGTGATCAGGAAATCCGGCGGCCGCTTCAGCATCGCGGCTCGCTCCGCCGCGGCCGTGTCACCGGTCCGCACGGCGACCCGGATGTCCGGCGCGCTCAGCCCCAGGTCAGCTGCGGTCTCGGCGATCTCGCGCAGCGGCCGCTCCAGATTCTGCCAGATGTCGACGGCCAGCGCTTTCAGCGGCGACACGTAGATCACGTGCGGGCCGGCGGCCGGATCCGCGCCCGGCTCGGACGCCGTCTCGGGCGCGCGGTACATCCGGTCGATGCACACCAGGAACGCGGCCAGCGTCTTCCCGGAACCTGTCGGCGCGGCGATCAGCGTGTGCCGGCCCGCCGCGATCTCCGCCCAGCCCCGCGCCTGCGGCGCGGTCGGGCCGTCCGGGAACCGCCGGGCGAACCAGGCCGCGACCGCGGGATGGAACGATTCGAGCACCTGTTCACACTAACCCCGGCCGCCGACACTGTCCCCCGGCAAGAAGACGGCCGGGCAGCTGCCTCCGCCGGCAAGAAGACAGCCGGGCAGCTGCGTCCCCCGGCAGGAAGACAGCCGGGCAGCTGCGTCCGCCGGCAAGAAGACGGCCGGGCAGCTGCGTCCGCCGGCAAGAAGACAGCCGGCAGCTGCCCGGCCTGCTGTCCGGCGGGCTACAGCAGCGGCTGGCGAATAGCCCGAGAATCAGCCCGGCAGTTATGCGCTAAATGAATGAGCGCGTGTTATCTTCGCCCAACAGATTCCGCATGGCCTAAGCGGGGGACACCTCGGTCATTCCGTCAGCTATGGAAGCAGGCTAACAATGTTCGCCTTCACCGCGTATCCGAGATTACCGCACCGGGCATTGTCCACCCGGGGTAATTCCGTGCGGCGAATCATGTGCCGAATCGGCGCCGCCGCTTGCGTGACCGCCTGCGCGCCAGCCGCCGCTGGCCAGGCCAGCGCCGCAACGACAGCCCGGGCGGAAGGGGCGGTCCAGGCGGCGGTGACGGTCCGGGCGGCGACGGCTGCCGGCCGCACCCGCGCTTACTCGCGGACCATCGTGGTGACGAATCGCGCAGACTCCGGCGCGGGTTCGCTGCGGGCGGCGATTAAGGTTGCTGACACGAGACCGCCGGGAATCTCCACGCTCATTAAATTCGCTGTGGCCGGGACTGTCACCCTCGCCAGCCGGCTGCCTGCTATCTCAAGAAAAGTGACAATTAACGCGACGTCGGCGCCCGGCCATGTCAGCGGCGGGCCGCCGGTACTTGAAATTGACTGCCACGCCCGCGCCGGCCTGCATTTCGCGGCAGGCTCGCGCGGTTCGCAGCTCCTCGGCGTCGCCGTCGACAACGCCAGCGGCGACGGGGTGCGGCTGAACGCCGGGTCCATCACGCTCAACGATGACTACATCGGCCTGGACCTGCGCGGTAGGGCAGCCGGCAACCACGGCGACGGGGTCTACGTGTCGGCGAAGTCCCGGAAGAACTTCATCGGGCTGAACCACTCAGGTGCATCGGGCGCTGTCGCGAACGTGATCTCCGGAAATTCCGGAAGCGGCATCGTGCTGGCCGGATCGTCGGGCAATACCGTGGTAGCCAACCGTATCGGGACGAACGCGGCAGGCAACTCGCGCATCGCGAACGGCGGGGACGGTATAACGATCACCCGGCGGTCGGACGGCAACGAGATCGGCGGTACCGAATTCACCGACACCGCCACGGGCGAGACGAACAACCCGACCGGAAGCAAGGGCACCGTGTCCCCGGTCTTCGTCGTCCCCCCGCTGGGCAACCTGATATCGGGCAACGCCAGGAACGGCGTGCTGATCGACTCCGGCTCGCGCGACAACATGCTGAACGGCAACTTCGTCGGGACGACGGCCCACGGGGATGCCGCGATCGGCAACGCAGGCGACGGCGTATGGATCAAGCGGGCGGCGACAACTCGCTGACAGGCTGCAAGTTCGTCAATAACCCGTTCGTGTACTACAACGTCCTGTCCGGCAACGGGCAGAACGGCCTGCGCGTCACCGACTCCGACAAGGTCCTTGTCCAGGGCAACTTCTTCGGCATCGGCGCCAACAACACTGCCATCGTGCGTAACCGGCTTGATGGCATCCGGGTGGACGGATCTTCGGCGAACACACACGTCGGAGGGGTGATTCCGCTGGGGAACGTCGCCGCGGGCAACGGCAGCAACGGCATCGAGGTGGCCGGCCGGGCGACGGGGTTCATCACGTTCAACACCTTCGGCGGCCTGCTGGCGTTCAAGGGCGCCGCGCCCAACGGCCGCGACGGGCTGCTCATCACGTCGACCGGCGGCGGCAACCTGGCCCGGACCAACGTGTTCTCAGGGAACCGGGGCAACGGGATCGAGCTGGCGGGCAATGCCCGGGGGGTGACGATCGACCCCGACATCGCCGGCCTGACGACCAGCGGCAGCGCCGCGCTGCCCAACGGCGGCGACGGCGTCCTGATCGACGGTGCCGCCCATCACAACGTCATCGGCGGCACGCGGCGGTCAGTGATCCCGCAGAATACCTTCTCCGGAAACAAGGGCTACGGCCTGGCCATAGCGGGCCGGGCTCATGGCAACCTGGTCTTCGGCAGTTTCATCGGGACGAAGATCTTCGGCCTGGGTGCGCTGGGCAACCGGCACGGCGGGGTCCTCATCGCCGGGACGGCGTACCGCAACTCCATCGGGGCTGGCCGCGCGAAGGCGTTAAATCTGATCAGTGGTAACACCGGAAACGGCGTGACGCTGCGAGCCGGGAGCCACGACAACCGCGTGGTTCATAACTACATCGGGCTTAACAGGATCGGCCGGTCGCTGCCGAACACGGGCCTGGCGCTCGTTGACAAGGGGATTGCGAACACGATCCGTGGCAACAAGTACCGGCCGCGTTAGGTGCGGCAGCACGCGCCCGCCAGCGCGACCCGGGCCGGCATGGCGTGTCTTGCGGCCGGGGTCCGGGGTCGCTGCGTCGTTCGTTCTACGGTGGTGTCATGCGGGACGTGCCGTGGTGGGGCGTGGTCTCGTCGGCGGCGGCCCCGGTGCTGCTGGTCGGCGGGTGGACGCTTGCTGCCTGGCTGCAGCCGGGCTCCTTCAACTCGGTAACCAGTACCGTCAGCTCTCTCGCGGCGGTGGGTGCCGCCGACCGGTGGGTGATGACGCTCGTGTTCGTGGTCGTGGGTGCCTGCGATGTCATGATCGGGCTGGCGCTGAAGCCGGCCGCCTCGCCCGGCCGGGTGATCCTGGTCGCAGGCGGGATCGCGGGCCTGCTGGTCGCGGCCAGCCCTGATCGGGGCGGCGGCTCGCTGACGCACGGGCTATGGGCGGCGGTCGGTTTCATCGCCCTGACGGTGTGGCCGGCCGGTGGCTGCAAGCGCGGGCGCTCGGTGCCGTGGGGACTGCGGCCGGGCGTTGCGGCCGGCGCTGTCGTGATGCTGTTCGGCCTGCTCGTGTGGTTCGCCGCCGAACTCGTCTCCGGCGGCCCGTTCGTGGGCCTGGCGGAGCGGGTCCTCGGCGCGGCGCAGGCCCTCTGGCCGCTGGCGGTGATCCTGTCCTGCCGCCATCGGCAGGCCCGGGCCCAGGCGCTGCAGGCCAGCCACGTCGGCGCCCGCATTCAGGGCTAGGAGGAACTGGGTGACCGAGGTCCACTGGCGCGGGGCCCAACTGCTCTGCCATCGGCCCGGCAAGCAGGCGAAGCATGGAGACATGCTCCTGGAGTAGGACAAAGGAGGCAGGCTCATGCCTAAAAAGGAAGACGTGCAGCACTACGCCGACGTCATCATGGCCATGATCAGGGAGGATCAGGACAGCGGGCAAATCCCGCCGGACGCTTCCTCGTGGGACGAACTCGACAACACCGTGGACGCTAACGACTACTACCGGAAAGCGAAGCTGCCATCGGGCACCGACGAGGAGGCTGTCGACCTGCGTGACGCCGTCAACGACGAGGTCGCCCGCCGCCTTGGCGGATCACAGGGCGGCCCGTGGCGAGTCACCTGGACCCCCTCTTACGTGGCCTCGCTGAACATCGGCCGCAAGGTCGGGTACGCGACGCGGGAGGAGGCAGAAGCGGTCGGCAAGAAATACCTTGCCGAGCACGGCGGCGTCTATCACGTCCACGGCGACTGAGACGGCTGCACCTTACTCCACATCGCCGTCCACAGACTGTGCGTAACATTCGCCCAGGTCGCTCACGAATTGCGTGACTTGACGCGCCCCTTTTAGGGCAAGACGTTGATTCGTGGCGCGGGCGGCGACCGCGCGAAGTCGGCGGCCTGTCCTGTTAGAGAAGACAGCGGCCTGTCCTGTTAGAGTAGTGCAGTATCCACTGCATGACCGCCTCCACGTTGGTAGCACACAGTTCCGAGGGGAGCACCGCCCGCCGGCATGCCCGCCATCGGCTACCGCATTGCGTCACACGCTGCAATACTGCCTGGATGACGGGGATCCGCCTCGCGTTGGCCAACCTCAAGCCGGGCACCGGCAAGACCACATCTGCGGTCTGGCTGGCGCACATTTTCGCGCAGGCTGGCAATAGCGTGCTGCTAGTGGACGCCGACCCGTCGGGCAGCGCTCTGGAATGGTCCGATCTCGCTGCCATGTACCCGGGACTGCCGCCGCAGGCAGCGTTCCCGTTCCGGATCGTGGCCTTGCCGTCCCGCGAACTGCACCGCCGGCTACCCGAGATCGCCGACTCTGACGACGTGGTGATCATCGACGCGCCGCAGCTGGAGGATCATGCTGGCATTGCCCGCTCGGCGCTTCGGTACGCCGACGAGATCCTGATCCCGTGCGCGCCGAGCCCGATCGAGATCAACCGCACCTCGCCGGTGCGGGACGAGATCCGGGAGGTGGAGGCATTCCGGGACCGGGGCGCTCGTTCGGCCATCCTGCTCAACCGGTACGTCGCTCGCGCGAACTCGACTGCCGACGCCCGGGAGGCACTTGAGGGCCTTGGCTATGACGTGCTGAGGACGGCCGTGCCGCGGCTGGAGGTCTACGCGCAGAGCTTCGGCATGCCGATTCCCGTCACCGGCCGCGAGGTGTGGCGCAACGTCGCCCATGATCTCATCGAGCGATGCGCGCCGCTCTGCTCGGTGCGGAGATGACCACGCCGCGCGCGCAGCGGGAGCAGCGGAAAGCGCAGATGGCGGCCGCCGCGGCCAGGCGCACCGAAGCCGATGCGCTCCCGGCCGGCCGGACTGCGATCCGGTCGAAGCCGGTCAGGGTGACCCTCGACCTTAGCCCGGAGCTCTACCGGCAGCTCACCCGGCTGGCCGACGAAGCCGCGGTCACGCTCGACGTCCCGCGCGTCGCCCTGGCGGACGCGGTGCGGGCGATGATCCGGGTCACCGCCGACAGTCCCGGCGACGTCCTCGAGCGGCTGCGCCGCGATCGCGAGCAGTAACGGCCAGCCAGCTCGAGGCTGGCGCCTCCTTATCCGGTACTCGTGAACATCGCGTCGTAGGTAATAGCTATCTGCGAGCCAGGAACTGGATAGTCATAAACCGCGACGTCACCGATAGCTCCGTCGAAAAACGAACTCATGCTCAGTGTTGCTATCCGGAACGGGGCACTGGTCGCGGTGGGGCGAACGTGATACTGGGCCAGGCTGATACGCTGTCGAAGCTGCCCGTTCTTGTATATCTCGATGTACCCGTTGGGCCATGAAGGTGTCGGCCGATCGCTCACCACGAACGCCACCATCAGCCAGCCTCCGATGCTGACGTGATCTTGAAAATAGGCACCTGAGCCCCAGCCCCCCCAGCGACTGAACACGTATGCAGATACCCGGCTCGGCCGCGCCGGGACCTCGCGATTTCTCGCTGAATACATCCGCAACGCGTACTCATACCTGTCCGGCTCGCCTTTGCCGAGGATGTTGGCGTAGCCATGGCCTTCCTCGAGGGGAAACTGCAGCGTGGCCGGCCGTATCCAGGCCTCCACCGTCAGGCGGCCGGTATGCGTGAGCGAGAGCCGGCTTGACGAGCTGACTTGTACATACTGGCCGTGCCCGTTGAACTGGCTGGCGAGAGCGCCATTCGGGAGCCGCGCCGGGGACGGCGGCTTATTCTCTGGCATATAAGCACCGTTACCGCCGCCCTTAGACAGGTCCTGGTAGACCCCAGCTGATGGATGTGCAAGCGTCAGGTACAACACGGGGTGCAGTGCGAGCACCTTCCGGTCATAGGCAGTGATTATTCCGTAAGGTACCGCTGCCGGGTGCGCTGTGCGGCGGTTCACGCTGATCGTCACTATCTGACGTCCGGAGGAGGCTGCGGCTGCTGAGCACGCTAAGCTTGAGAAAAGGCACAACCCGAGCAATGCTAAAATGAGCCTATTACCACGTGACATGTTAGGTCGCCTCCTTAAGCACGCGAGCCCGTGGCCGCGTGCATTGCCCCCCAGCGCTGACCACCGTAATATCGGCAGGCCGGCCGGTCCTTGCCTTCCTGGATTTCGCCTCGTATCTGGGAGTTCTCGGTTATGCGCTCGTCATGGAGAAGTGCTGCCACGGCGTTCCGCGGGGAGCCGGCGGGAGACCGAGGCCTGCTGGCGAAACCCGCCCGGTCTTCGCTGGCCGGAGCCGGCCGGGCAGGTAGGCCATCGCGCCCACGCCCGCCCGGGATGCGATCAGCGCACGGCGTGCCCATGAGCCCGCTCAGCTGCCGAGGGCTCGCGCACCAGCGGCCCGTGGGTCCGGGCGAAGAACTCTGCATAGCTGACGGGCGGATCGTTGTCCGGATGCGATAGCCGCCCGCCGGCACCGGTTCCGGCACCGGCTCGCGGCGCGACAGGTGCCGCTCGCCGGCTACGCCGTGCCTGTCGTGCCAGCCGCGCCGCGCTGGCCTCGTTCTGCAGGTCCCGAGCCCGTTCTGCGGCCAGGGCCTGCGAGATGTACGGGTGCATCAGTCCTCCTCGATGCGGGACCGTGCTATCGGCCCGCTTCATCGAGACTCGCCGTAAGGCCTGGTGCTGAGCATCGGGCAGATGCCGTATTCTCCGGGCCGGGCCTGTCCTAAGGCGCCTTCCCGGCAACAGCATCCGGGCGCGCGGCCGCGAGCCCGCTGCATGCCAGACGGCCGTCGTCGAGCCGGGGAGCGGCCGTCGTCGAGCCGGGGAGCTGATGCCGCCGTGCGGCACCGGTGATCAGCGGCGGCGCGACTGCCTTGACTGCCTGCTGGCGGCTTGACCTGGCGTTTAGCTGACATATGTCATCAGCTGTTCCCCTCGATGCCATGGTGGCGAGTCCGGTTAGAAGCATCCGTCAGCGAACGTGGAGGAGTGCGGATCGCACGGCGGGGGAGCGGCCGGGGATAGCCTGAAACAAGGAGTTAATACCAGGCGCCGCGGCCGCGGGTCTGTTGCCGCCGACGTAACAACCGGGAAACCTGACCGAGACTAGAACATGGGACATATATAGCTGTCCTGACTGACATCGAATGCGGTACCGCCTCAGGGAGGCTTCATGGGTTTCTATTCGTGGCTCAGTTCCGGCGACCGGCAGCGCGCCGGGCCGGCGTGCGCTCGGCGGCCGGTGGGAGGGTCGTCATGACCACGTTCGCGGCACTCGGCGACTCGATCACGGTGGGCGCTGGCGACCTGGCGCGCGCTGCTGGCCAGGCCGCCGCCCCGCGGCGCGGCTGGGCGGCCCTGCTCGCCGAGGGCCTGCGGGAGCCGAACCTGCACATCCTCGCCGCCGACGGCGCTTGCGCACAAGATATCGAGCGCGACCAGCTGCCACGGGCGCTGGCGCTGCGTCCCGATGTCGCGAGCGTGGTGTTCGGCGTCAACGACACGCTGCAGCCGGGTTTCGACCCGGACCGGATCGCAGAGTCGGCGGCGCACATTGTCGGCGCCCTGCGCGCCTCGGGCGCTGAAGTGCTCACGATGCGGCTGCCCGACCCGGGCCGGACAGGGCCACCCGGCGCATCGGCCACGCCGCTGGCCCGCCGGGCCGATGCCATCAACTCCGTGATGGACGGGATAGCCGCGCAGTTCGGCACGCTGCACGTCGACGCCGCCGGAGCTGCTGAGACCGATGAGAAACGGATGTGGGCCGCGGACCGGCTCCACCCGAGCGAGCGCGGCGAGCGCCATATCGCCCGGTGCTTCCACGGCCTGCTGGCCGCTGCTGGTTATCCCGTCGGGCCAGCACCTGACCCGGAACCCGGGAACCAGCCGGCGACCCAGCGGGCCCAGCTGGGTCGGCTGGCTACCAAGGGAACAGCATGGGTGCTGCGCAGGTGGCCGGTCCTGGTGCCGTACCTGCTGGCGATGGCGGCCAGGGAGCTGTACGCGCGCCAGAATCGCGACGACCCGCGTTTCCTGCCTGTCGCGGGGGGCGCGAGCCCGCGGCCTGAGGAAGGAGTGGCTGTCGTCGTCGATCTCGCCAGGTATCGGCGGGAGAAGCGGGCTGCCCGGGTGACCCGGAATACGCCGCCCCCTCGCCAAAGCCGCTGAAAGCACCACGGCCTCGCCAAAGCCGCTGAAAGCACCACGGGCGCTGGGCGGCCCCGATAAGGGCCACCCAGCAGCCTCGGCGCGCCAGCGGTGCCCAAGTGGCGGTCCGGGACCCGGTGCCTCACCTCTCCCGGATGCTCGCGCCGTCCTGGCCATGCTGGCCGGCGTGGCTGACGTCCTCGTACCAGCGCACCCGGGTGCCCAGCCTGGCCCGGGCCTTCCAGCGCACCGACTTCGGCGCCACCTCTATCCGCTCCCTTAGTTCCTCGATGCCCGCGGCGGCGGCCACCGTGACGTGCCCCGCCAGGCCCCATTCGGCCAGCAGGTCCTCGGCAATCGCCAGATTCTCCAGCGCGGTGTAGCACAGACCCCAGTCGTGTGCCATCAGGGCGACGATGTGCCGTGACTCGATCGAGCCGCGCGAACCGTCGCCGACCGGATGCGCGGCGAACAGCGCGGCCATGTCCTTGACATCCTTCTCGGTGATCTCGTGGATCTGGAGCTTGGCGAGAAGCAGGTCGGCGACCGGGGCGCTGGGCGGGACGCAGTCAAGCCGGGCCTTGAACTCGATCGTGTGTGACATCCGAAGCGCGTCAAGGAACACGTCGACCCTGGCGGCTGTCGCGTGCCAGGTATAGCTGAGCCGTTCGATGCCGTGCTCCTTACTGAACGCCTCCGATGGGCCGGCCCGGTAGCCGAGGTCGGCGAACATCAGCCTGAGCTCGCGGTGCTGCTCGGCGTAGGCGAAGAAGAACAGGTTCCGGGGCGGTTCACGGCCCAGCGCGCCGGCGGCGCGGCGGCAGTGCTCGCAATGCCGCAGCACGCCGGCGGAGCCGGCCAGCCGGAGCACCAGCCCGCGACGGGACGATTCCGCCAGGAGCCGATCGGCTTCCGCCAGGAGCGGCTGCTGTGTGGCGCCGGACATGCTCACGCTATCCCCCCCGTTCCGGGCATCCTTGACCAGCGCGGCTGGCTTATACGGGTCGTTAAGAGGGTAATTGACTCATTCAATAGGTATCTCCCTGAACCTCCTTTCTACGTCCTCGCCGAGGGTGCGCGGGCACCGCGGCAGCGCGCAGACCGGCCGGACCCGGCGCCGGCCGGGCAGAGCGGGGCTCCAGGACGGTGCGTAACGCATCGTCATGACCTGCCGGTATGGCGGCAGGCAGGGCTTGCAGGTAGGGCGCTGCGCACAGACGGGGCTTCTCGGCAGGCAACCGCACTGGCGCCAGCACCCGAAACCGGCCTTACCTGCGCAGACGGTCCCCTACTGTTGCCGTAACCGGCAACGCTTGCCTGTCCCGCGAGCCGCGATGAGCTCTGCGGCGTCCGGCGGTCGTACTGTCGAACCCGTTACCGAGGAGGACTTCTGATGCGCAGCGTGACCTATTCGATGGGCGTCTCACTTGACGGCTACATCGTCGGGCCGGACGGCGACTTCGGCTGGACGGCGCCCGACGAGGAGGTCTTTCGCTTCGTCACCGACGAGATCCGAGAGGTCGGCGTCCACCTGCTGGGACGAGGGCTGTACGAGACGATGCTGTACTGGGAGACCGCCGACCAGGATCCATCGCTCGACGACTCAATGCTCAAGTGGGCCGCGATCTGGAAGCCGCTCCCAAAGGTGGTGTTCTCCACCACGCTGCCGGCGGTGCAGGGCAATGCCCGCCTGGCCTCCGGCGGCCTGGCGGAGGAGATCGAGCGGTTGCGAGCCGAGCCGGCGGAGGGCGACATCGCGATCGGCGGCGCGACTCTCGCCGCCGATGCGGCCGCGCTGGGTCTGATCGACGAGTACCGGGCCAGGGTCTACCCGGTGCTGGTCGGCGGTGGCATTCCGTTCTTTCCCCAGCGCGAGCGCCGGGTGGATCTCGAACTCGCCGAGACCCGCACTTTCAGCTCGAGCGTCGTCTACCTCCGCTACCGCGTGGCGCGCTAGCCGGCTCGTCCGCCGAGCCCTGGCAAGAACGGGCCAGCCAGTGGCTTGACCTCAATGCCCTGGACGGCCTGCCCTGGACGGCCCAGCAGTTATACGGGAACGCCGTGACTCCCGTGGCGCCAGAGTCGCAGCCGACGGGCGTGCGTGCCCTGGTGGCGACCGCGGGCGGGACGGGGCTGCGTGCGGCGGCGACTGCCGCGGCGGCTTACTTTCCAGGCGATCCGCGCGAGGACCAGGGCCGCCGCGATGACCGCCGCGACGACGGCGATTACCGGCCAGGACACGTGGAATCCAACGTCGCGAAATACCAGCCCGGGTTTCCCCCAAGCGGCGTGCATGACATCATGACGCATTCACCTCTCCCCTGAAGCGCTCAGGGTTCAGCTGCTGGATCCGGCGCGCCGTCCTGCATTCGGCGCAGCGGCTGTATAGAAGTAGCGGGGAACCTGATGCCTATTTTAGGCGCTGCCGCCGGAATTGCTTGTGGAGTGTTTTACCTTTCTCCCGTGCACAGGGTGTGAATTGTGTTTGCCCAGGTAACGGCCTTGCGCAGGCGTGACTGCCGGGGAATTTCCGGCCTTATCCCCATGCGGCCCACAGGTTAGCCGACCTTTTTGCACCTGTCGTACACAGGTTTTGGACAGCACGGTTTTGGACAGTGCGGTTTTGGACAGCGCGGTTTGGCAGCACCGGCCTACAGTCGTGCGAGCCGCCGGCCTGCCTCATGGAGGGTGTCCAGCTTCTTGCTGAACGAGAACCGGAGCTTGGAGCGGCCCAGTTCGGGCCTGAAGTAGAAGGAGGAGCCCGGCACCGCGGCCACTCTCGCCTGGCGGACCAGCGCGGCGGCCGCCGCCGTGTCGTCGCCCAGGCCGAGCCCTGAGCAGTCGGTCATGACGTAGTAGGCGCCTGCTGGCGTGCTCGGCCGCAGGCCCGCCTTGTCCAGGATCCCGAGCATCAGGTCCCTGCGCCCGAGGTAGCCGGCGGCGAGCCTCTGGTAGTAGGCGTCCGGCAGCCGCAGCGCGACCGCGCCCGCTTCCTGCAGCGGGGACGGCGCGCCGACCGTGAGGAAATCGTGCACCCGGCGGATCGCGTCGGTGAGGTCCGGCGGCGCGATGGCCCAGCCGACCCGCCATCCGGTCACCGAGTAGGTCTTGGACAGGGCGCTGATCGTGATCGTGCGGTCCTCCATGCCCGGCATGGTCGCGAGCGGAATGTGGCGGGCGCCGTCGTAGACGATGTGCTCGTAGATCTCGTCGGTGATCGCGAGGACCCCGTACTTCTCGCACAGCCGCGCGATCGCCGCCAGCTCGGCACGGCCGAATACTTTGCCGGTCGGGTTGTTCGGGTCATTGATCACGATGGCGCGAGTTTGGTTACTAAACGATGCCGCCAACTCGGTCTCGTCGAAAGCCCAGTCGGGCTCGTGGAGGGTCACGAACCGCGGAGTCGCGCCGGCGATGACGGCATCGGCGCCGTAGTTCTCGTAGAACGGCTCGAAGATGATCACTTCCTGGCCGCGGTCGACGCAACCGGTCATCGCCGCGATCATGGCCTCGGTGGCGCCGCAGGTCACGCAGATCTGGCGTTCTGGGTCGATGTCCATCCCGTACCAGCGGCGGTACTTCTGCGCGAGCGCCTGGCGGATGGACGGCTGGCCCCAGGTGATCGGGTACTGGTTGATGTCGGCCTCGATCGCCGCGATCGCCGCGTGCTTGACTGCTTCGGGGGCGGGGAAGTCGGGGAAGCCCTGGGCCAGGTTGATCGCGTCGTATTCGATCGCGAGCCTGGTCATCTCCCTGATCACCGATTCGGTGAGTGCCGCGGCGATGGCCGACGCCCGGGCGGGCCGATGCGCGGCCCCGGCGGCGGCGTCCGCTCCGCCGAGGCGGTCCCGGCGACCGGGTCAGCGGCCATGCAGGACGCCTTCGCTCGCCGCGGGAGCCGGCCGGTCGGCGGGCTGGCGGCGGGGGAACTCGCGGGCCAGGATCGCGGCGATCCGGTTCGTCAGCGCACCGGCAAGAAAGCGGCCGATCTCGGGCGAGGCCGGATCGGACCGCCCGGGGACGCCGTCCGGCGGTATCACGTCGGTAGGCGGCGGGAAGATGTCATAGGTCACCGGCCGCAGCGTGCCGCCCTCGCCCTTGAACTCGGTGCGCACCAGTTCCGGGCGCAGCTCCTCCATCAGCGAGGTCTCAGCCACCCCGGCGTGCTCGGCCTCCCACCCGGGGAAGTCATCGCCGAAGATCCGGCCGATGTCGGCCAGCTGGATCTGCTCCCACCAGTTCACCAGGATCGCCTTGCAGGTACCCAGACGCGGCTCGATGGCTTCGGTCAGCGCCTCGTAGACGAGCGAGGTGTTCTCGTAGTGACCGTTGAGGTAGGCGACCCGGCGGAACCCGGTGCGGAAGAACTCCGCCGTCACATCCCGGACCAGGCCGATCAGCGTCTGCCCGGTGACTCCGGTGGATCCGGCGAAGCTGCGGCCGCCGCCACCGCTACGGGGGGAGGAGCGCGCCGCGTAATACATCGCGGGCGCGACCACGGCGCCCTGCCGCCGGGCCACCCGGCGGGCCAGCTCGAAGGCCACGATCGCGTCGGTGGCCAGCGGGAGGTGCGGGCCGTGCTGCTCGATCGCTCCGATCGGGATGAGCAGCACGCGGTGCTCATCCCGCGCGTCCTGTGCCTCATACCACGTCATGTGCTCGAGCAGCAGGTCCCGATCGTCGGAGTGCATGGCCGTCATCGCCTCTCCGGATACCCGCGTCGCCCTGGCCCTGCCGGCTCGGCGTCGCCGACGTCCTCGTACCAGCGCACCCGGGTGCCCAGCCTGGCCCGGGCTTTCCAGCGCACCGACTTCGGCGCCAGCTCGATCCTGTGCCTGAGTTCCTCGATGCCCGCAGCGGCAGCCACCGTGACGTTCCCCGCGGTCCCCAGCCGGCCATCAGCTTCTCGGCAACCGCCAGATTCTCCAGTGCGGTGTGGCACAGCCCCCAGTCGCGGGCCGGTCAGTGCGACGATGTGCTTGACTCGATCGAGCCGTGCGACGCCGTCGCCGAGCGGGTGCGAGGCGAGCAGCGCGGCCATGTCCTTCACGTCCTTTTCGGTGATCTCGTGGATCTGGAGCTTGGCGAGGAGCAGGTCGGCGGTCGGGGCGGTCGGCGGGGCGCAGTCAAGCCGGGTCTTGAATTCGATCGTGTGCGACATCCGCAGCGCGTCGAGGAACACGTCGACCTTGGCGGCGCTCGCTTGCCCGGTGTAGATGAGCCGGTCGATGCCGTACTCCTGGCTGTGCGCCACCGACGGGTCGGCCCGGTAGCCGAGGTCGGTGAACATCCGGCCCAATTCGCGCTGCTGCTTGCCGTAGGCGAAGAAGTCCAGGTCCCGGGGCGGTTCACGGCTCAGCGTGCCGGGCACGGCGAGCAGTGCTCGCAATGCCGCAGCACGCCGGCGGAGCCCGCCAGCCGGAGCACGAGCCCGCGCCCGGAGGCTTCAGCCAGGAGCTGATCTGCTTCCGCCAGGAGCGGCTGCGCGGCGCGGTCATTCAATCGGGATCTCCTTGAACCGCCTGTCCACGTCCTCGCCGTGGCCGCGCCGGTACCACCGCAGCGCGTAGAACCAGCCGAAACCGACCGCGATCAGGATGCCGTTGACGATCAGCGAGATGTGCGCGTTCGCGCCGAGCGTCTTGTCGGTCGCCGTCCGGTAGGCGATGAACGCGATGAACGGGATGGCGAGCACGCCGCAGATGGTCATCAGCGGTATGCCCGCGACCCTGATGTTGGCGGGCGACCGCTCCAGGGTGCCGGAGTGGGTGAACGGGAAGATCACGCCCGTGATCGCGACCACCAGGAAGGCGATCGCGAAGCCGAGGAACCCGGACAGGATCACCACCCACGTGGTGTAGGTGAAGATCGCCAGGGCGATCTCGGCCAGCACGACCAGCGTGATGATGGCGAAGACCGGCGTGTGCCTGCGTTCCGAGACGTTGGAGAACGGCCCGGGCGCGACACCGTCCAGGCCCCAGGCGAGCATCGCGCGGGATGAGTAGATCACGTTGCTGCCCAGCGCGAACGGGATCACGAAGATGATCCACAGGCTCATCAGGATGGTCAGGAAGCCGTTGTGGCCGAGGATCGAGGCGAACACGTTCAGGTACGGCGGCACCGGGATCTTCGTGGCGGTGGGCGCGGCCTGCAGGAACCGGGTCCCGAATGCGTCCTGCCCGAGGAACATCAACGCGATCATCAGCACGCCGGTGACGATCATCGACCCGACGATGCCGATCAGCGGGCCGCGGCGGACGTTCTTCACCTCGCCGCTGAACGACACCATGTTGACCGAGAACAGGATCGAGAAGGCCGGCCAGACCATGAAGTTGAACGTGGCCACCGTGCTGAACGCGGGGTTCGCGCGGCCTTCGCCACCGCGGCGTAGGCGCCGGACCCGGCGACCGCGTTGAACTGGCTGGCGAAGTGCAGCGCGCCGGTGCTGCCCAGGGCCATGATGATGATCGTCAGCAGTACGCTGCCGAGCGCGAACAGGCCGGCCCAGCGCTGCAGCCGGAAGAAGCCGCGCATGCCGCGGTAGACCATGTAGCCGATGAACAAGACCATCACCGAGCCGGTGATGAAGATCCCGTTATGGCTGGCGAACCAGGTTCCGGCGCTGGTCAGCCCGGAGTTGTGCCACTGCAGGCCGAGGACGGTGAACAGCGGCGCGAGTCCGTAGATCGCGAAGAACGCCCCGTTCAGGCCGAAGTAGAAGGCGTACCAGAACGCCTGGATGAAGCTGATCACGAACCCGACGACTGGGGTGCACGACCCGGGAGAGGAAGACGTATTCGCCCCCGGACCGCGGGTAGACCGAGGCGAACAGCGCGTAGACGACGCCGAGCAGGCAGCCGCCGATCACGACCAGCAGGGTGGCCAGTTCCATCGATGAGCCCGGATAGGACGGCCAGGCGGTCACGATGAAGACCATGTAGGCGATCGTGATCGCCATCGCGCCGTAGTAGATGGTGTCGCTGGTGGACACCTGCCGGACTAAGCCGGAGCTCGCCCGGGTGAAGACCCCGGAGACACCCGACCACCCGCGGCTCGGTCGAATCCATCAGTGGTTCCTTTCGTTGGCCTTCACCCGGAGGTCAGCTGGACGTCGGTGATTCCGCTTGCGCGGGTCGAGGTCGATCAGGACGCCGTCGAGTACGCCCTCGCCGTACTCGCTTCCGGGGTTGGCCACCGTGGACCGGCCGAGCTTGCGGACGCCGCGGGACTCGTGAATGTGCCCGTGCAGCCCGAGCATCGGCTGGTAGCGCATGATCGCGTCGCGCACGGCGGTGCTGCCGACGGGGATCAGCTGCGGCCCGGCGCCTGACATCACCATCCGCAGCTCGCTGTCTAACTCGGGCGCGAAGTCCAGGCCGCTGCCGTACGGCGGGACGTGCAAGTTGAAGATGGCCCGGTCCGGCCGCTCGACGGTGTCCGCGACGGCGGCGATCTTCGCGGCGAGCTCGTCTTCGGGGATGTCGCGCGGGCAGTTCCACGGCGTCGGGTTGCCGTAGCCGATCCCCATGATCTGGAATCCGTCGGCGAGGTCGAGGACCGTGCCGTCCGGGTTCTTGATGAGGCTGGATGCGGCGAGCGCCTCATCGACCTCGTAGAAGTCGTCGTTGCCGCCGCTGATCATGACGGTGATCCCGGCTCCGTCGAGCCTGTCCTCGGCCATGTCGACCCAGCTTCGTACCCGCTCCATGGCGAGCTTGCGGAAGAGCTCGTCGATCTTCGGCTGGTTGCCCTCGTATTGCCGGTACTCGTCGGGGGTGGTCTCGAAGGCATACTGGCCGGTGTCGGCGATCTGGGCGTTGAGCCTGGTGAGCTCGTCGCGGGTGGTGAGGCGCCATTGGCGGCCGAGAAAGTTCTGCACGGTCCAGGAGCCGCCTGGCTGGGCGATGATCGGGACGACGAACTTGCCGGTGATGTCGCCGCCGACGATCACGGTGTCGGCCCGGTAGAACTTGGGCGCGGCGAGGAACTTAAGCCAGCAGCGCTCCGACGCATGCACATCGGAGACGAAATAGATTCGCCGTCGGGCCACACCAGCGTCCTGATTGTCGTTTCGTCTCGCTGCGCCGTTGCCGCGTGTCCGGGTGTTCTGCTATTCGGGGTTTTGCTGTTCCGGGCCTGCAGATGTTCCGTATAATGGAACAGCCTGAACCGTATAGCGTTACGCTAGCGGCGGAGGCGATCTCGGGTCAAGGCCTCGTACTGATGCAAATGCGGATGCAAATGCGGAGCGGAGGGGGAACGTGACGGGCACCGTCTCAACGGGGAATGCGTCAACAGGCGGTGTGTCCGCTGGCCCGGTGTCGCCGGGTGCTGTGTCGGCGGGCAACCTGCTTGGCTCGCTGGATCGCGGGCTGGCCGTGCTGGAGTTCATCGCCGCGCGGGGGGAGGCGCGGCTCGCCGAGCTGGCGCACGAACTGGGCACGTCGCGGACCACGATGTTCCGCGTGCTGGAGACGCTGCGGGGACGGGGGTTCGCCGAGCACGTGGCGGCCAGTCACACCTACCGGCTGGGCCCGGGCGCCCGCTCGCTCGCGGCGCAGGCGACCAGATCGCTGATCACGCAGCTGGCGGAGCCGGTCATGGCGGAGCTGCGGAACGAGACCGGCGAGACGATCAACCTGGTCGGGGTGCACGGCGGCCGGCTGGTGTACGAGGCGGTACTGGAAGGCGGTTACGCGCTCCGGAGCCTGCCGTCGCTGGGGCAGACCGTCGGCGCGCACTGCAGCGCGCTGGGCAAGGCAGTGCTCGCCTTGTCGCCCCCGCCGATGCGCGAGGTGCTGCTCGGGCCGGAGCCTTACGAGCGGTTCAACGAGCACACGATCACGACGCGGAGTGATCTTGATCTTGAGCTTGCTGTGACCCGGAAACGCGGGTTCGCTATTGACGACGAGGAGAACGAGACCGGGCTTAGCTGTGTGGCCGCCGCGATCTGCGGCACGGACGGACGGCCGGGGTGGGCGATCTCGGTGTCCGGGCTCAGCGACCGGATGGAGCAGCGAGATATGGACGAGCTCGGCCGGCTCGTGCAGGCGCGCTGCGCGGGCATTGGCGCGGCACTGAGCACTCGCTGATTCGCGGCGGGGTCGCTTCCCTGGAAGACGGCAGGGTCAGCTGAGCGTGCTACTAGCCGGAGCCTGCCGGTGCGCCGCAATCCGCGAGGGCCTGTCCGGTCTGAGTAAGGTCGGCCAGATCGTCAGGCTGCGCAGCCGGATCCTGATCATGAGGCTGCCCGGCCGGACCTTGAGCACCGCGCAATTCGTCTACGCGTACCAGCGCGACGCCCGTGATGATGAATGCGCCGCCCAGCAACTGCATGCCTGATGGCAGCTGATTGAGCAGCAGCCAGGCGAACACGACCGCGAACAGCACTTCCGCCAGGCCCGTGAACGACGCGAGCTTGGCTCCGAGCCGGCGGGCCGCGCCGATGCCCGCGACGTAGGCGATGACCGCGGCGAGCAGCGATAGCCCCAGCACCGGCACGATCCAGCTGACCCGGTGGCCGGCGAAATCGACATCCTGGCTCGAGGCGGTCAGGGATAGCACTCCGACCGATCCGAGTGCGCCGAGCAGGGCCGCGCCCACGCACATGCTGGCCCAGGCCATGACGATCGGCGGCAGTGGCTCCTCGTCGGTCGCGGACGAGAGCAGGAAGTAGATTGCCAGGCCTGCAGCCGCCAGCAGGCCCCACATGACCCCGATGGGGTCGAGCCGGGCCGATCCGCTCAGGTTGAGGACCAGCACCAGCCCGGTCATCGCGGCGACCGCGCCCAGCACGGTCAGCCGCCGGGGCCGCTGCCCGTGCCGCAGCCAGAGCCAGCCGACCACCAGCACCGTGCCGAGGTACTCCAGCAGCAGAGCGACGCCGACCGGCATCCGCTGGATGGCGTTGAAATAGAAGAGCTGGCATCCGGCAACCGCGACCAGGCCAAATGCGGCGACCCGCCCGGCCCGCCGGCGCAGCAGCGCCCACCTGCCGCGCAGTTGCAGCAGGGCAGGGACGGTGAGCACGAGCGCCGCCGCGCCGACCCGGGCTGCCACTGCCGCCGCGGGGCTCCAGCCGGCATTGATCAGCGAAGTGGCGAATACTCCCGATATTCCGAAGGTCGCGGCCGACAGCACGCCGAGTGCCAGGCCAGGGCCGCCTCGGGTGCCGGTTGCGGCCCGGGTCCCGGCTGCGGTCACAGCGATCCTCCTGTAATGGGTAAAACGGAGCTACGCTGGTGACGCTAGCCGAGGAGGCGAAAGGAGTCAAAGTGCTTTTTGCCCATGACACGGAGGTGGCGCTGGCCGCAGCCGCCGCGCTGGTCAACACTGGCCGGGGCGGCAGGGAGCAGCTGCCTGACCCGGCCGCCCTCGACCACTTCGCTGTGACCTGGGGATGGACCGGTGAGCGCACCGGCGATCAGGCCGAACTCGATGCCGTGCGCAGACTCCGTCCCCGGCTTGAGCGGCTTTGGGAGCTGGACGACGACGATGCCGTCACCCTGGTCAACGCTCTGCTGCAGGAGGGGCACGCGCTGCCGCAACTGGTGAAGCACGACGACTGGGACTACCACCTGCACGCGACCCCTGCCGACGCGCCCTTCGCCGACCGGATGGCCGTCGAGGCGGCGATGGCGTTCACCGACGTCATACGTTCCGGGCAGCTGGACCGGCTACAGCTGTGCGGTGCGGACGATTGCGACAACGTCCACGTCGACTTGTCCAAGAACCGGTCCCGGCGGTTCTGCGGCACCTCGTGCGCGAACCGCACCAACGTCGCTGCCTACCGGACACGGCAGGCCGCGCGAGTGTCCCCGGCCACCTAATGCGGGGCCGTATGCACTTTTGCACTTTCGCGCGGCACGCGCGTGGCTGCCGGCGGAGGACTGACTCAGCAGGCAGAGCAGCCGTCAGTCACACGGGCACGCCGTGATGCCCGTGACGCCAGAGTCGCGGCCGACGGGCGTGCGTGCCCTGATGACGTCCGCGGACGGGCCGGGGCTGCGTGCTGTGCCGACTGTCGCTGCGGTTGGCTGTCAAGGCGATCCAAGCGACGACAATGACCAGCGCGATCACCGCCGCCGCGGCGATGGCGATTACCGGCCAGGACACGTGAAATCCAGCGTGGCGAAATACAGGCCTGGGATTCCACCCAACGGCATGTAAGACATCATGAGACTTTCCCCTCTTCCCCTGAATCGGCTCACCTGCTGGCCCCGGCGCCGCGGTCATGCCTTCGGCGCAGGAGCTGGACAAAAACGTAGCGGGAAACCTGCCGATCAGTTTATGAGATGGCGCCGCGATTGCTTGTGGATCGTTTCAGCTTTTCTGCTGTGTACAATGCGCGGGGCGTGTCTCCGCAGGTGGCAGGCCTCGCACCGGGAGTGATTGCTGCAGAATTCCTGCCCTTATCCCCACGCTGCCCACAGGTTGATCGGCGTTTTTGCACAAGTCATACACAGGTTATGCACGGGGGAGTTCAGCCTGGTGCCGCATCCAACCAAATCCTGCCACGCCGAACCCGGGCACCTGGGTCAGGGGGCGCCCCTGCAGATGACTCTGGGCGCGGCCGCGGACCAGCTGGGCGGTGTAGCGAGCGAGCGGCATGCCGTGGCTCATGGCAATGTCCCGCAAGCGGCAGCAGTCCGCGACAAAGCCGGGGCTGGTGACCAGTTCCGAGCGCAGCCACCAGCCGGCCTTGTCGTAGACCATGATCGCAGCGGCCTGGTCGACCAGCCAGAAGTCGAATCCGGCAGGCCAAGGCCGGTCGCCTCAGCCCGCGACAGGATCCACACCAGGCGGAATGCCTCGCGCTCGAACAGGTCCGTGAACTCTTGCCACAGCCAGGCGCTGACAAGCAAGCGGTACTTGGGATCGACGCCGAGCTATACGCGGTCGAGCATCGTGTGGACGTCCTATCTGAGCATTTGCCCAGGTGATGGCCCTCGCGCATGCGTGACTGCTGGAGAATTCCGAGCCTTATCCCGGCGTAACGCACCCCGTGTCTATGACCGGTAGGGTGTGCGTTACTGCGGCCCGACGGGCTTTCGTGTGACGCACCTGAGGTGCGGCCGATCCGGACATGCCCCCACCCGCGCGATTCTTTCGTGCTGGCTGGGGGCCGGTCTCTTGGCGTTAATTCGGCGTTCAGCTGCGAACCTGGCCGCGATCGCAGACAGCGGCAGCGTGGCTGAGCTGATGTTCGAGCAGACACTCTACGGGCCAGCGGCGCGGCCCGCACCGGGGGAGAGACGTGCATGGAATCGAAGCATCCCGGTGCTTGCACACGACCTAGTCCAGGCAGGCCTGGGAAAAGTTGAGGTCCTGCTGGAGCAACGGCTCCCGCTAAGCAGCCGCCGGGTTGACGCGATCATCGCTGGCCGCCACCCGATCACTGGCGCGGCGTCTTACGTGATCGTCGAGCTGAAGCAGTGGAGCGGAGCTGAACTCTTCGAGGAAGATCCCACGCTCGTCGTGATCGACGGTTACGGGCACCACCCCAGGCTTCATCCGCTCGAGCAGGTCCGCGGGTACTGCGAGTATCTCGTCGACTTCCTGCCTGCTCTCCGGGAAGATGAGGACGCGGTTTCGGGAGTGGCGTACCTGCATAACGCCACCGAGTTCGGCGTCGCGTCACTACGGCGGCTGGCCGAATCGGGTCACGCACGGCTGTTCACCGGTGAGCGCCGGGCGGAGTTCATGGCGTTCTTGCGGTCCCGCCTTGCTTCGGGTGCGGCAGGTGCCCCGTACGCCGATCTGTTCCTGGCCTCGCGGGCGGCGCCGAGCCGGCAGCTGCTATCGGTGGCAGCCGCAGAGATCCGCGATCGCGAGCAGTTCGTCCTGCTCGACCAGCAGCGGCTGGCGTTCAACCTTGTCCTGCACGCCACCGAGGCCTCGCGAGCGGGCGACTCGAAGACCGTCGTGATCGTCACTGGCGGCCCCGGAAGTGGCAAGAGCGTGATCGCATTGTCGCTGCTTGGCGAGCTGGCCCGCCGTGGCCGAACGGTGATCCATGCCACTGGTTCCCGCTCTTTTACCCAGACCCTGCGGAAGGTCGCCGGGAAGGGCTCATCGCGGACGCAAAGCCTGTTCAAGTACTTCAATCAGTTCATGGATGCGGACCGGAACGGCCTGGAGGTCCTCGTCTTGGATGAGGCGCACCGGATCAGGGAGACCTCGGCGAACCGCTACACACCGGCCCGCTTCCGCAACGACAGACCCCAGATCGACGAGCTGATCTCAGCTGCCCGCGTGCCCGTGTTTCTGCTTGACGAGCATCAGGTCGTACGCGCCAATGAGCTCGGGACGGTCGATGACATCGAGGCGCACGCTAAGTCACTAGGGCTCGCCGTCGAGAAGATCTCCCTCGACGCCCATTTCCGCTGCGGCGGTAGCGAGGCATACCTTGACTGGGTCGTCCGCCTGCTAGGGCTGGCTCGGGGCGGCCCGGAGCCGTGGGTTGGTGATCCCGCGTTCAGCGTGTACGTCGCGGATACTCCATACGAGCTGGAGCACCTGCTCCGGACAAAGGCCGATGCGGGTTACGGGGCCCGGATGGCGGCCGGATACTGCTGGCCGTGGAATGATCCGCGCCCGGACGGAACGCTGGTGCCTGACGTCGTCATCGGCGAGTGGTCTCGACCATGGAACTTGCGCAGTGACCGTGGCGTGGGCGGCGCGCCGCCTGCCCCGCTCTGGGCCACCGATCCAGCCGGCTTCGGCCAGGTGGGTTGCATCTACACGGCTCAGGGATTCGAGTACGACTGGAACGGGGTCATCATCGGACCCGACCTCGTCTGGCGAGGCAACCGCTGGGTGGCGACCCGCGACGCCAATAGGGACCCGGAATTCCGCAGCCGCGCCAAGGTGACCGACAACGAGTTCGAGCGACTCGTCCGCAACGTCTACAAAGTGCTGCTGACCCGGGGCATGGTCGGCACGGTCATCTACTCGCCCGATCCCGAGACAAACGCGATGCTCCGCTCCCTCGTCCGGCAAGGCGCTCAGCTTCCGGGCGCGGGCTGATCAGGTCCTCGCGCTTTGCCTGCCGATACTCATCTCGACCGCGGCGAGCCGAGCCCACGCCCATATGCCTCCCCAATACCGGCACTCATTATCCCGTACGAAGCTCGCGAGTGAACGTTTCCGAAAGGTCACAAAGTTGGTTGTTCAATTAGCATGGTTGACCCACACAGTTCCGAAAAACATTAGAGCTGTGGCCGCCTTTTAATCGCGCAAAAAGCCGACCTTTATTACGACCTAGCTTCGGCGAATTCCTTACCGGACCTAATCAGGGATTTCCTAGTTTGGGCGCCGCATCGGCGCGGACGGTTCGGCGACCGCTATAGGAGCGGACTACAGCTCAGACCGTTTCAGCTCCAGCACCTTAAAATCTAGGACCGCGCCCGCCCTGATAATTGTATACGGTCAAGGTTTCCGCGTTTCTCGTCACGTAGTACGCAGGCTTGACGAATAGCCCGTGTCCTTGTACTCGACTAGGATAGGGGCAATCGTATGAGCCGCTGACAGTAGGTACGGCGGCGGTCGTCGGGTGGCGCGATATATGGCCTATGTTCTCACCGAATTAGCTGATCGGGTTAGCAGGTTGAAAGGGATCATGTATCTCGATTAATTGTAACGCGCTATCGAGCTACGGTAACGGTGTGGCGGTAGCTGCTTGAGCCCATCTCGGTTTCAAGCGCGACGATGTCTGCCTCCCAAGCGTCAAGATCGTGTACGGGCGGGTAGAGATCGACTCTATGGCCGTGCAGGATCTCGCAGAGTTCTGTATATGTGGCGGCAGCGCGCCATACAATCCGCAGTCGGCACAGACGGGCATCAGGCAACAGGCCTTGCGCGCCTACGGTTGCGAGCAGTTTGTACCGGACTGCAGTGACCCTGTCGCCGCATGGGTAGACGATTTCTGGGGGAAGGTCGAGCACAACGCGCTCGATTCGCATTCGCAACAGCGATGTGCGTAGACGGGCTTTGCTGTGCGGATCTCCCGGAAGTGCATCGTAGGCGGCCCCCAGAGCGTTGAGGCTCTGCTTTGGCCAGGTCACTGGCCAGGTCCAGTCAAATCAGCGACCACTACCACGAGCTGCTGGGTTTGCTGGAGCCACGCACGCCGGGCGGCAGTTGTCGCCTCGGGTGGGGCCTGGGCATGGGATGCCTGATTCAAAGCTCCGATCACACTGGCGTATGACGCTAGGTGGATTTCTCTGAGAGATGCTGCCACGCGATAAGAGTTCAGCAGCTCCAGCTTCTTTCTGGTTTCCTGAGCGCGTTCGAGTTGTCCGGTGATCTCGTCGCCCGCCTTGCCTGCCCGTCGGCCGACGGCGTGGATCTGCTCGACAATCTCGACGTCTAGTGCCTGTCGGCATACTGCCAGGGTAAGCGCGGTAATCGCCGGCTCCGTTGCGCCCTTGCCGCCCTGCCTCTCGTGGATGTCGAGTGTCTCCGTCAGATCCTCGAGGAGGAGCAGGCCGGGAGAACGCACCTCTACTACCTCGACTAGCGAGGGCTGAGCAACCGCGCGATCAAGGTGGATCCGACGCGCGGCACCAGGTGCAGCTGCATGAATCTCGTGCCATAGCCGCTCGTCGTGCGTGAAGAGCAGTATCTGGTAGTCATTCGCGAGTTCTACCAGCCTGCGTGCGAGGTAGCTCACCCGCGACTGGTCGAACGCCTGTACGGGGTCATCAAGGATCATGAAGCGGAACGGGCTCGCTTGCTGAGTGGCGCGAGGTAAGTAGATCGCCAAGGCTAGGGCGTTACGCTGGCCGACGCTAAGCACGCGAAGGCCGTGAGTTTTTTCGGGAACGCTGGTGCCACCTGCTTTCATGCGCGGTATGACCTTGCCGGCCTGGCGGGTGCCACCGCCCATCACCAGGTTCTCGATGACGAGGTCGGACCCGGGGTTTAGTTTTTGCCAGGTAGTGACGGCTCCCTCCGCCAGCGGATCGAACAGCTCTTCCCTGGTTTGCTTGATCTCAGCTGTGAGCCATGCGTCGAGCTGCGCGGCTGGCGTCCGGTCAGCCAGAGAGTCCGCGTTGTCTCCTACGCTACGCAGCCACGCATTGACGGCCTCCCGAACTTGAGCGTGCTCGTCGCCGGTCGACTCTCGAAGTTCGTCTATCCGGCCTACGAGCGCATCGCAGTCTCGGCGCAGCAGCACCACGTGGCTAGCAACGGACTGTGCCTGATCAACGTCGAGCTGATCGATATCGAGCTGCTTTAGATCTGCCTCGAGCTCGTGCCATGCCGTAGCTAGAGCGGACGCAGCCCCGCCAAGAGCGCGGTGTTGGCACAGCGACGCCGAGGTTGCGTCTGGCCATCTGGGTATCGCATCGCGCAGTGCCTCGACGGCCTCGGTGACACCGCTATACGCCGTTTGCTGTCCTTCCAGATGCAAGTCAAGTTCGTGCAGCTGCTCTCGAGCTCGCTCCAGCCACGACCGGCCGGGGGCGGCGCAGACGGGGCAGCGATCATCAGCTCGAGCCGCGTGCAGGGCATCATTCGCCGGGTTGACGAGGCTGCTTAGCGCCTGGCGGAGTTGGTGCGTGCCCGCGACCACATTGTCGCGGGCACGCTGGAGCACCTCGGCCCGGTTGACGAACTCCGCGATGCTGATGCGCGGATCTGGGATGGTCGGAGGTGGCTCGGGAATGGACGTGAGCTTGGATTGCCATCGAGACATTTCGGTGCGAATCGATTGTCTGGCTGCTATATCCGGCGTCGCTCCGACGGCGGCCACCTTGATCGCGAGATCGGCGTGGAACGGATCGTTCAGGAACTCGTCGAGGCACCGCTTCGTAAAGCTCACCTGCTGTTCCGCTGCGCGGCACTCACCGCGGATCTCGTCCAGCTTCGCCTGAATTGCCTGCAAGACTGATAGGTCGAGCGCAGACTTCAGCACGTCGTGCAGCTTCTTCGCGTCTCCGATCGTTTCCGCGACTTCCGGATATAGTAACACTGGCTGGAAGCGCTGATAGGCAGCCTGCCACTCCTCTGGGACTGGCCTTTCCTGCCCAGCTTCAACCCATCTTGCTGGTCCATCGTCACGTCGCAGCGTCACGCTCCGGCTGTTTGCGACCAGACCTACCCGGATGTGGCGCTCAGTGCAGTGCAGGTTATCTGGGGCGAGAGCCGCAGATCCGACCAAACCCACGCCGCTCAGCGCGAT
The DNA here is from genome assembly GCA_963774825.1 of uncultured Actinomycetes bacterium. Classification (GTDB taxonomy): domain Bacteria; phylum Actinomycetota; class Actinomycetes; order Streptosporangiales; family Streptosporangiaceae; genus DATBGO01. The sequence goes on along the minus strand of CAVZGW010000016.1, from coordinate 122,051 downwards.
CCGCACGCCATCGGTGATGCTGGTCTTCCCGGTGCCGTTCGCCGCCATAATGGCGGTTAGGCCCGCCGCGGGCGACAGTTCCAGGCTGACCGGTACCTCGCCCACGCCGACATGGCCGCTTACCTCGATCTTCGACAGGTACCAGCCATCACCGATCGCTTCACCAACCTGCGCCGTCTCAGGCTGAAGGTCGTCGAGGATTCGGCGGAGAAGCGACCGAGCCGGGTCAGGTAGATGTGGAAGTTCGTTGTAAGCGTCAAGCCATGTCAAGATCACGGCGACCAAACCTCGTTCAAGCTTGCGTGTCAGCGCGAGCCGATGCAACGTCTCCGAACGAATGGTATGCGGAATCTACACGCTAACCGCGCCATACGAGACCCGGCACATGGTATGTGCTAGTTGGTACCTTTAGTCCCTTCACGAGGGATTCGTAATCTGGAGCAGGAAGAGCTTTGTAGCTCGGATGCACTGAGAGCATTGCTCACGTTCGAGCATCGTCATTAACGCGAGTTAGAAACGTACGTTTCCGCAGATATCAAGTGCCCAACTTGGCGCAGTTGCGCAACGTACAAGACCCGCGATCACGACAGCTGAAGGGAACGTGAAAGGCGTAGCCGCGCTGACAAAGGCGCCAAGTCCTGCTTGAGTGAGGTACGCAGCTTCAGGCCGACGTTCGCCCTAGGGCAAGACGGCCAGCGCAGAACCCATCTCAGCCGACGTCAAACTCTCCGTCTCTTACCGCCGCTGTGAAGGCCTCCCATTCGGCAGGCGTGAACATCAGCCTCGGCCCGTGCGGGTCCTTCGAGTCACGGACCGCTACGATCCCCGGCAGGTTGCTGGCTACTTCCACGCAATTTCCGCCTGATCCGTTGCTGCGGCTGCTCTTGCGCCACACGGCACGGGACTCAAGTTGCTTATCCATCCCGCGCCCTCCTCTCCTACCGTTGATCGCGGCGGGTGCGCCGATCTCACGTCATGTCAGCCGCCGCCTGGCCGATGAAGTCCGCCGACCGCTCTGGTGACAGAGCGGACGCACGAAGGTGGTCGAACACGAGCGTGTACCGCTCGACGTCGCCACGGGTTTCCAGGTACTGGCTGCTTGTGTGATTCTCAATATAGACGATCGGGCTGTCTCCGGCTTCAGGGAAGTGCAGCAGGTCGAACGACGTGCCCATCGACGCGTGAGCGCCCGCATCGAACGTTATAACCTGCAACGTCACGTTCGGGAGCGCCGATATCTCGCCAAGCCGGTGCAGCTGCGCAGTACTGGCCGGACCGTTTGGTTCGAGATCCACTACCCGTGACCGGCCTTCTCGGCGCGCAGGGAAGCGCGCCCGGTTTTGCCTCGCGCAGCTGGCTGATCAGCTCGTCGAGCCTGGTCACGCCGCTACGCCGGAACACGATCACAGGCTCCGGCTGTCGTAGCAAGTGTTCTCGTGAGCCGAGCCGGCGGGGCGTAGTCTCGCGGCGTGGCCGACCTCTCGGAGTACCTGGAGCTGACAGTCGGCCAGGCCCGCGAGCAGTTCCGGGCGCTCCTCCGGCGCAGCCCTGTCCGGCGCGGCAGGCAAGTCACGTTCCTGCCGGTTGAGACCCTTCTTTGTCTTGCCGCGTCATTTCTGGTCAATCACCGGCATTTCGGCGGCACTACCGCGCACCAGGCGCCCGAGCCGGTCCCGTCACTGGCCCGCTTGTTTTCCCGGCCGCCGTCCAGTGTCTTGGCAAAAATGGCCAACCTGGACGGCTCCCGTTCCCACGGGGCAAGATGGGATGTCCTGGCTGGCGCCATGCTCCGCGACGATCCGGCGCGCTTCACCCGCACTTATCAGATCATCCTGCAGGCCGCCCGCGCCGAAGGGATCGGCCCTGACCTGCTGTCTGATTTCCTCGGTCTCGAGCACGGCGGCGAACTCGCCCTTCTTGGCCAGGATGAACTCGACATCTCCGCGCTGGAGGCCTACCTCAGGGAGCAGATCACCCGTCACGCGGCCGGAAGCGGCTGGTCGGAGCTGGAGACCGAGCGGATTCTCCTGGCCGCGGTCCGGGTGGGGCAGCATGTGTTCGCCCTGCATGTGCTTCGCAACTGCGGCAGCCGGTGCGTGTTTTGCGGCTTGGATCCTGCGGCGTTCGGTGGCAGGCGCATGCTGGTCGCAGGCCATATCAAACCATGGAAGGACAGCACGCCGAGTGAGCGACTGGACCCCCTTAACGGTCTGGCGGCCTGTCCGGCTCATGACGTGGCTTTCGATACAGGCCTGCTCACTGTCAACGGTGGATTGCGTATCCATGTGGCTCACTCATTGACGGCGGCTGTTCAGACGGACCCGTTTGCCAGGCAGTACTACGGGCAGCCACCACTTCGGCAGACCCTGATCCTGCCGCCGGGTGCCCAGCCGCCCGCTCGCAAGTACCTCGACTGGCACCGGCAAAAAATCTTCGCCGCCTGACCACGCCTGGATGGGTGCTGGCCCTTGCGGCACTTCGCAGAGCGTCGCTGATGCAGTGGGCCTGGACGATGTGGACGAGCGAGCGATCTGGTCCGGCGGCCGTAATGGCGCATTCGCAACAGCACGAATGTAACGCCACAGCGGTGACAGCACCAGCGGGAATGTTCCCGGCGCGTTTACCTGGCTGTCAGGGAATGGCCTTCCAGATTGGGCAACGTAGGCCCTTGCCGGGTCAGCAGGAAGCTGGCCGTGGGAGGAGGTCACGACCGATGACACCGCAGCCTTCGCGCCCTGCGATTTCCCGACGCTCGCGCTGGCGCGTGCCGGTGATCGCCGCGCTGAGCTTACTCACCGGCGGTATCCCGCTGGCTGCGGCCAGCGTCCCGGCGTCGGCGTCAGCGGGCCACGCCGGTTATTCGTCTTTCCGGCCCGGGAACCTGCTGGTGAGCCGGTCGGTATACGACGCAAGGGGAGTCGATCTCGTGCCGGGCGTCACGGTCCTGCCGCCGGGGTGCACGAGCGGCTGCGCGGTAGCGAGCAATGCCGCCACCTACCCGCAGGTGTTTAACAACGCCCTGGTCGACGGCAGTTTCGGCATCACGTCGCGGGTCTTCCTCGACCAGATCACCCCGTCTGGCCATCTGGTGAGCACGCTGCCGGTCCCGGACGGGTCGCAGCCCGGGCCCGAACGGAACGGGGACTACCTGGTGACCAGTTTCTCGTCCAAGTCGGAACTGGCGCTGAACCTGTCGACCAGCGGCCGCTCGGTGACCTTCATGGGATACGTGGCCAAGCCCGGCGCCATCGATGTCTCCAACTCGAACACGCCGGGCGTCATCGATCCGACCAACCCGGTCCCAGCCGCGTACTACCGCGTGGTCGCGCAGGTCGACGGGCGCGGCAGGTTCCAGTTCACCGAGACCAACGCTTACAGCGGGAACAACGGGCGGGCCGCGATCCTGAACGACAGCAATGGCCCAGGTCTGCTTTACGCGGCAGGAAACGCGGGTAACGGCAGTAACCCGCAGCCTGACGGAGTCATCACCGGGGCAGGCGCGCAGCTCATGACCCCGCAGTACAAGCCCGAAAGCGCGCAGCAGCCCGGGGCGCCCACCCCGGTCGGCAGCTTCAACGTCACCCAGTTGGGGGATCCGGCCGACAAAATCGGGAAGGACACCAACTTCCGCGGCCTGACGATCTTTAACAACGTCGTGTACTACACCAAGGGCAGCGGCGGCAACGGCGTCAACACCGTCTACTTCGTCGACACCACCGGCCGCGCCTGCCCCGACGGGACCGGCCTCCCGCAGCCCGGCGCTGCGCTGCCCACCTCGCCGATCGCCTACGACCCGGCGCTGCTGCAGACCAAGGGCGTGTTCCCGTACAACATGTGCGTCCTGCAGGGCTTCCCGACCGCTCTGAAGTCGGCGACGTCGTTCCCATTTGGAATCTGGTTCGCCAACGCCAGCACGCTGTACGTCGCCGACGAGGGCAACGGCGACAACACTTACTCGGCGGCGTCCGGAACGTACCCGACAGCCGCCGCGCAGACCACCGCCGGGCTGCAGAAATGGATTTTGATTAACGGGGCCTGGAAGCTGGCCTACACCCTCAGCGACGGGCTCGGCCTCGGGGTTCCCTACCCGGTGCCGGGCTACCCGGCCGGGAACAACCCGGCGACCGGGCTGCCGTGGGAGCCGGCGACCGACGGGCTGCGCAACATCACCGGACGGGTCAACCCGAACGGCACGGTCACCATCTGGGCGATCACCTCCACGGTGAGCGGTAACGGCGACCAGGGCGCCGACCCCAACAAGCTCGTCGCCATCACCGACCAGCTCGGCGCTACCACGCAGCCCGCGGAGAGTTTCGCGACGGAACGGTCCGCCGGGTTCGGCGAGGTGCTGCGTGGCGTGTCGTTCACGCCGGGAACGAGGAACTGAAGCCGAACTCACCGCGCAACGCGAACTGCCCCACGGGTCGGGCGCGGCACCCGGATTATCCGGATCTGGAACCACTTCCGTTTCTTCCGGCCGCCCGAGATCGCCGACGCCATCGAGCGTGCGGGCTCCCGGACCGGGTCAGGCGATGACCAAGCCGGCGAGGTGGGCCAGCGAGTTGCCCAGATGATCCGGAGGGAACGGGGGGAATTCGATGTGCTGGCGGAGAAATTCGGGGACCGCCGACCAGTCGTAATACAGGGTGACCTTGGTCCCGGACGTTCCGGCCGGAGCCAGGTCGTAGCGCCAGACCCAGCCGCCGAACCGCAGATTGCCGTCGCCAGTGTCCTGGCCCGGCTCCCAGGAGATGGCGCGCGGGGGGTCGAACACCTGCACCCGGTTGGCCATCTGGTAGTTCCCGTCCGGGTGGCCGGCGTGGTACATGGCCATCCGGAATACCTGCCCCGCCGAAGTCAGCGGCCCGCTGTCGATGGGCTCGCGGACCCAGCCAGTGCCGTCGATCGCGACATGCATGGCGGGGTCCGCGAGGACCGCGAAGATGGCCTCCGCCGGAGCGTTAATGATCGTTGTAGCGCTGACGGTTTCGTCGGCCATGGCGGTCGCCTCCTAATGAGCTGAGCCTGGTACCGGTTCTGACGCTCGCCGGACCTGGAGCTCATCGTTGAACTCGCCTGGTCCGCTTCCTGGCCACGATTACCAGCAGGACCAGGAACCGCGACCGGCCGACCCCACGGCCCACGAATCCGGGTCAGGCCGCAGCATCGGAGTCCTGAGCGCGGTGTGAGGCTCACGACGGGATGCCGGGCGGCCCCAGGATGTCGAGGCCGTACTCCGCGGCGATGGCGGTCATCCGGCCTGGGTCGGGTGGGACACTCGGTCGCGGCGGCAGCGTGCGGGATCGGGCTGGCTCAGCGCAGGAGCGCATGAAGCCCTCAAAGCCAGCCGGCTCGGTCACCAGCAAGAACCGGGCACCGCCTGCTGAACTGACGGTGAAGGTGTGCGGCGTGCCCTGGGGGCCGAACACGAACGATCCGGCTGGTGCCCGGACCACCTGGCCGCCGACCCAGACGGTCAGCTCGCCGTCGAGGACATAGAACCACTCGCTCTCGCGGTGATGCACATGCAACGGTGAGCCTGAGTCCTTCGGGCCGGAGTGGTGGATGACCGCGGCGCGGCCGCCGGTTTCCTCGGCGGAGGCCTTGATAGTGGCCAGGAAGTCCATGAACCAGAGCGCCTCTCCTTCGCCAGGCCGCAACGCGATCGGGCTAGGCGCAGGGCCGTGATTGGTGGCCGCGTGACTGGTACTCACAGGAAGATCTCCTTCCAGGGGTTGTTCCAGCCGGCGGACCGCGAGACCGGCTCAGGCGCCGGGCGGAACGCAGGCTGGCCGGGCATCATCATGGCTGGGCTGGTGAGCCCGCTAGTGTCTCGGCGGCGGTCTTGAGCCGCCCGAGCGTGTGGCCCATGCCCTCGTGCAACTCGCGGTGCCGGTTGGTCGGAATGTCGAGCAACCGGGCCCAGGCCGGGATCCACCGGACCTCGTATGACTCAGTGACGCGGGTGCCACCCTCGACGGTCTCGAAGCGGTACCGCCACACAGTGGACTCGCGGCCGCCCTCCTCGGTGACGAAGGCAAACTCCCGGCCGGGGTCAGCCGCCAGGACGCGGCCACGCCGCGACCAGCGCATCATGCCGAACGGGCCGCCCCTGTTGTGGCCGACGAACCTGTCGCCCTCGGCCGCGACGGTCGGGCCGCCAGTCCACTCGACTCGCTCGCACTCCGGGCTCCACTCGCCCATCCGGGGGAGATCGGACACCAGGTCGTAGACCCGGTCAGGGCTGGCGCCGATGACAGTCTGGCGGCTGTCCCGGGTAAGCCACCACCGTCCGTTGCTGGCGAGCATCGCTTTCCCCTCTCCGTGGTTCCTAACATAGGCTAATGCTATTAGCTATAGCTGTCAATCCGTGAAACTGCTATGATAAGCAGCATGACAATCGAAGGGGTTGCCGCCCAGCCGCGCGGAGCCGCAGGGAACGCTGGGCGGCGACCAAACCGACCAGACCGGCGGGCCCGTCGCCGCCAGGAAACCATCGCGGAGATCCTCGACATCGCCACCGAGATCATGACCGAGGAGGGAGTCAACGGCCTCAGCCTGGCCGAGATCGCCCGCCGCCTCGGGGTCCAGCCCCCGTCGCTGTACAAGTATTTCCCCTCGCTGATGGCGGTCTACGACGAGCTGTTCCGCAGGGGGCAGATCGAGCACCTTGCCATCATGAGAAACGCCTTGTCCGCCGCTGCGCCGGGGCTGACCGCACTGACCGCCGGCCTCGAAGCCAGCGGGCGCTGGCTGCTGGCCCACCGTGCGATAGCGCAGCTGATGTTCTGGCGGCCCGTCCCGAACTTCGAGCCCTCAGCCGAGGCGTTCGCCCCCAGCGCGGAGATGGTCGCCCTGCAACGTGCCGCGATGGCCGACGCCGTCGCGGCCGGGCAGCTCGGCCCGGAGGCAGACTCCGACGAGGCCATCGATCTTGTCTCCACGCTGATCGTCGGAGTGCTCAGCCAGGCAATAGCCAACGAGCCGGGCCTGGGCTGGGGCGAGGGCCGCTTCACTACGCAGTTCCCGAGACTGATGAAGCTCCTGATCGCCGCATACCCGCCGAGACCCCGGCCGCAGTCACAAGCAGAAACGAGCGATCCTGCCGGCGCCCGCGGACCGGCGGCAGTGACCTCGGTACTCTCGGCTGAATCCCAGCCTGGCCGTCACCGTCGGCGCGCACCCGTAGCCGCCGCTCGGTTCGGGCAGCGGTTTCAGCGGCGCGGCGGCGTGCAGGGAGCCGTGCGGCCGTCAGCGCACGTCGCGGCGCAGGGTACGGACCAGGCCGAGGGCCAGAGGCAGGGCGATCCAGAGCAGCGTGGAGGTGACGATCTGGCCACCGTGGCCGGCCCATTGCCCCTCGAGAACCCATCCGTAAGTCTGGCCGGTGTTCACCCAGCGCCCGGCGTCTTGCAGCGCCGGAATCATGAGCAGGCTAAAGGCGCCGCCGAGCGCGAAGAAGGTGACGATGCTGGCTGCGGTGTTATGCAGCAGTGCCCCGAACGCGATGCCGATGGTGGTGGTGAGCAGCACGAACACGGCGAGGCCTGCCAACTGCGGCCAGTTCCAGCCGGTGGCGATGTCGCGGCCCGCGGCGCGAGCGGCCATCACCATCGCCTGGGCGGCCAGGAACGCGAAGCCCGCGCCTGCGCAGGCCGATAGCCTGCCCGGTGAGGATCTTGGCCGTCATCACCCGGCCGCGGCGGGGTTCCTGCGTGAACGTGGTCATCGCCGTGCGCTGGCTCCATTCGGCGGTCATGGCGAGCATGAGCACGACCGGAAGCAGACGGGTCAGGCCGACTCCGGCCCAGGTGAGGTAGGAGGCGCGGGACTGGGGCACGTCGTGCGGGAACAACAGCGGGATCAGCAGGGCGCCGATGGTGATGACGGCGGTGGCGGCCAGGAGCCAGCGGGCAGCTCGGGTGCTGGTGGTCTTTTGCCACTCCGCCCGCAGTAACCGGGTGAACGGGATCGGGGGGAACTGGATCGTGCCCGTCTGCTGAGTGCGCAGGATGGTGGTCATCGGCTCACCTCCGGGGTGGGCGCTGCAGCGCAGGTGTCCGCGCCGGGGCTGGTCAACATGAAGAAGAGGTCTTCCAGGCCGGCGTGATCTGCTGGCCGGAGCTCGATCAGGGCAAGCCCGGCCGCGACCGCGAGCGCGGCGACCCGGGCGGCGTCGGCGCCGGTGCTGGTATCGATGCGCAGCGCGCCGCCGGTGGCTGGGCTGAAGGGCACGGTGTGCTGCGTGAGGAGCTGCCGCAGCGCCGCCTGGTCGGCGGCCCGCACGACCAGCCCGCTCGGCGCGAGCAGGTCGGCGAGGGCACCAGCCGCGACGATACGGCCGGCGTTGATGACCACCAGGTGATCGGCGGTGGCCTGCACCTCGGCCAGCAGGTGGCTGGACAGCAGCACGGTGCCGCCCCGGTCGGCGAAGTCGCGCAGCAGGCCGCGGATCCAGGCGATGCCTTCCGGGTCGAGGCCGTTGGCGGGCTCATCGAGGATCAGCACCTGGGGGTCCCCGATGAGAGCCTGCGCCAGGCCGAGCCGCTGGCGCATCCCGAGCGAGTAGGTCCCCACCCGTCGGCCCGCCGCGTCTGTCATGCCGACAGCGGCCAGCAGCTCGTCAACTCGGCGAGCCGGCATCCCCGTGACGGTCGCGGCGATGCGCAAGGTGGCGCGGCCGCTGCGCCCGGCGTGTAGCGCGGAGGCGTCAAGCAGGGTGCCGGCGACTCGCGCCGGGTTGGGCAGCTCGGCGAACCGGTGCCCGGCAACGGTGGTATGGCCCGCGTCGGGCCGAGTCAGGCCGGTGATCGCGCGCAGGGTGGTGGACTTCCCGGCGCCGTTGGGACCGAGGAAGCCGGTAACAGTTCCCGGCTCGCACGTGAACGTCGCATCGTCCACGGCAACGACCGGTCCGTAGCGCTTGCTGAGTTTGGTAACTGAGATCATGCTCCGAGGCTGCCTCTGGCGGCTGGCCAGCGCGCCGGCCGCACGGCTAAGGTGCTTGGTCCAGCCGGCGGCCAGCCGATGGGACCGGCGGCGGCTTTCGTCGATGCCATCCGGGCCGGACCCGCTACTTTCGTCGATGCGGCCAGGGACGATCGGCGGTCCCGGAATCAGGGAGCTTGTCCGTAGCCTAAAGGCATGGCCGATCGTGAAGCACGCGCCGGTCGGGACTTAACCGCGGACGTGGCCTGGGTGGCACTGGCCGCGGTAGGCGGCGCCCTGTTGTTCCTCATCATCAGGCCCGTCGTGCATGGCCCGCTCGTGGTGGCAGGTTGGCATGAACTGGCCTTCGCCATCGATGCCGGGATCGGGGCGGCTTCAGCCGCGGCGCTGTGGTTCCGGCGCCGGTGGCCGACCGGGATCGCCGTGGCGCTGCTTATCCCCTCCGCGGTATCCCTGTGCGCTGGGGTAGCCGCGCTGCTGGCATTGCTCAACGTCAGCATCCGCCGCCGGACCGGGGTCGCGCTGGCCATGGGGTGCCTGTACCTGATCGCGTTCGTCGGCTCATACCTGCTGTGGTACCGGCAGTACCCGTTCTGGCTGGCGTCGCTGTGGGCGCTGACCGAATTCTCGGCCGTGGTGGCCTGGGGCATGTACATCCGGGCCCACCGTCAGCTGCTCGCCTCGCTGCGCGAACGGGTCGCCCACGCCGAGGCGACGCAGAAACTGCTGGCGGAGCAGGCCCGCCACGCCGAGCGGACCCGGATCGCCCAGGAGATGCACGACGTCCTCGGCCACCGGGTGTCGCTGATGGCCCTGCATGCCGGGGGACTGGAGATCCGGCCGGACCTGCCGCCCGCCGAGGTGCGGGAAACCGCCGGCCTGATTCGCTCGACCGCCCGGCAGGCCCTGGAAGAGCTGCGGGGGGTCATCGGCGTGCTCCGCGACGGCAACGCCGAGGAGGCGCCGCGCGCGCCACAGCCATCCCTGTGCGACATCACGCGCCTGGTGCAGGAGTCCCGCCAGGCCGGAATGAACGTCACGCTGGACATGCGGGTCCAGACTCCGGAGGCAGCGCCGGGAACGGTCGGCCGTGATACCTACCGGATCGTGCGGGAAGCCCTGACCAACGTGAGCAAACACGCCCGCGGTGCCGCAGTCACCGTGTCCGTCGCCGGCCGCCCCGGCCAGGGACTGCGGATCAGCGTCCGCAACCAGCTACCCGACGGGCCTGTCGGCGAGCCACCCCTGCCCGGAACCGGCGCGGGACTGGCCGGCCTGGCCGAACGGGTCTCCGCCGCCGGCGGCACCATCGCCCACGGCCTGGACCCGAGCGGTGACTTCGTGCTGAACGCGGCGCTGCGATGGCCCGCATGACCGCGATCGCGAGCCAACACGACCCCACCGGCGGTGGGCCGTTGCGGGTGCTGCTCGTCGACGACGACCCACTCGTCCGCGCCGGGCTGCGGACCATCCTGTCATCCGCAGCCGACCTGGAGGTCATCGGCGAGGCCGCCGACGGCGCCGCCGCCGTCATCGCTGCCAGCGCCCACCGGGTGGACGTGGTGTTGATGGACGTGCGCATGCCCGGCGTCGACGGGATCACCGCAACCAAACAGATCGCCGCACTGCCCCACCCGCCGAAAGTCATCGTGCTGACCACCTTCCAGCTCGACGAGTACGTCTTCGGCGCGCTCCGGGCCGGGGCAAGCGGGTTCCTGCTGAAGGACACCCCTCCGGCCGACATCGCCGGCGCGGTGCGGCTCGTCGCCGCCGGTGAAGCCATGCTGTCCCCATCGGTCACCCGCACGCTGATCGACCACTACAGCGCCGACACAGCCGCGGCCCGCCGAATTGCCGCCGAGAACTCGCTCAAGGCGCTGACCGACCGGGAACGCGAAGTCGCCGCCGAGGTGGGGCGCGGCAGGCCCAACGCGGACATCGCCGCGCGCCTCTACATGAGCGAGGCAACCGTCAAGGCACACGTGTCCCACGTCCTGACCAAGCTGAACGCGACCAACCGCGTACAAGTGGCACTCATGATGCGCGACGCCGGCCTTGCCTGAGCCTCCAGCAAGGATCGGGGCTCCGCATAACCGCATGCTACGGCTGTGCCCGCGGACTACGGCAAAGCAGCCACCAGCGCCCCAGACCATCCTTATCTGACCCAGGCCGCGCAGGTTGATCAACCGATGGCCTGGTAATGGTGCAGTCAGTCTGCTGCTGGCAGCGTCCCGTAAGGTGAGATCTGGGATGGCAGACAAGCCGGGGTTGATCACGGGGTGGACAGGCCAGAATGCGCGGCATGCGGCCGAGGTGTTCAAGCAGGGCGGGAATGCCGCCGCGCGCGTTTACGAGAGCATCGGATCGGACTTCTTCCTTGCACTGGCGCCCGGCTGGCTGAACCTGGGGCTGTGGGACGGGCCAGGTACCGAGGGCGAGGCCGAAGACGCCTGCCGGCGGCTGGTGCGGACGCTCGCGGCGGCGCTGCCCAGCGGCGGGGTGATCCTCGATGTGGGCAACGGGCTCGGTACCCAGGAGCCGCTGATCGCCGAGACGGTCCGCCCGCGCCGGCTGGTGGCGGTGAACATCACCGAGTGGCAGCTGGCGGCCGGACGGGCCCGGCTGAAGGAGGCCGCGGCCGCGCCGGTGGCGGGCGACGCCACCCGGCTGCCGATCGCCGCCGGGACCGCCGACGGGGTCATCAGCGTGGAGGCAGCGTTCCATTTCCGCTCCCGGAAGGCCTTTTTCGACGAGTGTTACCGGGTCCTTCGCCCGGGCGGGGTGCTGAGCATGTCCGATATCTCGACCCAGCGCTGGCCGGCCAGCCCCGCTGAGTTGTTCGCCGGCCTGACCCAGCTGCGGGTGTTCGGGCTGCGGCGCAGCATGGCCATGACAGCGGACCAGATCGCTGCGGCCGCACGCGCGGCCGGCCTGGCCGAGGTGGAAGTCACGCCATGCGGCGATCGTGTGTTTGCTCCCGCGTTTAAGCTCACCGCGGAGCGGCTGGCCAGCGCGATGGCCGCGCCCGCCGGGCAGCAGGCCGCCGCGCGCCTGATGCTGTGGCAGGCCGATCTACTCTGGCGGCGCCGGATCATCGATTACCTGCTGATCCGCGCGGTCCGCCGGTAACTGCCGGGCCGTCCCGCTTTGGCGTCGGCCTGCAGAGGAGATGACGAACAGCTCTGGCGCAAGGCCGCCTGGCCCTGCCAGTGTGAGCTAGGTGAACGGGCATCCGTTTCATGCGGCGGGGACGAGGGCGGCGGGGAAGAGGTCGGCAGATGCAGTGGAATCGAGATGTGCGCCGGCCCGGGGGTCTGGTGGTGGCCCTGTCTGTTGAGGCCGTTCTGGTTTCTCTGTTCGCAGGGGCAGGCCTTCCTGTTGCTGGCGGCGCGGTCGCTGCCTCGGAGACTGCCGCTGTGGTGGCTCAGGCAGCGTTGCCTGGTCCGGCTGTGGGCTCGTGGGGCGGGGCCGGCTGGACCTGTTCTACCGCGACAGCAGTGACGGTTCGCTCGCCCACCAGTGGTACGCGCCCGGGCCGCTGGCCAGCTGGACAGCCGCGGAATCGCTGGGCGGCACGCTCACCTCACAGCCTGCCGTCGCGTCCTGGGCGGCCGGGCGCTACGACGTGTTCGCCCGCGGTGCCGACAATGCCGTGTGGCACAAATCTTTCAGCGGCAAGTGGTCGGGCTGGGAGTCGCTAGGCGGGGTGACGAGTTCGCCGCCGGCCGTAGCAAGCTGGGGCGTCGGCAGGCTGGACCTGTTCGTCCGCGGCACCGACAACCGGTTGTATACCAAGCACTACACGGCAGGTGCCGGATGGTCGCGGTGGAGCAGCCTGGGCGGCACTTTGACATCGGGGCCTGCGGCCGCGTCATGGGGGCCGGGCCGAGTGGACGTGTTCGCCCGCGGTGCCAACGATGTCTTGCTGCACAAGTGGTACAGCGGGGGCAGATGGTCGCCATGGGAGTCGCTCGGCGGGGCGCTGAGCAGCGAGCCGGGAGTGACCTCGCCGGGCGCCGGGGAGCTCGACGTGTTCGGCCGCGGGACCGACAACGCCCTGTGGACCAGGAGTTACGACGTCGGCGGCAGCAGCTGGTCGGGTTGGACCAGCCTGGGCGGCACGCTGACCGCCAGCCCCAGCGCGACGGTGCCTTATCCGGGTGTGGTAACGGTGTTCGTCCGCGGCACTGACGGCCGCTACTACTACCGGCAGCGTGCGGCCGCGCTGGGGTGGTCGGCGGGCTGGCAGGTCGTCGATGCCGCGCTGGCGATCCGCGCTGTGGGCGCGTGAGTGGGCACGTTATCGCCTTGGGCGGCAGTCGGTCGTCAGTGCGGCTCGGCCGAGGCGCTCCGGCGGAACACTGGCCGCGGGGACAGCGGCGGCCGGGCCGTCCGGCTCCGCGTTCCGGCCGCCCCGGCGGACCATGGTGGCAACCGCGTCAGCGTCATGAATGGTCAGTGCGACCACGGCGCCCGCCGCCGCGAGGCCGGCGGCCACGAGGAACGCGAGATGGTAGGCGGCGAGGTTGGGGGTGACCCGGCCTGCCACGGTGGTCGTGGCGCCCACGGCGACGATGGCCGTGGTGAACAAGGCGACCCCGAACGCGCTGCCCAGCTGGCGGACGACGTTGAACATCGTCGAGGCGCGCCCCGTTGCCTCGGTCGAGATGGTGGCGAACGCGGCCGCCTGCGCGGGGACGAAGACCTGGCCCATCGCGACGCCCAGGCAGAACATCAGCAGCCGCATCCACCACAGGCTTGTCTGCGCGCCGACCAGGCTCATCAGCCCGATCGAGACGGTCACCCCGAGCAGCCCGAGCGCGATGTTCCGGCGCGGCCCGAGCACCGGATACAGGATCCGGCTGGCCAGCTGCGCGCCCGCCATCACCCCGAGCGCCTCCGGGAACGTACTCAGGCCCGAGCCGAGCGCGGACAGGCCGCGGCCGTCCTGGAAGAACAGGGACACGACATAGAGCGTCCCGATGAACGACGCGGACGCCAGGACCATCACGCCGTTGCAGGACCGGAACAGCCGGTTGCCCAGCAGCCGGATATCGATCAGCGGCTGTCGCTTGCGTAGCTCGGTGACTACCAGGACGGCCAGCAGGAGCAGCCCGGCGGCAATCGTGGCCAGCACGACACCTGAGCTCCAGTGCCGGATCGGCCCCTCCGACACGCCATACATGAGCAGCCCAAGGCCGGCACCGGCCAGCAGGAAGCCGATCGTGTCGAACGGGCCGGGGCGCAGCGTGTTCCCGCCCTCGAGAAACAGCGCGCCGAAGGCGAGGGCAAGGATCCCGAGCGGAACGTTCACATAAAAGACCCATCGCCAGGACAGCGCCGTGACCAGCAGTCCCCCGACGATCGGGCCCAGCGCGGGAGCGAGAGTCGTGGGCACGGTGAGGATGCTCGAGGCGCGGATTCGCTCGGCCGGCGGAAAAGCGCGGAACAGCATCGCGAGGCCGACCGGGGCCATCATCCCGCCGCCGGCGCCCTGCAGCACGCGAAAGATGTCCAGCTGGGCCAGCGACCCGGCCATGCCGCACAGGGCCGACGCGGCAGTGAACACCACGATCGCGGCGAGCAGCACCCGCTTGCCGCCGAACCGGTCGCCGAGCCAGCCCGAAGCCGACATGAACACGGCCAGGCTCACCAGGAAGTAGATCGACACGCTGGCCACCGAGGTCGACGGGACCCCGAAATCGCGGCCGATCGTCGGCAGCGCGACATTGACGATCGTAGCGTCCATGATCGTCATGAACATCGCCGCCACGTACACCACGCTGACGGCGACCTTCTGGCTGACCCGGCTGGTCATGTCGGCCTTTCCGCGACGGCTATCCGGCATCGGGGCGACGCCCGCACGCCGGACTCGAGCGGATGCCGGCCTGGGTCACGCAGCCAACCCGCGCCTCCGGCACTCCGGCACATATCAGGTCAATCCCGCGACGGCCGGCTTTCTTCCGCAGCTCTGGCCGCCAGGACGCCGGTTATTTGAACGCCCCCGAATGGGCGCCGACGGTCGGACCCGGCAGGGTGCTGAGCGCGGGGGCCGCCCCGTATTCGCTGACCGTAATGGCCTGCATCCTGTTTGCCCTATCGGTACGCGGGGGCCGGCGGGATCGGGCGGCCGGCGCGTACTGCCTCGACGACAGCGGCGGCGTCGGCGGCGCGGTACTCCTCGCCGTACACCGCGCCGGGCCGGCGGGGCATTTCCAGCACCGCGCACTCCGCCGTGCCGCCGAGATCGACCGGCACGAAGCCGGCGTCCTCGATGAGGCCGGCGACGGCCTTCTTTGCTTCGGGGTCGTCACCGCACAGCCACTGGACCACGCGTTCGTCCCCCCGCCGGGCTGCCGCGGCGGCCTGGAACCCGGACGTGAGGGTGTTGAACGACTTGGTGTAGCGGGCGCCGGGCATCCGCGAGGCGTTGAAATGCGCGGCCGTCTCGCCTTCGGCGGGCAGCGGCTGGGCGCCGAACTGGTTGGTCGTATCGATGACCACCTTCCCGGCGAGCGATCCGGCCTGGCTGAGGGCCTCAGGCAGCGCGTTCCAGGGCACAGATATAACGATGACTTCACCGAACTCGACGACCTCGCGGGGAGTGCCGACGGACGCGGCCGAGCCGATCTCGCCGGCCAGCCGCTCGAGTGAGTCCCGGTCGCGGCTGAACGACAGCTTTATCTCATGGCCCGCCGCTCCGAGTTGCCTGGCGATGCCGCCGCCGATGTGTCCGGCGCCGATGACGGCGATCCGCATCTGATTCGTCCTCTCCTCAGCTCATTCACTGGTCATGATCTGAGCGTCCGGGCTGGCGCCCGCTGTCCCGTTAGGTGATGTTCGGTGTCCCCGCGCCGGGCCGGCCACTGAACCGCTGGCCCTGATCGCGGTCGGAGGCTGAGCGGAAGTCGCATTGATCGGCTCCATGACTTGCTATCGAAGCTTGGATTCAAGCTATTGTCAATGGGCCTTGCTATACGCTCTGCTTCATGGCTTCAGCCCGACGCGAGGACGTCCACCGGGATGAGGTCCGCCGGGATGAGGTCCGCCGGGAGGAGGTCCGCCGGGATGAGGTCCGCCGGGAGGAGGTCCGCCGGGAGGAGGTCCGCCGGGATGAGGTCCGCCGGGAGGGCGCCCACCGGGTGGACGGCCCGCGGGCGGACCCGCGGTGCCAGCCCGCCGACTCCGTCGATGCGCTGGTCTCGTCCTGGCGAGACCGGCGACCCGACCTCGATTTCGCGCCCGTGGCGGTGATCTCCCGGCTCGGACGGGTCCGCAGTCATATCGACGCCGCCCTCGACGACGTGTTCCGGGCCTACGACCTCGGTGCGGCCAATTTCTCGGTCCTGGTCACCCTGGCGCGTATCGGCGCCGACGGGCGCGTGAGCCAGCGGCGGCTGATGGACGAGCTCGGCCTGAGTTCCGGCACGGTGAGCGTGCGGATCGACCGCCTGGTCGAGGAAGGACTGGTCGATCGCGGGCTCGACCCGCAGTCACGGCGCAACACCCTGATAACGCTCACCCCGCGGGGCCGTGCCCTGTTCGAGCGGGCGGTCCCCGCGCATCTGGCCAACGAGCGACGGCTGCTTTCCGCGCTGACCGCCGACGAGCAAGAGGTCCTCGCGTCGCTGCTGCGCAAGCTGCTCATCGACTTCGAAGGCTCCCGGCCGCCGGCCGGCGTCTCGTTCTACCTGGGCCTCGCGCTCGCACCCGCCCACGTGGCTATGGCCATGCGTGAATCAGTGGGCCTGCCGCCTGTTGCCGGTCTGCTGGTCCGGGCGGCCGACGATGACGGGCCAGCCGCGCCAGGCCGGCATCCGCACCGGCGACGTCCTGCTGCGGGGCGGCGCGCGCAAGCTCTGCTCGATCGCCGGGCTCTACGCCGCGATCGGCGACGCTGCCGAGTCCCGCCGTCTCGGCCTGACGTTCCTGCGCGGCACCGATGAGCAGCAGGTCACCGTGGAACTCGCCGGGGTCGGGAGACCGGCCGCCACCGGAGAGCGCGCGGCGCGCGGCGAGCACATCGTCTGACGGCGTCAGCGACGGACGTGGCCCGCCGCGATCAGGTCACGATTCAACTACGCGATGCCGGTCATAAGCGGACACTTTTGACCGTCCACTGACGCCGTACTACCTTATCGAAACGCTAGTAGATGTTCGGCAGCAGTGGACACCCCCGTGGCGAGGCGGCTGGCATCCCAGACCGTCCCGCACTGGCGAAGCGCGGGGCCGTGATTGATCTAGCGAGGGTACTCCTGTGGCGAAGGTCCAATTCGAGCCTGTGTGGAAACTCTTCGGCGCTACTGCGGCCGCGCACGACCTCAATCTCGAAGCCCGCGATGATGAGTTCCTGGTCTTGGTTGGACCGTCAGAAGGCCGAACCAGCTGTCCGGCGGCCAGCGGCAGCGGGTCGCACTCGGGCGCGCGCCGATCAGGCAGCCGAAGCTGCTGATGTCACTGTCGGGCATCAAGGTGGCGTTCCCCAGCACGCCCGCGGACGCGAAGGCGCTGCTGATCGAGAGCGTCCGGGATCCGGACCCGGTCGTCTTCCTGCTCGACCTGATGCTGGCGGGCAGCCCGGGGCGAGGTACCCGCCGCGGCCGCCCGCCTGCCGCTGAGGCAGGGCGTCATCGGGCGTGCCGGGCGACGTCACCGTCGTGGCGATGCCCTCGGCCGTGGCCCAGGCCATCGAGGCCGCCGGGGAGCTGGCCGAGGCCGGACCCTGTCCGGCCTTGCCGGGTGCGTTACTGTGAACGCAGTTTGGGACGGCTAGGTGCGAGGCTGCGGCCCCGCCTCCTGGTCGCGACGGGAGTGGCGGAATGTCCGAACCTTCGCTAGGTGGTGCCGACCCGTACGACACTGACGACGACTTCCTGCGGATTGGCAGGCGGATTCTCGAACTTCGCCGGGCCCACCGCTACAGCCTGCGGGAGCTAGCCCGGCTGTCGGGTTTGTCGGCGTCATTTCTGAGCGAGGTAGAGCGAGGACGAGGAGAGCCGTCCATCTCAGCGCTCAAGCGGATCGCCTCGGCGCTGCAGGTGGAACTCCTGCACTTTTTCAGCACGACAAAGGCCGCCGAATCCCAGATGGTCACGCGGGCCGGGACCGGCCTGCGGCTCCCGGCGATGAAAGACGTCGAATTCCGGCTTCTGGTGAGTGACCCCGACAGCCGGTGAGCCCACACACGGCCGGTACGAACCGGGCGGGCAGACCGGTGACGAGCCCATGGTCCACAACACGAAGCCAGGGGCAGTGGAATGGGGAATGATCCTCTCCGGCCGCTTCAAGGTCTGGGTGGGTGACGATGTATTCATCCTGAACCCCGGGGACACCATCTATTTCCCGAGCGTGCTGGCGCGTCGCATCCAGAACATCGATGATCACGCCGGAGAGTATATATGGGTTAACTCTCCGCCCTCCTTCTGATCGTCCAGGGCCGCCGCTGTAGTGTTAGGCACCCACCGTGCGTCTGCTGTTACCGAACAGGCGTGCCTTTTGGGTAGGCAGCCGAATCGGCTGTGCGGTGGGTCATGCACATCGCTATCGCGGGCGCTGGCCTGGCCGGCGTCCGCACGGTACAGTCGCTGCGCCGGGCGGTGCTCGTCCAGCGCCTGAACTGATTGTCTGGACCTGCTCTACCGGACCGTCGTAACTGAGCGCTCGTTAGTGCTCATGCCGTCACCTTTCTCAAGTGGTTCACGCGCGTCGTCACGACGTGCCGCGCGGGCGGGGGCAGCGCGGGCCGGGCCCCGTCGGCGGCGGCTCATGCCGTCACCCGACAGCAGGGCCAGCACTTCGCCGATGGCGGGCGCGTGGCTGCCAGGTCCTGGCAGCGGTAGGTCCGCCTGTATCTGATAGCGGTTGCGGCGGCCGTTCCTCTGCTTCACGACGTATCCGGCCGCGGTCAGGTCGGTGATGATGCCGTACGCGCTGCGCTCGGTGATGCCCAGGGCGGCCGCGGCGTCCCGCAGCCGTAGATCCGGATCCTGGGCGATGCACAGCAGGACCCGAGCGTGATTGGTCAGGAACCTCCAGCTCTCCACAGTTAAGAATCTATCACGACTTCCAGAAATACATTGCTAGTAGCAAATTTCAACTATAAGCTGCGAGTCAAGGCACCGGGAAATATCGGCCGATCACGGCGGATGACCGGGCCAGCAATGGAAACCCGGCCGCGGTCCGTACCCGACTCCGGTCCCCGTTCGTGAGGTAAGTAACGCCATGACCGAGCCAGGCGCGCCCCGCGCCGCAACCAGTACCCAGATCCCGCCCTCAGCCAATGGCTCTGCCCCGCCGCAACCGGCCGGGCCGCCCCCGGCCGCGCCGCAGCCGCCGGCCCGCGGACGGCTGCATACCCGGATCAGCGGAATGCGCACCAGCCTGATCGCGGGTGCCGCTGCCCTCACCGTGCTGATGATCTTCATTATCCAGAACGTTCACACCGTGAACATCAGCTTCCTGGGAGCGCACCTCGTGCTGCCGTTGGCCGTCGCCCTGCTCCTCGCTGTCATCGCCGGCGCGCTGCTGATGGCCGCCGCGGGCACCGCGCGGATCACTCAGCTGCGCCGGATCATGCGCCGGGAGCGGCGCGACCACGCAACTCGCGCACGGACCTGACTGATACGGCCCGGCAGAAAACAGCACTGGCCAAAGAACGGCACTGGCCAAAAAACAGCAGTGTGGCAAGAACAGAAGTGCCACAAGAACAGAAGTGACAAAGGAGTCGGTTGCGGGCATTATCGCGTGGCAGAGCGGCCACCGGATGGTCCGCCGATGATGTGATGCGCCTGCTGCCTGGCTGGGGCTGCCTGACGAGGCCCCCGGCCAGGCAGCGCCAGCCGTGCGCGTCGGCGCGCCCGGCCGGGAGACTGGCGGGCGTGCGGAGGTCCTCGACGAGGCCCCCGGGGCGCTGGGCCCTCAATCTCGACCAGCTGCTGGCCGAGATTTGAGCACTACTCCAGCACCACGCCATAGCCCGATACCTCCCCGTTGCATGCGCTGCGCGACAAATTGCCCTGGCATTGACGGACTTCCTCGCTGACGCGCACGAGCGGGGTATTCTCCGCGCGACCGTCTACAGTTCAGGCACACATGTAACTCCAGCGCCGGTTCGCCTCGCAGCGCGACACGCTGCGGGAGGTGACGCGACGCACAGGCTTGGTAACGCTGACGATATGGACAGATAGGCGTGGCGGAGCAGTAACTCGACAAGACCGGCATCCCGAAGTGAATTGGAAATTGCCGAGATGAAGGGATGGCCACCATGCCCATGCTGCCCAGCATCCCCGACCCGACAAGAAAGCCGACAAGAAAAGAGGCCCCTGGGCCTTCTGACAGGCTCCCGCCGCTGAGCATCAAGGGCCTGCCACTGAACAGAAATCGCCCGGCGCGAAACAAGACTCGCCCGGCGTTGAGCAACGAGCACCCTGCGCTGCGCAAAAATCGCCCGGCGATAAGCAGCGCCAGCGCACCGCTGAGCGCCGCGAGGTGGTCCTGATGTGCCGCGCGTCCCGCAGCGAGGCGAAACTCGGTACCGCCGTGACTGTCGTCACTGTCACGGCCGTTGCCATGGCGGTCGGCCGTCCGGTGCTGTATGCCACCGAGACCGTGCTCGGGGTGGCGCTGATTGCTGCGGCGGCAGTCGCGGGAGTGGCCGTCTTGGCGGCGGCGGCGTTTATCGTTATCCGCTTGCATCGCAGTCAGGCGCATGCGCTGCGTGCCCTGCCCGTGTCCCGTGCCCTGGCCGCCCGCAGGCCGGCCCCGGCGATACCGGCGCAGCGGCGGCTGGCGATTGAGGCACCTCGCCCGAGCGCCGTTGATGCACTGGGCCTCGGCGAACTGGGAGGGAAGGCAGGAGCGACCGCATCTACTGGTACTGCCCACGCGGAGAACATATCGCGGTCGTGACAAAGGCCTGCTCCGTCATACAGGCCTGCTCCGTCATACAGGCCCGGTTCGTCGCCCGGGCCCGGTCCCTCACCCGGGCCCGGTTTGTCACCCCGGCCCGGTCCGTCACCCGGGCGCCGGTCGCCCCGGCCCGGTCCGTCATTCAGGCCCGGTCCGTCGCCCGGGCCCGGTCCCTCACCCCGGCCCGGTCCGTCATTCAGGCCTGCTCCGTCATTCAGGCCCGGTCCGTCATTCAGGCCTGCTCCGTCATTCAGGCCTGCTCCGTCATTCAGGCCTGGTCCGTCATACTGGCCCGCTCCGTCATACAGGCCCGCTCCGTCATACAGGCCCGCTCCGTCTCGCCAGGTGGCGCCGCCGACACGATCAAGAAACGAGTGGATCCGCGGTCCGGTACTGAGATTCAGTGCCGAACAGCGGATCCACTCGGAGGCGGGCGGGTCGCTCGCATGCCTTGCGGGGTGGCGGTGGTGGCCTGGGCGTTCCGGTTCACGCCGCGGTACGAGGCATTCAGCCTGCCCGTCGGCAGCCACCCCAGAATGGTGCCCCAGGACGGTGCCAGCTCACATCCTTTTCTTGATCGGGACCAATGGCCCTCCCAGCGCGAGCGCAACGGGCAGATGCTTCGCGCATGCGGTCGAATATGTAAGGAGCGTCACATGACTTCCATCGACAAAGGCATCGAGCCAGCGGCAGCCCGAGTGGCACCAGTGGCACCAGCCGCGCCCCCTGTTGCGGTGAGCGGGGTAACGTGGGGGAACTCCGGGCCGCTAGCCCTGGCGGGCTTCGCGACCACCACCTTCATGCTCAGCCTGATCTACGCCAACGTAGTGCCGGCCGGTACCCTGCCAGTCGTCTTCGGCGTTGCGCTCATGTTCGGCGGACTGGCCCAGTTCGTTGCCGGAATCATCCAGCTGCGCATGGGCAACACCTTCGGCGGCGTGCTGTTCAGCGGATTCGGCGCGTTTTGGCTATCCTTGTTCGCCTTCGCCGAGTTCTTCCTCAAGGCCGTGCCGCTGACCCAGCTCGGCCACGCGCAAGGGCTGTTCCTGTACGCCTTCGGCATCTTCGCCGCCGTCATGCTCCTCGCGTCGTTCCGCACCAACGTCGTGGTGGTCTCGGCGCTCTTGCTCCTCGTCGCCGCCCTGTTCCTGATCGGCGCCGGCGACTACACGGCGTCCCCTTCGCTCATCAAGGCCGGCGGCTGGGTTGCCCTGGTGCTGGCGGCACTCGCCTTCTACCTGGCCCTCGCCGAGGTGTGCGAGGCAAGCTACGGCCGCGAGGTCCTGCCAGTCGGTCACCTGGCCAAGAAGTAGGCTCGGCCACCTGGCCGAAAGTTAAGCCTGGCCGGGTTGAAGCAGGCTGTGCGAGCGTAGGAGGACGGTCATGGGCAGTTACGCGGAAGCGTTCCGCCAGAGCCTCGATGATCCTGAGGGATTCTGGGGCAGCGCTGTCCAGGGCATCGACTGGTACCGCGAGCCGACGGTCGTGCTGGACAAATCCAATCCGCCGTTCTACCGCTGGTTCGCCGACGGTGTGCTCAACACCTGCTTCAACGCGGTGGACCGCCATGTGCGCGATGGCCGCGGTGACCAGGCCGCGCTGATTTACGACAGCCCGGTGACCGGCACCTGCCGCACCATCACCTACCGTGAACTGCTAGATCAGGTCGCGCGGTTCGCCGGCGTTCTGCGTGGTCTCGGGACCGCCGCTGGCGACCGCGTGATCATCTACATGCCGATGATCCCTGAGGCGGTCATCGCCATGCTCGCCTGTGCCCGAATCGGCGCGGTGCACTCCGTCGTCTTCGGCGGCTTCGCCGCGCCCGAACTGGCCGCCCGCATCGAGGATGCGGCCCCCACGGTCCTCGTGTCGGCCTCCTGCGGCCTGGAGGCCAGCCGGGTCCAGGAGTACAAGCCGATCCTGGACCAGGCGATCGGGCTGTCGAGCCACAAACCGCCTTGGTGCGTCATCCTGCAGCGCCCGCAGGCACCCGCGGCGCTGGACGCAGGCCGTGACGTGGACTGGGAGCAGGCGATGGCCGGCGCCGAGCCGGCTGACTGCGTCCCGGTCGCCGCCACCGACCCGCTCTACATCCTGTATACGTCGGGCACCACCGCCAAGCCCAAGGGCGTCGTCCGCGACAACGGGGGCCACGCGGTCGCGCTGCGCTGGAGCATGGACAGCATCTACGACACTCAGCCCGGCGAGGTGTACTGGGCGGCCTCCGACATCGGCTGGGTGGTTGGCCATTCCTACATCGTCTACGCCCCGCTGCTGGCCGGGTGCACCAGCGTGCTGTACGAGGGAAAGCCGGTCGGCACGCCAGACGCCGGGGCGTTCTGGCGGGTAATCGCCGAGCACGGGGTCAAGGCGTTGTTCACCGCGCCCACCGCGTTCCGCGCGATCAAGAAGGAAGACCCGGAAGGCGAGCTGACCAAGAAGTACGACCTGACCAGATTCCGCTACCTGTTCCTGGCCGGGGAGCGGCTCGACCCGGAAACCTACCGGTGGGCACGCCAGCTGCTCGGCATCCCGGTGATCGACCACTGGTGGCAGACCGAGACGGGCTGGGCGATCGCGGCCGACCTGATGGGACTGGAGCCCATGGTCACCAAGCCCGGCTCACCCACCATGCCGGTGCCCGGTTACGACGTGCACGTCGTCGATCCCGCCACCGGCGCCGACGTCCCGCCAGGCACCACCGGAGAAATCGTGGTGCGGCTGCCGCTGCCGCCCGGCTGCCTGCCTACCCTTTGGGGTGACGACCAGCGGTTCATCGACTCCTACCTGGTGCGCTACCCGGGCGCTTACATCACCGGCGACGGCGGGTACCGGGACAGCGACGGCTACCTCTTTGTCATGGGCCGCACCGACGACGTCATCAACGTCGCAGGTCACCGGCTGTCCACCGGGGAGATGGAGGCAGTCCTCGCCAGCCACCCCGCAGTCGCCGAATGTGCCGTCATCGGCGTCAATGACCAGATCAAAGGCCAGGTCCCGCGCGGATTCGTCGTGCTCAAGGCGGGTATCGGCACCGACCCCAGCGTGCTGAGCGCCGAACTCGTCGAGCTGATCCGTGCCCAGATCGGCCCCGTCGCCGCCGTGCGCAGGGTCGACGTCGTCGCCGCGCTGCCCAAGACCCGCTCGGGCAAGATACTGCGCAGGACCATGCGCGGCATCGCTGACGGCAACGACGACGAGCCCGTGCCCTCCACCATCGACGACATAGGCGCCCTCGATGCGCTCCGGCCCATTCTGCGGGGTAACTGACCAAGGACGGCGGCCATGGCAGCTCCCCGGAGGCCTGCTGTGTCCGCGTTCGGCATCGGCGTCGGCGGCTGGCCCCGGGAATCTGATCAGGCTGACCCGGGCACGGCCGGGGCGAAGGTCCGGGCACTGGGGTAACGCTGGGCGCCGTCGACGACGATGTTGGCGCCGGTGATCCACGACGCCCTGCTGGACAGCAGGAACGTGATCACGTCGGCTACCTCCTCGGGGCGCCCAGCCGGCCGAGCGGGAACTGCGCCCGGCGGAAAGTCTCGAAGGCCGCGGGATTCTCCTTCTGGAAGGCCTCCCAGCCGCCGCCGGGAAACAAGATGGAACCCGGGCTCACCGCGTTCACCCGGATGTTGTACGCGGCAAGCTCGGCGGCGGCGGTCGCGGCGAGATGGATCTCCGCCGCCTTGGCGACCGCGTAGCTGGTCCGGGGTGCCGGGCGCATGCCGGTGATGGACGAGACGATAACGACGCAGCCGCCGCCTGAGGCGCGCAAGTGCGGCAGCCCGGCTCGGATCAGCTCGGCCGCGTGCCCGGCGTTCAGCGCGAACGTGGCGGTGAAGTCACCGGGGCCGGCGTCGGCGAGGTTGCCGCCGATGGTGCCTCCGACGTTGGCCACCAGGTGGTCAAGGCCGCCTAGCTCGGCGGCGACGTCGGTGACCGCGCGGTTCAGCGCGGCGATGTCGGTGACGTCCGCGGCCGCGGTGGTGACAGCGGCGTTATGGCGGCCAAGCTGCCGGGCGGCCGCGGCGAGGCCGTCGTGGTCCCGGGCGACGATGCCGACCGCTGCTCCCTCAGCCGCGAGCGCGCCGGCGGCCGCGAATCCGATGCCCCGGCTTCCTCCCGTGATCAGCGCGCGGGACCCGCGCAGGCCCAGATCCATGCGCAGCACGCTACTGCATTCCGTTGCCGGAAAGGGACGGCCAGGCCGCGGCCTGGCCGACCGTCCGCGGCCACTACGCGGGCTGAACCGGAGCTGCGAGCGATTGTTGGAGCCAGGCGCGCAGCGCGCTGGCTGGCGCCGCACCCGCCTGCCGCGCGATGACCTGCCCCTGGCGGATGACCATCAGCGTGGGGATGGCCTGGATTCCGAAACGCTGCTGAAGCCGGGGTGATTCATCGACGTTGGCCTTGACGAGCTTTAGCTGGCCCCGCATCTCCTCGGCAAGCTGCGCCAGCGCCGGGCTGACCATCCGGCACGGTCCGCACCAGGGGGCCCAGAAGTCGACCAGCACGGGCACCGATGCATTCTCGGCGATCTCGGCGAAGGTGTCATCGCCGGCATCGGCTATCCAGGGCAGCGGCTGGTGGCAGCTGCCGCATCGCGGGATCCCGCCGGCCGTGGCCGGCACCCGGTTCCGGCGGCCGCAGCTCGGGCACCTGATGACATCATCTGGCATGGTTCCGCCCGCCGTTCATCGTGCTTGGTTCTCGTAGCTGACAGCCAGCTCTCCGCCGGAGTACCCGACGCGGATGATAGCGCCGTCGCGGGCGTCGCCGGCCAGCAGGGCACGCCCGATCCGAGTTTCGACCTGCCTGGCAATGAACCTGCGCAGCGGGCGGGCGCCGTAGACCGGGTCGAAGCCCTGCCGGGCGATGAAGCCCCGGGCCTCCTCGCTGACCTCCAGCGTCATCTGCCGCTCAGCCAGCCGGACGCGCAGGTCGTTGAACATCAGGTCGACGATGCGCTCAATTTCCGGCTCGGTCAGGGGCTTGAACAACACGATGTCGTCTAGCCGGTTCAGGAACTCGGGCCGGAAATGCGCGCGCATCTCCGCCATGACGCGGTCACGAACTTCCGGCTTGATCTCCCCGCCTGCCGTCGCGTCCTCGATGAGGTACTGCGAGCCGATGTTGGAGGTCATGATGATGACGGTGTTGCGGAAGTCGACGGTACGCCCCTGAGCGTCGGTGAGCCTGCCGTCGTCGAGCACCTGCAGCAGCGTGTTGAAGACATCCGGGTGCGCCTTCTCCACCTCGTCGAACAGCACTACGGAGTAGGGCTTGCGCCGTACCGCCTCGGTGAGCTGCCCGCCCTCCTCATAGCCGACATATCCGGGCGGCGCTCCGAGCAGCCGGGAGACGGTGTGGCGCTCCTGGTACTCGGTCATGTCGATGCGGACGATGTTGTCCTCGGTATCGAACAGCGCAGCCGCCAGTGATTTGGCAAGCTCGGTCTTGCCGACGCCAGTGGGCCCGAGGAAGATGAAGGACCCGATCGGCCTGCGCGGGTCCTTGACCCCTGACCGCGCCCTGATGATGGCGTCCGCGACGAGATCCACGGCTTCGTCCTGGCCGACGATCCGCTCGTGCAGGATCTCGTCGAGGCGAAGCAGCTTCTCCCGCTCGCCCTCTTGCAGGCGGCTGACCGGGATGCCGGTCCAGCGGGAGACGATCGAGGCGATCTCCTCGTCAGTCACTATCTCGCGTAGCAGCCGGTCGCTGCCCTGCCTGACGGCGAGCTGCTCCTCCTCCGCCGCCAGGCGCCGCTCCAGGTCGGGCAGCCTGCCCAGGCGCAGCTCGGCCGCCTTGTTCAGGTCGTAGTCCCGTTCGGCCTGCTCGGCCTCCTGCCTCAGCTGCTCCATCTCCTCCCGGAGCGCCTGCACCTTGCGCAGGGCCCGGCGCTCCGCTTCCCACTGCGCCCGCAGTGAGTCTGCTTCCGCCCGCAGGTCAGCCAGCTCCCGGCGGAGGTCCTCCAGGCGCGCCCGGCTCGCCGGGTCGGCTTCCTTGGCGAGGGCGGCCTCCTCGATCTCCAGCCGCATCACCCGGCGGGTGAGCTCGTCGAGCTCGGCAGGCATCGAGTCGATCTCGGTGCGGATCATGGCGCAGGCCTCGTCCACCAGATCGATCGCCTTGTCCGGAAGGAAACGATCAGAGATATAACGATGACTCAGCATCACCGCCGCCACGAGC
Organism: uncultured Actinomycetes bacterium; assembly: GCA_963774825.1. Classification (GTDB taxonomy): domain Bacteria; phylum Actinomycetota; class Actinomycetes; order Streptosporangiales; family Streptosporangiaceae; genus DATBGO01. The sequence continues at coordinate 95,006 of CAVZGW010000016.1, read as the reverse complement.
GCGCTGTCCTGGATCTTCACCCCGTGGAAGATCTCGAGGCGCTCGCGCAGGCCACGCAGGATCGACACGGCGTCCTCGACGGACGGCTCGTCGACCATCACCGGCTGGAACCGGCGCTCCAGGGCGGCGTCCTTCTCGATGTGCTTGCGGTACTCGTCCAGCGTCGTGGCGCCGATCATGTGCAGCTCGCCGCGGGCCAGCATCGGCTTGAGCATGTTCCCCGCGTCCATCGACCCTTCGGCCGCCCCGGCGCCCACCACCGTGTGCAGCTCGTCGACGAACAGCAGGATGCGTCCGGCCGCCGCCGTGACCTCGCTGAGGACGGCCTTGAGCCGTTCCTCGAACTCGCCGCGGTACTTGGCCCCGGCCAGCAGGGAGCCGATGTCCAGGCTGAAGATCGTCTTGTCCCGGAGGCCCTCAGGCACGTCGCCCCGGTTGATCCGCTGGGCCAGGCCCTCGACGATCGCGGTCTTGCCGACGCCGGGATCACCTATCAGCACCGGGTTGTTCTTGGTCTTCCTGGACAGGATCTGGATCACCCGCCGTATCTCGGCGTCGCGCCCGATGACCGGGTCGAGGCGGCCGTCCGCGGCGGCAGCGACGAGGTCCTGACCATACTTCGCGAGTGCCTCGTAGGCCCCCTCGGGCATCGCGGAGGTCACCCGCTGGTTGCCGCGGATTTTAGTCAGCGCCTGCAAGAAACCGTCCCTGGTCAGGTCCTGCTGGCGGAGCAACTGGCCGGCGGCGCCTTTATCGCCCTCGTCGAGCATGGCGATAACGAGGTGCTCAACGGATACGTAATCGTCCTTGAGCCTGGCCGCCTCCCGCTCGGCGCTGTCGAGCAGGCGGGAGAGCCGCTGGGTGACACTGATCTGCCCGGGGGACACGCCGGGTCCGCTGACCCGCGGCCGCCTGGCCAGCTCCGCTTCCAGCTAGGCCGTGAGCTGGCCGGGATCCGCGCCGGCCTGGGCCAGCAGCCGAGGGACGATGCCGTCGGGCTGGTCGAGCAGGGCCAGCAGCAGGTGCTCGTCGTCGACCTCGGTATGCCCGAAGCGCAGTGCCCTGGTCTGCGCGTCGTGCAGCGCCTCCTGCGACTTCTGGGTCAGACGATTCGGATCCATGATCATCCTCCGGGCGGTCGGGAGCGGCGCAGCGCCGCCTCGAGTACTGCGATCCGCTCGAGCAGGTCGGTGACGAGGCCGATGGCCGCGTAGTTGAGCCCGAATCCGGCGCGCAGCCGCTGTACCCGGCCCGCCGCGGCGACCTGCGACGGGGAGAACCACAGCCGCCGCGGGCGTCCGGGGTGGCGTCGAGCACGCCGAGAGCGACCAGCCGGCGGACCAGGTCCGGATGGGTGCCCGTCGCCAGCGCGAAAGCGTCAAGGTCCAGGCGGTCGGTGTCGGGGTTCAGCCGGACCAGTGCGTAGCTCACTTTCGCCTCCTCGGGTCGAAGTCCGAGGCGGCGGCCAGTTGCTCGAAGAGCTGCCGCTCCGCGTCCGACAGATGCGCGGGCACCATGACCCGGTGCCTCGGCGAACAGGTCGCCCGCCTTGCCCTTCGGATTCGGCAGGCCGCGGCCGCGGAGCCGCAGCCGGCTGCCGCTCGACGTGCCCGGCGGAACCTTGACCTTGGCCTCGCCGCCCGGGCGTGTCGAGCGCGACCGACGTGCCGAGCGCCGCCTCCCAGGGAGCGAGCGCGCAGCTCGACATGCAGGTCGCGGCCCTCGAGCCGGTATCGGGGGTGCGGGGCGATCCGGACGATGAGGTAGAGGTCGCCAGCAGGGGCGCCGTCGCTGCCGTGGCCGCCCTGGCCGGCCAGCCGGATCCGCTGGCCGTCGGTCACGCCCGGCCGGGATGGTGACGTCGAAGGACCGCCGCCTGCCGCCGCCCTCCAGCGTGACTGATTTCCGGGTGCCGTGGTATGCCTCCTCCACCGTCAGCTCGAGCTCGGCCTCCTGGTCGGCGCCGGGCACGGGCCCCCAGCCGCGCCCGGAGCGGCCGCCGAACAGGCCGCCAAGAAGGTCATCGAGGTCGATATCGCCGTCGGCTCCGTAGCTGAACCCGCCGCGGCTGTCGGTCCTGGCCCGCCCGGCGTCCGCCTCCGGCCTGGCCGCGGCGCCAGGCTTCCGGATCCACCCCGTCGGGCACCTGGCGGAAATCCGGCCCGAACGCGTCGTAGCGACGCCTGGTCTGCGGATCGGACAGGACATCGTATGCCTCCGAGATGTCCTTGAATCGCTCCTCGGCGCCTGGGTCAGAATTGACGTCCGGATGATGGGCGCGGGCAAGCTTGCGGTAAGCCCGCTGGATCTCGTCCTGGCTCGCGCTTCTCGCCACGCCCAGGACCTCGTAGAAGTCGCGGTCCGCCGCCATCAGTCCGCCTTGGCCACCACCACCTGCGCCGGCCGCAGCTGGTGGTCCCCGTCGCCGTAGGCGGGCCGCATGACCTCGACCACCGACCCGGTCGCGGCACCGGGATCGGTCCGGACGGCCGATCGCATCATGACGGGCCGGGTCGAACATCGCGCCGAGGTCGTCCCGGCGCGGGAAGCCGAGCCGGCCGACCACGGCAAGGGCCTGGTCCCGCACCGCCCGGATCCCGTCGATGATGGCGCCCGGGTCGGCATCTCGAGTGCTCCAGCGCCAGGTCCAGGTTGTCCAGCACCGGCAGCCACTCCGCCGCCACCCGCGCCCGCGTTCCTCCGCACGGGCGCGGCTCGACCTGCCGGGCGCACCGTCTTGCGCACGTTGTCGCGTCGGCCAGGGCACGCAGCCGCTGGTCCTCCAGCTCGGCGATCCGCTGCTCCGCCTGGGCGATCCGCGCCTCAGCTCGGCTCCTGGCGCCGTCAGATGCATCGCCCGGATGCGCCGGCGTCCGGCGTGTCGCCCTCGGCCGGGCCGCCGGAGTCGCCAGTCGGGCCGCGCTGGTCGATGTGCCGCGGGTCGCCTCGGAAGCTGGCCCGGCGTCGACCACGGTTCCGTCGTCACCCGGGGCCTGAACTCCGCGTGACCACGTCATCGGCGGCGCCCTGGCCGGACGGCCCCGCTCCGCCCCGGCCCCGGCCCGCGACGACCCGGACCCGGCGGCGCGCTCAGGCCGTGGTAGACCTGCTGCAGTTCGCCGGTCAGGCGACCGGATGCCGGTCCGAGCGGCAGCCTGTCATCCTTGATCGCCTGCCGCGCGTCCGCCACCAGCGTCTCGGCCCGGGCCTTCTCGTGCACCGGGACCGCTCGCCGAGCTCAGCCAGCATGCGCTCCACCTGGTAGGCGGCGCTGTCCAGCTCGTTGCGCGCATCGGTCAGCTCGCGCAGCCGGCGGTCCTCGTCGCGGTTGCTGCCTCGGCGTCGGCGACCATCCGCTCGACCTCGGACTGGTCCAGGTTGGAGCTCTCGCTGATCGTGATCCGCTGCTCGCCTGCCGGTGTCCTTGTCCCGCGCCGAGACGTTCAGGATCCCGTTTGCGTCGATGTCGAAGGTCACCTCGACCTGCGGACCGCCGCGCGGGGCGGGCCGGATGTTCTCCAGCCGGAACCGGCCGAGCACGCGGTTGTCGGCGGCGCGCTCCCGCTCGCCCTGCAGCACCACGACGTCGACCGCGGACTGGTTGTCCTCCGCCGTGCTGAACACCTCGGTTCGCCGGGCCGGGATCGTGGTGTTGCGCTCGATCACCTTGGTCATGCACCCCGCCCAGCGTCTCGAGGCCCAGCGACAGCGGCGTGACGTCGAGCAGCAGCACGTCCTTGACCTCGCCCTTCAGCACCGCGGCCTGGACCGCCGCGCCGAGCGCGACCACCTCGTCCGGGTTGACCGTCATGTTCGGGTCCTTGCCGCCGGTCAGCCGGCGCACCAGGTCCTGCACCGCGGGATCCGGGTCGACCCGCCGACCAGGATCACCTCGTCGATGTCGGCTGGCGGTCAGCTTGGCGTCGGCCAGCGCCTGCTGGACCGGACCGATGGTGCGCTCGACCAGGTCCGCGGTGAGCTGGTCGAACTTCGAGCGCATCAGCGTGGTGTTCAGGTGCTTGGGCCCTGACGCGTCGGCGGTGATGAACGGCAGGCTGATCGTGGTCTGGGTGACCGAGGACAGCTCGACTTTGGCCTTCTCCGCCGCCTCGAACAGCCGCTGCAGGGCCTGCGGGTCGGCGCGCAGGTCGATGCCGTTGTCGCGCTGGAACTCGTCGGCCAGGTAGTCGACCAGCCGCCGGTCGAAGTCGTCGCCGCCCAGGTGGGTGTCGCCGGCGGTCGCACGGACCTCGACCACGCCGTCGCCGATGTCGAGGATGCTGACGTCGAAGGTGCCGCCGCCCAGGTCGAAGACCAGCACGGTCTCGTTCTGCTTCTTGTCCAGGCCGTAGGCCAGCGCCGCGGCGGTCGGCTCGTTGATGATGCGCAGCACCTCCAGCCCGGCGATGCGGCCGGCGTCCTTGGTGGCCTGGCGCTGGGCGTCGTTGAAATAGGCCGGCACCGTGATGACCGCCTCGGTGACCTTCTCGCCGAGGAACTTCGCGGCGTCCTCGCGCGAGCTTGCGCAGCACCAGGGCGGAGATCTCCTCGGGCGCGTACTGCTTGTCCCTGGATCTTGAACCGGGCGGCGCCGTCCGGGCCCGGCGACGACGTCGAACGACACGGCGTTCAGCTCGCTCGCGACCTCGTCGTAGCGGCGGCCGATGAACCGCTTCGCCGAGTAGATGGTGCCCTTCGGGTTCAGGATCGCCTGCCGCCGGGCCAGCTGGCCGACCAGCCGCTCGCCCTGACTCGGTGAACGCCACCACCGACGGGGTTGTCCGCTGACCCCTCGGCGTTCGGGATCACCGTCGGCTTACCCGCCCTCCATCGCCGCGATCACCGAGTTGGTGGTACCGAGATCGATGCCGACCGCTGTTGCCATCTCGTCCTCCTCCTCATCCTCCTGGGCCGTGCTCCCCGTGCGCCGTGGTCGTACGGGTGGGGCAACGTCAGCCGCTGGCCGCAGTCCGGCGCGGGCCGGCGCCCTCAGGCTTGGGCCCTGTCACCTTCGCCATCACGGTCCTCCTGTGGCTGAGTGCGCGGTCCCGCGCGAGACCGGGACGCAGGCCGACCAGCCGCCGTGCCCATGTTCTCAACGCTCCCTGCCCGCCGCAAGCCGCACATCCTCAATCCGGTTAGTCGGTGCGCGGGACTACGCAACTTGGTGAAGTGCGGCCCTGACGGAGCAGGCCAGGATCGGCATAGGCGCCACGCAGCCGGCGCTCCGGGCGTGCCGCGGCGCCAGCTAACCAGGAAGGAGGGAACCGGCATGGCGAAGCCAGTGCGGGTAATCGGCGTAGGTGGTTCCCTGCGGGCCGGCTCGACGAGCCGCAGCGCGCTCCAGGCCGCGCTGGACGGCGCGCTTGGCGCCGGGGCGCAGCCCAGGCTGATGTTGGTACGCGACCTTGACCTGCCCATGTACACGGCGGAGCACTCCGTCCCGCAGTCCGCGCGCCGCTTCGCGGATGCCGTCTACGGCTGCGACGGGCTGATCTGGAGTACCCCGACCTACCACGGCTCCGTCAGCGGATCGTTCAAGAACGCGCTGGACTGGCTGATCCTGCTGGCGGAGCGCGACCCCCCGTACCTGACCAACAAGCCGGTCGGCCTGGTGGCAACGGCGGGCGGCGTCCAGGGCCTGCAGGCGGTCAACTCGATGGACTTCATGGTCCGTGCGCTGCGCGCCTGGAGCATTCCGATGGTCCTGCCGGTGGCCCGGTCGTGGCGCACCTTCGACCCCGAAGGCCGTCTCGTGGACGAGATGGTGGGAACGCAGCTGCGTGAGCTCGGTGCCGAGGTCGTGCGCGCCGCGCGTCAGTTCCAGGCCGAGGGCACCTGCGACTACGCGGACTCCCGGCAGTTCGCTCAGGCCGAAAGCGGGCGCGGCACCAGCGTGCGCATGCCGGCGCGCTGATAATCCGCCCGCCGGCAAGCGTGCCGGCCGCTCAGCTAATCCGCCCGCCGGCAAGCGTGCCGGCCGCTCAGCCGACGCGCTCGGCGGCTAGCCGGGTTAGCTGCACCCGGGAGCTGACGTCCAGCTTCCAGAAGATGTGGCGCAGGTGGAAGGCGACGGTGTGCATGCTCAGGAACATCTGACCGGCCACCTCCCGGTTGCTCAGTCCCTGCGCTACCAGCTCGACGATGCGCCGCTCGGTGCCAGTCAGGCTGCCCCAGCCGACGGCAGGCCGGTCCGCCGGGGTCCAGTAGCGCAGCCGGGTACCCTCGGCCCGCAGCCGGGACCGCACCCGCGCCATGCCGTCGGCGGCACCGAGCTGCTCGTACAGGACGTGGGCGTGCCGGAACCTGGCAACCGCGTCGGCCCGGCTGCCGCGTTCCGCCCAGGCGACGCCGGCATCCTCGGTCGCCCAGGCGCGGCCCACGGGAGCGCGGTAGCTGGCGGCGGCCCGCTCGAGCGCGGCCGGATCTCGCTCAACCAGTCCTCGGGCATGGACGCCGGCCGCCGCCATGTCGGGGTCGCCCATGTTGGCCGCCGCTAGCCGCCTGGTTTCCGCTGCTAGCCTCCTGGCCCTGGTCTCATCGCCGCCGGCCAGGGCACCACGGATGAGCAGCACCGCGGCCTGCGGGTCGGTGGCGCCCGTGCCGAACACCGTCAGTTGGAGATGTTCTTCCAGGTCACGCACATATGCCTGCGCGTCAAGCTCGGTGCGCATCACGAGTCACCTCGTTCTCGCTGAGCTCTGATCCAGTTCTTTAGCATCGGTCAGAAACGGCGGCCAGCGCACCGTCCCGCCTGGGCCAATCCGCTGTCCCGGGAGGACAGGCTGGCAAGCAGGTCATGAATCGCGCATCGTCTGCAGCGTCCGCCACACGCGAGTGGCCAGCTGCAGATTGAACTGTGTGTCCGGAATGCCTAGATCATGACCGGACACGTCGCGGATGCGCTTGAGCCGATACTTCAGGGTACTGCGGTGGACGGACAGGGCCCTGGCCGAGGACTCGTAGCTGCCGCCGCACTCCAGGTACTCGCGCAGCGTGAGGACCAGCTGCGTGCCGTGGATGGCATCGTAGTTCATCAGGGCGCCGAGCCATTCGCGCACGAAGCGCTCCATGGCCGCGGTATCCCCGGCGGTTCCCAGCAGCTGGTACACGCCGAGCTGCTCGAACATGGTGACCTGGCCGCTGCCCCGGACCGCCTTCTGGATCCGCAGCGCGAGCTGGGCTTCCCGGAAGGAGCGCGGGAACTCGCTGAGATCGCTGCAGCGGCCGCCGACCCCCACGCGGCACCCAGCACCATGCAGCTCGGCGACCACCGATGCCCGGAACCGCTCCCATGACTGATCCGCGTCCGCCAGCACGATCACTTCCCCGAGCCGGACCGCCACCAGCGATCCCACCTGTAGATCAGCAGCAGCCCGGCTGACCGCGAGGAAGAACGCGTCGATGTCCTCCTCGCTGCGCCGTCCCTCGACCGCGACGACCCGGTGCGGACGCCCGAGGTCATAGCCGAGCGCCTGCGCGCGATTGAGGATCTCGGGCTTGTCCGCGCCCGCCACCAGGTCCAGCACCAGCTTGCTGCGCAGGTGCATCTCGGTCTCGACCAGCCCTTGCAGTCGCGCTACCTCCATGGCGAGCACCGTGGTCGCATGCTCGATGGCGACCCGTTCTGCCTCCCCGGCCGTCCTGCCCGGATCGCTGACGACCAGGACGCCCACCGGAGTACCGGCGAGCAGCGCCACCGAGACCAGGCGCTCCCCGTCCCGGAGCGGGCCCCGTGCCGCTATCGCACGCCGCAGCAGCGAGTCCCGGCGCCCCGGATCGTCCTTGGGATAGGGGTCAGGGCGGCGGGGCCGGCCCACGCCCGCAGGTTGCCGAAACGGTCCTCGATCGCCGTGGGGAACTGCGTCAGCTCGTGGACCGCCCGGGCGAGCCCATCCTGGCTCTCGCCTCCCCGCGCGACCTGGGTCAGCCTGTCGTGGATCTGCCTGCTGCGCTGCAGTGCGCGGTTGGCGAGCCGGAGTTCTGCCGCCTGTTGCCGCTCGCGGCTGCTCAGGCGCGCGTTCGCGAGGGCGGCCCCGGCCCCCAGGGCCAGGACCTGCAGCAGGAACAGATCATGCTCCGCGGGCTCGCGCGCGGATCCGACCACGAGGTAGCCGGTCGTGCCGTACGGGTCCGGCATGGGGTACGCCCACGCCCAGGACACGCCGACCAGCTCCACGCGCCCGCCGTCCGCCGAGAGAACGACGCTGCCGACGTCAGTTCGGCTGGGCATGTTGTCAGCTGTCGGGATGTCCTGCCATTGCCCGCCGAGGAGCATGGCCTCAGCCCGGCACGGCCCGATTTTCTCGACCGCGCCGGCTACGACCTGCACCAAGCTGGCCTGGTCATCCTGCCCGGCCGCGAGCATCAGCAAGCTGCTGAGGGCGGAGAGCCGGTCGCGGACGGAAAGCTGGCCGCCGGCCGCCCTGGCGTCCACTGCTACATCCGGGCGGTGCGGAATATGGCTGGCTTGGCGAGATGCGGGCAGTCGTGCACGACAACCACCGCGATCATCGCGATCATCGCGGGAAGCGACCCCATGTAATCAGGGCCTTGACGCCAGGGAACTCCTGGCCGATCCGTGACACGACGCGTCCAGTCGACCGCCAGAGCAATCCGGCCGGCCACCTAACCACGCATCCGTCATGGATTCTCCTTGCCACGATAGGAAAAGTCTAATCCACCCCCGGACGGCCGCCCCGCGGCCGCCCGGCCGCTGGCTCTCAGCTCCGGAACTAGCGGCAAGGTCAAGAGCGAAGCTCAAGATCAAGAGTTAGGGCGACGGCATGAACAACGTCAAGCGTCCGTTTCCCGGATGAGTTGCCGGAGCAACTGATGGCCTAGGCTGACTACGCGCGGTATGCGCGCTGATGCGGCGCAGGAGGTGTAATCCATGGACGCGGGACAGGCTATCGGGCGCCGGATCGCGCACGCCCGGAAGCTACGGGGGCTCACGCAGGTCGGGCTGGCCGGGCGCGCTCACGTGTCCAAGAGCCTGATCGCCCAGGTCGAATCGGGTCACAAGCCCGCCACGCCGTCGCTGATCGCGACGGTGTCCAGCGCGTTAAACGTCGACGTCACTGACCTGACCGGTCAGCCATACCGGGGAACTGACGCGCGCAGCGACCGGATCCACGCGGCCATCCCGCAGATCCGCCAGGCGCTGGTGTACTGGGATATCGCGCCGCTGCTGGATGTCCCGCCCCGGCCGCTGGCTGACCTGGCCGCCGAGACCGGCCAGGTGAACCGGCTGCGGACGCAGGCCAGCTACGTCGAGCTGGGCGACTTGCTGCCCGCGCTGATCATGGAGCTGATCGTTCACGCTCACCAGGCACGCGGCGAGGACCGTTTCCGTGCCTTCCGGCGGCTGGCCGACGCCTATACGGCGGTTGACTCGATGGCCTACAAGCTCGGCTATCTCGACCTGTTCGCGCTCGCCGTCGAGCGCATGTCATGGGCCGCCAGCCAGGCCGATGACCCCCTCCTTGGCCCGGTGGCAGCTATCCGCCGCTCGTCGGCGTTCCTGGCGACCGGGGCATGGGACGGGGGTATGCGGCTGCTGGACCGCGCCGCGCGGCAGATCGAGGACGACCTCTCCGATCAGCCTGCCGCGCTCAGCGTGCTGGGCACGATCCAGCTCCGGACGGCGATCATGGCAGCACGGGGGGACGGGCCAGCCCGGCATGGGATGGTATCAGCCGCGCCCGCGACATCTCCGCCCGCATCGGCCATGACACCAGCGACTACGGGCTGCTGTTCGGCCCGGCCAATGTCGCCATCCATGAGGTGGCGGTCGCTGTCGAACTCGGCGACGCTGACGAGGCCCTCCGCCGGGGTGCGCAACTGACGCTCCCGCCTGGCCTGTCGCGGGAACGCTCCAGCCATCACTACATCGACATGTCCCGTGCCTGGCTCTGGCGGCATGACCACGTCAAGGCCCTGGCCTGCGTCACCAAGGCCGAGCACATCGCCCCGCAGCGCACCCGGTATCACCCGATGGCCCGGGAAACGGTAACCCGGCTGCTGGACATCCAAAAGCGCATGCCCGAGCCACTGCGCGGCATCGCCGCCCGCATGGGCCTGTCGTAAACCTCGCCGTAACCGGCGTTTCACAATCAGTGAAACATCCGGTCCGAGCGCGCCCGCACCATAACGCCATTGACCAATGCCCCTGGTTTCTGACGGCCCCTGGGAAGGGGAGGAATGGAACGCGCACCTCACGACACGGCCGACCGCATTCGGCCCGCCCGTACCGACGGCCCTGCTACGTTGCCCGCCCTGCGGGTTGACTTTCCGCGCTACCGCATCTGGAGGGAAATCATCGGTGACCGGGTCCGCTACGTCGCCCGCCGCCTGTCGGCCGGTAACGGCCCGCATACGGTCGTCGCAGCCGACTTAAGCGAGCTGCGCGCTGTCCTCAGCGACAGCCCGCTGTCCTCAGAACCTGTCTCCTACGGCTCGTTCAGCGCCGGAGCACCCAACATCGCCCCGGATGTATGACTGGTGGCTGGCCGGATGCTTCCGCTAAGCACTCACTAGCCGGACGGCCGCGGCCGCGTGCACTTGCGCAGGCGTTACCGCTGGCCCGTCACCTCCGCAGGGTCCTCTGCACGTACTCTGCGATCTTCTCGCGAGCCGCCGGCGAATCCCACATCCGGCGCACGAGGTCGTCAGTCGTGCGCTGTTCGGCGATGCGGTCCAGTGCCGGGCCACGGATCTGCCTGCGAGTTTGTCGCAATGGCTCGGCGGGCAGCGCGGCGAATTCGCCCGCGATCGCGACCGCGCGCTGCAGCACTGACTCCTCTTCCGCAACCTCGTCGATGAGCCCGAGGCCCATGGCTTCGGCGGCGGGATAGGTCCGGCCGAAGTAGGTGAGCTCCCTGAGCCGGGGGGTACCCACGGCGAAGCGCAAGATCTCTAGGGCGGTGCCGGGGAACGGGACTCCGACGAGCAACTCGGTGACACCGATGCGCCCGTGGCCCGCGTTCATCACCCGGTGGTCGCAGGCAGAGACGAGAATGCAGCCACCGGCGACCGCGTGCCCATTCACGGCCGCGACCACCGGCAGGGAGCAGTTGAGCACCGCAAGGAACGCCTCACTCAGGGCGGGCAGGAATTCGCCGAGGTAGCCAGGGCCGCCGTCGCGCAGGCGCAGCAAGTCGACACCCGCCGAGAAGATGGGCCCGTGCCCGGTCAGCACAGCAGCGCGGTGACCGTCGCGCTCGAGCCTGCCGAACTGCGCGACGAGATCGTTGCACACGGTGGTGTCGAGGGCGTTCGCTTTGCCGTGCGCCATCCGGACGACGGCCACGCTCCCGTGCGTCTCGACAATGATCAAGGCTGGGGATTCCCGTCCACAAGGGGCCTCCTGTGCTCGCGAACCGTCTCTGCGGTGCCAACTTAACCTGATGGCGAAGATCGGCGCTGCCGGCAGCCGACCGAAGCGCCGCCTCGCGCCAGCGCCAGTGCGGCGTTTCCCTGCGGCCCGGCTGGTGTACTGTTCAAGTAAGCCGAGGGTGTTTCGAGTGCCGGCGCTCGCGCCCGTGCCGTCCGCGGTTCCGGTTAACCTGGCGCACCGTCCGCCGGGGATGGGACGGTCGACATGTTCGGCTTCAAGATAATCCGCCAGTACGAGCAGGGCATCGTCTTCCGCTGGGGCCGGGCGCTTCCTGGCACCCGCAAGGCGGGGCTGACCTGGGTCAACCCGATCACCGACCGGCTGCGCAAGGTCAACATGCAGATCACCGTCGCGCCGGTGCCCGCTCAGGAGACCATTACCCGCGACAACGTCACGATGCGGGTCGACGCCGTCGTCTACTACCGGGTCGTCGACCCGCTCAAGGCCCTGGTCAACGTGCAGAACTATCAATACGCCGTCGGCCAGGTCGCCCAGACCTCACTGCGGGCGGTGACCGGGCAGAGCAACATGGACCAGCTGCTGTCCGACCGCGACAAAATCAACGCTGAGCTCAGGGAGGTCATCGACGCCCCCACTGAGCAGCCCTGGGGCATCCGCGTGGAGCGGGTCGAGGTCAAGGACGTCTCACTGGCCGAGTCGATGAAGCGCTCGATGTCCCGGCAGGCAGAAGCCGAGCGCGAGCGCCGCGCCCGGATCATCGCCGCCGATGGCGAATTCCAGGCCGCCAAGCGGCTCGCCCAGGCCGGCGCCATCATGGCGGCCGACCCGGCTGCCCTGCAGCTCCGGCTGCTGCAGACATTCGTCGAGGTCGCGGCAGAGAAGAACAAGACCATCGTGGTGCCCGTCCCGGTGGAGGTGCTGCGTTTCTTCGACCGCAAGGCCCCAGGCCCGGTCCAGGCCGGGCCGTCAGCCAGCCAGACGCGGGGCACGCACGCGCCGCCGTCCCGGCCCGTACCGGCGCTGCCAAACGGCAATGTGCCCGCCGTTATGACCCCGCGCAGGTGAGCACCGCCCAGGAGGGCCGAGGTTCTTGGCGAGGTATACCTAGCCGGCCGCGCCGCCGTCCAGCTGAGCGCCCTTGACCAGCGCCAGCAGCGTGTGGGCGACGACGTCGATGCGGACAACGGATCGCGCGGGATCGAGGCGTACACCGCCAAGGGCGCTGTCCGGGTCAGCCGCGCAGTACGTGTCGTCCTCGCGCAGGATCAGAGTGTCGACGAAGGCCATGGCGGCGCGCCAGGAATCCGCATAGCTGCTGGCGCGCTTGCGATCGCCCAGCCGACGAGCCACGGTCCAGGTATCGGCCACGGCTTCAGCGGCGCATGCCGTCAGGAAACTGGGACCGTCCGGCCAGAGGTCGATCACGAAGGCGCCGTTCTTGCCGAGCTGCCTGTCCAGCGCCCAGTCCGCCAGCTCGAAGGCGAACTCCGCGTAGTTGCCGCGCCCGGTCAGCCGGTGCAGCGCCGACCAGGCCTCGGCCTGCCACCAAGCGGCCAGCCAGGCCGGCTGGGCGCGGAAGCGGCGCTGGTACCAGGCCAAGCAGGGATCGAGTTTCTCCAGCAAGTCCGTCCGGCCGGTCGCGGCGTTCCATTTCGCTATCGCCAGCAGCACGGCGCCGGGCAGGCCTTCATGGTCGGCCCCCATGCGACGTCCGGGCGCCAGCTGGCTGATCATGCCGTCCGGGTGGACCAGCCGGGAGATCGGGCCGAGAAAGAGCCCCTGCACGGCGGGCCGGCCAAGCCATCCTGGCCGGGCGTCGGCGATCGCCGCTACGAGCAGGCAGTCGGCCGCCGGGCTGGCTTTCAGGCCAGGCAGCTGAAGGTGCTCCCGGTCAGCTCCGGCTTCGAGGGCCAGGACGCAGCGGCGCAGACCGCGCAGCGCAGCCGCGCGCAGGTCATCGCGGCGCAGGAAGCGGCCGGCCTCGCCAAGCGCGTGCAGGGCCAGGATCACCCGCGCTGCGGTGCCATCGGTGACCTGACGGCCGGGTACCGGGCAGGCGCAATAGGCGGGCAGGTCATCGGGGCCGACCTGCCGCTGGACGTAGCCGGCCAGCAGCTCGATAGCGGATTCTGGCTCCGCGGCGGCCTCGGCCGTCGCGGCGGCCGGCCTGGCTGGGTATCCGTTCAGGATCCGCAGCGCGGGCACATGCGGGGCGCGCTGGAGCCACATCGTCGTGCGATAGCTCCACCACTGGCATCGTTCGCCGACGATGCGTCCCTTCTGCTGCGTGGCCCGGGCGAGCTGCTCAGCCGAGAAGTCGTAATGACAGGGCACGTGGGCGAGCAGCACGCCGGAGCGATCCGCGTCTCGGGCGAGCAGCGAGTCTCTCCCGAGCCGGATGCGAGGGGCGACCTGGGCCGGAGTGCGCCTCCCGAGGTAGCGAGGCTGGGCAAGCACGGACACCAGGATCGCCAGGTTCTCCGCCTGGCCCTGCTGCCGGTGCGGCGCGTAGCGCGGATCCAGCCATGCGCCGCGCACCGCACGGACAAGGCAGTCATCGAGTGCGGTGCCCCAGGTGACCACGCAGCCCTCGATGCCGTTCCGGTATAGGGTCACGCCGACGCCCGTCACGTCCGTGGGCGGCAGCGCGCAGCCGGGATCAAGCTGAGGCACGGGCCTGCCCGCGGCCAGCGCACGCAGGACAGCCCGGGCCCGCTGGAGTAGCGCATTGCCCGCGCGCTCGTCCTCAGTCAGCCTGGTCAGCGCGGCGCTGGCGGGGGCGGCGCTGGCGGGGGCGGCGCTGGCGCCCTCAGGGCGCCACCGGGAATCTGGCTCGGCGATCCGCACGACCTCAAAGCGCTCCATCGTATGCGGCTCGGCCGGCCCGAGCCGCGCCCGGCGGGCGGCGCGCAGATACTGGGCGACCTCAGTCGGCCAGGATTCAACGTTCGGCAGCACGGAGCCGCGTTTCCACGGCTGCACGCTACTGCGCACGACGAGGCCGTGCCGGTCGGCATCGAGGGCGCCGACGTGCGTCATGGTAAGCGGGCCGAAGAATGACAACGCGATCTTCGTACGATCGAGGCCGCCAGCTGGAAAGGAGGACAGCGCGCCGGTGGCTGTCTGCACCGCTAGGGCGACGACCTCGGCAGGCAGGCCGGGCGACCGCTCGGTGGCGTCCAGGCGCAGGAACCCCTCGTAGGCGAGGCGCGCGTCACAGCCGCGGTCGCGAACGCTGATGAACAGGCCACCGCTTGCGTCGTAGTCGGCGTCGAAGTGCCCTGGCGGCGCGGGAGCCGTTCCGGTCTGCAGGTACTGCTCGATGACGAGCCGCACGGCTGCCGTCGGCCGCAGGCCATCAGGCACGGCGCCGACGGTGGGGACGGCGGGAACTGCCGCAAGCGGCCGCGGCGGGCCCGCCGGGACCGGGGCGCGGAGGTCCGACCAGATGTCGAAGAGCGTCTTGACCCTGAATCCCATGCTCTGCGCCCATGCCTGACCGCCGCGCCAGGGGAAATGAGCCAGCGCGATGGTTCCCTCGACCCGGTAGCCGTCGGCTTCGAGTGCCGCGATCGCCTTCCGCAGGGAACCGCCGGCGCCGAGGCAGTCGTCGACCACGACTACTGGCCGGGAGCGGTCTCCTTCCCCTTCGACGAGCCGGCGCAATCCGTAGGACTTGCGCTCCTGCCGCACGGCAAGAGCGGTATACTGGCCGCCGCCTGCCATCACGCACGCCGTGACGATCGGCAGGCCGCCGTAGCCGTGGCTGGCCAGCTGGGTCGACTCGAACCTGCGCAGTGCCTGCAGCACGCCCGCCGCGGCGAGCGCCGCGCCGCGGGAAGTGAGCAATACCCCCCAACCGTAGAAGACCCACGGCAGCTGCCGTCCGCTTGAGTCGGCGAGCTGCCTTCCTGGTGCAGCGTGCGCGATCGCCCGCTGCCGCATCAAGCCGAGCAGTTCATCGCGCCAGGCGCTGTCCGGTGGCGTGGTTACCTCCCGGCTGGCGCGCGTGGCCCATCCTCCGGCCGCCCTTTCGCTGCCCACCGCCCTGTTTCCGGCCGTCGTTGTCGCTTCGCCGGTGGGCGACCAGGCCGGGCCGTCGGCGGTCAGGCCGAATCCGGCCGCGACGGCCCGGAGGCCCGGATGGGTCTCGTCGCGGGGGCCGGAACTCACCTCGCTGATTCCGCCACCGGCCTGCCGGATGCCGAGCTTGCCGCTCCACGCGGCTCGGAAGGCGATCGTCCGCCCGCACGTTGCCGCGGAGCAAAGCGCGGGCGCGGCGGCCAGGCTGTCGTCGCCGAAGGCCGCGGTCATCTCCCGCGCCGCCTGGCGCGAGGCAGCCAGGTTGCCGTGCCACCACTCAATGTCCACGCCGCGCATCGGCGGAACGCCCCGCGGGTCCTGGCCGCCGACCGCGATGGCCCAGGCCCAGTGCCGCAGGTAGGCCTGCTGCGGCGGCCGGCGGGTCGCCGTGACCTGCAGCCTCGCCCCCGCCTCATGCAGTGCCCGGAGGAATCGCCGTACCCGCTGCCTGGTCCGCGGCTCCAGGTCCGCAACACGCCGGCTGTCGGGAAACGCCGTGGCCCAGGCAGCGCCGCTCAGCCGGGAATCCAGCCTGGTATCAGCCATTCGTCAGACCGTCATTTCGAACTGGCCGAAGAACCAGTCATCGTCATGGCTGCGGCGCCACTCGAACATCCGGCGCCGCAGCCACACTTCGCTCGAGTTGACCTGCTGCACTGCCTCGTGGAAGCAGGGCATCTCACGCAGGCCCGTCAGCACGCGCTCGATGCGCTCGTTGCCGAAGTGCGCATAGATCATCCGGAGCGCATTGTGGATCCCGTCCCTCCAGCTGATCTCATACGGGGCCGTCGACCGGAACAGGTGGGAAACCTCGATCTCCGGTACCACATGCACCGGCAGATCGTGCAGCCAGGCGCGCAGGCAGATCTCGAGGTCCTCATGGCCGTAGCCGCTCATCCCGGGGTCGTAGCCGCCGAGCTCGAAAAATGCCTGCGCACGGAACGCCTGGCACAGTCCGGCCAGCAGCGGCACCGGATACGGCTCGCTGGCCCGCTGGTAAAGCCAGTCGGCACCCAGGGCCGAGTCGGTCCAGTACATCCCGAAGCCGCGGGCATGCGGGTTCCCCCACGCGCTGACCGCAGGCCCGGTGACGGCGACTGTGCCGGCCCGCAGCGGCGCCAGCAGCGGCTCCAGCGTCGGCGCCCGGACCAGCACGTGCGCATCGCAGAAGACCAGCAGGTCGCCCTCGGCGAAAGCGGCGCCGGTATTACGCGCGCCCGCCACGCCCAGGCCCGCATCGAACTGCAGTAGCCGGCGGCGGCTGTCGGCGCCGTCGGCGATGAACCGGGTGCTGCCATCGGTCGAGCCGTTGTCGACGACGACGATCTCATAATTGCCGGGCTGGCACCGCTCGATGCTCTCGACGGTGCGACGGACATTCTCGCCCTCGTTACGGCAGGGAATGATGAAGCTCACTTCGCGGCTCATGCCGTGATCTCCGGCGTGCGTTCGGCCAATATGTCAGCGAGGAGTACGGCGGCATCGGCGTCGGTCGGCTTCTTGCGCAGCGCGCCGAAGTGGATGCTGGCGAACTGGCAGGGATTCGCCGCGTAGTCGTAGCCATGGAGACCGCCGGGCAGTCCGTCGAACGCCGGGTAGAAGTACCGGCTGCTCGGCAGCTGGAGGTTGGGCACCCGGGCGTAGGTAGCCGCGATGAGGCCCTGCTCCCAGTAGTGCGGGCGCGTCGGCGGAGCCTGCGCGGCGACGGCGGCCAGCGAGGCCGCGCTGGCATTCACCCGCACCCAGTACAGGCCGGCATTGAACCTGGCCGTTGAAAGCGGGCTCTCCTCGCCGATCAGGTGCGACCAGGTGGCCCGGTAACCGTCGCCGTGGTCCATGTCCGGCGCGTAGACCAGGTCATGCGTGCTGAACGCGGTCAGCGCGTCGGCCACCGGGCCGAGAACGAACACATCGTCGTCCATGCAGCAGCACTCGGTCGGCGCGCAGAGCAGGCTCACGCATGCCTTCATCACGTACCAGTGCCTGACGGCCCACTCGGCGAGCGCGGGCTGGCCCAGGGAGCGCAGGTGCCTGAGCACGTTCGCGGTGGGCACGACCGTGGCGAACGGAAGCAGGCGCGCGATCAGCTGGCGGGCCTGCGGCGTCCACTGATGCTCGCCGAACAAGTAGACGCCGGCCGGCGAGTAGCCGTTCAGGATGCAGCTGTAGACGGCGACGGCCATCCGCAGCGGGGACCGGCCGTGCGAGAACACCTTGAGCGCGGGACCGTCCGGGCAGCGCAGCGCGCTCGCGACCCGGGGCAGGTGGCCGGCGAGCAGATCAGCAGGCTCGGCATCCGGCGTTCCGCCAGGCCGCTGGATGCGCGCGCCCCAGAGCCAGCCGCCGCGCCGCTGCCACTGCGCGATCTTGAGCCGGTCGCCGGCCCGGACGGGCAGGCAGTGCCGCCGCAGCCGGTGCGCGCGGCGATCGGCATGAATGATGCGGCCGTTGCGGCGGACGACGCTGCCGTCATCGTCCCAGAACACCAGTTCGCCATCGCGCACGATCGACAGCTCGAATATCACCTGGAAGCCGCGCATCTCGCCCGGATACCCCCGGCGCGTCCGTACCCCGCCGGAGAAGAACTCGGCCCAGTCGATCGTCCAGCAGAACTCGCCATTCAGCCATTGCCAGCTGGGCCGGGGCGCCGACGGCATCCACGGCGCGGACCAGTCCGGCTCAGAGGTCCACGCCGCGCCGTCGGACTCGGCGGCGCGGGGCCAGGAGCAGCGCAAGAACGCGAACGGTGCCTCTAGCACGACCGGAACCTGCCTCCCTGCGAGACGGGCCGCGCCCAAGGAACGTTCAAGGCTGGTCAGGCCAGGATCTTGCGGCCGGCGTCATCAGTCAGCGCGAATCGCTCGATGAACCAGCTGAAGTCGTGCCGCAGCTGGTGCTGTAGCGCTGCCCGGCGCTGCCCGGCATCGGTGCCGCTGACCATGCCAATCGCCTCCTGCACTTGGCGCGGGAACTTGAGCGCGAAATAGCGGACCATTTGCAGGACCGCCCGCTCGCTGAGATACAGCATTCCGAACCGTAGGCTGTTGTGAATCATTGAGGGCCGCAGGCCATCCAGGAATTCAAGGCGCTCGCCCGGTGTCTTGAAGCGGTGCTGGATGACAAGCTCAGGAACGGCGATGATTTGGGCACCGGCAAGCCACGCGCGAACGCTGAATTCAGGCTCCGCCCCGGAGTACAGGCGCATGCCGTGGTCGTATCCGCCCAGCGATCGGAACAGGCTGGTATAAAGCACCGTACCCGGGCAGGCAGCGATTTGCATTTCAGCTTGGCAGTCGACCGGCTGCCGCACCCAGTGGGTGCCCATGAACGGCACCACGAGAGTGCAGCCGTATGCCCGGAACTGCGAGGCCGGGTCGGCGATGGACGCCGCCAGGATGCGGTTCTCCAGTAGGTGTGACAGCGCGACGTCATCCCAGCCGGGCGAGACGGTGACATGGGCGTCGGTGATGAACAGCACATCTCCGCGCGCAGCGAAGCCACCGACATTGCGCGCGCGCGGCACCCCAGCCCGCTCGTCCAGGCGGATGACGCGGATGGAGACCGCTGGCGCGTCCAGGCTCGGCAGTTCGTCCGCCAGCCGGGTGCAGCAGCCGTCGTCCGAAGCGTCGTCGACGATGACGAACTCTAGCGGGACGCCGGTCGTGCGCTCGTGGATGAACGATCGGATGGTGCCAGCCAGCCGGTCACGTTCGTTGCGGGCCGGGATGACGACGCTGAGCACGCGATGTCCGGTTGTCAGTTCTGGCGGCCCATGGCGCTCATGGCCACCATTGCCACCATCGAGACGATGGCCACGGTGGACTGACAGCCGCAGCCGCAGCCGCAGGTCCCCCATGGCGGCTGAGTCGTTCCGGGGGGCACGGTCGTTCCGGGGGGCACGGTGGTGCGCGGGGGCACGGTGGTGCCCGGCGGGATCGTCGTGCGCGGCGGCGGCGGCGTCATGGTGTGCGGCGGGACCGTGGTGTGCGGGGGCACTGTTGTGCGCGGCGGGACTGTTGTGTGCGGCGGGACTGTTGTGTGAGGCGGGACTGTGGTGTGCGGGGGCACTGTGGTGTGCGGGGGCACTGTGGTGTGCGGGGGCTTAGTCGTACCGCCCTTCCCGGTGCCGGTGCCAGTTCCCGTCCCGGTGCCGGTGCCAGTTCCCGTCCCGGTCCCGGTTCCGGTGATAGTGGTGCCGGTCTCGAAGCTCAGCGTGGTGCCGGACGTGGTCCCGGTGATGGTGGTGCCGGTCTCGAAGCTCAGCGTGGTGCCCGAGGTGACGCCAGTGATAGTGGTTCCCGTCTCGAAGCTGATGGTGGTACCGGACTCTGGGGAGTCGGGGCTATCGGGAGCGTCCGGGCTGTCCGGGGAGTCGGGCGCGTCCGGGGAGTCTGGCGCGTCCGGGGAGTCGGGCGCGTCCGGGGAGTCGGGCGCGTCCGGGCCGTCGCCGCCGTCGCCATCGCCATCGCCGTCGGGCAGGTCGACGGGTTCCAAGCCAGGCACAGGATCGCTTCCAGGGGGAGGCGCATTGCGCGAACTCGGCTGCGATCAGCGCCGGCCAGCCTGGGCCAGCACGTCCGCGCTCCGCAGCGCCGCGATCTGGTCGTCGGTCAGGCCCAGCGCCTCGCCGAGCGCTTCGGGCTGGGTGCGCAGCAGCCCGACCGCTTGCGGATCCGAAGCCACATGCTCGAGGAGGTGCCTGGTCGCTTCACGATCCACTACTGCCCCCTAATGGCCAGCAGGAAAGACCGACCCGGGCCGTCGGTCGACAGGAAAATCGGGACCGCCACGCTGACTTTTGACGGTTCCTGGCGGGCTAGGAGCGCCATCCTAGCCACTGACTTTGGCATAAGACAAGCGTTAACAGACCTGTCGTTGAGTACGCGTCGATTGACGCGATTTGGCCGTACTCCTTGGCCGTACTCCGGCGGTTCCTTCTCGCCGATGCCACCGGCCGTCGCCGTTCGGCATCTGGTTCCCAGCGCGGCCGACCGCGACGGCGCTGACGCCCATGGCGGCGTACGCGTCCATCGCCCGGTTGCGGGGCGAGCTGTCCGGGAAGGTGGTCGTAATCAGGGCCAGTGCTGGGACCGGGCTCCGATGGCTGGTGCACTCGCTCACCACCAGGCGTTGTGCGTTACGATCTGTGCGGAAATGTTGCGCCAATGATCTGTTCCGCGGTAATCCGGCCGGGTTCCGGTTGCGTCATCAGTAGAGCCGAATCCCGCAAGCCCGATGATCAGAGGCCATTTCTTGAAACTGCGAGTCCTGCTTGCTGCCGCCGTCAGCGTGGCCGCGACCGCAGCTGCAACCGCGGTGGGCGCTGCCGTTCCAGCCTCCGCCGCCATCAGTGTCCGGCTTTCCGGCGGTCCTTCCGGCGGTCCTTCCGGCGGCCCGCCATTGCACGTGATCAGCGGGCACCAGAGCCTTGACCAGGCCTTTCCGCACGCGACGGCGGAAAGGATCGCCGGCGTCGTCCCGCCGGCCGGCACCCGGGTGACCGCTAGGGCGGCCGCCTGGGCGGCCGCAGCGGGCGGGTGCCGCGAGCCCGACTGCGACGTGCTCTACAACGGCGGTCCCGTGCAGCATGCGCCGCAGGTGTACCTGCTGCTGTGGGGACCGGGCTGGAGCACGGCGTCGGCCGCGTCCTCCTACCTGTCTTCGTTCTACGAAGGGCTCGGTGGGTCCTCGCGGGACACCTGGTCCGCGGTCACCTCGCAGTACGGCGACGGCAGCGGCCACCCGGGTTTCGGCAGCCCGGTGTTCAAGGGCGTATGGAAGGACACCTCGGCGCCGCCCGCGAACGTGACCCCGGACGATCTCGCGGCCGAAGCGGACGGGCTCGTCAGCCACCTGGGCATCACCGGCGCCAACCTGGCAAACGCGCAGGTCGTCGTCGCCTCGGAGCCGGGCACCTGCTTCAGCGACGGGTTCGTCGGGAGCTGCGGCAAACCGAGCAAGAGCGGCAGCTACTGTGCCTGGCACTCGTATTCAGGAACGGTGTCCTTCACCAACCTGCCGTACCTGCTGGACGCCAAAGCCGACTGCGGCGAGCACTGGATCAACTCCGGATCGGCGGGGATCTACGACGGGTTCTCCATGGTCGCTGGCCACGAGTACGCCGAGTCGATCACGGATCCGCAGATCAGCGCGTGGTATGACCCGGCAGATACGATCAGCGGCGGCGAGATCGCCGACAAGTGCGCCTGGGGCGGCGCCAGCTGGGGGGGCGGCGATCCGGCGGGGGATGTCGCGCTGTCCACCGGGAGGTTCGCCATGCAGAGCCTGTGGAGCAACGTGGGCGGCCGCTGCGTGATGTCCCCGGTCGTCGATCATGTCCGCATCACCAGTCCAGGAAGCCAGCGGGGCACACTCGGGACGGCAGTCCGCCTCCAGCTCAAGGCCCGTTCCACGACGGGCGCGGCGCTGTCGTTCACGGCATCCAGGCTGCCGGCCGGGCTGTCCATCAGCTCCTCGGGGCTGGTCACCGGACAGCCGCGGGTCACCGCCGGGACGTGGAAGCCGGTCATCACCGTCACCGACAGCAAACACTCTGCGTCAGCCGCCTTCACCTGGTACCTGAGCTCCAGGCCCGGGCCGGTGCGGGGCTACGCCTCCCGGTGCGCCGACGACTACGCGGGCCGTACGCGCAGCGGTACCAAGATCGACCTGTGGTCCTGCGACGGCCGGTCACGCCAGCGCATGACCTTCATGGCCAGCGGCCAGCTTCGGGTGGCAGGCCGATGCGTGACCGCGACGAGCCGCGCTGTCCTGGAACCCTGCAACCGTTCCCGGGGGCAGGCGTGGATCCGGCGGGCGGACGGCGAGTACGTCGTCAAGTCCGATGGCCGCTGCCTGACCGACCCGAGCTACTCGAGGGCCAACGGCACGCAGCTGCGGCTGGCTGCCTGCTCCGGCAGGCCCGACCAGCGCTGGTCACTGCCGGGCGCGCGGTAGCCGCCGGGCGTCGGCGGGGTCGTGCACACCCCAGCCCGCGTGAGCGTGACGAGGCGGCCGGAGCCAGGTCAGCCGCCGCGGCCACGGCTAGGCGAGCTCAATCGTGACCTCGAGTACGCCCTGCTCAGGCTGGCCCGTCGTCATGCGCCCGGCCCCGGCCAGCAACGCCAGCGATGCGTGGTTGTCTGCCCCGACGACCGTGCGCAGCCTCCTGACCGCTGCCGGGCGTCGCTCCAGCAACGCCGAGACAAGTGCGGCGCCGGCGCCGCGTCCCTGCCAGGGGTCGAGGATGGTGACGGCGACGTCGGCGGTGGCCGGATCGTCGGGGTACTGCATGAGATGCGCCACCCCGACCAGCTCCTCCCGGTCCGGCGGCAGCACGATGAGCAAGAGCGCAGTGTGATGCACCCCGTCAGCGCTGTCGACAAGACGCGCGATCATCGGGTCATCGAGTTCGTCAAGCCCCGAGAGGAACCGGTGCTGGCGCGAATCCCCCGACAGGCGGCGGAACCCGTCACGTAGTGTCTCGGCATCGGTAGGCAACAGCGGCCAGATCATCGCGGGCGTGCCGCCCGGCAGCAGAAACTCCCCGGGCAGCAGCGGGCCTTCCGGCTGAGCCGCGGCCGCGCCGCTGAGAACCGTCGCGCGCCCTGTCGGCTTCACACCCGCGGTAACGCTGGCTGCCTGTCGGCTAATTCGTGAAACACGTCACATACACCGGGCGGGCGGCGGGCGGCGGGGCGCACGCCCGGCCCGGACGCGCTGTGTCGGCGCCGACCCGCGGCCCGCCTCCCCGGCCCGAATGAGACAGTCACGCCGCTATGGCGTTGCCTCATACGCCGCGATCGCCGAGCCGCGCGCGCCAGCCATGTCCAGGTGGGGCACCAGCGCGATGGACGCCGCGCGTACCTGCTCGTCGCGCAGGACCGTGTGCTCGCGGATGCGCCCGAGGAACCAGTCGCGGAAATGCGGCGCCGTCTCGACCACGCCGCCGCCGAGAAAGTAGATGTCGGGGTCGGTAAAGTTCGCGGCTATCGTGAGGAGCCTGCCGACGGCCATAGCCTGCTGCTCGAAGATCTTGAGCGCCAACGGATCGCCTGCCTCTCCAAAGCCCCGGACAAGCTTAGCGGCCGTGGTCACCGACCCGGCCGTGGCCAGCTCGTGGCCAGGGAAGCGGCTCAGCCAGTAGGGCAGCAGGTTTTTCTCGATCGCCGTCAGCGAGGCGACGCTCTCGGCGTCGCCGGACAAGCCGCAGTTGCAGGTCGGTACTGGCTGGCCCGGAGCGAGCAGCCCGTCCATCGGGACCCAGATATGCCCCAGCTCTCCGGCCATGCCGACGGCTCCGCGGACTACTTTCCCGGCCTCGATCACCCCGCCGCCAAGACCGGTACCCACGATCACTGACACCGAGGAGCGCAGCGCCGCCTGCGGACCGAAATGCTCGTAATGAGCGTACAGCGCCGCTGCATTCGCATCGTTGTTATACACAACGGGAATTCCGAGGCGGATCTCCAGCGCCCGACGGACATCGAAACCACGCCATCTGGGGTCCAAGAAGTTGGTCGCCCCCCTGGACGCGATGACGCCATCCGCGCTGACAGGTCCCGGCGTGTCCAGCCCCACAGTGCGCACCGCCCCGCGAGGGACGCTGGTTAACTCCAGAACCTGTTCCAAAGACCGGGCCAGTGCCTCGATGGCCTTGTCCGGGCCGTCCCGCACGCAACTAGGGCATTCGACCAGCTGCTCAACCAGGAACCGACCCGCGGAGTCGAGCACTGTGGCGTTGTTCGTCGTGCCTCCGTTGTCGAGGCCGACCACCACCCACCGGTCGGAGTCCCGCATTTGCCCGCCTCCTGCACCGATAGCCCGCGTCCGCCCGCGCCGGCGCGGGCGGACGCGGGCTATCGGCGAGCTCATCACGGCCAGAGTCCGCCATAACGGAAACGTCACCAAGCTGGAACCGGCCCCGATTATACAGTCTCCCGGAGGGACAGAACAACACAAATAGGACCCGCAAGCGAGGGCGGGAACGCATACTGAAGCGGGATGCGGGGCGGCGGCCGGGGCGGCGCGTGGGCCTGGGAGAATCGTCTGTCATCTGGCGATCGGGGCGAGGAGCGGAGCGGGTGGTCACGGACCGGCGGGTCGGCAGCTTGCTGTCGGTGAACGTGGGCCTGCCGCAGGATCTAGCCTGGCACGGCCAGATGGTGCACACGGCTGTGTGGAAGCGGCCGGTTGACGGCCCGCGGCTGGTGCGGCGGCTGAACATCGACGGCGACGGGCAGGGCGATCTGGCCGGGCACGGCGGGGAGCACCGTGCGGTGTTCGTGTATCAGGTCGAGTCCTACCAGTACTGGCAGGAGCAGCTTGGCCGCGATGACTTCGAGTATGGCCAGTTCGGGGAGAACTTCACGGTAGGCGGCCTGGCCGATGACCAGGTTTGCATCGGCGACCGCTACCGGATCGGCGAGGCGGTGTTCGAGGTGACCCAGCCGAGGGTCACCTGCTACCGGGTAGGCATCCGGATGGACGACGCGCGCATCCCGGCGCTGCTGGTTTCCCATCACCGGCCCGGGTTCTACTTCCGGGTGCTGCGCGAGGGCGCCGTGCAAGCCGGCGATGAGATCGTGCAGGTGGCCGCCGGGCCGGAGGCCATGACGGTGGCCGAGGTCGACGCCCTGCTCTACCTTCCCGGGCACCCCCGCCAGCGGGTGCTGCAGGCGCTGCGGATCCCGGCCCTGCCCGACGGCTGGAAAGCCTCGTTCCGGGCGATCGCCGGGCAGCCCGAGAAGCCCGGCGGTGCCGCGGGCAACGCCGGCCTGGCGACGGCGAGCCCGCCGCCGGCCTGGCCGGGATTCCGCCCGCTTGCCGTGACCGCGGTCGAACGGGAGAGCGACTCGGTGATCTCGGTGCTGCTGGCCGATCCTGACGGGGCCGCCGTGCCGCCCGCCCTGCCGGGACAGTTCCTGACCCTGCGGCTGCCCGCCACCCCGGGCGCGCCGCCGCTGCTGCGCAGCTACTCGCTGTCCGGGCCGCCGGGCGCCGATTACTACCGCGTCAGCGTCAAGCTCGAGCCGCACGGCGCGGGCAGCCACTTCGTGCACACTCGGGTGCGGGCAGGCGACCTGCTGGAGGCTGCCGCGCCGCGGGGCACGTTCATCCTGCAGCCCGGGGCGGCACCGGTCCTGCTGATCAGCGCAGGCGTCGGGGCGACGCCGGTGCTTGCCATGCTCCATGCCCTGGCCGCTACCGGCTCCGGCCGCGATATCTGGTGGCTGCATGGTGCCCGCAGCCGGGCCGACGAGCCGTTCGCGGAGGAGTCGCGGTCCCTGCTGGCGGCGCTGGCCAGCGGGCACCGGCATATCTGCTACAGCCGCCCGGGACCTGGTGATGTCCGAGGACGTGACTACCAGACGCTGGGGCGCCTCACGCCGGCCGTGCTGGCCGCACTCGAGCTTCCGCGGGACGCCGATGCCTACATCTGCGGCCCGGGCCCGTTCATGACAGCGGTCTCCGCCGCCCTGGTCGGGATGGGCGTCGATGGCTCGCGCGTGCGTACTGAGATCTTCGGCGCCGCGCCTTCACAGACGCCGGGAATCGCGCCCGCCGCCGCCCGGCCGCCACACCCCCCGTCCGGTGAGCCGGGCGACGGGCCACAGGTCGCGTTCGCCCGCAGCAGCCTGACGACCCGTTGGGACCCGCGCTACGCCAGCCTGCTCGAGCTGGCCGAAGCCTGCGACGTGCCGGTGCGCTGGTCCTGCCGTACCGGCGTCTGCCACACCTGCGAGACCAGCCTGATGTCCGGAACGGTCAGCTACGCCCCCGACCCGGTCGATCAGCCCGCCGACGGCAGCGTCTTGATCTGCTGCTCCCAGCCACGCGGCGACCTGGTGCTCGACCTGTGACAGTCTCGACCTGTGACAGTACGGCGATCATCCGCCGTGACCGTCCCGCTGCTGGGCAAGGAGCGCGACCAGTCGTTCGATGAGGTCTTCGGGGAATGCGCCGATGTACAGGTCGATTGCCGCGAACTGCGCCGCCACTGCTGCCCTTGGGTTCGTTGGGGCGGCTGTAGTGTCGTGGTTACATGTTGCAGGCTCAGCCGAAGTGGTCGAATTCACCCGCCTTGATGCCGCGAACGAAGGACTGCCATTCTTCGGTGGTGTAGTGGAGCATGCTCCCGCGAGGATCCTTGGAGTCGCGCAGTACGATCATGCCGTTATGCTGGGCGATCTCGACGCATTCCCCGGACGCGCAGAAGCTTGCCTTCTGCCATGCAGGCTGCGCTGTCTGCTTGGCTCCATATGATGGCATAGGTCCCCACTACTTTCTTGAGACGGACGGTTAGGAAGTAATCGCATAGCAGGTTAGCCAGGCTGAGCGCCATAGCTGTCGATCATCGCCGCAATGATTTCACGTGTCGTGCCGAGGGTCGCAGCCAGTTGCACCAATGTCCTGAATGTCGTGTTATACGTCTCGACGTCGTCGGGATCCTCAAGGTAGAGATCCCCGGTAAGGCCCTCGATGAAGACGACGTCGGAGACGGTAGGCAGCGCGAACCTGAGGATGATGAACTTGTTGTTCCCCGCAGGCAGGGCTCCCGCGTCGTAGGGGATCACCCGGAGCGTGACGCCGGGCAGCTCGGACAGCTGCAGCAGCCGCTCGAGCTGAGCCTGCATGATGGCCCGGCTGCCGACGACCCGGTGCAGCACCGACTCGTCCACGACCGCCTCGAAATGGAGCCCGGGCGCCGAGAAGAGGAGCTGCTGCCTGGCCAGCCGCCCTTGCACGCGCTGCTCGACGACGTCCGGCACCCACCTCGGTACCGCCGCGCGGACCACTGCGCGCGCGTAGTCAGGCGTCTGGAGCAGGCCCGGCATAATGCCAAGGCCGTAGTCGCTGATCGATGTCGCCTCCGCCTCCAGCCCCAGGTAGGTGGAGTACGGCAGGCCCAAAGGCTGCCACCAGGCTCGCTGCTTCCCCTCGCTGGCCAGGTCCATGAGGTGCTGCCGTTGCTCGCCGTCGACCTCATACAAGTCGCACAGATCGCGGATGTCCCGGGCCCTGGCGCCGCGCTGGCCCGTTTCGAGACGGCTCACCTTTGACGGACTGACCAGGAGCCGGTCGGCGACTTGTTCCGCCGTCCAGCCCTTCTTGGTCCTTAGCGCCCTGAGCAGCGCCCCGAGCTCGCGGCGGCGGACTATCGGGCTGCCTGTGGCGGGCACTCCAGTCACGCCCCTTTCTATGGGCGTCCGGTGCAACACACCCGGAAACGGGCTGACAGAGCCTGTAGCCCGGAGGGTAAAAATGGCACTTGCCAATGGCCTTTGCCAAAGTCAACATTGAAGCAGAACAAGGCAGCGTCCTCAAGTCCCGCTGGGACAGCGGTCAGCAGGTGGCACACGGCCACTGGATAAGTCGTCGCCAGGCAGCCGGGCCTAGCGGCGGAGGGGAGGCGCCTATGGCCCATCGGGCCGCCGGACGCTCGTAGCGAGCCGATCCACGAGCCCATTCACGAGCACGCAGCAAGCGCCGTGGCGCGGCACGCGCAGGCCCGGGCCGCCATGGGACAGGGCCCGCGAAGGGGCCGCAACACGAAAGCACGGTCGATGTTCGCAGCATCGACCGTGCCAGTCACACCGAATCCCAGCTCTAGCAAGGAGGGTCAGCGCTGAGGATCATGTTACCGACCTCGTGACGGAATGCAACAGTCGCGAATCGGCCCGGTGGCCTTTCTCAGCCTGACCCACCTGGATGGCGGCAGCCAGTCAGGAGGGATCATGTTCGCCACCCAAGGAACGGCCCAGGAAGTAGAGAATGCCAGAGTCGCCCTCGCGCTCATCGCGGTGGGAATCGTAGTCTTCTGGCGTGTAGTACTCCGCGTACTGCTCGCGATTATCGCGATCGCGGTCGTGGTCACGGTCGGGGCAGGGGCGCTGGTGCTCTTGCAGGGCATGCACCGGTAGTCCGTCGGAAGCCTGCCGGTCGGAGGTCTCATCGGTCCGGTGAGACAGTCGACCGGCAGCAGGCCTGGGGGAGGTCAGGTGACCGGGGTGGGCCGGCCAGCTAACGCGGCGCAGGTGCAGCGGTGGAACGGCGAGAGCGGCCGTTACTGGATCACCCACCGGAAGCGGCACCTGGCCGGACACCAGCACCTCATCCCGCACCTATTCGGCGCAGCGGCCATCTCGCCGGGACAGCGCGTGCTGGATGTCGGCTGCGGGTGCGGCGCGACCACGATCATTGCGGCGCGGGCGGCCCGTGGCACGGCCGCGACCAGGCCGGACGGTCTTTTTCCCGGAAGAGGTGAGCGGGATCCGAGTGGCAGCGCCGTCGGCCTGGACCTGTCCGGCCCGATGCTGGAGGTCGCGCGGCAGCTCGCCGCCGACGCCGGTGCGGCGAACGCCGCATTCGTGCAGGGCGACGCCCAGGCCTGCCCGCTGCGCGCGGGGTCTTGCGACGTGATGATCAGCAGCTTTGGCGTCATGTTCTTCGAGGACCCGGCCGCTGCGTTCGCGAACATCGCCGCCGCGCTCCGCCGCCGCGGCCGCCTGGCCTTCTTGTGCTGGCAAGACGACTTGCTCAACGAGCTGTTCGCGATCCCGCTGCGCGCCTTTGGCGCCGTCACGCGGCCGCCGGTCCAGGCCGGTCATGACCTCTTCGCCGATCCGCGCCAGGTCGCCGGGCTGCTGTCCGGCGCGGGCTGGCAGGACATTCATATCGAGGCGGTCAGCGGGCCGGCGTGGATGGGGTCCGACGTCGAGGACGTGATGAGCTACGTCCGCGGCATGTCTATGATCCGCAGCCTCGCGGCCGACCTGGGGGACGAGGCGCTGACCGAGCGGGTTCTGGCCACCGTCGCCGAACAGTACGCTGCCCGCCAGCGCCCCGACGGAGTATGGGTGCACGCCGCCGCCTGGCTGGTCACCGCCACCGTGGCGGACGTCGTCAGCAGACCCGGTGACGGTAGACCCTGACGCCAGAACGAGATGTATCGTGATCCCACCGCGCACAGTCAAGGCGAGCACTGAGACGGGCGGCGCGGAGCATGTTCGGTTGTTCACCGGCCGGGCGGCGGGTGGTGATACTGGCTCGGGAACAGGCCACGATGCTCAGCGAGACGGCACCGCGGCGCCGCACAGGCGAGCACGGCACCGCGGCGCCGCACAGGCGAGCACGGCACCGCATAGTCAGCCGCTGCGGGCCTGCCGTTCAGTGGCGGACCACCATCTCCTCGTCAGCACCCGTCGTAGTCCGTCCAATTCGACGCTCCACCTGCGGCGATGGCGTTGTCGAATATCTGATCCTGATAAGCCGGGCCTGCGACGCCGTACTCGCTGGCCGCACCGCCATAGTTCTCCCAGGTGCTCAGCTGGAACTGATAGGCCCCGCCGCCGTTACCGGGACCCCAGGCGTAGCTACCGCCCTCTTCGGCGTTTCGGATGCAGACTCCGAGCGCCGAGCTGGCGGCGTCCCCGCCGCCACTGGAGGGCGGTGGCGCCGGGGTCTGACTCGAACTGGGGCTCGGGCTCGGGCTCGGACTTGGCGGGGGTGACTGCGCTGCTGCCTGCTGAGCCTGCTGCTGGGCTGCTGCCTGCTGCTGGGCTGCCTGCTGCTGGGCTGCCTGCTGCTGGGCTGCCTGCTGCTGGGCTGCCTGCTGCTGCGCGAGCCGTGCGGCGGCGATCGCGGCGAGGCTCCTGCGCCTGGCGGCCTGCCGGACCGCGCGGGCCTGCAGGGCCGCGGTGTCGCGGCGCACGGCGGCGGTCATCTGATAGTCGGTGAGGCTTGAGCCTGCGCTTGACACCGGAATGGCGACCCGGGAACTTGACACCGGAGTCGCCTCACGAGGGGGCCTGGGCGCCGCGGATCCGCCTTGCAGAGACACGAAAGCCGCGGCCACGCCTGCGAGCGTTGCTGCGGCCATTACTGATGCCCTGAACGTGGTGACAGGTGCTTTGAGTCTTATGGCAGGTGGTTTAAGCCTGGTGACAGATGCTTTGAGCTTGGTGACAAGTGCTTTGAACTTGGTAACAGGCGGTTTGAGCTTGGCATGACGGGCTACTTCGGGCATCACGCTCCGTTCCCCGGGGCTCCGCGTTCACCCGGCGAGCTGACGCCATTCGACGTCAGGTGGCCCGGAGAACGCCTGTCCTGGGAAACCTACTGGAGGCGGGGCGGCAAGCGCGGGGAAACCCGGAAATAGGGCTCTGGCCAGGCAATACCGCGGCATCGCCTGCTGAAGGGGCATCAGGCTGTAGCAGCCACAATTGCAGCGGCATGCCAGCGCGAGATCATCGGACGATCAGGACCGTCTTTCCCGGCGGCCGGTCGCCGACGGCTACGCCGGTGCTCCGGCCGCTCACCCAGCTGCCTGCCAATGATCTTGTCGACCTCTCAGCGATATTTACTGGAAAGTCGTCAAGATCTTTGGCTATCACCCGTTAGTAGTGGCTGGTGAGACTCCTGGTGCCAGAGCGAAGCGAACGGAGTGGATGCCGCATGCCGGCCATGCCGTCGCCGAGCGCACCACGGGGCATCCGGGTCAATACCGTCAGCCCGGGTCCTGTCGCCACCGACTTGTGGCTCGGCAAAAGCGGAGTCGCGGCAACAGTGAGCGCCGCGACCGGCGCCCATCCCGAGGATGTGGCCAGCCAGGCCGCCAGCGCGATGGTGACCGGGCGGTTCAGCCAGCCCGACGAGGTGGCCGACCTGGTGCTGTTCCTCGCCAGCGACCGCAGCGCGAATGTCACCGGGGCCGACTTCGCTATCGACGGCGGCCTCATCTCGACGTGGTAAGCCGACGCCCCGGGCCGGTTCGCTAAGACGCAGGCTCGTCCATGGACATCCGGCTGCAGCTGATGGGCGGCTGCCGCAAATCGCGACACTCTCGGTGTAGTCGCTCCGGTGCAGTGACACCTCACCCCGGTGTAGTCATCCCGGTGCAGTCACGCCCGTGCAGACCCGGTGCAATCAAAAGCGCTGGATTTGGGCCCGCAGCCACTTTCAAGACCATATCGTCCAGCGTTTCATTACTTATCCGTACTTTCAATAATACCGGTCGCGATGCCATGGGTTGCTTCGCTAGAACTGGCACCGATGGTATCGGCCGCTTTATTCCCCAAAGGTGGATTGGTGTTGTTGAAATTTCCTTCTAAAGTCGGCCTCTCGGCGTACGGTAGGTCCTCAAAAGCACCCAAGGGGAGGAGCTGCCAGAATGCGGCATCCTAGCTCGTTCAGCGCAAGCGCCGGATATCGGGCGCGGCTCGGCTGGTGGAGGAAGGGCCGGATTGCCGCTCGCGCTGCAGCGGTAGTCGTCGCGTTAGCGGGCACGTCGATGGCTGGTGTCCCGGCAGCGTCGGCTGGCCTTAGCGAGACGGTCATCGTCACCGCGACTGGGCTGTTGAGCCCGGCCTCGGCGGTGCTGGAGGTGGGCGGCACCGTCTTGACGCAGTACCACCTCATCGACGGCGTCGACGCTTTGATCCCCACGGTTGTAGAGCCGCTGCTGGCAGCGCTACCGGGTATCACCGTGACGCCTGATATTTCGGTGAGTGTCGGGCCTACGACGGAGTCGACCGGGCCCCACACGCCTTCTGATGTGTTCTTGCAGGAGACCGGGGCTGCGCGGTTGGCGTCAGATGGCGATACCGGCCAGGGGGTCACCGTGGCGGTGCTGGACACGGGTATCGACAACCTGCCTGACTTCTCGGGGCGGCTGGTCGGCGGGGTGGACCTGACGAATGAGGGCAACCCGTACCTCGACAGCTACGGGCATGGCACCTTCGTGGCGGGCCTGATCGCCGGCAACGGGGCCTCGTCGGACGGGCAGTACTCGGGCGAGGCGCCCGGCGCAAACCTTGTATCGATCAAGGTGGCGGGGGCGGACGGCACGACCCACCTGGGGACGCTGATCTCGGGCCTGCAGTGGGCAGTCGATAACCAGAGCACCTACGGCATCAAGATCCTCAACATCTCCCTCGGTTTCAAGCCCAGCCAGTCCACGGTCATCAACCCGTTGGACCGCGCGGTAGAGGCGGTATGGAACTCGGGTATCGCGGTGGTGGTCTCGGCGGGCAACGCCGGGCCGTTCAACGGCACCATCCTTTCCCCCGGCGACGATCCACTGGTGATCACGGCGGGCGCCCTGGACGACATGGCCACGCCGTCGACCACCGACGACGAGATGACCAACTTCAGCAGCGTCGGGCCCACCTCGCCCGACGGCTGGGTCAAGCCTGACCTGGTCACCTCAGGCCGGTCTGTGGTGAGCCTGGCCGCACCGGGCTCGACGATCTACAACGACTACCCCTCCGCCCGGGTCGGCTCGGCGAATTTCGTCGGCTCGGGTACCTCGTTCAGCGCGGCCATCACCAGCGGGGCGGCAGCGCTGGTCCTGGCCGACAACCCGGGTCTGTCGCCCAACCAGCTAAAGGCCCGCCTGCTCGGCACTACCAACCCCGGTCCGGTCGGCAACCCCTTCGTCGACGGCCACGGGGCCCTCAACGCCTACGCCGCGGCCACCTCGGGCCCGATGAACCTCAACCAGTCGGCCGCCAGCCTGACCCAGACCCTGGCTCGGCGCCACGGTCTCGCTGTCGCCCACCCGCCCCGTCGATACGTGGAACACGAACCTGTGGTCGGGGATCTCGTGGAATCAGCAGCCACCCAATGGCGGGACGTGGAGCGGCTGGGCGTGGAACGGCGGACAGTGGAACGGCTGGGCCTGGAACGATGGCGCGTGGAGCGGCTGGGCCTGGAACGACGCAGCGTGGAACGGCGCTTCGTGGAACGGAGCGGACTGGAGTGGCTGGGCCTGGAACGGCGCCGCCTGGGACGGCTCAGCCTGGGACGGATCCGCCTGGGACAGCTCAGCCTGGGACAGCTCGGCATGGAGCTGACACCATGCCCGATGCGGTAGTCGGGCCATGAAGGTACCGCGCGGCACCCGGGCCGTCGTCGCGGCCTCCGTCGTAGGTGGCGCGCTCGCCTTACGTCGCCGCAGTATGGGCACGACCGGCGTCGGGGGGCGTCGACGAGAGCCAATGGATCGTCGCAGCTGCGATGGGCGTAATTGCGCTGGGAAGCTGGCTGTGGCCGGTCGTGGTGTACCGGGGAGGAGAATCCGCGGCCTTCAATATGGACGAGGGTTTCTTCGTGATCCTCGCCCTCCTGGTGCCACCGCTGGTCACTTTGGGGACCCTGGCTCTGGCGACCGTCTTGGCTCAGGCGGCCCGTCGGCGCCCTGTTGTCAAGTCGGCCTTCAATGCTGGCCAAGTGCTGATCGCGGCGGGTCTTGGACTGGCCGTGAGCCGCGGGATCGATGTCCCCTCGAAATCCCTCACCGCAGGTCAGATCGCGGCCATCGCGCTCGGGGTGGGAGTGTATTTCGTCATCAATACATTTCTCGTGACCTCCGTTTTGGTCTCGATGGGCACGGCCTGGCGGGAGTTCACCAACGACCTTCCGATCCAGGTGACACTTGCTGGCGCCGGAGCATTGGTCGGCGTGGTCCTTGCATTGGCGATACAAGCTCATTTCTGGGCAGTGGCGCTGGCGATCCCTGGACTGGTTGTGGAGCGTCGGCTCATCAGCGCCCGGTTCGCGGCGCTGTATGACCGCGCACGCATGGAAGGGTTGTACGAGGTCACGTTGGAGGCGAACCGCGGGCTGCGGGAGCAGGCGGTGCTCGAAACGATCTTGGGGTCGGTACAGCGGCTGCTGCGCAGTCCGGAGGCCACGCTGACATTTGAAGACCCGGGCCCTGGCCAGCTGGCGGCGCCCATGACCGTTGCCGGTCAGCGGCTCCGGTGGCTGGTGGCGTCGGGCCGGCGATGGGATGAGCCCTTCGACGACGCCGATCGGGGCCTGCTCAGGGCGCTGGCCGCCGTGGGTAGCGGGGCGCTCAGTAATGCCGAGCTATACCAGCAGGTCCGCCTCGAGCGCGAGAGGCTCTCCTCGATCACCCTCAACATCGGAGAAGGCGTCTGCGCCATCGACGCAGACGAGAAGCTAACCTTCGTCAACCGGGCCGCGGCCGACATGATCGAGCTGCCGTCGCTGAGCATCACGATCGACGACCCGGTGTGCGATGGTGCCCTCACGGCGCCCGACTTTCTGCTCGTACCGGCCCGCGAAGCCATGCGCACGGGCCGCACCGTCCGGGAGGACGACGCCCGGTTCTGCGCCAAGGAGGGTGGCGCCATCCCGGTTGTGTATACGGCCTCCGCGGTCATGAGCGACGGCGCACCGTCAGGCGCGGTGATCGCCTTTCGCGATATCACCGAACGCAAAGCCTTCGAAGACGAACTCCACCATCACGCCTGCTACGACAGCCTCACCGGCCTGGCGAACCGCCGGCTGCTGGTGGAGCGCCTCGACCAGGCGCTGCGGCGGTCAGCGCTGGACCGCAAGACCCACGCGCTGATCTTTGTCGATGTGGACCGCTTCAAGGGCATCAACGACAGCCTCGGGCACCTGACCGGCGACGAGTTCCTGGTGGCGATCGGCGCCCGGATGAAGGGGGTGGTGCGCAGTCACGATCTGCTTGCCCGCTTCGGCGGCGACGAGTTCGTCGTCCTGCTGGAGGAGGTGGCTGGAGTGGACGTGGCGGTCGCCGCGGCGCGGCGCATCTGCGCCGCCGTCGAGCATCCCATGGTGCTGCCCGACGGCTACGAGCTGGTTGCCAGCGTGTCGGTCGGCATCGCCTTTACCGAGCCAGGTAAGACAGCCGACGACGTACTCCGCAACGCTGACGTGGCGATGTACGACGCCAAGGCCAAGGGCGGCGGCGGCATCTACAAGGTGTTCGACCAGGCGTCCATGGGAACCCGCTCCTCCGAGCGGCTCCAAATCGAGGCCGATCTGCGCAAAGGGCTCGAGCGAGACGAACTCGAGGTGCATTACCAGCCGTTCTACTCCCTTGACGACCAGCACATCGTGGGCGCAGAGGCGCTGGTGCGGTGGCGCCACCCGACGAACGGTTTGATCAGCCCCATGAGGTTCATCCCGATCGCGGAGGAGACAGGGCTGATACTGCCGCTGGGCCGTTACGTCCTGGACGAGGCGTGCCGTCAGGTGCGCTCGATCCGGGCCCGGCTCGACGTGGACCTGCCCATCAGCGTCAACCTCTCGCCCCGCCAGTTCCAGGAGAACGGCCTCTTGTCGCAGGTGGCGGCGGCTCTCGACGCAACCGGCCTGCCATCGGATTTGCTCGTTTTCGAAATCACCGAGACCACGGTCATGGAAGACCTTTCAGGTGCTCGCGAGGTCATGAAGAAGCTCAACCGGCTCGGCGTGCGCCTGGCCATCGACGACTTCGGCACCGGCCACTCCTCACTTGCATACCTCAAGCAGTTCCCGGTGCACGAGGTAAAGGTGGACCGTACCTTCGTGCAGGGCGTCGCCGAGAATCAGGTGGACTCGGCGATCGTCCGGGCCGTCATCGACCTGGCCAATGCCATGGGCATATCGGCGGTAGCCGAGGGCGTGGAGACCAAGGAGCAGGTCGCCAAGCTCAAGAGGCTCGGCTGCAAGGTGGGGCAGGGGTTCTACTTCTCGCAGCCGCTTCGCGCCGAGGAATTCGACGAGCTTGTCACCCGGCACTTCGCTCGGACCGCCGGGCCGACCGGGCCGGTGCTGATCGACAAGGGCGCGAGCACGTCGAGCATCACCGCGGTGTCCCCGGTCCGGGGCCGCCCCGCCGACGCCTCCACGCTGCCCGGCTGAGGGCCGCGGACAGGCTGGCGCGGGCGCAGCGTTAACGGCCCTTTTGCGGTAGGTGCGGGGTATCGGGCGTTGCGGGTTACGGACCGAGGTCCCGGAGCAGGCGCTAGTAACAGGCGGTAGTAACTGGTGCGGCCGGGTCGGGCGGGACGCCGTAGGCGTCGAGCAGCAGGCGTTCCCAGCCCGGGCCGTGATTCCATTCGCTGGACCAGGTGGCGATCGCAAGGTCTGCCCACCTGTCGGCGAGCCCGAGCTCACCGAGATCAACGTGCCCGGACCAGCGCACATCGCCGGTCAGCAGGGTGTTCGGCGCGCAGCTGTCGCCGTGACAGACGACCAGCCGATCGACCGGCGGGATGTCGGCGAGCAGGGCCAGCGCCCGGCTGATTCCGAGCGGCTGGCCTGCGCCGGCGCGCGACTTGAGGCAACGTCGAATTCGCTCCATTGACCGCCTGCGGGCGCCCGACCGACACCTTGTACGGCGTGCCCTCTGGCGCCGATACTGCTGGGATGGGCGATCGCAATGTGCTCGGCGGCGAGCTTGAGCTGTGTGGCACCGACCCGGTCACCGGGTTCTATCGAGATGGGTGCTGTAGCACCGGTCCGGAAGACCAAGGGAGCCACACGATTTGCGCGGTAGTGACCGCTGAGTTCCTTGAGCACCAGCGTCGCATCGGCAACGATCTGAGCACCCCGGTGCCCCAGTATCGTTTTCCCGGGCTCGTGCCCGGGGACCGCTGGTGCGTGACGGCGGCGAACTGGCTGCGGGCTCATCACGATGGCGCCGCCGCGCACGTCGTGCTGGCTTCAACCCACGAGCGAGCTCTGGAGATCGTTTCCCTCGCTGCGCTCAGGGAGCACGCCGTCGACGTCCCGGCTAATCCCGGCGCTCTGGAGGACTGATCGTTTGCCGTGTGCCGGGTATACCCAGCGGCGATCAATTCCCGAGCTGCTGGCGCTCCGATGTTCCGGGGGAGACCAGCATCAGCTGGCATCACGCGCTGAACCGTACCGGTAGCGCGTGCTCCAGCCGTCGGCGATGCCGTCCGGCCTGCGTCAGAAATGGCGGTTACGTGCGATGCTGGGGTCACCCGCGCGGCCTTGGCCGGCCGCGACGGTCAGCGTGCGTCGGCCGCTTGTGCGGGCCGGTGGGAGGGAGTCCTGATGAGTAGCCTGCGCGGCGATATCACCGTCCCTGGGCGGCCCGAGGTACGCGAGGTGTCCGCCGGGATCTACGCCTACATCCAGCCGGACGGCACCTGGTGGATCAACAACACCGGCTTCCTCGTCGGGCCGCAGGGAGTCATCAGCATCGACTCATGCGCCACGCAGCGCCGGACGCTCGCCTATCAAGACGCCATCGCGGCCGTGACGGCGGCGCCTGTGCGCACGGTTGTCAACACCCATCATCATGGTGATCACACCTTCGGGAACTGCATGTTCCCCGGCGCGGCGATCGTCGGTCACGAGCGCGCGCGTGCCGAGGCTATCGCCTTCGGGCCGCCAGGGGACCTGCCGTTCTGGGACGGACCCGACTGGGGTGACCTGGTTCTCGACCCGCCGTTCGTCACGTTCACCGACGAGATAGCCGTACATATCGGCGACCTGCGGGCGCAAGTTCGCCACGTCGGCAGCGCCGCGCACACCACCAACGACTCGATCATCTGGATCCCCGAGCGCTCGGTGCTGTTCTGCGGCGACCTTATCTTCAACGGCGGCACGCCGTTCCTGCTGATGGGCTCGGTCGCCGGCGCAATCGATGTCCTGGAACACATCGTGCGGCCCCTCGGCGCGAAGATTATTGTGCCCGGGCACGGCCCCGTCTTTAGCGACCTGGGACCCGTCGACGTGACGCTGGACTACCTCCGATTCGTCCTCGACGTCGCAGCCCGCTCCCTGGCAGCGGGACTGTCGCCGCTTGATGCCGCCCGGGAAACTGACCTGGGCGAGTTCGCAGGCTGGGCCGACCCCGAGCGGATCGTCGGTAACCTGCACCGAGCCTGCGCCGAGCTCGGCGGCATCCCGCGCGGCGCGCCCATCGACATTGCGGCCGCGCTCGCGGACATGGTCGCCTACAACGGCGGAGCCCCGCTCACCTGCCTGGCCTGAACCACCGGCCTGGCCTGAACCACCGGCCTGGCCCGAACCACCGGCCTGGCCCGAACGACCGGCCTGGCCCGAACCACCGGCCTGGCCCAGCTCACACGGAGGAGCCGTGACGGACGCCAGTGTGACCACCGCCGACCTGGTGGATACCTACGGGCCGGAACTGCGGGTCTGTGACATCCAGTTCGGCCAGTTCGGTGGCCGGCGGATCTTCTTTGGACCGGTACGCACGGTTTCCTGCCACGAGGACAACGGCCTGCTCCGCGAGGTGCTGCGGACGCCCGGCTCGGGCAGTGTCCTGGTCGTGGACGGTGGCGGCTCCCTGCGCACGGCCCTGGTGGGCGACCTGATCGCGGGGGCGGCGCAAGCCAACGGCTGGGCTGGCCTGGTCGTGCATGGGGCGGTCCGCGACAGCGCGGCGCTGTCCCACCTCGATCTCGGTGTCAAGGCACTGGGCACCAACCCCCGCAAGAGCACGAAGACCGGCGCAGGCGCTGCGGACATTCCCGTGACGTTCGGCGACGTCACGTTCCAGCCGGGGGACATCCTGCATGCCGACGACGACGGGATAGTCCTGCTGCCGCGCGCCAGCAGGGTTGCGGTTCCTTGAGGATGCACACGCAACGGCCCTCCCGCTGGCCAGATCGAGGGTTGCTGCGCGGCGATCTGGACCCGGTGACTAACGCATGATCAGAGGCATCCACCACTTTGGGCTGACGGTTCGTAACGTTGACGTGAGCGCGGCCTGGTATGAGGAAGTGCTCGGCTTCCGGCGCGCGGGCGAGTTCACGGCGCCCGACGGGGCGCGCCGCAAGGTGTTTCTCCGACACGACGGCCTGCAAGCTCGCCTGGGGCTCACGCAGCACCGGCATGGCAGCCAGGACGCGTTCGACGAGACGCGCACCGGTCTGGACCACCTGGCGTTCACGGTCGCCGACCGCGAGGAACTCGATGCATGGGCGGCGCGCCTGGCGGACGCCAAAGTCGTTCATTCCCCGATCACGACGGCGAACTCCGTACCGGGCGCCGCCGTGCTCGTCTTCCGCGACCCGGACAACATTCAACTCGAGTTGTTCGCCGAGCCGGCGTCATAGAACGACGTCGAGCGGCCCGGATCGGATGGGTCGTGAGGATGTCGGTTGACCACGTGAGCGGCAAGGAAGACGATGGCGGACGTGGCCGGGATGGCTGATCATGTGCTTCGTAACCGCTCGGCGTGGGACCGGTGGGCCCCGCAATACGGCGCGGCGGGTTTGCGCAATTGGGCGGCGGCCGAGCCCAGCTGGGGTATCTGGGGCATCCCCGAGGCGCAGGCGGAGATCCTGCCGCCTGGCCTGCAGGGCCAGGACAGCATCGAGCTCGGCTGCGGGACCGGCTACGTCTCAGCGTGGCTGGCCCGACGCGGCGCTCGGCCGGCCGCTGGACAACTCCGCGGCGCAGCTGGCTACCGCCCGCCAGTTGCAGGACCGTTTCGGGCTGCGATTCCCGCTCATCCACGCCAGCGCCGAGCAGGCACCCTTCGCCGACGCCAGCTTTGACTTGGCGGTCTCGGAGTACGGCGCGAGTATCTGGTGCGACCCCTACGCCTGGATCCCCGAGGCGGCCCGGCTGCTGCGCCCTGGCGGCCAGCTGATCTTCCTGGTCAACTCCGTGCTGCTCATGCTCACCATCCCCGATCAGGACGGCCTGCCGGCCACTGAGCGGCTGCTGCGGCCCTACTTCGGCATGCACCGCTTTACCTGGCCAGACGACGAATCCGTGGAGTTCCACCTCGGCCACGGCGACATGATTCGGCTGCTGCGCCGCTGCGGCCTGGAGGTCGAGGATCTCCAGGAACTCCAGCCCAGGCCCGGCGCCACCGCATCGCACCCGCTCGCCGCCCTCGAATGGGCACGGCAATGGCCCTGCGAAGAAGTCTGGAAGGCCCGCAAACATTGAGCCGGCCTGTCCTGAACCCAGATTGCAGGGGGCCCGCTCAGCGCAGGCGCCTGCCAGTCACCTGCCGCCGGCCAGTACGCAAAGACGGTCCGGCACGCTTAGTCCTGACCTCGCATTTCGACGACGACCGGGTCACCAACGCGGACGACGCCTGGCAGCACAGTGGTTCCGTACACGCCGGCGTATGCCCCCCGGGTAGTGCCGATCACCTTGAGCAGGTCCGAGTCGGGCAGGCCGCTTGCCGGATCCACGTTGACGATGATGCATCGCGAGTCTCTGCGGTCCATCCGCACGACGGCAGCCCCGATCCGGACGGCGGATCCGATCCACTCGTCCTCCTCGAACGGAGCGCCCGAATCAAGCGTCACGACGACGTTCGGCCGGAATCGAAGCTCGTTGCTGGGCACGTGGGCGAGCGTGCACAGGGCTGACACCGTCGAGTCGCTGATTATCGAGACCGGCATCGCATCGAACGCGCCGCGGTCGAGCCGCATTACCCTGACCCCCGCGCCCAGCTCTGCGGCCAGCCGAGGCTCGGTCACGTCGTACCGGCCGCCGTCCGGTGTCCGGACGAGGACCCGCGACCTGTCCGGACGGGCGGGCTCGTCCAGCAGCGCAACGTAGTTAGACATCTCCGGGAACTCGCGAATCGTGTGCCACGGGAATCCGCTGCCCTGGCAGTCCGGGCGCACGAGCGCCCACCGGCGATCCCCGGCCAGACCAGCCCAGGAAATGTCCGTGCTGGCGAGGGCCTCGCCCGCCATCGACTTCACCGGGTAACGCCAGAGCCCGCTCACGATACCCGCCTGCGCATGACTGCGGTCTGTCGGGCGTGCTTCCACAGTTGGCCTCCTCGGAGGCGCCCGTTGTGGAGACGGCGCCCGAGCGTGAGGGTCAGCGGAACGCGCTGACGCCGGTTTCGGCGCGCCCGATCAGCAGTTTCTGGATCTGGCTGGTGCCTTCGTACAAAGTCATCACCCGGGCGTCCCGCATGTACTTCTGCACCGGGTACTCATCGATGTAGCCATAGCCGCCGAACGCCTGGATGGCCAGGTTCGAAGCCCGGACCGCCGCTTCCGACGCGAAGTACTTCGCCTTGGACGCCTCGACGCCGAAGGGCTCGCCTCTCTCGATGAGGTCCGCGGCCCGCCAGACAAGCAGCCGCGCGGCGTCGGCGTCGACGGAGATGTCGGCGATCATGTCCTGGATCAGCTGGAACGATGCCAGCGGGCGGCCGAACTGGTGCCGCTGCGTGGAGTAGTTGACCACCGCTTCGAGGCAGCCCTGGATGATGCCCACGCAGCCGGCGCCGACGGAGACCCGGCCCTTGTCGAGGGATTGCATGGCGACCGCAAACCCTGCACCTTCGTCGCCGAGCCTGGCGGAGGCCGGGATGCGCACGTCGGTGAGGAAGATCTCGGCGGTGGCCTGCCCGCGGAGCCCGAGCTTGCCCTTGATCTCCCGGGTCTCGAAGCCGGGGGTGCTAGTCGGTACCAGGAACGCGGAGACCCCTCTCGGGCCCGGACCGCCGGTGCGCGCGAAGACCAGGCACAGATCGGCCCAGGTGGCGTTGGTGATGAATACCTTCTGGCCGGACAGCAGGTAGTCGCCGCCGTCGCGCACGGCAGTGGTCACCAGGTTGCTGGGGTCTGAACCGGCGCCGGGCTCGGTCAGGGCAAAGCAGCCAAGCTTCGAGCCGGCCGCGATCTGGGGCAGCCACTGTTGCTTCTGTTCTTCGCTGCCGTCGGACAGGATCGCCTTGCCGACCAGCCCCATCGACACCGACACGATGCCCCGGACCGAGGAATCGGCCCGGCCCAGCTCCTCCATGCCCAGACAGTAAGTGATGTAGTCGCCGCCGATCCCCCCGTACTCGCTGGGGATCGTCAGCCCGAAGAACCCCATCTCACCCAGCTTGGGGATGATCGCGGTGTCCACCGCCTCGGCCCGGTCCCATTCCGCGCGATAGGGCACGACCTCTTTGTCAAGGAACTCACGCGCCACCGCCCTGAATGCCTTCTGGTCCTCGCTCAGTGTCAGGTCCATGTTTCCTCCGGCCGTGTTCCTGTTGTCGTCGTTCTCGTGCCAGCCCGTTCCGGCCTTGCGCCCGAGGTGGCCCCCACAGCTCCCGAACCGCCGTGTCGCACCACTTGTTCCGTGGCCTGGATTCC
This sequence comes from uncultured Actinomycetes bacterium, assembly GCA_963774825.1. GTDB lineage: Bacteria > Actinomycetota > Actinomycetes > Streptosporangiales > Streptosporangiaceae > DATBGO01. The sequence goes on along the minus strand of CAVZGW010000016.1, from coordinate 52,670 downwards.
CGCATCCAGACCGGCCGGGCGCTGATCATGGCGAGCTGCGAGCCCATGGTCCCGGCGCCAAATGACGAGCACGCGCCGGATCTCAATCATCGCGCACATCCCGGTGAACGCGGCAGGGCGCTTGACCTGAAAGCTTCGATGCCGGCCGCCGCGGGTGTAGCGGGCTGCTGCCAGCAAGACAGCGGCCGCTGGCATCGGTTATGGTGGCGCAGATCAGCGCTTGCGGGAGTTGGCCGATGCTGGACGACCTTACTTATGATGACAGCGAGCCGCCGCCGATCGGCCTTGTGCCCGCCGGCGTCCCCTGGGATGAGGTGCGGGATCACATCAAGATCGCCCACAGCCCGCTGCTGGCCGGCCCGGACGCCAGCGGCCAGTTCACCGGGGCCTACTGGGCCTGGCACGGAGCTGGCGAGAGCCGATGATCTTGGATCCGACCAGGAGCAGGCACTCCGCGAGTTCCGGGACTTCTTGCGCGAGCGAGGCGAAGCCTAGCTGAGAGGCCTGCTTCTAGCGCGGCGGCGGCCAGGACCAGGACATTCACGATTTCGGCATCGATGAGCGTTGACATCTGGGGGCCCGCAACCGGGCTCACCGGCGCCCGCCGTCTCTAGGTCGCTCACCGCCGCCAGGCACCGTTGACTTCCCGGCCCCCCCGCACATCGGGGACGCCCCGCCGTTCACTGCCCCCGCCCTAGCGCTTCTTGTCTCCGTCACGCTGCCAAGCCTGGCACTCCTGCTGGGCAGGGCAGAATTCGCTGGCCGGTGCCGACCGACTCGGGACGCGAATGGTCAGGAAACGCAGCACGTCGGCTCAGACTGGGCCAGGGCCTGACATTGCCGCGGGCGCGGCGGTCTCCACAGCTAGCCTGCCTGCGATGCCGTCGGCGGCTGGGGCAATATGGAGTTTCGGGCGTTGAACTGCAGGATCAGTTCACCGGGGGTTCGTCTCGGTGCCCCAGAATGATCGGACTGTGAACTCAACGGCGAGGCGGCGGCGCCGGTCAGCGGGTAACGGCGGTCGCCGCCGCAGCGGAGCCGTAGCGGAGAGGTGTGAGCGGATGTCGAAGCGGGCCAGCCTGGGCGGCGATCCGTCGTCGGACAACGAGACTGCCGGCGGCGGTGAGACACGGCCGCCGCACTCGTATGAGCTGGGGACACCGGAGGGGCCGCTGGGCGCGGAACAGCGGATGGCCGACGCACGGCTGCGGGCGCGCAACTGGACCCGCGAGTACGGCGCCGACATCCCGCAGGTGGCCAACTGGAACTGGCCGGGCTGATGCTGCCCGACGTCCTCACCGTCAACGCCGGCTCCACCTCGGTCAAACTTTCCCGGCGGGCCGACGGGCGCGACAGGCCGGCGCCGCCCGACCTCGACGCCGCGCTGGACTCTGACGACGAGCCCGCCGTCGTCATCCACCGGGTGGTGCACGGCGGCACCCGCACCAAGCCTGAGGTACTCGACGACGCCGCGGTGCAGGCACTACGCGACCTGACTGAGCTGGCGCCGCTGCACCAGCCCCCGGCACTCGACGCCATCGCCCGGTGCCGCCGACGCTGGCCGTCGGCGACCCAGATCGCCTGCTTTGACACCAGCTTCCACTCCTCGATGCCCGCGGCGGCGCGCACCTACGCGCTGCCCGCCCGGCTGCGCGAATGGGTGCAGGTCTACGGCTTCCACGGCCTGTCGCATGCCTGGGCCTCCGGCCAGGCCCACCGTGCTGTGCCCGCAGGCCGGCGCGTCCCTGGTCGCCCACCTTGGCGGCGGCCAGTCGTTGTGCGGTGCCAGCGACGGGCGCAGTGTCGTGACCACCATGGGATTCACGCCCGTGGACGGACTCGTCATGGCCACCCGGTCCGGCACCATCGACCCTGCGGCGGTGCTGTACCTCACCCGGCACACCGCCGAGGACCTCGACGAGGTGCTCGAATCCGAGAGCGGCCTGACCGGGCTCGCCGGTACCGGCGACATGCGCGCCATCCTGGAGCGGCGCCGCGCCGGCGACCTGGAGGCCGAACTCGCCATGGCAGTGTGGCGGCACCGCTTCCTCCGCCAGGCAGGCGGCTGCATCGCCGTTCTCGGCGGTCTCGACGTGCTGGTTTTCACCGGCGGCATCGGCGAGAACTCCGCCGAGGTCCGCGCACTGGTCGCCGAAGACCTCGGCTGGCTCGGTGTCGCGGTCCGCGCCGATGACGCCGGGCTGGCCGCGGCCACAGCTGTCTTCCCGGGTGCTGCTGACGTGCCGGGGGCTGCTGACGTGCCACCGGCGGCTGACGTGCCGGGTACGGCTGACGTCTCGGCGCCGGGCGCACCGGTCCGCACGCTAGTCGTACACGCCCGCGAGGACCTGCAGATGATCGCCGACGCCGAAGCTCTGCTCGCCGAGATCCGCTGACATCACCCGGCTCGAAAGGCTTCCGCTCGCTCCGTCTGAGTATATTGCGAACGTGAATGGGCAGGCCAGTGGCGGGACAAATTTCTTCCAGCATTTTACTGTTTCGCTGAATCACGACGAACAATTCACATTCCTGATGAACGCATATACGGCCACCCAATACTGCGCCTTCACGTTTAGGATGAGCGTTCTTGACGGCAGCCGCACATTTACGGAAACGGTCAGCGATAACGGAAAGCCGTTCCAGGTTACAGCGATATATGGTCAAGACACTGTGAGCCCTGGAGCGTTTGCGCGCTGTCAAGAGCTCTACGTTGGGGGTGTGGCTGACACCACTTCTGGCGAAAATGGCAAATGGATAGAGGCTAATCCAGCTACATACGGGCAGTGACTGCGGTACCAGCTTGCAGGTTGGACCGCCACACTGCGGTTCGCGAGCAGGACACCGCGATGCGGCTAGCAGGAACACCCGCGGGGAGCTGGGGCGCGAGAATCGCCAGCCTTCGCTTCGGGCGGATTGCGGCCCAGGTTGCTGAACGTCATCCCGGCGAAGCCCGGCTCGCGAGAATCGCCTCGGGAATTGGTTGCTTACCGGGTGCGATGAGCGGCGGCCAGCGTTTCACAGGGCTAGTGAGCAGGCAGATCGATGCTCTGTTCGGCCGGACACGCCCACACCGAGCGGCGGATCAGTACTTAGCGGGGTGGTGAACCGAATCGGATTAGGTTTCCGTCAGGGTCAACGTGCTGGCCCTCGCGCTTGCCGTAGTCTTCGTTCCGAGGTCCATCAATATTCGCTCCGGTTGCTCGCCAGTCGGTAGCGAGTCGGTCCGCATCCTCCACGTGTATGTACAGGACGCTGGTCATGTGTTGCCCGGGCTGCTCGGGCTGGAGGTCGGTCCAGACGCAGGCGTCATCGTGGGCGAGGTGCACGGTGAGGTTGCCGAAGTGAGCAAATGCGTAAGTTTCATCGTGGTGCTCGGTCCTGAACCCCAGTCGCTGGTAGTGCTCGAGCGCTCGCGCAATATCGCTCACCCTGAAGACAGGATCGTGCCCGACGACCCGAACAGGACCACCTGATCGTTCGGCTTGGAGATCACGTTGGCTGTTCATCCAATCGAGGCAGTCATAGCAGACTCGGATATTCGTGGGAGGCCACAATCTGACGAAGCCGCCAGTGAGTAGGTGCTCACAGCAGGCGCACTGGAAGACCTCTGGCTCATCGCTCACCCGAGACACCATCTTTCCTGAGTCATGCAGGTTGCCCGATCTGAAGAGGGCCGAGGCCCTACAAGAAGCGCGCTCGAAGCAATCAGCTTGCAACGAGGCTGGCGTGGTGACTAAGGTCGGGAGCTTGCGGTACCGGGTGGGTGGCGTTCAGGGTACTGCGGATCGCGACGCCGAGGGCTTTGGCCACTGGTGGCGGAAATGCGTTGCCAACCTGGCGGTAAGCGGCTGTCTTGCGACCGGAGAATGCCCAGGTGTCGGGGAATCCCTGGATACGCGCGACCATGCGCGTGGTCAGCTTGGGTAGCTGGTGAACGGAGAAGTCAGGCCCTGGCGCCTCGTTGGCGATGCCGAGCCCATCGACCCCAAGCGTTTTCCATGCTTCCCGCGCTCTGGTGGGGCCAAGGTCAGGCCCGCCGTGTTTCTTGCTCCCTCCGACGATGGTCGGCGCGATTCCCCGAGCCCTGTCGCGCCAAGCGTCAGCCCCTGGCCAGGCTCGTGCGCTCATGAGGTCATGCAGTGCTTCCCCCACGGCGGGTGGTGGCTGAGGTGAGGGCGCAGGCCACTTGAAGTGTCCGGCCCAGGGCTTCTTGATGGCTACGAGGACGAACCTGGGCCGCAGTTGAGGCACTCCGTGCTCGCTGGCGTGTACCAGATCCCACCAGGTCTGATACCCCAAGCCGTGGAGCCGGGCCAGTACCTGTGCCCGGTAGGTATCGAATCGATGGGTGGCCAGCCCGCGCACGTTCTCCAGCAAGACAGCCCGCGGGCCGATCTGTTCGACAAGCCGAAGTGCCTCGGGGAAAAGGTCCCGGTCATCGTCCCGGCCGAGCTGCTTGCCCGCTATAGAAAACGGGGGACACGGCACTCCGCCAGAGACCAGGTCGATGCCTGAGTACGCGCGCCCCTCCACGTTGGCGACGTCGTCTTCGATGATCTTCCACTTGGATCCACGGTTGAGGCGTAGCGTTTCGCAGGCGTCCGGATCCAGCTCAACGGCCGCCTCGTGGGCGAACCCGGCTTGCTCCAGCCCGAGAGACTGCCCGCCAGCCCCGGCGCAGATCTCCAGGCAGGTCAGTTCGCCCAAGGTTCCTCCCGCTTCGCCTCATGCCCATTGTGCCCACCGGCACCGACAGCCTGGCATGTCCCACGCCGGTACCGGCTCACCATGACGCGAGTGTGTCTACCAGCAGCTCGTAGCTGAGCAGGCGTCGCTGTCCAACGACCTCCCGCCAGGCCTCCTGCTGATCTGGGTTGGCATTCCTGGCCACGCTGGCATCCAGGGCGTCATAGGCCACGTGATACACGGCATCGACCTCGCCGGTTCCCCGGGCGATCGACGCGAGCCGGCTGGGCAGCGGTTCGGCGGTCACGGTCACCAGGTGGGGCTGCCTGCCCCGGCGGTGGCGGATCATCTGCAGGCACTCGTGCCGGATGTTCTGCACCCGGTCGGAGCGGATGGTCCACTTGCACGAGATCGCTGCATGCAGCGGCGGGAGCCCAGAAGCCGTGGTCACGCTGCCAAGCGCGACTGTCACGTCGGGCTTGATCAGGTAGTCCGTGCCGATGGTGATCCGCAGTTCCGGATTGGCGCGCACCAGCTCATCGACCTGGCTGAGGTGGGCGTACTGGTCGAACTTGGTGATGATCGCGCCGCGAGCCACTTCCCAGCCTCGGTCAGGATGCAACTGAGGCAACGTCGCGTCCAGGTGGTCGCGGACAGCCTGTTCCAGCGGGCCCCCGGGATCCTTCGGGACGTCGGAGATCTCGCCCCTGGGCACGGCGAGCTCGTCGAGCATGCCCGCGCCGATCCGCATCGACTCCGCGTTGTCCACGTCTGCGTGTAGTCACTCCAATAGTTCCCAACCGAGCCATTATCAAAAACATTCTTGCTGTAATACATATGGAATCATTAAAAATTTGAAGCCCCGACATTATTTGTGTTGTTGATTAGATTGTTTAGATAGAAGTAGTTGGCTTCTTTATCTATACCGATGCCTTCATAGTTGTTTGTTATGTTATTCTTGCTTACTGTGTTTGCGTCCGCAGGGTCATAGAAAATGATTCCTTGACCGCCACCTGTGATAGTATTACCCGTAATATTGTTGCTGTAACCAGATATTTGTAGATCACCACTGTGCAATGAAGTTTCCACTTATGGAGTTATAGCTGCTCGCCTCGTCTACGGTTATTGGGCAATTTATAGTGTTAGACGTAACATTGCTTCTAGAAGTGGATAATTCGATTCCTGAGCCGCCGCACTCTGATATTTGATTTTCAGTAATTAAATTGTAGTAACCAAAAACAGTAATTCCATTATCGTAGGCTGTTATGTTGGATTCAGTAACTGTATCCGACGAGCTTTGGATGTCTATACCTACGTAAAACGCTGCTATCGAAACGTTTTCAACTGTTACTCCATTTGCTTGTATTATTATTCCCGCATTTGTATTATACAGGGCTGTGGCTTGGAGAGTGTTGCCTTCGCCTAAGAGCAGTATGTTGCTGCATTGTATATCTAAGCCGAAACCGCTAATATTCTCATTTATCCTGTATATGTTTCCTTGAGGGGTAATTGGTGATGGAGTAGGCGCGTTTTGAATGCTGCCATCGCTTAAGATAGTGATTACAGGTAATGTTACTCCTGGTGGTGCCTTAACAACAGGGAAAACCTGTGCTCCAATTAATAACAAGCCAAAAATTGCAAAGACGGCAATTGCTGCTCTAAGCAACTTTTTCATGAACAAACATGTAAGTGGTTTGCTTAATAAGAGTATCAGTAAAGATTTCTTGGGACAAGACAATTAGTAAGGCTGACCATTACAAAACCATTAACACCTGTCTTAACAAATACTCCATTAATTACAGAAGCTCAGAGTAAAAAAAATTGTTTCAGCATCAAAAAGCGAAATATTCATCTCTGGATGGAGCTACTTTTAAATATTCGTGGACTATGGTTTAGGTGCAGTTTAAGGTGTAAGATTTGCCAAAGCAGGAAAAAGGAAAATCCCACTCGATTCGCCCAGTCAGCAGGCGTCCTCCAAGCTGGTGTAAATATCAGCCTGAAGAAGTAGAGTCATTCATAATAAAATTGGCCAAGGAAGGCCACTCAATGAGCAGCATAGGCACAATCCTTAGGGATCAATATGCAATTCCATTAGCAAAGCCTATAGTTGGCAAAAGCATAAGCGACGTTCTTAAAGGCGCAGGATTAGCTCCAACACTGCCAGAAGACCTCTCAAACCTCATGAAGAAAGCACAAAGCCTTGCGGTTCATATGGATAAAAACAAAAAAGACCTACACAACAAACGCAACATGCAAATAATCGAAGCACAAATCCACAAGCTCTAGGTACTATAAACGCGAAGGCGTTTTACCGCAGAACTGGAAGTATGTAGCTAAAATTGCGTCAGTAACCTAAAATCCTCCTTAATTTTCGCGCGATATTTCGCCAGCTATTTTTATTCTTCTTCGTTAAACAAGAATGATTCTCACTTTGCAGATGCCTGAGTTCAAATCAACTAGATACAATTGTTTGTGCTGATTGTACATGGATAAACACGTTTCTATGATGAAAGTACGGGACATGCAACTATGTTGAGCTATGTTGAATCATGTTTGGAGCCTATTTGGATCCTTTAGTGAACCAGGCAGGTAGGCTAGAGAGCAAACAAACCAGACTCTAAAGATCGTTATTACGAGCGACGAAAAATCACTTTTGCACTTTTCTTAACTGCGCTTCCCAATCCTTCCTGCTTGATAACTCGCATGAGCTTTGATGACGAGGACTTTTGGCAATTACGCTGGAAATCCCGTTGGATCTTCACAAGCATATCGTAGTCGAATTCTTTGGTTTTGACCCTTGCCAAATACCCATCCATTTGGTCGTACAAGCGTTGGCTTATAACTTCATCATATAATGCGCTGCCGGGGCACGCGATGTAGATGTTGAACATGCACCAGTCTGCCTTGAGGGTTTTCGCAAAGTTAAAAGTGGCGTTCATGTCAGTTACGGTTTCGCCTGGAATACCCAGCATGAAAGAGGTGGCGGTTTGTATGCCCGCTTGTCTACAAAGCTCAAAGGTTTTGGAACCTCCTGCAGGTCAATGCCTTTGTTGAGTTTTTGCTGAATTCTAGGGACCCTGACTCGACGCCGAAAAACATGGTTTGGCAGCCCGCAGATTTCATTTCAGCAATCAGTTCTTTGGAGATGAGGTCGGCTCTGGTTTCGCAGGTCCATTTCAGGTCTATCCTATTGCTTTTGATTAGTTGGCAAAGCTCGGAGGTTCGTTTTTTGTTTATGGTAAAGTTGTCGCCGACGAAATAGATGCCTTTTGTGCCATAGGTTTCTGTCATGTGTTTTATTTCGTCTATCACTCTTTGAGGTGAGAACGCTCGACAGGCTGTTCCCCAGAGCTCTCTGGTTTCACAGTACGCGCATTTGTAAGGGCAACCGCGGTGTATGCTCATGGTGTCGACTGGTTTAACGGTCAAATAGCTTAATGCACGGTCGTACATTCGCATAGGCAACAGGTGCCTAGCAGGAAACGGAACCGAATCCAAATCACTAATAAATTGAGGCGCACTCTTGATTACTTCGTCGCCGATTTTACATGCAACACCAGGAATTAATGCTGCTGCCGAGGTTTTTTCGCCTTTTATGATACTGGTGGCAAGTTGAACCATCGCCTGTTCTCCCTCGCCGATAACTACGAAATCTATCTCTGAGTGCTCAAGCAATGTTTGAGGCATATACGAAGCATGTGGACCGCCGACAACAACCCGACAAGAAGGATACGCTTCCTTGGCTGCTTTAGCCATCTCTAAACAGCGCTCATAAGCCAAAGAATTACAGGTTATGCCCACTATGTCTGGAGACCGCTTTCTTATTTCCGATTTAACCTCTTCAATGGATCTCTCAAGCAAGTAATTATCGTAGATTTCAACTTGAAAACCACTCTTTTCCAGGGCAGCAGCAACGTAAGCTAAGCCTAAAGGCGGGAGCCTTCCAGCCATACCCCACGGCGATTTTTCAGGCGGAGCAGTAGTCATTAGTAAAATCAATGTTTAGCTTTCTCCATGTTCATTTTTTTCTGTGTCTTTACTTCCAGCAGGCTACTTGCTTTTGCAACGATTGCTCTTCTAAAGTGCGCCAGTATGAGGCGGGTTGCGCCTAAACCCCACATTTTTCCTTGCTTAAACATGCCTAAAGCGCTGACGAAGTAGGCTGGGCTAAGGTAGAAGCTTTGGAATGCTTGTTCTCGAATCTCTGTTAATTCTCTGCATGGTCATGTTTGGAATTTCGAAGGTTGGGGTGGCAGTGTCGTATTTGTCGAAGTCAGTTATTTTGAGTGATCCATTAGCTTTGACTTCTTCGTACATGGGTGTTCCAGGGTAAGGAGTAGCTATGTAGAAGCCAACGTCGTTAGGGTTAAGTTCCTTCACAAAACGAATTGTTTCCCAAGCGCTCTCTTTGGTTTCTCCGGGAAAACCTAAAATGACGCCTGCAACCGTCATCAAACCTGCTTCTTTAGCCCATTTGAATGCTCTTCTTGTTTGAGTAAGGGAGAAGCCTTTGCCCATTCTATTTAAAACTTTCTTTGAACCTGATTCAACGCCGAACCAAACAGCTATGCATCCAGCCTGTCCTCATTTTCACAAACAGCTCTTTAGTAACCATGTCTACGCGGGTTTCGCAGTCCCATTTGATTTTAAGTCCTCTTCGCTGAATTTCATCACATATCTCCATGCGTTCGTGCTTGATCCACAGTGAATGCATCATCGTAGAACGTGAATTGGTTTGCGTGGTAGTTTTTGTGGAGAAACTCAAGCTCGTCAACTACGCTTTTTGGAGCTACGCATTCGGTATTTTCTGCCAAACATTCTGACGGCTGTGCAGAAGTTGCACCAGTAAACGCAGCCTCGACTAGTCATTACTGGATAGGGAATAGTTCCGTATTTACGCAGATTCTCCATATGCTGCTGCCAAAGGTGAAGAGCGGGATAAGGCAAACTATCAAGGTCTTCCAAGAAAGGCCGATCAGCGTTCTTCACGATTTCGGTACCGTTTCTGCAAGTGGTTCCCACAAGGTCATAGAAACCCTGGGCTTTTTCGACTCTTTGAGCAAGCTCAAGCACCGTAACTTCGCCCTCGCCCCTCACAACAACATCCAATGAAGGCTCCTCTTGCAGCGCCTTATCATCCCAAAAAGTAACATGAGGACCACCGATCGCAGTTATGCAGTTTGGCCAAACTTCTTTGCAGATTTTGATTATTCGAAGGGCAGACTTGTAGGTAAGAGTAGTAGAGGTAACTCCAACTATGTTAGGTTGGATTTTAGCAATTTCTTCTTTGAATTGTTGGTGAGTGAGTTTTTGCGCTTGACAATCAATGACGTTAACTTCAAAATGATTCTTGTACAATACAGCGCCCAAATACCCGATCCCTAAGGGCATGAAAGGCGGATGCTGATGGGAACCAGCTGGGTAGGGGGGATTCACAAGGGTTACGCGAGTTTTCATATTCTTCCCTGAACAATAGATTTTATAACCTGTAAGCGCGCGTTCAGGTTCATTTACTTTATGCAAAAGTTACGCTTTTTCGCTCAGAGTGCAGATAACCAGAAGGACACTTTTAAAAAGTAGCGATTGAGGAAAGCTAAGTTTTCGCCTACGTTATTTGGGGGGTTCTTTAGGCTTCAAATAAGCTTCTTTGATGTCCATGTAAAGCCAATTTCTCTTCCAGTTCTTTGACTTTTCCAGCTTTTTCTTAACCTTAAATTTGCCTATTTCGATGGATTCTTTGAAAAGCGGCGCCTCAACCACAGTGCTGTGGTAACCTTGCCCATCTTCGCTGGAAACATCTATGTCTTTTTCGTCAGCTAAAGCTTTTAGCTCTTTAAGTGAGTCTGGGTTGATTTTTCGTCCCAACCATTCTTCACCAAAAAAGTTTGTGTTGATGCAGTTCAAAACGGGTCTTAAGCCGGTTCCAACGACTTCTTTGAGCACGTCGTAGGTGTCCCCTGAGGGGTTTTCCAGTGGCATCATAAATGCCATGCCCAACTGTTTAGCCATGCTTTCGTAGTAGCTTGAGTGAACAACGGCACATCCTGCTCCAACGATGTCGCCAGTTACAATGCCTTCTATACCTTCCTCGTTGTGCAGTTTTGTGAGAGTTTTGAGGATATCCTCGTACGCTTTCTTGATTCTTACACGTTTCAACGGAGTTCCTAAAGTTTTAGATTGAAGCTCCATCACGGGGAAACTATGGAAGACGTAGGGTTTCATGTATTCAAAGGTGAGAAGATAAGCCACTTGATGTCCCTGTTTGATGACTTTGTGGTAAGCTAAACAACATTCTTTTCCCCCACTCCAATGAACAACAACTTTCATTTTGAAACCCTCTTAATTGTGGAAAAGGCATGTAGAAGGGCTATAAACCTTTTCGTTTATCTCAAGCTTGGCTGCTGCACAAAAAAAAACACATTATTTTTTTGCTATCCAAAAACTGGTTTCAGGCTTGCAGAGAAGACGATAAATCATACGACAAAGGGTTTGGAATCCATGTGCTGTTTTGATAATAGTCGGTTCGTTTTGAGAATTCATAGTTTTCTTTTTTGAATATTTGCTCTATTTGTTGATGGTTTATTGAGTGTTCTTTTTTGTGCCAGTAATCGGACAGGGTGTAATCGATTTGGGGAGCGTTTAAGCCGATAATTTGGAAGTACAAGATGTTGATTATGGGGTTTGAATGGAGATAGATGCCTTTGACGAAGTTGGCTAACGTGCTTGATTCGCTTTTCCAGAGGAAAGGCGAAGCTTCGTGGTCAATGTAGATTACGCCGCCTTTCTTTAGAAAAACCGAGAGAGCTTCCAAGGGCGGTGAGGTAATCAGGCAGATGGTGAAGCACAGAGTAGCCTGTTATTAAGTCAAATTTCCCAGCGTTAAAAGAGAGATTTTCTATTGGCGAATTAATTACAGTTAATTTACCATCTTTCAAGTAAGCTACTGTATTTTGTTTTGAGAATTGTGCACATTTCAGGGGAAATATCTACCGCTGTAACTTTGTAGCCCATCTTCAAAAGTTTGCCTGTTAAGTTGCCCGTGCCTGCGCCGACATCAAGAGCGTTTTTTTGGTTATCTGTCACAAGTCCGTCGATCATTTGAAGTTTTGTAGTTATTCTCGTTTGCTCTTTTTTACTGTAAACTTCTGGATGAAGCATTTCATAGTACTGCGCTTCTTGGCGGTGAACCATAACGTTTGCTTGGTAGAATTTTTTCTTTAAGCGTTTCATCTTGGGGCAATTGCTTTTTCCGCACCACATTCTCTTATTATCTTTGCCTTAAAAGGGATTTAGGAATTTATATGATTTGGAAAGGAAGCTGAATTTTTTGGTTTCATCAGTATAGGGAGAGGGGACTCAATTTTGAGTTAGTTTTTTGGTTTGTCCAAGCTCTTTTTTCTGTCAGACAAATTCGCGATTTTTTCTTTAATTCTCTTTGACCTGTTATCAACTATATCAGGTATCAACTTTGTGATTCCAACCACTGTTCGCGGTATCGCCGTGTTCAAATTACAGGGATGTATGCAGTAGCAGGCGGTCAGCTTTTTTCTTACTTCTGCAGCGTTTTTATCGTTCCACAGTTTTATGAGGTCATAGTCAAAGTTTCTGGTGTTCGCAAACGGTTTAGTGTACTCACAAGCTGACACGTCCCCGTTGGAGTGCAGAATCATTTCGCGGGTTCCCGCAAAACATGGAAGGATTTTTTTGTGATTGCTCAGTATTTCAATTGAGTATTGCCAGACGACTTTGTTCTGATTTACCATAAATTTTTTTATTTTGGCATATACCGACTTTAACTCGTCAAGTGACAACACGGTTTTGTCGTCTCGTGGATTGTGATAAAATGCCATGGAACTGTCGATGGCAAAAACGTGGTTTAAGCCACGTGCGATATTGAAAACGATGTCACCTTTTTTTCTTACAATTCCGTTTTTCGTTAAATATTCCATGAGGTCAGAAATATTGTCTAAGTTGTATCTCGATATGGTGGTGACGATTGTTACGTCCACATTCATTTTTCGGCACAGTCTAATGGTGTTTACGGCGGAATCAAAACATTTTACGCCTCTGATAGAATCATGAATTTCCGCTGTGCCATCCAAAGAAATATTCACGTTTATTTTCTGGTTGCCAACCGCCGAAATAACTTTTTCAATCTGCTCAGTCAATATGCCGTTTGTGTTTAAAGTAAACTCGTTTGTCGATGCGATGTGACTACAAATTTCAACTAAATCTTCTCTCAGGGTAGGTTCTCCGCCTGTTATGGAAATTGAATCCAGAAAACTGAAGTCTATTTTCTTGATTTCATCTAAACTCAATTCATCGCTTCTATCTGCTTTCCAATTGAAGCAATGATTACAACTTGCGTTGCATCTGTTGGTGACAAAAAACACCATAACTTTTGGAGTTATCATGTCCATCACGATAGGAGAGATATCTTCTCTTTTAACTTGTAAAAAGCGTAGAGGACTGGCATTCTTCTAAACATAACGAAATCTATTGGAGAAAACAATGTTTCAGGCTGGTAATCATTCTTTGTTGTAGAGTCTAATTTAGTGAATCCTTCTCTATAGTTTCTGAATTTTTTCCAATAAGTTTCTTCGTTAACATGATGCTTCACAACTAACCTACTGTATTGAAGAACCAACATGCCTTTCGATATCATTCGCCTCACTAAATCGTTATCTTCACCAGCATTGTCGAAAAAAGAGTCAAATCCGCCTGCCTCTACCATGTCCTCTCTTTTGAATAAGCCACATTGAAATGCCCTTGCGTCCACAATTTTTATGCCGCCGTGCCGTTCTATCTCCGGTTTGTCCATTTCAGCGGCGACCTTCAAAAACCATTTATCGCCAACAGTTAACTGCGCACCGCAAACCCCTGAAACCTTGAACTTTTGCATTACACTATACAATACTGGAGCGGGGTCATACTCAAGTTCGATGTCTGAGTCAAGCCATAAAACCAATGGTTTTTCGGATTTTCTGAGCAGTTCATTGCGCGCATTGCCTATGCCTTTTGCTTGGGATGTTTTCCATTCGTATCCGTTTAGAAGTTTTCTATTTTTTTCCATCCAAAGATAGGGGCCATTTCCACCCAACGGTGTAAGTACATCGCAGTTAATCATCGGCCAATCCCTTACAAGTCCTTAATCGGCATGCATGCTTTTGAAGATTTAGTGAAGTCCCGACAATTGTTTGGCTTGGATTGCTTTTTCTGAATTTCCCTTTCAACGAACGGAAGGTTTGATTCCATTGCCATTTCGTTGGGATAAAGTCAATTTAGGAAAAAAGCTATATAACCAGTTTCTTTTGTTATAAGCGTCTTCAGTGTGGGGAACAGAAAGGGGAATCTGGATGAATAAAAGTGAAATCTTTGTAGTTGTGATAGTTGCCTCGCTGTTTTTAGGCTTAGTTTTTATTCCTAATGTGCTCTGTCAACAAACTGGCGATATTAAAGTTTTGAGTTACAGTTGGTACGTTGCCCCTTCAAACGGCGACTTTATTGTTGTTGGTGAAATCCAGAACCAAGGAAACTTCATCTTTCAAACTGTGACTTTAAACGGGACAGTTTACGCTTCAGACCAGTCAGTAATAGCAACATCCTCAACTATGCCATACGTAAGTTATCTTCTTCCGCAGCAGAAAGCGCCCTTTTATATGGACTTTGGGAACCCTGGCGCTCAAAGCAGCGTGCTCTCAACTGTTAGCTACGTCGCCTTTTCAGTCGATAGCGCACCAATGACTGCTAACAAAATGTATGGCAACTTATCTCTGGACATAATTCCCTCAAACGTCTCAAACGTCGTTAACGGTGCTTACGTCGTTAGCGGATTCGTATATAACATTGGTAATCAAACAGCCAACGACATCAGAGTTGTTGGAACTTTCTATAACAGCTCAGACAATGTTGTTGCTGTAGGATTTGATAAACTAAACGCTTCTTTGACCCCAGACAACGTTTCGTTCTTCTCGGTTGCCGCTTTCGATGCGACGACGAGCTTAGTGGCTTCAATCACAAATTATACTCTTTTGGTTCAAACCGCAACCCTTGAGAATAGTTCCGCTGTAGCTCCCACTCCTACGCCTCTAACTACTGCTTCAAGTGGCACTTTCCCAGCCGCGTATTCATACGCGATAATAGCGGGGGGTAGCTGCTGTTGTGGTTATAATCGCAGTCGTTTTGCTTGTAATCAGGAAGCGCAAAGTAGGCTCTGCTTTACCGCCGCCTCCACCGCCGTCAACAGAATCCCAAGAATACACTATACCATAAAATTTTATTTCCAAATAAGGCATAGCTGATTTTTGAAGCCTCGGCACTAAACTTTTCATATTTTCCGTTAAAACCGTAATTGATATAAACTGTTTATCGAAAATATCTCGAAAGCAAAGAAAACAATGCTTAGGTAACTCTTGGTTGGTGTTAAACGTCTTAAACATACTAATCGCCATTACCGTGCTGATTTTAGCCATAGTGTTAGATTTGGTTCTTGGCGACCCATCACCGAATTATCCTGACAAGTGGGTTTTCAAGCTGCACCCAACCGTTCTAATGGGCAAATTTACTAAAAAAATCGAACCGTACTTCAAAAACCCAGACCCAAAAATAGAAAAACTTCTCGGCGTTTTCTTGGCGCTGACGGTGATTTGTGCTTTTGCGGTTCCAGTTTACTTTGGTTTATGGGCAATCTACACTTACATCAGCATCTTTGTTTACGCTTTCATCGGCATTATCCTGTTGAAGATGACTATTTGCATTAAGCTTGAGACTGATTGGGCAAAAGCCGCAGCCAAAGCCATCCAAGCAGACGACGTTGAAGAAGCAAAAAAGTACAGTCATTTTTCAAGAAGAGACTCAACAAACCTAAACGGGTCACAAATGAGCAGCGCAGTCATCGAATCCATGGCTGAAAACCTAATTGACTTCAAACTCTCACCCATGTTGTCCTTCGCATTGTTCGGCGTTACTGGAGCAATCGCTTTTCGAGCCATAAACACGCTTGACGGCATGGTCGGCTTCAAAGATAAAGAACACATAAACACAGGCTGGTTCAGCGCAAACCTAGACACAGTCGTCAACTACATCCCAACAAGATTAACTGCACTGTTCATGATTGTGGCGGCAGCAATCCTTGGAAAAGACGCAAAAAACGCTTGGAAAATCGCTCACAGAGACCACAAGAAAACGCCAAGCCGAAATCATGGTTGGCCAATGGCGGCTATGGCTGGTGCATTGCGGATTCAGTTGGAGAAGCCTGGACAGTACATTCTTGGGGACAGTTTGGAGCCGTTGACCGGGAGACAAGATTTTGGGTGCCTTGCGAATTAGGGATGTTACGATTGTTTTGTGGGCGCTTATGTGCGTCGGCGTCATTGTGGGTGTGCGATTGTTCTTTTTGCCGTTTTAGTGCAAAGTTTTAATCGAAGCTTTAGGGTATTTCTAATTCAGAAGTGCACAGTTACATGCGTGTTTGCTTGATTAATCCGCCTAGAATTCAGCCTAAAGCATGGGGAAAACCAAACGTTTTTCCACCCATAATCTTAGCGTCAGTCGCCGCTGTTCTGGAAAAAAAGCATAACGTCTGCATTATTGATGCTCCAACGGAAGGCTGGAAGAACCTTATAGAAATGGATGAAACCAAGTACAGGTGTCGGTTTAAGCGCACAAACCATTGCTGAACGTGTAAGACAATGGAATCCTGATGTTGTTGTTATTGAAATTCCTTTTTCAGGTTGGTCAAAAACCGCGTTTGAAGTGGTTCACGCAGTAAAGGCCGTTAACAAGAAAATTGCTGTTGTGTTGATGGGTCAGCATCCTTCGGCTAGACCAGAAGCTTGCCTTTGCAGATTCTGATGTGGATTTTGTTGTTATTGGCGAACCTGAGAACACTGTTTTCGAGTTGGTTGATGCGCTTGAGTCAGGAAAACAAGATTTCGCGAGCATAGATGGTTTAGGCTTTAAGAAAAATGGGAAACCTGTTCTCACCGGTAAACGCGCTATTATTGAGGATTTGGATTCTTTGCCTTTTCCCGCTAGGCATTTGCTTCCAATGAAAGTTTACTACGAAGCTGTTAAGGAGAATCCGCTGCGCGGCGAAATAAGCAAACCATGGACCATCATGATGACAAGCAGAGGCTGCCCGTACAACTGTGTTTTCTGTTCAAACTGTATTGTTTGGGGTAGAAAATGGCGTGCCAGAAGCCCAAAAAACGTGGTTGATGAGCTTGAGCATGTAGTGAAAACTTACGGGATTAAGCAGATTGATTTTTCATGATGACAACATGACGTTGGATAAAAAACGCATGGCTGATATTTGCGACTTAATTGTTGAGCGAGGCTTGCATGTTGAGTGGTTTACGCCTAATGGTGTTAGGGCAGATACACTTGATGAACCACTTTTGAGAAAGATGAAGAAGTCTGGCTGCAAAAAGATTCGTATCGCTCCTGAATCTGGTGTACAACGTGTTGTGAACGATGTTATTGGCAAGAATTTGGATTTGAAAAGTGTCGAGCAAGCTGTAATTTCTTGCAAAAAAGTCGGCATCAAAGTTGGCTGTTTCTTCGTTATGGGGTTGATTGGGGAAACCAAAGCAGACATCGAAGAGACAATAAAGTTTGCGTATAAGCTTAAACGATTAGGCGCTGACAGCCTCATATTCAGCATTGCCATGCCACTTTACGGAACAGCACTCTACGAACAAGCAAAAGAAGGCGGTTTTTTAAGAGAAGGCTTTTGCGACTATGCATTAGCAGCAACTGAGCCATTAATTGAGACACCAGAGTTTTCAGCAGACGATTTGCGTGAATTGTGCGCAAGAGCTAATTTGGTTAATCCAACTTTTACAAGGTACAAAATTTTAAGGGCAATTCGAAATCCTAAAAAAACTGTTAAGATACTGCTGAAAATGAAGTAAAGAGAAAAAAGATAAACTTAGCGCTGTAAAAACATAAATGGGTTTTTAAGCGAAACTATTTTAAATTTCGAAAGTTGCTCAGTGAAGTGGTGCCAGATGTGGTTAAGAAACCAATTCTAAGCCTACTTTTTATCTCAATAATGGTTTTTGGATTGGCTTTAGCTGGTAATGCAAATTGTTCTTCGAGCAACTCAAGCGCCTCTTCCACCCATAATGTTTCCTCGTCGGGGTGGTCGATAGCATGGAATAGAACTTATGTAGGAAGTGGTTTGCTTGAAGTAGATTCAGTCATTCAAACAGTTGACGGCGGATTTCTTTTAGGGGGCACAACTTCCAATTCGTTTGGTGAACCAACCAGAATTGAGGTTGCCAAAGTGGATTCTTTGGGTAACCTGCAGTGGAACATAACCTACGATGCTATAGGAAGCCATTACAGCAGATGGTTCATTCAAACCAGCGACGGCGCCTTTGCGTTAGCGGGTCAATACGAAGGCGGTTTCTGGCTTGCGAAAATTCGTCACGGTTCAGGCACACATACATGGAATCAAACCTATAGTGGGGCAGAATTAAGCTGGCCTGATGGCACTAATTCGAAACTATTGATGGCGGCTATGCTTTTAGCTGGTCAAACGAACTCTAATCATGGTCAACCGTACGGGCGTCTAATTCAGCAAGCGACATGGCGATTTTGGCTTTTAAAAACCGACTCGTTAGGCAATGAACAATGGAATAAAACTTTGGGAGATGGAGTAGTTAATTCAATTATTCAGACAAATGATGGCGGGTATGCTCTTGGCAGGTTCCACCAATAACCACACCCGACTACTTCCTCATACAAACGAAGTCTTACTGGAGATTATCAATGGAGCATGACTTACGGAAACCAAGATGAAGACGTCTGTTATTCTGTTGCTCAATACCGCTAGACGGTGGTTATGCTCTGGGAGGTTGGATGTGGTTGCGCAGTAATGGCGGTGGACCAAATATGGCGATTGGTCAAAACTGATCCTTCTGGTAATGTAGCAATGGACAGAATTACTACGGTGAAGTTTTGGTAAGATCTCATGATTCAAACAAGTGATGGAGGGCTTCGCATTGAGCGGGCACTAAACTTGTCAAAACAGACGCTGCTGGTAACGAACAATGGGAGATAAGCTTTGGAGAAGAGCAACACCACAAATTATCAAGCTATACTCGTTATTCAAACGCAAGATAGAGGTTACGCAATCGCAGGTGCACGTTATGCAAGCGCACATGGGTAACCCTACTACATATTGGTTTATCCTTGCCAAAGCCAAGTCCAACCTTCAAGTAGACGCTCAAACGCTTACACCAATTAACTCTCCAACCTCCTCCAATCCCAGAAGCCTCATCATCGATGATGACTCAGTTTTGCTTATCAGCCGCTACTGACGTTATTTGTGACCATCGAGAAAAAGAACTCACATGTTTGAGATTTGCCCAGTTGCTTGAGAACATTTTTTGAGCTGTTCCCGCAATTTTTATAAAAACCATGTCATTCCTACATAGTTGTGAACAGAAAAATTCTTCTTTTTGCGAAGGTTGCAGGTCAACTGTTATTCATTTACGGTTTGTTAGCTTGGCTTGACGGCGTGGTAATACAGTTCGCTGATCCAGATGTGGCTGCCGATGCCTGTGTCGCATCTTTTGAATGTAAGAACAGACACTTTCACTATTGCGATGTTTATTGTGAGTGCGATTGGATTCTTTATTTGGAGATTTAGTTGTTGAACTAATAAAGTCTGAACAAAACAAACCAACTCACTGACCTTGAAGGAGATTCAAGGCTTGGAATAAACTACTTTTCCGTTTATGATTGTCATTGTAACGGTAATGTCTCTAATTTCATCTGATGCAACAGTAAAAGGATCACTTGATAAAACTGTTAAATCCGCCAGCTTGCCATCTTCAATTGACCCTTTAACTTTTTCCTCACCAGAAGAGTAGGCAGCATCAACGGTGTACATGCGCAAAGCTTCCTCAACGCTTAAACGCTGTTCGGGAAAAGCTTTCTCTCAGCACCGCTTCTTGCATTCCAAGAAACGGGTTTAAAGGTTCCATGGGGCAATCTGAACCACCAGCAACTCTTCACGCCCTCTTTAATCAGGGTTTTGAGCGGATGAAGCCACTTAGCTCTTTCAATGCCAAGATGCTCTGTGGCAGACCAAACTGCGAATTCTGTCGCAATAACTTTGGGCTGAACAGAAACGACGACTTTTTGTGTTTTCAGTCGCTTGATTAATTCTCTGTTTAGAACCGCTGCTTGCTCTATACGAAAACGAACACCTTTGTGCAGTTGCTGTTTGCTCGATTACTTTCAATGCTGTATCCACAGCCTTATCGCCCATAGCATGTATAACTGGCTGAAGACCCGCCGCTAATACCTGCGCGACCGAAGCCGCCAATTCCTGTCTCGGTGCAGAGCAATTTGCCGCTGTTATTTGGCTCATCGCTGTAGGGTTGAGATAATGCGGCTGTTTTAGAATCTAAATAGCCATCCGTAGCAATTACAGCGCCGCCGACATGCAACATTAGAGTTGTCAGTTGACTGGTAGACCAACATTTTCTTTTAAGAGCTCTCTGGGAACTATCACGTTAACCCTGACGAGAACTTTCCTTCTGCATGAAGCCTCTTAATTATCGGAAGCTCATTTTCCGACAGTACTATCCAATGGACGCTTGTTATTCCTGCTTCCACTATTTTTTGGCAAGCTAACGCCGTTGCCTCCGAAAGCTCATCATGGTTGGTTCAGGAACTGCTTGCCAAACTAGGTTTGTTGCAGTGTCCCGAAAAATGCCTGTAGCTTCGCCTGTCTGCGGGTTTTTGTCAATGGTTCCGCCTGAAGGGTACAGCGGTTTGCTCCTGTCACGCCAGCTAAAGCTAAGGCTTTGCTGTTTACAGCGCATATCATTGCCGCTTCATGATATAGAATTACTGGGTTATTTGGTGCAGCCTCATCTAAGTCGAAGAAGTTGGGCATACGTTTTTCTTTGAAGCGGTTATGGTTCCATCCTCGACCGATTATCCATTTTCCAGCAGGCGTTTGCTTTGCCTTTCTCTTTTAGTAGACTTTGCAGTTCCTTGATTGATTCCGCATTGGTTAAGTCAAGCCATAAGAGGCATCTGCCAAAATCTGCCACATGAATGTGAGTGTCAATTAATCCTGGAACCACCGTTTTGCCGTCTATACCAATTACTTTTGTGCCCTTGCCAATTAACTGGTTTATTTCTTGGTTTGTTCCCACTTTGACGATTTTGTTTTTTCTTATTGCGACTGCTTGAGCAACAGGTTGGGGTGGGTTCATGGTTCTGACGTTTGCGTTGATAAGAGCTAAATCTGCTGACAATTTGCCACTTTATCCTAAGGTGCATTCAATGACAAATCGCTATTAATGCTTAGCATAAAAACCCTTTTGTTCATGCATAAGCAACCAGAGATCTTGCGTAGTGCCATAGAAGCGTGATTATTTTTTTCAGCTTCTTCTGCTTGTAGCGCTAATTACAGCAACCAAAGCGAACACAACAACTATAGCACAATAGCAATCAGTAACAGTAAACCGTGCGCTAACGTGACGTTGTTTGACGGGGTTGAAGTTGATTTGCTTGGTTAGTGACGTTATTGGAGAAGCAGTAAACGTTCCAGTCGTTACATCCCATGTATAACATTCCGTTGGCTATGGTTGGTGAAGACCAGCTGCTGGAAGGTGTGGTGTAGGTTGCGATTTTTGTGCCGTTGTTATTCGCGTCAAGTATGTATATGTCACGTTGACTAGTTACATCGTAGATTTTGCCGTCGGCGTATGTGGGTGAAATATATAACTCGTCCCCAGTGAAGAAGCTCCAAATGGTGTGACCGTTCGTTGCATTAAGACAAGCTATGTTGAATTTATCGATGATGAAAAGATCACCGTTAACATAAATTGGTGAACATAAATGAACTCGGTTGCAGCTGGATCCGTGAAATTCCAAACAATGTCACCTGTAGTAGCATTTACAGCGTAATAAGTCCTTAGTTGGAGGATGCAAAAACCATGCCGTCTGCGACTGATGGAGAACCCAGCATCTCGTCGCCCCCTGTGAATACTGGTATTCATAGGGAAGTTGCTAGTTTCCAAATCACAGCCCCAGTGTTGGCGTCCAGTTTGTAGAGAGCGCCTGCCGTTGGTTCTTGTGAAGTGAAGTAGACAGCGCCATCAGAAACGGCTGGAGAAGATTCGATTGGCCCGTTGGTTTTAGTCTGCCAAACGATGTTGCCGTTGTTTGCGTTAAGAGCATACATGTAGCCGTCTAATGATCCAATGTAAACTATGCCTCCAGATACCACTGGTGAAGATTTAAGCACTATGTCGCCAAAAGTGAAAGGCAAGTCGCCGTTGACAAATGTTTGCCAGATGAGAGCACCTGTGTAAGCGTTTAGGCAATAAACGTATCCGTCATCGCCTCCCGTGTAAACTTTGCCGTTTGCCACGGCAGGTGAAGATTCAACAGCATCCTGAGTAGTAAAGTTCCAGATAAGATTGCCGCTCCACGCTCCAATGGCATAGATGTTTTTGTCCTGTGAACCAACATAAACTATTCCATTTGCCACGGTTGGCGAAGAGATAACTGATCCGTTAGTTGTGAATTTCCAAGCCAAAGTGAGGTTTGAGGGACCTACCTGAGCAGTAGAGGAGTGCGTTGGATCAGCCCCATACATAGACCAAGTTAGCTAACTGGAGTTGATACTTGGTCCTATCGCCCACAATTGATTAGACGTAGGTATTCGTTTCCTGAGATTGTGTCAACCGCCGTTGTCACGTCGCCTGGAATGATGTATAAGTTGCCGTATGCCACAGCGACTGATTCTCTTGGAGCTAATGCTTCTATAGGAAGCGTCCAAATGGGCTGCCCAGTGTAAGCGTTCAAACATGCAAACTGGAGGCGCCGACTTCACCAAGATATGCCGCGTTCTGCCCTGTTGTTGCATAGACCATGCCATCTGCAACTGTGGGGATTTCCTGGAAAGATAAGTGGACCTGGCCCTTTGTATTTCCATACCAGATTGCCAGTTGTCTATGTCGATGGCGTAGAGGTTTCCGTCTTTGTTGAGTTCGTAAACCATTCCGTACGCTACTGCACAGCCTATAACGAAGTATCCGTTCGTGTCTGGCGTGTATGTCCAGAGGATTTGGCCGTTTGTGGCATTGAAACAGTACATTGTATTGTCATCTGTTCCTCCTCTTAAGAATCTGCCATCAGAATAGGAGCCGCTGAAGATCATTGGTCCTTTTGTGAGAGTATCCCATAGGACTGCGCCTGTTGTGGCGTTGAGCGCCATTTGCTGATTTTCAGAAAGAGCCTGGGAACACCATGCCGTCACCGTATGTTGTTCCGATACCATCGATGCCGCCGCCTGGAATATAGGTTTTCCAGGCCAATGTTGGCGGTTTTGAAGGATTAGAAAAACTCCAAGCTTCAATGTAGGAATCGACCTTTAGTGTAAAACATTTGCTCTTCTGGACTGTAGACGTTAGCGCTGAAAATGACCAGTGTCGGCGTAGAAATGATGTGCTGGTCCATAGTATATTTCCTGTTTCTGGGTTAAGACAAGTGCTTTCCACAATCATGTGTGAACTATCGATTTCGTATGCTATTGGCCAAGTTCCATTCATTGGAACAGCTGTTTGCCAAACGATGTTTCCTGTTTGGTCAAGTGCAACGACTGAAGTGTTGGTGCAGACGAAAATCATTCCGTCAAAAGCTGCAAGATAGGGTTGTATTCCTGTTATGTTGGCTTTCCAAAGTATGTTTGATGTGTCAGGGGCTGGTCCCGCTGAGAACCGTGTAAAAGAGGAATCGCCTTGAAACTCTGGCCACTCGTATTGATTTAAATTGGCTAGAAGTGGATGCAGCATTAGTGTAAGGTTGGGCGTTTACAAGACTGTTCGAACCCGTTTGTAGGGTTGGAATTGTGGCAAAAATTGTTGACGAAAAAAGAAGCAGAACCAAAAGTGCCATAATTTTTAGTTTTTTAGTACTCACAATTTTCCCCCAATCTGTAAATTGTCAGTGAATTGATCTCTTGCCGCAAAATTAGAATAAGAGAGTTTAGGTATAAACATTACGATAAAGTGGACTCTTCGGCATAGTAACTGGATATTGCAGTTGCGAGGGCAATTTTTCCAAGCATTGGCGGTTTGACGAACCTTTTACTTCTTTTTTGATCGAGCATTCCAATTTAACCAAACAGCGTCATTGTACAAATGATTTATAAAGACTCAAAACAATTTTGTTGTGGTTGGCATGAAAATAGTTTGGCGAGTTTTCGCGATCGCTTTGATTATTTTGACTGTGTCAACGCCAATCTTCATTTCGGAAAGCCACGCTCAAACATCCAGCGCAGTAAACTGTTATGTCGGCGTTACCTATGGCGGAGACTCTGTTGCTGGTGCTGAACAATTGATTGACAAAGTTAGCTCGTACTCGAATCTTTTCATTGTTGACTCCTGGACTATAAGCGGGGCGCCAAATGATACTGCCCTAAATGAAATCTGCGACTACGCCGTAAATGCAAATATGTACATAATTGTTTATTTTAATTTCATTTTTCAAAATATGACCCTCAGTCTCGGCAACCTCTACAATGCAACTACTTGGAACGCTTACGGATACAGCCCATGGCATGTTTCCTGGCTAAATTCAGCAAGGGAACAATGGGGAGACAAATTCTTAGGTGCCTACTTGTATGATGAGCCTGGCGGAAAACAAATAGACGACGGATACTGGGATGGAGCCAACATGACATTCTCAGGCCGACCTGTAACAACCTTTGCAAATGTCACAACTTATGATCAAGCCGCCAGTACGTATGTTTCAAGTATCGCTCGCAGTGGAAGCATGCAAGTTTTCACCAATACAAGTTACCGCTATGGCTTAAACAGCCCGATGCCTGTTTTTGTTTCCGATTACGCGCTTTACTGGTTTGACTACAAAGCCGGATATAGTACTGTTTTTGCCGAATTAGGCAATTCTGAAACAGCAAGCGACAAAATTGAGCAGATAGACTTGTGCAGAGGTGCAGCTGAGTCGCAAAATAGGGATTGGGGAGCCATAATCACTTGGGAAACAAATAATCCGCCACTCTAGAGAGCGGACCAGTCATGCTCAAAGATATGACAATGGCATATAATGCTGGGGCAAAATACGTTTTGGTTTTTGATTATCAAATCAACGGGAAGGGCGCTTTAACTGACGACCAATTTAACGCCATAAAACAATTCTGGACCAACATCCATTCGTCTTCCTCAGATTCACAAAGTAAGTATACTGGGCAAGTTGCATTTGTGTTGCCTACCAATTACGGTTGGGGCATGAGAACTGAAAACGACAAAATTTGGGGTTTCTGGCCAGCCGACAACAATTCCGCTCAAATCTGGAGCAACATGAACAAATTAATTTCAAAGTACGGTCTAAATCTTGACATAGTCTATGCCGATCCTCAGGTTAGTATTCAAGGAAAATATACTCAAACATACATGTGGAACAGTACCATAAATCCCGTTGCTAATTCATCTAACGCTTTGCCAAACGAGATTTACATTTTAGCTTCAGCAGCAGTGTCGATAGGAGCCGTTACCTGTGGTTCCACCTTTTTCGTCATGAAACGCAAAAAACAAAAGATCACACCAGTACATGTTGAAGAGTCTACTATGAACCACCAAATAGTTGTGATAGCGCCCACAGCGCCTGTTAAAAAAACTAAGATCGACACCGAGTTTAGTATGATTTTTAACGATTTTGCAGATGTAGCAGACCCTTTATTTGATTTGCTTATAGGTCTGAATGGAAAAGTCAACTGGGGCGATGTTGAAATTAGCTTGAAACGTTGCAAATTGGCAACAAGCAATTTCTCTAAAAACAAAGATCTCTACGGAAAATCTGAATTTTCAAAATCTTTCTTTAGCAATTAAATCACACGCGCTCAAAGGAGCCTCACAGGAAGCACTCTCCATAATGAATCATGTATTTGAAAATGTGTCTGCACTGGGAGTGGAAGCCAACTTTTCGGAGGAACTCCAATCAAATTACGGTGCCCTGAAATCGTCAATTAGCGCATATTTCATGTTGAACGATGTCTTGTTAGGTCAAATTGTAGGCGATAGAGAAGATCGGAAAGGAAAGAAGCGAACTTGTTAATGTGTTAAAAGGTTTCTTGGGAACAGCTGACATAAACCCAGAAAATGACTTATTCGCGGAAACCATAGATGAGCTTGGACAGGAAAAAATCGTTACCAAGGTAGCCGAAAGCCGTTCACTACTTCGAAAGCAACTCGACGAGTTTCTGAATCGAAAATCCAAAGAGTAATAATCGATTCATATTGTATTTCTATTTGTCTTTTTGAAATTGCTCTTCGATTGAC
This sequence comes from uncultured Actinomycetes bacterium, assembly GCA_963774825.1. Classification (GTDB taxonomy): domain Bacteria; phylum Actinomycetota; class Actinomycetes; order Streptosporangiales; family Streptosporangiaceae; genus DATBGO01. The sequence goes on along the minus strand of CAVZGW010000016.1, from coordinate 26,649 downwards.
AACTTGAAACGCGATCTGAAAGCTAATTATTGGGTTAACTCAATTAAATCATCTGAATCCTGTCTTTTTTTTGATAAAATTCTGCTATAAGATACACTTAATTAATTCACACTTCAAATATATGTAAAAGTTTGTGGAAGTGCCTATGTCAGCCGCAAAAAAGACCAAGATAGCACTGATTAATCCTCCACCGCCGTCTCAGTGGGCTTTTGTAGATTACCAGTATCCACCCGTGGGTGTAGCTTATTTGGCAGCCGTTTTGGAAAGAAACGAGAATGAAGTAATGGTTTTGGATTGCCCAGTTTTAAAAATGACTTACCAGAATATTGAACAGGAGATGAGACGCTTCGAACCTGACATGGTTGGAATCACCTCCGTCACAGCCACTTTTTCATCAGCGCTTAAGGTTGCACATACCATAAAAGAAGCGCTTCCGCGAACGCTGATTGTTTTTGGAGGACCACACGTCACGATTATGGATGAACAAATTCTCAGAGAACAAAAAGAAGTGGACGTAGTTGTGAGAGGTGAAGGCGAACAAACTATTTTGGATCTGGCACGCAGTGTATCTGGCCTAAAAAGTATTGGCGAGGTTGCAGGTATAACTTTTAGGAAAAATGGACAGGTCGTTCGAACATCTGACAGGCCGCTTATGCAAAACCTCGACGAACTGCCTCCTCCAGCATATCACTATTTTCCACTGAGAAAATACCGAATTTTCGGAAAACTAGGACTCCCAATGGTAACTTAGGTAGGGGATGCCCCCTTCACTGCACGTTCTGTTTGGTGCCTCGAATTGCCGGAAACGATTTTAGGGCAAGAAAAGTGAAAAACGTAGTAAACGAAATTGAGTGGATAAAAGAAAACTACAGGCCCGATTATATTACATTCAACGATGACGTATTCACCTATAATCAAGAGAGAGTTTTCGATTTTTGTTCAGAAATAAAGCATAGAAACATTAGAGTTCCTTGGGACTGCCAAACCAGAGCTGACTGCGTCACCAAAGAGATGTTAACCAAAATGAAAGGCGCAAACTGCCAACTTGTGATTTTTGGAGTAGAAACAGGTTGCCAAAAGATTCTAGATGCCATGAAGAAGGGAATGACAGCTCAACAAAATGAGGCTGCAATTAAATGGGCAAAACAGGCAGGATTATCCGTAGCTATTTCCTTGATTGTGGGTTACCCAGGCGAAACGGCGGAGACGTTAAAGCAAACTTTTGATTTTGTCCGAAGGGCCGAACCTGACGATGTTTATCTCTATTTAGCAACTCCTTATCCAGACACAGAATTTCGAGAACTAGTAAACAAAATCGGATGGAAAATTCCGCAAGATTGGGATAAATTTGAGATGCAGACGCCGGCTTTTGAAAATATTGGTTTGCCTTTTGAGAAAATCAATAATAAGCGGGAAATTTTCTACAACCAGCTCTATTCGCCTGTGTATATTTTGCGGCAATCATTCAAGGGAACTATTTATAGCAAAATCATGGCTGAAAGTGCGTTGCATCAACTTCTTTGGCGAATTAAGCTAACGTGGCTATCTTCAAACTTTAAGAAAATAGTACGTGCGATGTAACAATCAGGCTTCTTCGCATCGGAAGCAATTAACTTATACATAAAGAGCTGATTTTTTCTTCTTTTTTATTACGAAAAATTGCTTTTATTGTTTCAAAGAGAAAACAGTAGAGTAGCGCACAATCTTTTTTAAGTTGAAAAGAAACCTTAAAAGTAAATAATGAATCAGCGAAGAGAATTTGAGGGTGGATTTTAACTTTGACAAAGAAAGGTCCTTTACTTATGACTTCTTGGAGGGCAACAGGCGCATGCAACGCCCGCTGCAAATACTGCAACGTTGACGCCACAGGTGCCAAAGCCCCACGAGAACTCACAACGCAGGAAGCCTTTCATTTGGTGGATGAAGTGGCAGAGTTTGGCGTAAGATGGTTCGGCATCAAAGGCGGCGAACCACTCATACGCCCAGACATCTTTGAAATTACCAAATACGCCAAAAAGCCAAGGCCTCAACGTCTGCCTCTTCACCAACGGCGCCTTCGTCGACGGCACCATCTACGACAACCTCGTCAAAGACCAAATCTGGACATAGCGTTAGCATCGACGGACCCGAAGAAATCAACGATCAACTCCGCGGCAAAGGCAGCTACCGAAAGGCTTTGGCAGCAATCGAGAAACTCAGCAAGGGCAAAATCCTCAACGGCTTAGCCTGCGCCATGACCACCATAAACTATAAGCATCTTGACCATGTCTGCGAGTTGGCGGAGAAGTACCACGCGAACTTTGTCTGGTTCAACCATCTTGTCCCCAGCGGGAGAGCAAAAGAAATGGCGGACCTTACCCCCACGCCTGAACAGTACGAGTGGGCGCTCAACCACATTTGGGACCTCACCGAAAAATACGAGGGCAAATTCGAAATCCATGTCCACTGCCCACATTTCGCTCGCGTCGTAAAAATGCGCAACATCCCCAACTTCGATGAATGGTATGAACACAAGTTTCATGGCAAATGCACCTACTTCGCTTTTGGCGGCTACGTGAGCTGTCACGGAGAACGGCGACCTAATCCCATGCTTCTACACCGACCTCACACCCACCGAGCACCAACGGCTGGGCAACATCAGAAACAAGACGCTACAGGCGGCCTGGAAAGAAGTTCAAAGCCTCGCCATTCTACAGCAGCTTCCAAGACCGCAACCTGTCTCAAAGGCAAATGCGGAGTCTGCGAATACCGAGAAATATGCGGAGGCTGCAGAAACAGAGCATACGCTTACACAGGCGACATCTACGAATGCTGACCCAGCATGCGCCTACGTGCCTGAAAGCCTGCGCAAAAAATAGCTCCAACCTCTCTTTCTCTTTATTTAGCCATTAAAAGAAAATATCTTATAACCTGATAGCGACCAAACATAGATAGAGGAAAAATGAAAAGAATAGCCATTATTTGCGCTGTCTTGATATCGCTGTTTTTAGTATCAGGCGTTTTAGGCAGCGCCGCTTCTGCACGCAAACCAGCAGACCTTCGGAGTGGCCCATGTTCCACGATAATTTGGCACATACAGGCTATTCAAATTCGCAGGCGCCCGAGACTAACCAGACTCTGTGGAAATTTAATACTGGCGGTCAAGTGGGTTCGCCCTCTGTCAGTTGACGGCGTGGTGTATGTGGGCTCGTATGACCATAAAATTTATGCTTTTAACGCCTCCACAGGAGCGATAATATGGGATTCGTGACTGGTGGCATTGTGGTTTCTCGCCCAGCGGTAGTTAACGGCGTAGTTTATGTAGGTTCAGAAGACCATAATCTCTACGCCTTTAACGCTGCTAACGGCGACAAATTGTGGAACTACACAACAGGCTACTATGTTGATTCAGACCCAACTGTCATGCAACGGAGTTGTTTATCTTTGGTTCAGAAGACAACAATGTTTACGCATTAAACGCCACCACAGGCGCTTACATTTGGAGTTATACGACAGGCGGCAAAATCATGTTGTCTTCCGCCGCTGTAAGTGAGGGCATAGTTTACATCGGCTCATTAGACGACAAGATTTACGCTTTAAACGCTACAGACGGCAAGCTTGTCTGGAGCTATACGACGGGCGGAGCAATAGTTTCTTCCCCAACGGTTTCCAACGGCGTAGTTTATGTGGGTTCATCAGACGATAAAGTCTATGCCTTGGATGCTTCTGACGGTAAATCTGATGTGGAACTTCACTACTGGCGGCGCCGTTTATTCTTCCCCATATGTTTCTGACGGTTTAGTTTACATTGGATCATCAGACAACAGAGTTTACGCTTTGAATGCATCTAACGGCGAATACGTTTGGAACTATACAACTGGCGGCAGTGTGGCTTCTTCTCCAACCGTTGTTGACGGCGTGGTTTATGTTGGGTCAGATGATAACAAAGTTTATGCGCTGAATGCGTCGAACGGCGAAATATTGTGGAGCTACATGACAGGTGATATGGTGATTTCTCGCCCTGCCGTGGCTCAAGGAGTGGTTTATGTGGGTTCGTGGGACGGCAAAATTTATGCTTTAAACGCCGCAGACGGCAGTTATGTTTGGAGTTATGCAACTGGCGGCGAAATTGATTCGTCCCCGACTGTATGCGGCTGGTTTAGTTTATGTTGGTTCTCATGATGGCAGCAGTGTACGCTTTGAATGCTTCCACGGGCATGGTTGGTTTCAACTCGGAGCTTCATAACAATGTTGTATGGAGCTACACTACTGGAAACATGATTATGTTCTCTTCACCAGCTGTTGCCGATGGAGTAGTTTACGTAGGCTCATATGACGAGTAACGTTTATGCTCTAAACGCCACAACGGGCGCTTATATTTGGAGTTACAAAACTGGTGGTCCAGTTGTTTCTTCTCCTGCAGTGGCTAATGGCGTGGTTTACGTGGGCTCCGAGGATGATTCTGTTTACGCTTTAAATGCATCTACAGGCGCTTTTATTTGGAAGTATACGACAGGCGGCATGATAATGGTGTCCTCCCCCGCCGTCTCCGACGGCAGAGTGTACATTGGCTCAAATGACTACAATGTGTATTCATTAAACGCTTCTAATGGATCGCTCATCTGGAAGTACACTACGGGCGGTTATGTAGTTTCTTCGCCGCAGTTTCAAACGGCATAGTCTATGTGGGTTCATATGACCACAATATTTACGCTTTAAATGCTACAACAGGCTTTGCTGGTCTGGGATTATACCACAGGCGATAGCATTGCCTCGTCACCCGCCATAGCAAATGGTAACATAGTTTATGTGGGTTCAGGGGATGACAAGGTTTATGCTCTGAATGCAGCTCAACGGCAAAGTTAATATGGAATTATACAACTGGAGGGGAGGTGGCTTCCTCGCCTGCTGTAGCAGATGGAGTAGTTTATGTGGGGTCTTATGATGGCAAACGTTTATGCTTTGAACGCCATGACTGGCGCTTACATTTGGAGTTATGCAACTGGAGGAATGGTTGTTTCTTCGCCTGCCATAGCCAACAACATAGTTTACGTAGGCTCATATAACCATCTAGCTCTATGCTTTTGGCTCTTCATTGAACCAACCGACCTACTCAGTATCATTTACCGCTTCAGGCTTACCTATTGATGCCCAGTGGAAAGTGACATTTAACAGTCAGACACAGAATGTAACGTCTAAATCAACAACATTCAACGTGTCTAACGGCACCTATGCATTCATGATAACTCCGCCAGCAGGATACACTGTCTCGCCAGCATCAGGATCAATTACCGTTAATTCCAAAAATATGGCCCAACAGGTAACTTTTACCTCAGTATCTTCGACTTCTTTGGCGACAATTCTTCTCGCGTTAGCAATATCAGCCATCATTATTGGTATATTGTCGATAGCATATGTAATGCTGAAAAAGAAGAACACGAAACTGCCCTAAACCAAACTGGCCGTTGATTTCCTTAAACTGTCAATGCTAAGTAGTTCGGCATTATCGTAAGAATAGGTATAGTTTCCTTTAATGAACTATTTTAGTTTCAAAACGGTTGTTATTTGATTAAATAAAAAGAAAAGAGGGGAAGTTGATTTTTTCCCTAGTTCTGTTTTATGGTCGTTTTCTGAGGACTAGGAGAGCTAATACGATTAGGCCTACTATAATCAAAACGAATAGACCTGCGATTGCTGGAACAAAGTACATGTCAGCTGCAGATGTTGGAGTTGCTGTTGGTGCGGTAGTTGGTGAAGCTGCTTGGTCAACTTGGAAGGTTGATTCCGAGTATGATGGCCAGTAAGAGTTAGAGCCATGGAATGTAGCAATAACCGTGTATGTGCCGGGTACGTTAGGAATCTTGTAGTCGTAGCTGTAGTGACCGCTCATGTCACTTGTTGTTTGCTCGTTGATTGTGTTTCCATTGGGGTCAATGAGGGTTATGCCAACTGGTACACCTGTAGTGTTTCCTGGAATTGGATTCTGCATGTATACGTATTCCATGAAAGCAGTTTGACTATCGTCGGAGACAGCTGGAACTCCTTGTGGGAAGCGCGCAGCTATTGAAGTCTGGGTTGAGCCGGCAGATTTGTCAATTACTGAGCCTTGTATGACCAAGTTTTGTCCCAAGTTACTCCATACAGATCCCACGGTTGTTTCGGTTGGTCCTTTGCCAAAGCAATAGATTTGGTTGTCGTAGGCGTTTAATAGCGGCATATAACCGTCTGCTATACACATGCCTCCGCCAATTCCACCGCCTGCACTCCAGAATGTGATGTTCCAGATTGGCGCGCCAGTTGTTGTGTTTACATCGCCTATCATGAATCCGGGTTCAAGATTGGGTCCTGGGCTGTGTTCTTCTCCATACCAGTATAGGTTGCCTGATGAGAAAGATCCCACGCTTGAAGGAATGTTGTCCCAGTAGCCAGTAAAGCCCATTGAAGGCGTTGTGTTGCTCCAGAGTAATGTTCCTGTTGTTGCGTTGTAAGCATAGATGGTACCGCCTTCTCCTATTGAGTCGCCACTGTACATTACGCCGTTATAGATTCCGCCTGAAACGCCGTAGATATGGTTGGCAACTTCAGGTGGCGATGTTGTGTAGAGTTGTGCGCCTGTATGTTCGCTAAAGCCCATGTAGACTGCTGTTTCTTTCTCGAATAGAGTGAACACGCCGTCGCCTATGAAGCCACTTTCTAATGTTACGTTACCTGATGGCCATGGGAATGTTTGAGACCAAACTACTTGACCTATGGTAGATGGAGCTATGCTTATGGCAAACTGTGTAAATGTTGCAGGTGAGGGATAGGTAGCCATTCCGAGTGTTGATGGGGCTGAGCTGTATATGGCTATTTGGGCTGTCTTGTCAAGGCCTACAAGTGTGGCGGAAGCGCTTGGACCAAAGGGACCATTTGTTATTGTAATTGCAGGCAGAGAACCAGTGATATTGTAGACTGATGTGCCGCCCTGGGATGCATCTATTTGTCCGCCTAGTGGAGGTCTCCACATCCAGTAGCCGTTGGTTTGTGCCATTGAAGGATTAGTATTTTGAATTACTGCGGTGCTGTTCCAGACGATGAATGTTCCTTTGGGAGCGGAAGCTGATGGTACGAAGTTCGCACTGTAGCTTAACAGAGTGCCTGTTGCGTCAGTAATCATGCTGGATGCGCCGAATATTGCTCCACCCGATGGTATATTCCAAAGGTTGCATATCCAGTTACCAGTGAATGGGTCAAACATTGACCAGACGCTAGATCCGTTGGGGGCTGTCCAAGTGGCCCAGAGATAGTCGATGAGGCCGTGTTGATTGGGTGATTCGTAGTCAAGTTCTTGTCCGAAGCTAAGTTGTGGATAATTCTGTTTAGCGAAGCCGAATCCTATTTGGACTGGATTTCCGGGTATATTGCTCCATGCGTTTGTGCCGTTTTGGTACCAGACTTGTTGTCCAGTTGCTAAATCAATGTCAACGAAACCGTATTCTGGTGGGTTAGGTGTGTTATAGTACAGTTGTCCATTCATGATAATTGGAGGGTTAAACATTGATTCGTATGAAAGATACGAATAATAGTTGTCGCCACCCGAGTTAATAGCTTGTGGCTGACCTCCAATTCCTCCGAAGTTTATAGGACGAGTCCATGCAATGTGAGCGGTTGTAGGTGGTTGTGCGTAGTCATTTACATTTGAGCCAAGTTCGCCGTTAGCTAGCCAGTCGCCAGTTATAGAAGACCAGAATTCATGGCCAGGTTGACTGACTGGAACGCTCCAGTATTCAGTCGGTAGTGGATAATTAGGTGCAGATGGAATTGCTGTTGATTGCACATTTACTGTAACTGGTGTGGATGTAGCTGCTGTATAGACATTGCCTATGCTAGACCAGCCAGTTATGAAGATTGACTCTCCAACTGACAAGGGTAGTTTGTTGGCCGTGGCAAAAGCTTGGGCTTGGGCTAGTTCTGCTGGATCGAAAGGTTGGCCTGTGATTGTTTGTTGTGGATCGACAAATTGGAATGTGTAGTTGCCTGTTTGTGTTGGAATGTAGCTTTGGAAGGTTGTGCCTACTGGATCGGATACATAGGGTCCTAACGTAGTTTTCGTTCCATCTGGCAAGGTAACAATTATAGTCATATTGGTCCAGCGGTCACCGTAAGCTCCATTAGCGGTAGGTGGATAGGTAGCTGTCCAAGCAAAGAGGCTGATCGTTTGCCCAACGCCGATGGGGCTTGGGAACGCGTTAAGGTAGGCCCATTGTGGAATTGTCAAATGCGTTGCTGTCTGTGCAGAAGCTTTAGGCAGAATAACTGCGAAAGCGCTGAGAGCTAATACTAAAATCAAAGTGATTGCGCAGATTGCTGATTTATTTCCTAGGATATTCTGTTTTTTTGGGGTGAAAGAATTAGACATTTTTCTTTTCTCCTTTAAATTGTACTTAAATGGTTTGATAGAGTTTGTTTATAAGGTTTGTGATTCTAACCTGATAGCTCTTCAAAAAAGCGCTTAATTTCACAAGAAAAAGTGTTTATTTGAATACAAAATATCGCATTCACATACATAAAATCTCCAAAAACAGGAAAACTAATCGAAGCAAAAGTGACGAAAATTTCCAAAAAAGAAGAGTTTTTAGAGAAATCTATATAAAAGATTACGATTGACTTTTCAGGGACATCAGGCTGAAGAGATTGAATTGAAAGATCAAATAAAAATCGATGAAATTGACGCGAAAATTTTAAAGATTCTGTTAGCTGAATCCCGCACCAGTTTCACCGATATCGCCAAAGAATGCAAAATTACAGTCACTGCAGTTAGAATGCGTTATAAACGCTTGTGGAAAGAAGGCGTGATAAACGGCGAAAAGATTCTCATTAACCCCCATTGCTTGGGATACCGCCACATAGTAGACTTGCTTATAATGAACGATGTGGAAAACGAGAAAGAAGTGACAAAGTTTCTTGAAAGCAAGCCATATATCTCCGAGCTAGTCAGTCCATTGGAAAATACAATTATTTTGGAAAAGTAGCCTTACGAAACCTAAACAAATTACACGACATAATAGAAGAGTTAGAGGCTAACGATAAAATCAAACATGTTGATGCCTTAATCTGGGCAGAGGCAATTAACTTAGAATACCCTCAAAACTTAATTATCAAACCATTAAATCGTGAAAATACTCAAAGTAACAAAAATAACGCGCACGGGTTAACTGACCACGATTTAGCACCCGCGTAAGAATGGATGAAATAGATAGAAAAATCGCACAGATTCTTTCTGAGAATTCTCGAACTCCCTTCAAAAAAATTGGTACAGAACTGGGCATATCATTAAAAACCGTAACTCAAAGATACAAAAAACTTCGAGAAAACTTGTTAACCCTTTCCACGATAACTATCGACCTAAGTAAACTTGGATATAAAGCTATGGGGCAATTATACATAAAAGTTTCAAATCGAAGTAAAATGTCAGATATTTACTCTCAATTGCTTCAAATTCCGAACTTGATAGTTATTATTAGACTTACAGGAAATTATGATTTATACGCTGCAATTGTTCTGGAAGATTTCGATAAAATGTTTGACGCTGACGACAAAGTTAGAAGAATCAGAGGTATAGAAACCACAGAAGTTTTTCTAACACCTTTGCCTACTTCATGGCCTCTGAACTTGTTTCCTTCATTGCTTCAGAATGAAAACATGCAACCGAAATACTGGCCTGTCAAGCAAAAAATAAGAGAGTAAAGATCAGCAAAAGGAAGATCTAATCAAATAAATCTCTTGACGGACAATTGCTGCCGACTTTTAGAGGACAAGCCAGTAGCGGGAAGCGATGCTTCACTTCTGTTAGCGCCTGAAAATTCTAAAGAAACATAAAGAGTAATCAAGCATTATGCTAAAACTTGAAAGTGTTTTATGCAGAGTGTCGGATGCTGTAATTTTAATTTTTAGAATCGTATAATTGATTTAAAATAAAGAAAAGAGGGGGAAGTTGTTTTTTCCCTATGTGTGTTTTATGGTTTTTTTCTAAGCATCAATAGAGCTAATACAATAGCTACTACGATGATCAAAACGAATATGCCTGCGATTGCTGGAACAAAGTACATGTCAGCTGCAGATGTTGGAGTAGCTGTTGGTGCGGTAGTTGGTGAAGCTGCGTTGTTGACTGAGAAGGTTGATTCTGAGTATGATGGCCAGTAAGCGTTAGTGCCATGGAATGTAGCGATGACTGTGTATTGTCCTGGTACAGTTGGTGCTGTGTATTCGAAGCTGTAGTGGCCACTCATGTCGCTTGTAGCAGTGCCTAAGTTAATGTGTTGCCGTTAGGGTCAACGACATCACTTGACACTGGTACACCAGTAGTGTTGCCTGGACTGGATTCTGCATGTATACGTATTCCATGTATTCTGTCATGCTTCGTCAGAGACTGCTGCTACACCTTTTGGAAATCGCTTAGCTACTGTATCTTGTGTTGTGCCAGAAGATATATCGAGTACTGAGCCTTGTATAACTAAGTTTTGTCCTTGGTCGATGCCAACTAATGGTGTTTGCACTGTTGTTGGTGTTGGTCCTTTGCCGAATGAGTATAGTTGGTTGTCGTAGTTGTTTAAATCCACTAAGTAGCCGTCTGAGATGCTAACCTGCGCCTGGCCAACAGGTTATGTTCCAGATTGGTGCGCCCGTTGTTGCGTTGATGTCGCCTATGTATTCGGTGGTTCAAGGTTTGGTCCTGGGCTGTGTTCTGCATTGTCCCCAATAGACGTTGCCTGCTGCGATTGCTTTGATGATGATGGGATATTTATCCAGTAGCCACCATAGCCCATAGAGCCTGTTGAGAATCGAAGATTAGTGCACCAGTTGTAACGTTATAGGCGTATATTTTCCGCCTGTGCCGCTTGAGTCACCGCTGTAGAGCATGCCGTTATCGATGCCGCCTGTGACACCGTACATGTGGTTATCAATTTCAGGTGTTGCTGCTGTCCATAGTAGATTTCCGTTTGTTGTGCTGAAGCCCATCCAAAGCCGTGTTTCTTTTTGGAATCATTGCAAAGACACCGTTGCCTATGTTGTTCTGGCTGAAATCCATACGTTACGTTACCTGCGGGTCGTGTGTATACTTGAGACCACAGAACCGTGCCTGTGTTAGTGGGGTTTATGCTGATTGCGTATTGGATGTATTGGTTTGTTGTTGGATATGATGCGCTCCGAGTGTTGATGGTAAAGATGTATAAATCATTTCTTGGTCTGCTTGGTCTATTGCGAAGAGTAATACCGTACCATACCGTGGTGGTAGGTATATTGCCTGTAAGTTATAGTAATTAACGCCTGTTCGTGACGAGTCTATTTGTGCGCCAATGCTGGTCTTTAGTACCAGTAGCTGTTTGATGAATTGCCATAGACGACTGTACCTGTTCTGAGACTTGCATAGGTTTCATATACGTTCTCTATTGCTTGGGTGCTGTTCCATACGCCTATAGGTTTTAGCTGGCTGTCCAGTTGATGCTATTGGAGTAGAACCAAGGTTAGGTGTGTAGTTGATCATGTCTCCGCATGCGTCAGTGTCAAAGTTGGAGAACCGAACGATACTGCGTAACCATGGAACGTTCCAGAGATTGCAGATCCAGTTGCCAGTCATGGGGTCAATGCTGACCAAACGTTCGATCCGTTAGTGGCTGCCAAACGCTCCAGAGAGTGTCAATCATACCTGCTTGGTTGGGTGTTTCAATAGTTGAGTTCCTGTCCGAAAGTTAGCTGTGGAAAAGCGTTTTTGTCGAAGCCCCTACCCAATGTGGTATTTGGATAGGGTTTGGATCATTCCTGTACCGCCCCATGCGTGCGTACCGTTTTGATACCAGACTAGTTGTCCAGTGCTAAATCGATGTCTGTGAAGCCGTATTCTGGTGGATTTGGTGTGTTGTAATAGAGTTGTCCATTCATGATTATTGCGTTGCAAATTCGGTTTCATATGACAGATATGAGTAGTAAGCGTCTCCGTCCGACTGATAGCTGATGGCGTTACCTGCGACTCCTCCGAAGTTTATGGGTTTAGTCCATCTATGTGGGCGGTTGTTGGAGGTTGATGTGAAGTCATTGATGACTCCGCCACTGTTATCCTCCATACCATAGTGTACGCCTTGATAATTCGGTGCGATTTCTTGGTATAGCCAGTCGCCCAGTGATGTATTCCCAGTTGGTAACGTGTCCGGCTTGATTGACGGGAGTGCTCCAATATTCAGTTGGTAATGGATAAGCGGGTGCAGATGGAATGGGCGTTGATTGCACAGTGACTGTAACTGCGTTGGATTCACAGGGCTCGTAATCATCATCATATGTAACTCCGGCCGCTTAAGTTGAGGCGATCTCCTAGCAGATAACCATTGATACGTTATGAGCTGTGGCATAGGCTTGGGCTTGGGCCAAGAAAGTTGGTGTCAATACTGCGGGGTCTATTCCGTTAGGCTTCAGTTTCGTCATAAGGTGTCCAGGGAAGAAAGCTTGGAATGTATAGTTACCTGTTCTGTTGGAGTGATAGTTTGAAAGATAGTGCCTACTGGATCTGATGTGTATGGTCCTAAGGTCAGTGAGGGCCGTCTGGCTACATTTTATGGTTATACTAGTCCATCGGTCACCGTAAGCACCGTTCGCGGTTGGTTAAGGTTGCTGTCCAAAGAATATGCTGATCGGTTGACCGACACCAACTGGTGTCGGGAATGCATTAATGTATGCCCATTGTGGAAGATTTATTCCTGGCGCAATTGCTTGCGCGTTTACACGGGGCATCATGATTGCAAAAGTACTGACTGCTAAGACTAGAATCAGAGAAATTGCGCAAATTGCTGTTTTATTTCCTCGGATATTCATTTTGTTTAAATTAGACATTTTTCTTTTCTCCTAAAGTTGTGGTAACAAAATAGGTTGCTTAGATACTTAACGGTTTCCATATTTCAAGCCGAGCGATAGAAAGCATATGTCAAATAGACAAGCGAAAGAAAGCGCAAAAAACCAAATAAGTCACTCAAAAACCGAAAAAATATCATTTTGCCGCATCAAAAAAGGGAAAAAACAAAAACTTTAGAACTTGTTCCCCGCGTCCACTGCAATAGGTGACTTTAGTTTGAGAAAAGCTGCCGCATTAAGCTACCCACCAAGCTTATTCACCGGTGTAGAAAGAGAAATGAAGTTTTTCCCTCAGCTATTTTGTGGTTTACAACTGCTGAGGACATGAAACATATCCAACAAAGACATTACATTTTCCTTAAAATTTGGAAAAGAGATCATTAACAAAATTTAGAAGGTTTAATCTTCTTAACGTAAACTTTATTATGTTATCGAACCGTTTAAACTAAAACAAACTAGAGGATTCATTGATGAAAAAAGCTCTGAGCTTGAAAAAGGTCAAGTCAGAAGTTTACGGTTCACGTGAAAATTGGCCGCCGTACACTTACAGGGATTACCCAGACATTAAACCCGAAACGTACGAAGCCTTCATGGAGTTCCTGACTACTGAGAATACCTCAGGCAGATTGATGGAGCTTCAACCGTGGATTTCTGTTTGCGACTCAAGATGCGCTTTTTGCTATTTTCCAACCACCGCCACAAGCAAAGTGAAGATAGAGCCTTATCTTGATCTGCTCAAAAAAGAGCTCGAAATGTACGCTAAAACCAAGTATGTGAAGACAAGTGTATTTGACGAAATAGTTTTAGGCGGCGGAACACCCAGCGTCTTGACTGCTGAGCAGATGATTGACCTAATAGACTTCTGCAAAGCAAACTTCAACATTAACAAGGAATACTTCATCAAAGTAACAGGATCATCAAAGACGCTTGGCACTCAAGAAAATTGACAAACTCGCCGAGTACGGCGTGTACCAAATGGATATGGGTGCGCAAACATTTGACGACAAACTGAGGAAAATGCTTTGCTTGCCAGACAGCGCCGCTGATGTTGAAAAAGCAATTCGGCATGCACGAAAACTGAATTTGTGCGTATGCGTGGATCTTATGTATAATCTTCCAGGGCAAACGATGGAAAGCTGGATCAACACGCTAAAGAAAACAATTGAACTTGACGTGGAGATTGACACTTACTCGTTGCATGTTGATCCAGGCACTACGCTTGAAAAAATGATTAAAACAGGAGTTTCTCCGCCGACAGGCGACGCAGAATACGAAAAACAAATGTACCTTACCGCCTACAAAATGCTGACTGAAGCAGGCTACAAGGCAGTAGGTCACGACCGCTTTAGCCGAGTAGAATGGCACATGCGAGAAAACTGCCTCAACGGTTGGCCATGGGGAGGCATATTGACAACGGGCGCAGGCTGCTTCATGGGGTACCTGCAAAGGTTCTCCTACTCTAACATTGAAAACATAAACGATTACATGGCAACTGTGAAAGCGGGAAAACTGCCTATCAGTAGACTTTCAGAATCAACAAATGAAGATATGATGAGACGGACAATGACCCGATTGTACCTAAGGTTGCCAGTTAGCAAAAAAGAATTTATGCAAAAATTCGGAACCACACCAGAAAAAGTTTTTCCAAAGCAACTTCAAAAACTAAAAGAAAAAGGACTAATTGAAATTGATGACAAAGAGGTCAGGATAACAAAGCTAGGCGAGATCTGGAAAGGAAACATTGCTTGGGAATTCGCACCTAACAAAACCTAATTTTTTCAATTCCGTCTTTTTGCATATTGTCTACAATTCCTTTGCTGTTAATGAAGCTAAACGTCTAAAGTGCATAATAAGCATAATTACGTCTGCACCAAATTAACAGGCAGATTCGCGATTTAGATATGAAGCGAAAAATGTAATTTAAAGTGGAAATTATAAAATAATAGAGGATTAAAAAAGAAAAGAGAATGGGATTATTTATGCCTCATCGGCTGAAGCCCATACCACGTCATTACTTTAGCAATAACAGGAACTATTACTCCTAAAGCAATGCTCGGAATGAATGCTAACACGAATCCATACGATCCAGCTACTCCGAAGAGTTGTGTGATTGCCCAATTCTGCATGGTTCATCGACATGTGCTGGCGAAAGTGAAACAGTGTAGTTGAGATAAGCTTGAATTATTGCAGTTATCATGGCAGCTGTTAAGCCTGCGCCTAGCATTCGTTTGAAATTCGTTGATTTGTTGTTTAATGCTCCAGCCATGTAACCGATGATAATAGCGCATAACGAGGTATCCTAAGCATGCTCATGTCGCCGAAAAAGTTGTAATGCCCAGCAGAAGTTTCATAATACCCTGTGTAGAGCCCTGCGCTAGCTACGTAATACATGCCGCCCATGATGAAGCCTGCTGCGCCGCCTGCCCATTTATTCCACAGCAAGCCTAGCACTAGTGGAACACCGAGAACAATCATTTGAGCAAAGCCGTGGGTAAGAATGACACCGATGGTACCGAGTGTGCCGGTAGTTCCGAGTACATGGTGAGTTCCGCTGGGGTTAACATATATTGCCGAGAAAGAAGATCAGTAGCACTAGAATTAGTGGTATGACTATGCCGTAGAATATGTCAATTAGTTTAAATTTTTCTGTTTCCAATTTTTATCCCTTGACTTATTTACGTGGTGGCATGTTTATAAGCTTAATGCTTGCAAGCTTGATATGCAATAGTTTATAGAGACTAAAAATATATAGAAACAGCAATAGATAGGAAAAAAAGCTCTTCGACAAAATTCAGCTAAATTGTGTTAAAAGAAAAAATAAAGAAAAGAGAAGAGGAAATGAAAGTTTTATTCTTGTTGTCTCAGCATAGCTTTTGATCGAAGCACAGCGCCTTTCAGGTCAATTCTTGCGGGGCAAACGTAAGCTGCAGTGTCCGCAGCCAGTGCAATAGTCCGCATGGAGCTTAATCATGGCGTCGATGTTCATTTTATCAAATGCTTGCTTAATCAGTATCGGGCTTAGTTTGTGGCAGCATACGCGCATGCAAGCACCGCATCTCATGCATTGGTACTCTTTGACTTTTTCAGGGGCAAATGCTTGGGCTTTAGGCAGTTTGGGTTCTTTGCTTTCAGTTGTGGGTTTGAGTTGCCAACTTTGTCAAGCGCTGGTACAGTTAAGTTCATGATGATAGCGCTACAAAGGAGGCACCGAAGAACTGCATGTAGGTTATCATGAGCACGGTCAATATTGCCACGCCGACTCCGAAAATTACTTGTCCAGTGTATGTTAATGGTGTAGTTGCAGGATCTGTTGCCATGAAGAACGCCAAGAATATTGAACTTCCGATGAACAGCAGGAACAAAAGTCGTACAGTAACACCTGCGTCACCGTAAGCAAAAGACAAGATCAATGACATTATTGCAACGGCTACAAGGTAGCTTAAAGTTATTCTCCATTTCATGTATTTGCGTGCTACGATAAAGAAGCCTATGCCAACGATTATGACTGCAAGGGCTGAGGCTCCGCCAGGCCAGCCGTGGAACTTGTCTAAGAAACATTGTTGAAAGCAAGTTGTTGTTGTTGCTGCTGGAGCCGCATGGTTGGCGTTAGAGAAGCAGCTGATCATATAGGCATCCGAATCCAGGAACTGCGTATGACCATTACCGTTGCCGTTTACCGAGCTTGCTAAGCCAATTGGACCTGCCAATGAAGGTACGCCAAGTGCAGAGCTTTTCAGATGGTCTACTGCTATTAGCAATGTGTTGATGAAGGGTATCATAACGACGAATTTTGCAGCTGCTGCAGGATTCACGTATTTTCTGCCAGAGAGTACCGACAATCTTCTTGAAAATAACCAAGCCTATGACAGACATTAGGGCAACAAAGACGAAACATTGAGGTGCCTCCAGAGGAAACAGCTCAACTGTGCTCATAACTGGGACACCAAGTGTGAGCAGTCAGTGACGATTAAGCCGAAAACAGCGGCAGACATTAGGTTAAGTGGGCTGTCAACGGCAACTTTGTGCAGAAAAGCGTCAAGTCCTACGGCGATACCGACAGCGATTAAGGCGATATAGCTAATGTAAGCCCGAGGTTCCAGCCGAAGGGGTTGTCTCAGTTGACCAAATAGCAGCTGTGACGACAGTAAGTATGAGCAGAGCGAAAAAGGTGTAAGTCATTAGTTTGTCTTTAGTCATCCATGAATATTCTTTTGGTTTAGACATTTTTCGTTAATTCTCCTTGATTTCTACTTTCAATTTAGCGCTGGTTGGTTTTATAAGACTTTCCCATAAGCCTATAGCATGTTCGATATCTAAGAAGGAAAAATAGGAAAATCAAAACCCAACGAGTTTTCTTTTGATGACAATAATTGACTTGCTGCTTGATTGATTTCTGCAACTTTTGCAACAGAAACAGAAAGTCGGTTTATAAGAGCAAGTTTTATATCAGCATTGACTAATCTTACTTGACACTGGGAATTCAATGATAATTCAATGGCTCCAATTAAGCACCATTATTCATGGTGGTTTGGCGGTGTACAAGGAACTGTGTTGGCAATTGCATGTACTGCAGTTACACCAAAGAATATGCTAAAGACCAAGAACTAAACACCGAGCAAGCCAAACACATGGTTGATGAAATGCCATGACTTTGGCTGCAGAATGGTTTGGAATCAGCGGCGGAGAACCCCTTGTTCGAGATGATGTTTTGGAAGTTATTGCTTATGCCGAAAAAAAGCATGGCATGAAAGTTAGCCTTATCACAAGCGGTTTTGCATGGGATGAGAAACGCTTTGATATACTTACGTAAATATGAAGTTCACACGGCAATCAGCATTGATGGAAATAAAGAATCAAATGACAATAATCGACGCAAAGGCAGCTATGACAAAGCAGTGCATGCTATGAAGAAACTCAGCAGCGTCGGATTACTAGACTGCTTAGTCACAACTATGACCAAGTATAACATTAAGCACGATGGCGCATCCCGCGGCACTGGCAGAGGAATACAAAGCCCGCATGCTTGTCTACCATAACTTGGTTCCAGTTGGCAGAGCAGGAAGCAACATGCCTGACTTGGCACCGACACCTGAACAATACGAGGAAGCATTTAACGAAATTTATGATATCCAACGCAAACTTACGGCAAAGTTAAAGTCAACGTTTACGCGCCTTTCTACGCCCGAATCGTACGCCAGAAAAACCCAGTTGACTTCTGGGACTGGTATCATCGAAGGCTACCTTGGCAGATGCACCATCGGCGGCAACTATATCGGCATAACTGAAAACGGCGACTACCGAAGCTGCGGTTTCCATGAAGGCTACCGCATAGGCAACGTCAAAGACAAGAAACTAACGCACGGCTTGGGATGAACTGCAACACAGCGAACTGCACCTAAAATTGCGCGACAAAAGCAACATTAAGGGCAGATGCGGAGTTTGTGAGTACCGAGAAATCTGCGGCGGATGCAGAACACGAGCCGAATACTACACAGGCGACCTGTTCGAGTCAGATCCAGCCTGCAACTACATACCAAAGCTGCTTCAGAGAAGACCCAAAAGCCCTCCAAAAACAATAAACACCGATTCATTTTCTTTCATTTCTGTGAACAATACTGAAGAACTACTCGATTAAGAGAAAAAAATCGACAACGTGGTTTGAAATATTTTCAAATTGTTCTGAAAAAATTATCTGGGCTTAGGAAAAACATTTTTTATTTTCAAGTTTGGGTTTGATTGTAATTGTTTAAGATTTTGAAGATGTCGTATCTATCGTTTGAATAAATTAGTTCTAAAAATGGGCAGCTGACCATATTACTATTAAGTTGGTTTTTGTCGTAAACGATGAATTCAATGTTGTTTTCTGCGATGTAATCTTTAAAGTCTGAGGTGGATACTGTAAATTGGCCAGGGTTGAAGTTGAAGAGGCTTTCCAGCTTGTTTGGCTGCAATGTTGGAAAACTGTTTTTTGAAAGGGTAAGAACCTGGTACTGCCGTGTAACTGTTTGGTTGACGTTGATTTCGTTGAATTGATATTGGAATCTTACAGCATCTATTTGTCTACTTGCTAAGGCACCGATGTTTCCCCAATCAGGCAAATCAGTAAAGTTAAAGGCGTAAGCAATTTGGTTTTTGTCATCATAGAGACCTATGTAATTATCTTTTAAGTCTGAATTTGTAAAACTAACAACCGCCCATTCTGTTCCATCAGTAGTTTTTGAAGGCACATCCCATGGGTTAACCCAATTCATTAGTTGAGATATCTGCGCTTTATCAAAGTCAAATTGAAGATCAAAATAAGTGCGTTAAATATAATGTTACATTTGAAATGTCGCTGTTTAAGGGAGTGACAGCCCAGGAAACGTTGATTGGGTAACTATCATTTTGAACAAGCATTGTCTGCGTTAATTCCACATAGTCATTGGAGTATAGTGAACTCGACCTTTATGGGGTAACTCTGTTCGTTAAAAGATATCTTCGCTGCTTAAATCCGAGAGAGGAAATTTGTAATTTGTACCATTTTGGGTGAATGAGATGAAATCTCCAGCGGTAGAAGAATAGGAAACTTCGTACCAGACCTGATTTATGGAGACGTAATTTTCGTCGGTAATATCGCCGTTCGCTTCGTAAGCCTTCAGCTAGTTTGGGGATCCTGAATTGAGTAAGATAAAGCTTAAAACGGACTGGGCAATTTCGTTTGTTCCTTCGGCAGCGTCAGTTTGCGGAATTACGTTTTTGCCAGAAAAGATTGAAAACCAAAAGCCCGGAATCTGGTATCAACTACTGTTGCGTCACCTGGATAGTTTTGTTTAAGCCAAACTCCAGCATCGTACGCTTTTATGTCGGTTGTTGAATAGAAAACGCTGGCTTGCATGATTTTTCCATACACTGTATCTGAACGAGAAACAAGCATTAAACACATCAATACAACTATAGAAACCGTAGCTATGGTTAACCAGTTTTTACGGAAACTTTTTTTGTTTTTGGCGTAGTAAGCTGATGAACTTTTCTTCATATAAAGACAATGGAAACAGCCGCGAAAATTGCCATTGGGGGCGTCAAATAATAAATGAACCATTGAAAAGGCATGTAAAAACCAAAAATGTAAGATTCAGCGAAAAAAAGAGGAACAAAGAAACTAAGAATCAATATCACAGTAAAAAATCAGCTTCTTTTGTACTTTCTAAAAAGATAATATGAAATAAAAATGCCGATTAAAGCAAAGAAAAATATGAAGCCGAAATTAACCATGAAAGAAGTAAAACTTGCTAGCGGAATCTGATAAGCATAACTTTTTTGCGCAAAAAACACGTACTGATGACGACGCCAAGGTAAGGAACCATAGCTTGGAAATAATAGAGGAAGAACGCTATTCCTCCGCCTAAGATTAACGCAAGCTACAACTTTAAGGTAGGCGCCTTTAGATTTTATTAGCATATAAAGCAAGATTGGAGGCAATATTATAACGGCGAGAAACGCAGCAAGCTGATGAGACAAAACAAGAGCAAAAGCCGCAAAAAAAGTAACCACAAGGTACCCGAATTGCTCCATTGCTAAAGGCAAATAAAGAAACACCAAGAGAATAAACGCTATGCCAAGCACCGTCGTGTAGCCGCCCCACGCGTTAGCCTCGTAGATGGGAAAACACATCAGCAGCAAAACAGCGGCTACTGCACCGATTTTTTTGTTAAAAAATTTGCTGCCAATCAAATAAACAGAGAGGAACAGCAGCCAATCAACTATTACCGCTAAAGCTTTCACTAAAAAAATCAGTTGCCCAATGCCGGTTGCGCCGCTAAAAGAAATAAGCATTGCAAGCAAAATCTCGAAGAGCGGAGGGGTCCAGCCTAAGTTAACTAAAGGTATTTTTCCTGTTTGCAGGAAGATTTGGGCTTTTTCCAAGTGAACAGCAGGGTCATTTCCTAAGACTACACCGTTCATTGATATGAGGGTGTAGAAAATGACGAAAATAAGCACAGAGAAAACAGTGATAAAGGCGATTTCAATTTGTCTCTCTTGTCAATTTACCCATCAAGGCGTCCAGCTATCTCCCGACTTGAGTGACGTTAGCTTTAACCTTAAAGATGGCAACTTCATTGTTAATAAATACAAGGTTAAATGCGGGGTCATCGGCAAATTTGGGGTTTACTTCAAAATCGCGATTTGCAATGTAAGAAATTGAATATTGCTTGCATAGCTGCTTGGTAATCAAACGTGTTATGGGCAAAGCTAACAGTTGGTTTTTGGGCGGTTTGAACATTATCAGTTAATGTTTGGTTGAGGCTCGCTTGGTTTTGTATGTCAGTTATCGGAAACTGGGTAGATTCCAACTAAAATTTGAATTTCAGCGGTAGATTTTCCTTGCAAATTGTAGGATAATTCTGTAACGCATGGATTTTCTGAATTAAATGAGGAAATTTCTGGTTGATTTTGAACAAAAATTAATTGGCCACATTCTTTCAGTGCCAGCATCTAACATTGCAACTGTATTTCCACTTGGTTGCAGAAATTCGCCTTGGGAGTTCAAAACGAAATTAATCCAGTCCAAGGAAACATTCTGATTGTTACTTTGGATTACTATTGTCATATTTGCGAAAGTAACTCCTTTTGAGACGGTTAAAATTTCTGAGTAATTGAAATCGCTGTTTGCCTTTGTTAACGATAATTGATGGACTATCAGTTTGTGCGCCGACAAGTTGCATGTTAGTTACAGGTATCTGTGTTATGTCAGTGGATTGAACAGAGCCACCATTCTGAGAAAGCAGAGTAATCTCGCTATCATTAAACTGGAAGAACGAGTAGGGAAAAGGTGTCCAGTTAAGGTCAGCTAAAAACTCGGGATTATGTCTACCAATGTATCCGCCATCTTCCCTAACCTGAATGTAACCGTTATCAATCATGTAATCCGTGTCAAGCAGATTAGCTAGCAACTGTTGGCTGGCGCCAACTCTTGGTCAACCGTTAAATATTGCGGGGAAACCGCGCTTAAAGTTGGTCGCTCAGCAAACCCGCCAAGCCACCACCCGTAAAGAGCATCAGAAACAAACACTGAGCCAGCCGGCGTGTTTTGCTTAGCCCACTGTATTGCTTGGTAGCCAGGGTTGTTCATAACTTGGTAGAAACTTTGAATTGTGACGCCTTGCCAAGGAGTCAGAAAGATCGGAAAGAGCAAAGAGCAAGATAAGCAAGAAGCCCAATAAAAAGGTAGAATAAATTGTTTTGCGGGTTATCCGACTTGAGATTCTTGATGCTCAGCTTGTTTGCGGTCTTCTTTGTTTTCTGCATTTGGCTGGTTAAAGCACGGTAGGTGTCTATTACTTGTGCAAAGTATCCTGAGCCATGATCAATCATCATAGCGAAAAGTATTATGACTGGTAAAACTAGGAAGTATAGAAACCGATTGTAATCAACATAAAGCCCAAACATGTAGCCCTGAGTTAACAATAAAGGAACTAAAAGCCACATGATAAGAAGAAACACTGGAAGCGAAAAAAATCGTCCTTTGTATTTTTTCGATAAGCAAAAAATACGGCAGAAAACAAGCAAAAAGCGCTAACACTATATCAAGAGGAACCACTCGCGTTGCAAGCAATGCTTGGTTAATTTCAGTGACGGCGGTAAATGATGAGTTGGCACTTAAATATGCGGGCACTGCGTTTGCTAGAAAAGGCGAAACAAGAACGGCTCCGCCAAATATTGGCAGCAACCAATAGAAAACATTTTTTCTTGATGTTCCAAACGTTTTAGGAGAAACCATTACAACAGAACACGTGGCAACTGTTATGCCTACGAAAACGGCGGCGCTTAAAGAGTGAGTTAAAAATATTGAGCCCACCAAAATAGAGGTTGATACAAGAAAAGGCGTTAGCGAAAACCTGTCTCTTTGAAGAAACAGATAGAAAGTTAATGGAATCAGAAGCAATGTGATTACGTTTGGGTAGCCTGCCCCACATGAGCATTTCTATATCATAACGTGAGACTGCCACTAAAAACGCAACGATTAAAGCGGCTGATTCACTCCATACAGTTCGAGTTATCAAGTAAGCGCATAAAACAATAAGCGAAGAGAATAAAGCCACAATGATGGCCTGCGCCAGATAATCAGGCATTCCAGTCATCAGTATTATTCCTGCAGCGAAAATGTGGTATCCTGGAAAAGTCAAGGATAAGCCTCCGCCCATCTGGTAGAAATCCGTATAGGAAATTTGTGTTACCTGACTGTGTAATTGAGTTGATGACGCTGGCGTGTAAGCCAATATCAGCGCCTGGCGGAAATGTTTGCCAAAGCATTAGAATTATACGGTAAATAAACGCGAAAGCGAAAATCAGCAATAGCAAGACATGCTTTTTGGTTGCTTTGAACATTTCCCCCCCGCCTTTCCGTATTTTATCCTTTCGCATTTGATGAAATTATTAGTCAAGCTTAAATATGAAATTCGAGTATAAAAAGCCCAGAGTAATAAAAAGGAAAAAAGGTGTTTAAATGTCATGGCTTAAATCTATGATGGAAAAAGAGCCTCCAGAACCAGAGAATCCATTGGGCATAATTGTAATAGGCAACATTGAACCAGACATGCATGACACAGCAAAAGAAGCAGTCAGAAGGTCACTAAAACGCGCAGGATTCAAAACAATTGACGTTGGAAAAAGCGTTGCACCGCAAGTTTTCGTTGATAAAGCAAAAGAAAACAATGCAAACATAATTGCAATTTCAGTAAACACAGTACCTGCAAAAAACAATCTTGCAAAACTCGATGAAGCATTGAAGGCAGCCGGATTAAAAGGCAAAGTCGCAATAATCATGGGCGGCGCTGCAGTCAAAAAAGAAGACGCTGACGCATTAGGCGCGCTATTTGGCAAGAACAAGGAAGAGGCCCCCGAGTTAGCAAAGAAAGCTATGGGTCAAGAAATAAATCCATCAGATGAGGAAAAATGTCCTTTAAATTCAATACGAAACAAAATATCTACACTGTAGGAAGAGCAAAAGTAGGCGGTCAGCCAGGGGAACTACCCACTTTTCTGATTGGCTCTATCTTTTGGCTAGGCCAGAAAATGGTTCAAGACGCAAACAAAGGCATTTTTGATGCAAAAGAGGCAGAAAAAATAATCAACACAATGCAAACTCAAAGTGACATTACTGGTGTACAATTCGCTTTTGACATTGTTGGAACAACTGATATAGCTTTTGAGAAGTACATTGACTTCGTTGCAAAACACAGTGATGCACCACTGATGCTCGATGCAATGAGCCCAAAGACACGTATGACAGCAGCACAATTGGCAAAGAAAATGGGTCTTGCAGACAGATGCCTCTACAACTCAGTGTACAAAGGCGTCACTGATGCTGAATTGGCAAACCTGAAAGAAAGCGGAGTCAAAATGTCCATAGTGCTTGCTGATGACCCAAAAGATACCACCCTCGAAGGAAAAATGAAGGTTATCCAAGAAGCATTAGCATTGGCAGAAAAAGGTGGAATCACAAAGCCTCTGATTGACACAGCTATTCCCGCATTCGCTCCAGACATGGGCACTGCAGTAAGAACCATACCTATCATGAAAGAGAAGTATGGTCACCCAGTAGGATTAGGCAGCGGAAACGTTGTCACAACCATGGGTTGGGTTAAAGCGAACTTTGCCAAAGAATTCCGTCCAGGATGCAGAACCGCAACCAACGCAATCATGCAAACAGCAGGCGCAAACTGGCTAATGATCGGACCCGCAGAACAAGCAGAATGGGTATTCCCAGCAGTTGCAGTAACAGACACATACATTGCATCAGCCGCAGGCGACCTTGGAACAAGACCAGTAGAAGAAACTCATCCAATCTACAAAGCTTTCATGTAAAACTTCCTTCCTTTATTTTTTATTTTTAAAATTTTGAAGTGTTAAAAACTGAAACCATTCAGATGGCTTGAAATTATCGTTGGTTTCACAGTTTTAACCTTACTAGTAACTTATCTTATACCAGGCAACTCATTGCTTGCTGTTTTTCGTTACGTTTTCGGTTTTGTTTTTGTCGCTTTTTTGCCAGGATACTGTTTAGTTAATATTTTGTTTATGAATAGAAACAAGCTTGATTTCGTAGAAGAATTAGTGTTGTCTGTTGCATTAAGCTTTGGCTTAGATGGGCTTGTAGGTTTATTTTTAGGTCTCTCACCTATCGGGATTAACTTCACTTCAATAACAATTTCGCTTAGTGCAGTAGTTCTAGTTTTTGCTGTAGTTGTGTTTATAAGAAGGTTAAGAGAGCCTCATGCGCAAACTCATCAGCAAGTAAGCGCCTGAAGTTTTACGGAGATTCCGAAAGTTAAAGCAAGTTTGTTCAGTTTCTGCGATTCCTTCAAGCTACCTACCTGTTTCTGTAGCTCCGCAACACAATTGGAAATTGTGTTTCAACATTTTCATCTCTAAACTTCCTAACCCTGTTTTCCTGCCAACTAAGAAAACAATATATTGTATTCAAACGTAGAAATCCATCTGCAGAAGGGGCACACTTCAACATGAAAATTACGCTAGTTAATCCGCCTTATCCGCCAAGCGTACATTCACATCCACCATTCATTCCGCTGGGCCTTGCGTATTTAGGCGCAGTTGCAGAAAAAGCAGGCCACGAAGTCACAGTCATCGATTGTCAAGCAGAAAAACTCACCTACGATGCCTTCCGCCAACGAATCAGCCAAGTTCCATCAGACATTATCGGTGTAACAGCCACAACCTTGCTCTATAAATCTGCAATGCAGTTAATCAACATAGCCAAAGAAGTTCATCCGAATGCAGTAACGATGCTTGGCGGGTCACATGGCACCTTCTGGGATGAAAACGCCCTCAACGAATACCCAAGCTTAGATATAGTTGTACGCAGAGAAGGCGAAGCAACCTTCATAGAACTCCTTGATAAACTTCAAACAGAAAGCAGCTTCGACAAAGTTTTAGGCATTACTTTTCGCAACAAAGAAGGCAAAATCATCCGGACCCCAGACAGACCTTTCCTTGAAGATTTGGATGCTCTGCCTTTTCCAGCACATCACCTTCTGCCGCTTGACTCATTGAAACGAATGGGCAAAATACTTTTTCCCTTAATCACAAGCCGAGGCTGCGTTTACTGGTGTGACTTCTGCAGCACCGTCCGCATGTTCGGCAGAGGATACCGCATGCGCAGCCCCAAAAACGTGGTTGACGAAATGGAGTTGATCCACAAGAAGTATGGTGTAAACCAAGTCACCTTTTACGATGACGCCTTCACAGTTAACCGAGAACGAGTTGTGAAAATCTGCGAAGAACTCCACCAAAGAAAACTGGACATGATGTGGGACTGCGGAACACGCGTAGACATGGTTGACCGCGAACTCCTCAAAACCATGCATGACGCAGGTTGCATAGCGGTTTGGTTAGGAGTAGAATCAGGTTCCGAAGCTATCTTAGGCGCCATGAACAAACAAATAAAGCTTGACCAGACACGCTTAGCCTTTAAAACCGCACATGACGTTGGATTAATGACCATCGCCAACGTTGTACTAGGTTTCCCAGGCGAAACAGAGCAGACCGCAAGAAAAACCATAAACTTCGTTAAAGAACTTAATCCTGACGACGTAGGCTTCTACGTCGCGACCCCTTACCCTGGAACACCAATGTACGAGCAAGTTAAGAGTAACGGCTGGTTAAGAGTCACTGACTTCAACAAGTATGACACCGCCAGACCAACCTTCGAAACACCGTCGCTTAGCATGGAGAAACTCGCAGAAATCCGCTACAAAGCCTACCAAGAATTTTACCTTCGCCCAGGATACGTGT
>CAVZGW010000015.1:0-129863 GCA_963774825.1 uncultured Actinomycetes bacterium | reverse complement strand
GACCTGCCCGCCAGTGGCACCATGCACCTGCTGCACATCCCGGACGTCGACACCTGGTTCACGCCGCCGACTGCCGCAGGCCTGCGGCTGGACTCCGGAATCGAATCCGGGAGCGAGATCAGCCCGCACTATGATCCGATGCTCGCCAAGCTGATCGCATGGGCGCCCGCCAGGCAGGCCGCAGCCCGGAGGCTGGCCACGGCCCTGGACCGGGCGCGGATACACGGCCCGGCCACCAACCGCAACCTGCTCGTAAGCGTGCTGCGGGAGCCCAGGTTCGTGACCGGGCATGCCGACACATCCCTGCTGGCCGACTACGACCTGGCCGGGCTGGCCCCCAGCACGGCGGCGGTCCGGCTGTCGGCGGTCGCCGCCGCGCTCGCTGACGCGGCCGCCGCGCGAGCGGGGGCAAGCCTGCCCGGCGGCTGGCGGAACGTGGTCTCACAGCCGCAGCGCAGATCGTACGACGGCCCGGACGGGCGGATAACGACCGCCTACTCGTGGACTCGCCACGGGATCAAGATCGTGGACGCCGGCAGCCCCACCGGGTCCGCGGTCCTCAACGACGCCGGTGAACCGGGCCGGACCGCGGTCAAGGACGCCGGCGAGTCGAACGCGACGCAGACCACGGAGCCCGGCGCCCTGAACGTGATCGTCATGACCGAAGATCAGGTACTGCTCGAGGTTTCCGGCGTACGGCACCGGTTCGACATCGGCCGGGCCGGCGGCGTCGTCTGGGTGGATTCTGGTTTCGGCGCGGTAGCGCTGACGCCTGCGCAGCGGCTGCCCGCTCCGGCAGCCGCCGACGAGCCAGGGTCACTCATCGCGCCAATGCCCGGCATCCTGGTGCGCGCCGAAGTCGCTAGCGGCGACCAGGTCACGGCCGGGCAGCCGGTGCTCATCCTGGAGGCAATGAAGATGGAGCACCAGATCCTGGCGCCTGCCGACGGGACACTGTCTGAACTGCGGGTCAGGCCGGGCACTCAGGTGGAGGCGGGCGACCTGCTCGCCACCGTTACCAGGGCGGATGCATGAACAGCCTGGTCCGCTGTGAGTCGGCCGGCCAGGTCACCACCATCACCCTCGACTCTCCGGCCAACCGAAATGCGCTCTCCGCCGGCCTGCTCACCCAGCTACACGACACGCTGGCCGGGGCGCTGGCTGATCCGGCCGTCCGGGTCATCGTGCTCACCGGGCCGGCCCGGTGTTCTGCTCCGGTGCCGACCTGAAGGAGAGCAGGCAGCGCCCGGCGGCCGCGCCCGCCTCGTTCTCGCAGATCCTCCAGCTCATCTGGGAAGGCGACAAGCCGGTAGTCTGCCGGGTCAACGGGAGCGCCAGGGCAGGCGGCATCGGCCTGATCGCGGCGTGCGACATCGCGATCGCGCCACGGTCGGCTACGTTCGCGTTCACCGAGGTCAGGATCGGTGCCGCAGCCGCGGTCATCGCGGTGACCTGCCTTCGCCGGATGCAGCCCAGGGCCGGATATGAGTACTTCCTCACCGGGGAGGCCTTCGATGCTGAGCGGGCCGCCCGGATCGGGCTGCTCAGCCGCACCACGCCCGAGGCCGACCTCGACGCGGAGACCAGCAGGTACGTGAGCATGCTGCTACGCGGTGCGCCGGGGGCGCTCGCAACCACCAAGGCCATCCTGCGGGAAGTGCCCGGGCTGCCGCTGACCGACGGGCTGGCCCGGATGGCTGAGCTGTCCGCGAGCAGGTTCGCTTCGCTCGAGGCCCAGGAGGGAATGGCCGCCTTCGCGGAGAAGCGCGACCCGAGCTGGATCTCCGGGCGGTGACGAGCCGATGAGCCCGGCAGGCAGCGGCCCCGTAGGCAGCAGCCCGGGGAGCGGCCCCGCAGGCAGCAGCCCGGGGAGCGGCCCCGCAGGCAGCGGCCCGGGGAGCGGCCCCGCAGGCAGCGGGTCGGCCGCCGGCAGGCCCGTCCTTCGGGTCGCTAACTGCAGCGGCTTCTTTGGCGATCGGCTCTCCGCGGCCAGGGAGATGGTCGAGGGCGGCCCCATCGACGTACTCACCGGCGACTGGCTTGCCGAGCTCACCATGCTGGTCCTCGCCAAGAGCAGGGACCGGGGCGGCTCTGGCTACGCGCGGACCTTCCTGACCCAGCTTGAGCAGGTGCTGGGCACCTGCCTGGAGCGCGGGATCAAGATCGTGTCGAACGCGGGCGGGCTCGACCCGGCCGGCTGCGCTGCCGCCGTCCGCGAACTGGCCAAGCGGGCCGGCCTTGCGCCGGTGGTCGCGCACGTCGAAGGGGACGACCTGCTCGGACGCCTGAGCGAGCTGATGGCTGCGGGCCATGAGCTGGCCAACACCGACACCGGAGAGCGGTTTGCCGACGCCCGGGTGACCCCGCTGACCGCCAACGCGTATCTCGGCGGCCAGCCGATAGCCGAGGCACTTCGGCTGGGCGCCGACGTGGTCGTCACCGGGAGGGTGACCGACGCGGCCCTCGCCGTCGGCCCCGGCATCTGGCGGTTCGGCTGGTCAAGCAGGGACCTGGACGCGCTGGCGGGAGCCGTAGCCGTCGGTCACATCATCGAGTGCGGGTGCCAGGCGACCGGCGGCAACTATGCGTTCTTCAGTGAGGTTCCCGACCTCGCCCAGGCCGGTTTCCCGCTCGCCGAGCTCGCGGCGGACGGGACGGCGGTGATCACCAAGCATCCTGGGTCCGGCGGCCTGGTCAGCGTCGGCACCGTGACCGCGCAGCTGCTATACGAGATCGGCGGTCCCAGGTACGCCAACCCGGACGTAGTCGCCAGGTTCGACACGATCCGCCTGACCCAGCAAGGACCGGACCGGGTCTTGGTCGCAGGCTGCCGTGGCGAGCCGCCGCCGACCGACCTGAAGGTCGCGATCAACTACGCGGGCGGTTACCGCAGCACGATGATCCTGGTGATCGCGGGGCTCGACGTGGCAGCCAAGGCCAAGCTGGCCCAGCAGGCGATCTGGGCGAGGGTGCCAGGCGGCCTGCAGGCGTTCGATGAGGTCGCGGTCGAGCTGGTGGGCTCCGATCCGGCGCTGCTGCGCATCACCGTCCTGGACGCCGACCGGTCCAGGGCCGGCCGGACGTTCTCCGCGGCCGTCATCGAGACGGCGCTGGCCAGCTATCCGGGCTTGTTCTCGCTGACTCCCCCGGGCGACGCTTCGTCCTACGGGGTGTACTGGCCGGCGCTGGTGCCCGCATCCCTGGTGACCGCGAGCGTCGTCATCGACGGCGCGCAGGCTTGGACCGGCCCGGCCCAGGCACCGCCGCCGCTCCGACAGGCACCGGCCACCGGCCAGCCAGAGGTGCCCGGCAGCCAGCCAGAAGGGCCCGGCAGCCAGCCAGAGGGAGAGGCCGGCAGCCAGCCAGAAGGAGCCGGGAGCCAGCCGGTGCCCGGCAGCCAGCGAGTAGGGGCCGGCAGCCAGCCAGAAGAGGCAGGGAGCCAGCCGGAGGCGACCGGGCTCGCGGCGGTGCGTACCGTCCGGGCGCCGCTGGGCCAGATCGCCGGGGCACGTTCCGGCGACAAGGGCGGTAACGCCAACGTCGGCGTGTGGGTGCGCACGCCCGAGGCGTACGCCTGGCTGGACCATTACCTGACCGCTGAACGGCTAGCCGAGCTGGTCCCTTCGGCCGCCGGGCTGACGATCGAGCGCTACCGGCTGCCTAACCTGCTCGCGCTCAACTTCGTGGTGGCCGGGCTCCTTGGCCGCGGCGTCGCGGCCAGCACCCGGCTGGACGCGCAGGCCAAAGCGCTGGGAGAGGAACTGAGGGCAGCCGAAGCCGACATCCCCGAGGCCCTGCTCCTCCCGGGCTAACCGCGCGGCAGGCCGACCCGGCTACGGTCGGTCCCCGGCTTCCCTGACGAACGTACCGCGCCCGTGAACGCTGATGATCAGGCCGCGCTCGCGCAAGACTGCCATGGCGTGCCTGACCGTATGGAACGCGACGCCGTAGTGCTCAGCGAGGTCGCGCTCTGAGCGCAACCGGGCGCCGGGGGGTAGCTCGCCCGATGCGATGCGCGCCGCGATGTCCTCAGCTACGCGGACGTAGGCAAGCTGCGGGCCACCGCCGCCCGGTGCCCGGATGTCGCTCACATGATCAAGATTACGGGTACGCTGACCTGCCTAAATGATTGAGAAGCTTCTAGGACTTCTATGAATCACATAGCATCAACCTAGGCTGGTACCGGCTTGTTGAGGCTGGCAAGCGGCCTTCGGCGAGGTCGGGTTCTGCCTGGATACCTGCCAGCGTGCCTGCCCCGGAAGGAATGATCATGCTTAGTTAGGACCAAGGCAAGGCGGCCATGAACTTGCTGAGGCTCGAGCCGGGTCCGGCCGGGTCCGGGCCGGGTCCGGGCCAGGTCTCTGGGCCGGGTCTCTGGGCCGGGGGTCCGGGCCGGGGGTCCGGGCCGGGGGTCCGGGCCGGGGATCCGGGCCGGGGATCCGGGCCGGGGTCTGGTGGGCCGGCAAGAAAGCCGTCCTTTGGTATCCTGGAGGCACGGGGCGAGAGGCGCTGCAACGGGCTAAGGCCCGCCACGCTCGGCCTGGCTGGAGTTTCCAAGGGCGCCTCCCCTAAGCGGGAGGTAGCCCATTGGATAGATTCCTGAACCGCAGTGGCAGCGCCGAGGCCCTGCGAGAGCTCCTTGACCAGCGGGTCGTGGTGCTAGACGGAGCCTGGGGAACGATGCTGCAGGGCACCGGGCTCACCCCGGCCGACTACCGCGGGGACCGGTTCGCCGACCACCCGCGTGACGTAACCGGCGACCCCGACCTGCTGAACCTGACGCGCCCGGATGTCGTCCTCGACGTGCACAGGCAATATCTGGCGGCCGGCGCGGACATCGCCACCACGAACACCTTCACCGCGACGAGCATCGGCCAGTCGGACTACCAGCTGCAGTCAGTGGTCAGGGAGATGAACCTGCGGGGCGCCGAGCTGGCGCGACAGGCCGCAGACGAGGCGGGCGACCGTTTCGTCGCCGGCTCGATCGGGCCGCTGAACGTAACGCTTTCCTTGTCGCCGCGCGTCGAGGACCCGGCGTACCGCGCGGTGTCGTTCGACGAAGTCCATGCGGCGTACGCCGAGCAGATCCGAGCGCTGGCCGACGGCGGGGTTGATCTGCTGCTGGTCGAGACGATCTTCGACACCCTCAACGCCAAGGCCGCGATCGCAGCGGCCCGCGATGTCGCTCCGCACCTGCCGCTGTGGATCTCGGTGACGATCGTGGACATGAGCGGGCGGACGCTGTCCGGGCAGACGGTCGAAGCGTTCTGGAACTCGATCCGGCAGGCCGACCCGCTGGTGATCGGGGTGAACTGCTCGCTGGGCGGTGAGGAGATCCGCCCGCACATCGCCGAGCTGTCACGGCTGGCTGGCACCTACACGGCCTGCCATCCGAACGCCGGGCTGCCGAACTCGTTCGGCGGCTATGACCAGACACCGGAGCAGACCGCACGGCTGCTGGGCGAGTTCGCGACCTCAGGAATGGTCAACATCGTCGGCGGGTGCTGCGGGACGACGCCCGCGCACACCGCGCAGATCGCGGCCGCCGTGACCGGCCTGCAGCCGCGCCGGATTCCGGCTGCTCCGGTCCGCACCCGGTTCAGCGGCCTGGAGCCTTTCGAGCTGGGCCCGGACACCGGGTTCGTCATGATCGGGGAGCGTACCAATGTCACTGGCTCGGCCCGGTTCAGGCGGCTGATCGAAGCCGATGACCACCAAGGCGCCGTCGGCGTGGCGCTTGAGCAGGTGCGCGGCGGAGCCAACCTGCTCGACGTCAACATGGACGCCGATCTGCTCGACAGCGAGCAGGCCATGACCACGTTCCTGAATCTGGTCGCCACGGAACCTGAGGTCGCCCGCATCCCGATCATGATTGACAGCTCGCGGTGGAGCGTGCTGGAGGCCGGTCTCAAGTGCGTGCAGGGCAAAGGCGTCGTCAACTCGATCAGCCTGAAGGAAGGCGAGGGCCCGTTCCTCGAGCAGGCCAGGCGCATCCACGATTACGGCGCCGGCGTGGTCGTCATGGCCTTCGACGAGCAGGGGCAGGCCGACACCACCGAGCGCAAGGTGGCGATCTGCGGCCGGGCCTACGACCTGCTCACCCAAAAAGCCGGGTTTGCGGCTGAGGACATCGTGTTCGACCCCAACGTACTTGCGGTCGCCACGGGCATCGCCGAGCACAACGGCTACGCGAAAGCGTTCATCGACGCGCTCCCGCTGATCAAGCAGCGGTGTCCAGGCGTGCACACCAGCGGCGGCATCTCCAACCTGTCGTTCTCCTTCCGCGGCAACAACGTCGTGCGCGAGGCGATGCACTCGGCGTTCCTTTTCCACGCCGTCCGGGCCGGCCTGGACATGGGCATCGTCAACGCCGGACAGCTCGCCGTCTACCAGGACATTCCCCCCGATTTGCTCGAGCTGGTCGAGGACGTGCTCTTTGATCGGCGTGGCGACGCCACCGACCGGCTCGTAGCGTTCGCCGAGACGGTGAGCGGGACGGGCACCCAGCGCACCGTGGACCTGTCCTGGCGTGCGGCGAAGGTCGAGGAGCGCCTAGCCCACGCGCTCGTGCACGGCATCGTCGATTTCATCGAGGCCGACACCGAGGAAGCCAGACAGCAGGCGGCCCGCCCCCTGGAGGTGATCGAGGGGCCCCTCATGGACGGCATGAAGATCGTGGGTGACCTGTTCGGCTCCGGCAAGATGTTCCTGCCCCAGGTCGTCAAGAGCGCCCGGGTGATGAAGCGGTCGGTCGCCTACCTCGAGCCCTACATGGAAGCCGAGAAGGAGCAGGCGCGCCTCGACGGGCGCGCCGAGGAAGACCGCGGCCACGGGAAAGTGGTCCTGGCCACCGTCAAGGGCGACGTGCACGACATCGGCAAGAACATCGTGGGGGTCGTGCTCGGCTGCAACAACTACCAGGTCATCGACCTCGGTGTGATGGTCCCGGCCGCGACCATCCTGGACACCGCGGTCACCGAGGGCGCTGACGCTGTCGGGCTGTCCGGGCTGATCACCCCGTCCCTGGACCAGATGGTCACGGTCGCCGCCGAGATGCAGCGCCGCGGGCTGAAGCTGCCCTTGCTGATTGGCGGGGCCACGACCTCGCGCCAGCACACTGCGGTCCGCATCGCTCCTGCCTACGACGGCACCACCGTCCACGTGCTCGACGCGTCCCGGGTGGCTGGCGTGGTCGGGGACCTGCTTGACTCCGACCGGGCCGAGGCGCTGGCCGTGCGCAACCGCGATGAGCAGGAGCGGCTGCGCGAGCAGCATGCGACCAAGCACCGCAGTCCCCTGCTGCCCCTCGCGCAGGCCCGGGCCAACCGCGAGGAGGTTCCCTTCGATGACCTGCCCGTCCCGGACTTCACCGGCGTCCGCACCGTCCAGCCGGACCTGACCGCGCTCCGCGCGATGATCGACTGGCAGTTCCTGTTCCTCGCGTGGCAGCTGAAGGGCAAGTACCCGGCGATCCTTGACGAACCGGTCGCACGCGAGCTCTACGACGAGGCGAACGCCCTCCTCGACCAGATCATCGCCGGCGGCCAGTTCCAGGCGCGCGGCGCCGTTGGCTTCTGGCCGGCCCGCTCCGACGGCGACGACATCCTGATCGACGCCACGGCCGGCCGTGGCAGCGTGCGCCTGCCGATGCTGCGCCAGCAAACGGTCAAGCCGGCCGGGCCGGCCCAACCGGTGCCTCACCGACTACCTCGCCCCGGCGGGGGATTACATCGGCGGGTTCGCCGTGGCCATCCACGGTGCCGAAGAGCTTGCCGCCACCTTCGAGGCCCAGCAGGACGACTACCGGGCGATCATGGTGAAGGCCCTGGCCGACCGGCTCGCCGAAGCGTTCGCCGAGCACATCCACCTGCAGGCGCGGCGCGCCTGGTATGAGCCCGACGCCGACCCGCCGGTCGAGGACCTGCACGCCGAGCGCTTCCGCGGCATCCGTCCGGCGCTCGGCTATCCCGCGAGCCCCGACCACAGCGAGAAGAGGTCACTGTTCGACCTGCTCGACGCGGGGCAGCTGGGCATGGCCCTGACCGAATCGTTCGCGATGACCCCCGCCGCCAGCGTCAGCGGACTGCTCTTCGCCCATCCGTCATCGCGGTACTTCACGGTGGGACGCATCGGCAAGGACCAGGCCGAGGACTACGCCCTGCGGCGCGGGCTCGAGCTTGACGAAGTCGAACGCTGGCTGCGGCCCAACCTCAGCTACGACCCCGGATAACACGCCGCTGATTCAGGCGAGCCGGCGATAGCGGCCGGCCTGGTGGATCAGCGGCTCGCCCTGTTCCCGCGGCCCGCTCACCCCCACGACCTCCCCGACCACGATGCTGTGGTCTCCGCCGTCGTAAACGGCCGTGGTCCGGCATTCAATGGCGGCGAGCGCGGCGTCCAGGATGGGCATGCCGGTCGCGGCCCCCCGATGGTGACCGATGGTGTCAAGCTGGCCGGTCAGCGGCCGGCCGCGGGTAGCCAGCCAGTGCGCCGTCTTCTCAGAGTCGTCATCGAGTATCGAGGCGGACCACACCCCCGCCGCAAGCACAGCATCGTGAAAACGCGCGATCTTCTCCGCGCAGAACAGCACAAGCAGCGGCTCCAGCGACACGGACGTGAAAGCGCTCACGGTCATCGCGTGCAAGATCCCTTCCAGGCTGGTGCAGACCACCAGGATGCCGCTGGGGAACCGCCCGGCCGCGTGCCGGAACGCCGCTTTGTCTACCGGCATTACAAACGGGGCTTCCGTGGCCGAAGGCCGCCGCGCTTTGGTGCCCAGGCCGCCGGCAACGCGGTGAAAGAGGCGACCACCCCGACGCTCGCACACAGTGCCCCGCCGAACAGGAACCATTTGCCCGCGGCCGTGTTAGTGATCACAATGCTCCCTCCCGGGGTGCGCATGGCCAGCACGAATGAGGCGGCAAACCATCCCACAGCGGGCATAAGTCCGGCAGTCGGCCTGCGCATTCCCCAGGCGGCGAGCAGGCACGTCACCAGGATCAGCACATCGAACCCCAGGGCGGCTCCCGGGATGCGCCCGATCCCGCCGCTGTAATGGAAGGAGCCGACGACGCCCTCGGCGACCCCGACCAGGAACAGCATCGCGTAGCAGGCACCGACCATCGCCAATTGCCACGTGGCCCTGGGCTGGCGGGATCCGGGCTGCGGTTGGCCGAGACCCGGCTGGCGGGATCCGGGCTGCGGTTGGCCGAGACCCGGCTGGCGGGATCCGGGCTGCGGTTGGCCGAGACCCGGCTGGCGGGATCCGGGCTGCGGTTGGCCGAGACCCGGCTGGCGGGATCCGGGCTGGCCGGGCTGCGGCTGACCAGAGTGGCCGAGCCCGGGCTCAGAGTGGCCGAGCCCGGGCTGACCAGACTGGCCGGGCTGCGGCGGTGCGTTTTCCACCACAGGAAGGCTAGCCAATCCCGCCGAAGAGATCGCTCTCCCGGCCATCAGTACCGGCGCCGGGACCGCGCGGGCCGGCCAGCAGCGTGTAGTACTCGCGGGCGAAGGCCCGCTGACCGATGTTGTTGGACAGCGCGAAAAACGGGCCATCCACCGCGATCTGGGTGGCATGGGCCCGCATCGCGGCCAGCTTGGCGTCGAGGAACGCGGTCGCGTCGATCTGCGTTGTCACATCCGCATCCGCGGTGCCGAACGGGAGTTCGTCCACCGACTCGACCTGCCTGAAGTCCACGCCGCCGCCCGTGGCGCCGATGGCACTGTCTTCGGCGCGGGCCAGATCGATGGCCGCGGCCAGCACGGACTTGGGTACCGCGGTGGCATAGAACTTGCTCACCTGCCCGCCAGCGAGCTCGAAGGCACGCCGCGCCACCCGGTGCGCCTGGATGTGATCGGGGTGCCCGTACAAGCCGTTCTCGTCGTAGCTGACCATCACCTGCGGGCGGACCTCACGGATCACCGCGAGCAGCTCGGCGGCCGCCTCGTCCAGGTCAGCCTGCCAGAAGCAGCCCGGCGCGTCGTTGGTGGCCAGGCCCATCATCCCGGAGTCACGCCACCGCCCTGGCCCGCCGAGGAACCTGTGGTCGGTCACGCCGAGCGCCGCGCAGGCGGCCGCGAGCTCGCCGATCCGGTACTCACCGAGGCGGTCCTCCCGGTCCGCGGCCAGGTACCCCAGATCGGCCGGGATGACCTCGCCCAGCTCACCGAGCGTGCAGGTCACCAGCGTCACTCCGGCGCCCTCGGCGGCGTACTTGGCCATCGTCGCCCCGGTGCCGATCGACTCGTCATCGGGATGGGCGTGCACGAGCAGCAGCCTGCTGCCGTCCCGGTCGCTCATGCCGCCGAGCCTAGCTGCCGCCGCACCGCGGCCATGCTGGCAGGATCTACTCTTATGGCCGACACCTTCCCGCGGCAGCAGGCCCGTACGCAGCGGTTCACCCTGGGCATCCCCCGCTCCTTTCAGATCGCCCCGGATGGCAGCAAGATCGCTTTTCTCCGCTCTAAAAGCGGCACCGACCCGGTGAGCTGCCTGTGGGTCTTCGACGTCGAAGCGGGCCAGGAGTACCTGGTGGCCGATCCGGCCTTGATCACCCCAGGCGGGGACCGGCTGGACCCGGCCGAGAAGGCGCGCCGGGAACGGGCCAGGGAGAGGGCCGGGGGCATCGTCGGCTTCGCCACCGACACCGGGCTGCAGATCGCCGCCTTCGTCCTGTCCGGCCAGCTGTACGTGGCGGACCTCGCGCACGTTCCGGCCGTCCGCGCGATCAGCGCACTGGCCCCGGCGGCTGATCCGCGGCCCGACCCGGGCGGGCGGCGCATCGCCTACCTGCACGAGGGCGCACTGCGCGTTGCCGACCTGGCCACCGGCGATGACCACGCGATCGCTGAACCTGATGGCACGCCCGGTGTCTCGGTCGGCAATGCAGAATTTATCGCCGCCGAAGAAATGGGCCGCATGCGCGGTTACTGGTGGGCACCGGACGGCAGCGCCCTGCTGGTCGCCCGGGTCGATGAGCGCCCGGTCCAGCGCTGGTACATCGCGGATCCGGCCAACCCGGATCGCCCGGCGGCGCAGGTCAGCTACCCGGCGGCCGGCACGCCGAACGCGGATGTCTCGCTTGTGCTTGCCGCCCAGGACGGCAGTCTCATCATCGGAGTCGACTGGGACCGGGACGCGTATCCCTATCTGGTCACGGCCAGCTGGGACAGGGTCCGCCCGGACGCGCCGCTGATCGTGGTCCAGAGCCGCGATCAGCACGAAATGCGCGTTCTGACGGTCAACCCCGGCACCGGGGCGACCAGCCTCATCCGCGCCGACACCGACCCGCACTGGCTGGAGATCGTGCCGGGGGTCCCGGCCAGGACCGATGACGGCCGGATCGTGTGGACCGCCGACGCCGGAGCGGCGCGGCGACTGCTCGTCGCCACCCCTGATGAACTCGCCGCTGGCACGGCCGCGCCGGTCACCCCGGCCACGCTGGAGGTCAGGGAGGTCCTCAGCGTGGACGGTGACACCATTTTGTTCAGCGCGTCGGCCGGGGAGCCGACCGAAGTCAGCCTGTGGACCTACGGGCCGGACGGCCTGGCCGCCGTGGAGGCAGCGGAGCAGTCCCGGCAGGTTGCCAGCGGCCGCAGGTCCGGCGGCACCACCGTGGCCGCGACCAGATCCCTTGACTCGACCAGGCTGACTGTCCGGGTCCTGCGCGACGGGAAGGAGGCCGGGCGGATCGCGGAGCACGCCGAGCGCCCGCTGCTGCCCGATCCGCGCCCCGTGATCTTCGGCGCCGGGGAGCGCACGGTCCGTACCGCGCTGCTGCTGCCGTCGTGGCACCGGACAGGCTCAGCGAAGCTGCCTGTCCTGCTCGACCCCTACGGCGGCCCGCATGCTCAGATGGTGCTGGCCAGCGGGTCGATGTACCTCGGCTCGCAGTGGCTGGCCGAGCAGGGCTTCGCGGTCGTGATCGCGGACGGCCGCGGCACCCCCGGGCGCGGGCCCGAGTGGGAACGCGCTATCGCAGGGGACGTCTCGGGGCCGGCGCTGGCCGACCAGGTGGACGCGCTCGCGGCGGCCGCCGCCCGGTGCCCGGATCTGGACACCGGCCGGGTGGCGATCAGGGGCTGGTCGTTCGGCGGCTACCTGGCCGCACTGGCCGTGCTGCGCCGGCCTGATGTATTCCACGCGGCCATCGCGGGCGCGCCGGTCACCGACTGGCGGCTGTATGACACCCATTACACCGAGCGGTACCTGGGTCACCCCGAGGACAATCAGGCCGCCTACGAAAGCACCTCGCTGATCCCTGACGCCACCAGGCTGCGCAGGCCGCTGCTGCTCATCCACGGCCTGGCCGACGACAACGTCGTGGTCGCCCACACGTTGCGGTTGTCCTCAGCCCTGCTCGCCGCCGGAAAGCCGCATTCCG
The DNA here is from genome assembly GCA_963774825.1 of uncultured Actinomycetes bacterium. Classification (GTDB taxonomy): domain Bacteria; phylum Actinomycetota; class Actinomycetes; order Streptosporangiales; family Streptosporangiaceae; genus DATBGO01. Next base: position 117,480 of record CAVZGW010000015.1, on the reverse strand, counting down.
TGCTCCCGCTGTCCGGCGTCACCCACCTGGCCTCGCAGGAGGAGGTCGCCGAGAACCTGCTGCTACTCCAGGTCGACTTCCTGCGCACCGCGCTCGGCGGCCTGATGTAGCGAGTGTCACACGCCACAGAACCTCGCCCCGCGGCCTCGCGGTGGTATGCAGTGGAATAAGGTTCTGACAGCAACGTGGCCACGCCGCGCAGCCGGAGTGGCACCGCCACGCGGCCGGCCCAGCGGATGCGGCGCGCTGCGACCTCAGCGGTTTCCAGGGCGGAGTGCTCGACAATGACGCAGGCACCGGTGGCACCGGCCAAGACCAGGGCGCAGATCTCCGAGCGGACGCTGCGCAAGGATAACTGGTGGCGGGAACCGCGGATCACCGCCGCAGCACTGACCATCTGGGTGACCTATGCGTGCGTGCACGTCTTCCTCGGCCGCTGGTACTGGGTGCCGCGGTACCACTACCTGACGCCGTTCTACTCGCCGTGCGTCAGCGGGGCGTGCGTCCCGGGGTCGAGCAGCCTGGGCGTCTGGTTTCCCAAGCTGCCGTCGATCATCCCGTACGCGATCGTGTCGCTGCCGTTCGTCCTCGGCTTCCGGCTGAGCTGCTATTACTACCGCAAGGCTTACTACCGGGCATTCTGGCGCGCGCCTGCCGCCTGCGCGGTGCGCGAGCCGCATACCACCTACAGCGGCGAGACCAGGTTCCCGCTGATCATGCAGAACCTGCACCGGTTCTTCTTCTACCTGGTCATCCTGATCTCGATCCTCAACACCTACGACCTGACCCAGGCGTTCCGCGGCCCGAACGGCAGCTTCGGGATCGGCCTCGGCACGCTCATCATGGGCGTGAACGTGGTGCTGCTGTGGGCGTACACGCTGTCCTGCCATTCGTGCAGGCACATCATCGGCGGCCGGCTGAAGAACTTTTCCAGGCACCCCACCCGGTACTGGATATGGACCCAGGTCTCCAAGCTGAATACGCGGCACATGCAGCTCGCGTGGACCACGCTGGGCACGCTGATGCTGACGGATCTCTACATCTGGCTGGTTGCCAGCGGGGCCATCAGCGACCCGAGGATCTTTAACTGAGGCAGAGTCATTTGGGCAGAGGCAGGCAAGGCGGATGACTGACATCGAGCGGCATACCTACGACGTCGTGGTGATCGGCGCCGGGGGTTCCGGGCTGCGCGCGGCGATCGAGGCGCGGCTGGCCGGCAAGAAGACGGCGATCATCTCCAAGTCGCTGTTCGGCAAGGCGCACACGGTGATGGCGGAGGGCGGCGCCGCCGCGGCGATGGGCAACGTCAACTCCGATGACAGCTGGCAGGTGCACTTCCGCGACACGATGCGCGGCGGCAAGTTCCTCAACAGCTGGCGGATGGCCGAACTGCACGCCATGGAGGCCCCGGAGCGGATCTGGGAACTCGAGGCGTGGGGCGCGCTGTTCGACCGCACCAAGGACGGCAAGATCAGCCAGCGCAACTTCGGCGGTCACGAGTACCCGCGGCTCGCGCACGTCGGCGACCGGACCGGCCTTGAGCTGATCCGGACCCTGCAGCAGAAGGTGGTTGCGCTGCAGCAGGAAGACGCGATCGCCGGCCGCGACCCGGAAGGCATGATCAAGGTCTTCGCCGAGACCACGATCACCGAGCTGATCACCGAGGGCAACCGGATCGCGGGCGCATTCGGCTACGTCAGGGAAACCGGCGGCTTCGTGCTGTTCGAGGCGCCAGCGGTAATCCTGGCCACCGGCGGGATCGGCAAGTCGTTCAAGGTCACCTCGAACTCGTGGGAGTACACCGGCGACGGGCACGCGCTTGCGCTGCTGGCGGGGGCGACCACAGTGAACATGGAGTTCGTGCAGTTCCACCCGACCGGGATGGTCTGGCCGCCGTCGGTGAAGGGGATCCTGGTCACCGAGTCGGTCCGGGGCGACGGCGGGGTGCTGCGGAACTCGGACGGCAAGCGGTTCATGTTCGATTACGTTCCAGACGTGTTCCGCGCGCAGTACGCGGAGACCGAGGATGAGGCCGACCGCTGGTACGACGACCAGTCCAACAACCGCCGCCCGCCCGAGCTGCTGCCCCGCGATGAGGTGGCCAGGTCGATCAACTCCGAGGTCAAGGCGGGCCGGGGATCGCCGCACGGCGGAGTCTTCCTTGACATCGCCTCCCGCCGCCCGGCCGACGAGATCCTGCGCAAGCTGCCGTCGATGTGCCATCAGTTCAAGGAACTGGCAGACGTCGACATCACCAAGGAGCCGATGGAGGTCGGGCCCACCTGTCACTACATGATGGGCGGGGTCGAGGTCGACCCGGACACGCAGCAGGCCACCGTGCCCGGCCTGTTCGCGGTCGGCGAGGTCTCCGGCGGCATGCACGGCTCGAACAGGCTCGGCGGCAACTCGCTGTCCGACTTGCTGGTCTTCGGCCGCCGGGCCGGCCTGCACGCCGCGCAGTACGTTGACGGCCTGGGCACGGGCTCGCGCCCGACGCCGAACGAGGCGACGGTCGCAGATGCCGCCGCCGACACACTGGCCCCGCTGGAGCGCGCCGACGGCGAGAACGCCTATCAGGTCCACGCCGAGCTGCAGCAGACCATGAACGACCTGGTCGGCATCATCAGGCGGGAGCATGAGCTGAAGGCGGCACTGGGCGAGCTCGACAAACTTCGCGTGCGGGCCGCGCAGGTGAGCGTGCCCGGCGGCCGGGCCTACAACCCGGGCTGGCACCTGGCTCTTGACCTGCGCAACATGCTGCTGGTGTCGGACTGCGTCGCGCAGGCGGCGCTGGAGCGCCAGGAGTCCCGCGGCGGTCATACCAGGGACGACTTCCCGGAGATGTCGCCGGACTGGCGCAAGGTCAACCTGGTCTGCTCGCTGGACGGCGATAGGGCGCAGGTGACGCACCAGCCGCTCACCCCGATGCGCCCCGACCTGCTCGCGCTGTTCGACCGGGCCGAGCTGAAGAAATACCTGACGGACGAGGAACTGCCCGCCGAAGGCGTCACTTCCCCGGCCACGCCGAAGGAGACGCACTGATGGCTTATAAGGCGGCGTTGCGGGTCTGGCGCGGTGACCTCGGCCTGGGCGGTCTTGTCGACTACGAGGTCGAGGCCAACGAGGGCGAGGTCGTCCTCGACGTGCTGCACCGGCTGCAGGCGACCCAGGCCGGCGACCTGGCGATCAGGTGGAATTGCAAGGCAGGCAAGTGCGGCTCCTGCTCGATGGAGATCAACGGCAAGCCCCGGCTGGCCTGCATGACCCGGATGTCGATCTACTCGCCGGAGGAGACCCTCACCATCACCCCGATGCGCACCTTCCCGGTGATCAGGGACCTGGTGACCGACGTCAAGTTGAACTACGCCAAGGCCCGGCAGATCCCGTCGTTCACCCCGGATCCCTCGATCGGGCTCGGCGAATTCCGGATGCAGCAGGTCGATGTGGAGCGGTCACAGGAGTTCCGCAAGTGCATCGAGTGTTACCTGTGCCAGAACACCTGCCACGTGATCCGTGACCACGCCGACAACGAGCAGGCCTTCGCCGGCCCGCGGTACCTGATGCGGATCACCGAGCTTGAGATGCATCCGGCCGACACCGCCGACCGACGCGAGATTGCCCAGGAGGACTTCGGCCTCGGCTACTGCAACATCACCAAGTGCTGCACCGAGGTCTGCCCCGAGCACATCAAGATCACCGACAACGCGCTGATCCCGATGAAGGAGCGGGTGGCTGACCGCAAATACGATCCGCTGGTCTGGCTCGGCAGCAAGATCAGCCGGCGCACCTACAAGGACACCCCGGAAGTCCCGGCCAAGGAGTAGCTGCGGCCAGCGCCGGGTAGATGCGACCTCGCCCTGTCAGCCGCTCCGGAAAGGAGAAAGACGGGGAGGGCTCCGCGTAGCGCGGATCGCCATTGCGCGGTGCGCGGCTCTCGCCGTTACCCCGCGTCTTCGGGTCATGCCCTGCCCGCCATCTCCACTCTACCGCGGAACTCGCCACCGGGCGCCTGATTGCATCGATCATCCTCGGCAACCGTCCGCCGGGCGGTGAGCAGCTACTCGGCGAAGTCGTAGCCGCAGGACACTAGCTCCCTGGCCCAGGCGGCTTGTCGCTGTGCGGCTCGCTCTGCGGCGCGATCGGCTGGGCGGCACCGAGTCTGTTCACCACGTCCACCACGCCGTCGACGTCCCAGGCCAGCCGGCCCGCTACCCGGATCAGGTCATGCTGCTCGGCGAACCCGGGCTGGCCTGCCAGGGTCACGACGCCATTCCGCACTCGGACGGTGACGCTTGCCGGGTCCGCGAGCAGGATCTGCGTGAGCATCTCGCGGACCTCCCGGGCGATGTCCTCGTCCGGGCGCAGGAAGACGCTCAGCAGGTCGCAGCGGCTCACGATTCCGAGCAGCTTGCCGCCGACACCGCCCCCGATCGCCGTGTCGGCGTCGACCACTGGCAGCCGCTTGATGTGGCGGCTGTTCATCAGCCTCGCCGCGGCCGGCAGCGTCGCGTCCGGGTGGATCGTGATGGCCGGCGATGTCATCAGCTCACCCGCCGTCAGGCCCCAGTGCCTCCTATCGCCCGCGTGCCAGTGCAGGCGGCCGCCCGATTCAAGCTGGGCCTCCCGCGCGTGCTTGTCCTGCACGCTGAGCAGGTCGGCCTCGGACACCACCCCAGCGACATGGCGGCCCAAGACCAGCACCGGCACGGCGCTAATGTTGTGCTCGGTCATCCGGATGGCGATCTCCTTGAAGGGGGTATGCCGGTCAGCGGTCACCACGGAGGTCGTCATGACGTCCACGACCCGGTGGTGCCATCGCCCGTGATGCTGCTTCCCCTCGCGGCGGGCATGCGAGCCGGCGGTCCAGGCCGCGGCCTGCTTCCTCGAGTGCTCCGACGTGGTGTCCCTGACGGAATCGAGTGCCCGGGACACATCGGCCGCGGTGGCCGTGCCGTGCAGGGATTCGTAGTATGTCACGCCAAGACGACGGAGCACGGCGTCCCGGTGGACATCGCTGTGTGTCATGGCCGCTCCCCCTTTCAAGATCTGCTACCGGGGGTACTACACACTCCCGCATGACTAGTTTTTCTCCCCAGCCGCCGAGTTAGTACGGCCGAATGGCACGGCCAGCAGGGACCTCGGTCAGCAGCCGAGGCCGGCTGCCGGATTATCCGCGGACCGCCGTCGGCAGCCACGCTTTCGCCAGGACGGGAGTGCCGCTATCCGCCGGCGGGCATCCCGGGACCTGGGCCCAGCACGCTGATGAAGTCTCGGGTCCACCCGATCAGGTACTGGTCGGGTGGACGCACCTGCGCAGGAAGGGCAGCGCGAAGGCCGCGCCCGGGCGCCGGGGCCACGTCGAGCTGGACCCACTCGGGGTTGATGTCGAGCTGCATGGCGGTCCGCGCACCTGCGTGCACCAGCGCGGCCGCCAGGTCGGCCGGACTGGTGGCCATGCTGCCCGCATAAATCAGCTCACCGGCAGCGTTCTCGCCCAGCGCGCTGCGCGCCACGTACTCGCCGCCGCCGAGGGTCGGCCCCCAGCTTCGCCAGTTGGCGGCGGCCCGGCTCGGGCGCCCGTGCTGGACGAGCAGCCGCAGATTCTGCCGGACGCTGAACACCGACTCGCCGGGCCGAGGCAGCCCGGAACCCCAGGCTCCGATGCTCGCGGCACCGGAGGAGTCAATGACGAGGCTGGCCAGCCCGTTGCTGAGCGGCCTGATGACATGGTCCTCCTGCTCAAAGCCGCCGACTCCGGCCGACAGCAAGAAACCGCCGTTGAAGGCGGCCAGCAGCCGATGGCGCTCCAGGCCGCGGATCCTGGGTCCGGCTCGCACGATGGCCAGCGCAGTCGGACCAGGATCCACGCTGCCGCTGTGCAGCCGGTAGGTAACCGCGCCGCGAAACCATGCAAGCGTCAGCACCGAGCCGTCGGCGGTCCGGTAGTGCGTGACGATTACCTTTGGCTTCGCCGGGGCGGCTGGCTTCGGCGGGGCGGCCTGCGGCTGGGTGCTTACCTGGGCACGCGGGCTGCGGCCGGCTGAGGCCGGATCGGACCGGGCCGGCGCCGCGGCCCGGGCGGTCGATCCGCAGGCCGCCGTGATGAGGACGGCGAACAAGCAGGCTGACTGCTGGAGACGTCGCATGCACTCCCCTGTCCGGGCACAGCCTCATGCCCGTGATCGTCTGACACGGCACGACAGCGTGATGCTGGGCGGCGGTGTCAAGGCTAACGAGTCGCCCATCGGGAGGGTTGCCTGCAGGCCGAGATGCCCGGCACTTGCCTCCGCGCGCGGGGGGCGCGGCCCGAACCGGCACGATGGACGTTCCCGAACACTCGTCACGCCAGCCGGCAAACTGATTAGCTTGAGTAACCAGTGTCAGGTTGATCATCAAGCGCTGACCGACAGGACGCGCCGCGCCCGGAGCCCGGCGGTCGCCGGGACATCCAAGGACCATGATCACCAGGGACTGTGCCGCCAGGTTAGTTCCCGCCGACGCGCCTGGGTCACGGGGTCGCCCGCAGCCAGCCGTTCAGCGTGGTTAATCTTGCTGGCGCGGGCCGGGATGTGTCTCTGCGGAGCGAAAGGCTGTCATGTCGCATCTGACCTATGCCGAGGCGATAGTTGTCGGGCTCATCCAGGGGGTGTCCGAGCTCTTCCCTGTCTCCAGCCTCGGCCATAACGTGCTGATCCCGGCGCTGATCGGCGGGAGCTGGGCCAGCGACCTGAACGTCGCCAAGCCCGAGTCACCGTACCTGGCCTTCATCGTCGGAATGCACGTCGCGACGGCCGTTGCGCTGATGATCTATTTCTGGCGGGACTGGATCCGGATCATCGGCGGCTTCTTCAGTTCCATCCGCCGCCTCCGGGTCGAGACCGTCGATCAGAAGCTGGCCTGGATGGTCATCCTCGCCACGATCCCGGTCGGCCTGGTCGGCGTGGTGTTCGAGCACGAGTTCCGGGTCCTGTTCGGCAAGCCGATCAGGGCCGCGATCTTCCTGATCGTCAACGGCCTGATCCTCTACGCCGGAGAGCGGTTCCGTACCAGGGCATCGCTTGCCGCAGATGCGCAAGCCGCGCGGGAACGGCAGGAGAGCGAGGAGATCGCTGACCGGTCCGCGCGCGTCGTCGCCGGGCACGCCTCCGGCCAGCGCGCGGTCCGGCAGGCGGAGATATCCGAGGCGGTGCAGTCGGATCGCCGCCTGACCAAGGTCGGCTTCGTCGAGGCGCTGGTCATCGGCAGCTCGCAGGTCCTTGCGCTGCTGGCCGGCATCAGCAGGGACGGCGTCGCGATGGTGGCCGGAATGTTCCGCGGGCTGTCCCGCGAGGACGCGGCCAGGTTCGCCTTCCTGCTGGCCACGCCCGTCATCCTGGCCGCTGGCGTACTCAAGGTCCCCGACCTGACCGGCCCGCTTGGCAACGGCATCCGCGGCCAGATCCTGGTCGGCAGCCTGCTGTCCGGGGTCGGTGCTTATCTGTCGGTGCGGTTCCTGGTCCGGTACTTCCAGACCCGCACGCTGACCCCGTTCGCGATCTACTGCGTCGTATTCGGGCTGGCCAGCGTCATCTACCTGTCCGTCAAGTAGCCGCCCGGACAGGGCCCGGCCACTACGTTGCCGGCCGGCCGGCTATATCCGGGCCAGCGAGCTGACCCCGTCCGCCACCTGCGTCGTGCTCGGTCCGTGCGGTTCCAGCTGGCAGAGGCGACATCTCGTCCGGCCGGCCGCCGCGCGTCCAGCGGTTGGTGATGCACAGGTACAGCAGCGCGGCGGCGGCCACTGTCAGGGCGGCTGGCGCGATGCCACGGGAGATGACGTCCGCCGTCGTGGACAGCCATGGCGGCCTCAGGTACGGGTAGTACGTGACTCCTGGCAGCTCGGCCGCGGTCGCGACCAGCGCCCGGAGCAGGACTATCCAGTCCAGCCTGGTGGCCGGCATCAGCGCGAGCAGCGGGAAGATCATCGCGTCAAACCAGGGCCGCTGCTGCGGTGAGCAGATCAGCCAGGCCAAGGTGAGCGCCAGCGCAGGCTGGACCGCCGGCAGCCCGGGCAGGCCCGCTGGCAGCCGCCAGAGCAGCAGGACGGCCAGCGGCACGGTTGCGATCAGCGCGACGGCGTCAGTCGGCTGGTTCACGTTGGACCAGTGGACGACGTAGTACAGCAACTGCCACGGCTGATAGAGGGCAACGGCGCTGTGAGCGCGGTCCACCAGCGTGGTCACCGCTGGCTTTCCGGCCAGGACGTAGGCGGGTGCTGCGACCGCGACGGCGCCGAGCGCGAGCGCGGCGAGCGTCCGCGGCGAACGCCTGGAGGCCCAGGCCAGGCCGCCCCCGAAGAGCGCGAACGGGGCCTTGACCGCGACTGAGAGCCCGACTAGCAGGCCGGCCGCCAGCCCGTGCCGGGCATCGATGCGACGGAATACCAGTAGCCCGATCACGCCCGCGGCGGCGGCCAGCCCGTCCACGTGGCCGCCCGCCATCACCGCGAACAAGCATGAACGGGTTCACGGACCAGAGCAGGTGCGCCCGCGCCCGCAGCGCGCTTGCCGACCGCAGCGCCCGGTCCAGCGCCAGCACCAGCGCCAGGTAAGCCAGCCCGTTCCACACCTTGAGCCAGAAAACAGTCCGCGCGGCCGATGTTCCGGCCAGCTCGGACGCCGCCCGCTCGGTTACGGTGGCCACCGGGCCGTAAACGGACACCTGCGTCTGCCAGGGGCGCGGCGCTATCGCGCCGATCGGGTCGCCCGACCTCCTCAGCTGCAGCGGAGTCTCGACGTACGGGCTGTGATCCATCGTGGCCAGCCGCCCGTACACCGCATAATCCAGGACGTCCGTGGAACCGACCGGCGGCGTCACCGTCAGCGCGATGACGGCCAGCATTGAGCCGAGGATCAGGCGCCGGGCCGACGGCCGCCAGCCTCGCCGGACCGCCAGCAGCCCAAGCGTCAGGCCGATCCCGCCGGTCACCGCCGACAGCCAGATGAGGACAGCGACCGCCACCGCCGAGGGATGCGCGTGGGCGAAATAGACCGGCCAGCCGCCGGCAGCCGGGATCTTCGGCACCGCCGCCGATGGCCCGAGCACCGCCACCACGAGCATCAGCAGGACGCTCGCGAGCAATCGCCATCGTGGCGGTTGCCGCCATCCATCGGGCGGCTGCAGGCAGCCCGCCCGCCCGCTCCCCCGCAACCTGGCCCATCAGACCCCGGGTCCTCGCTCCGCTGAAATCGACCAAAGCAGATCACCAGGCTCCGGGTATTCAAAAGCAGCACAGCCAATGATTTACCGTACAATGGTCAAACCGGGGAGGAATCAGCATACCTGGTTGCCGGCGCGCTACTCGCCGTGGCGTGATCTGCGGGCGCGCTGCCGGCCCCGTTCCTTGGCGTCAAGCATCGTCTTGCGCAGCCGGACCGTACCCGGTGTCACCTCCGCGCACTCGTCATCGGCGCAGAATTCCAGGGCCTGCTCCAGGCTCAGCAGCCGGGGCGGGACCAGCCGCTCGAGTTCCTCGCCGGTGGACTGCCGGACGTTGGTCAGCTTCCGCTCCTTGGCAATGTTCACGTCCATGTCGTCGGACCGGCTGTTCTCCCCGACGATCATGCCCTCGTACACCTCCGTGCCCGGCTGCACGAACATCGTGCCGCGCTCCTGCAGCGAGAACATCGCGTACGGGGTGGCCGTGCCGGAACGGTCGGCCACCAGCGAGCCGGTGGGCCGCATCCGCATCGGGCCCGACCACGGCTCGTAGCCCTCGAACACGTGGTGCGCGATGCCGGTGCCGCGGGTATCGGTCAGGAACTGGGTGCGGAACCCGATCAGCCCCCGTGCGGGCACCGTGAAGTCCATCCGGACCCAGCCGGTGCCGTGGTTGGTCATGTTCTCCAGCCGGCCCTTGCGCTGCGCCAGCAGCGAGGAGACCGTGCCCAGGTACTCCTCGGGCACGTCCACGGTGAGCCGCTCCACCGGCTCGTGCAGCGCACCGTCTACCTCCCTGGTGACGACCGTCGGCCGGCCCACGGTCAGCTCGTAACCTTCCCTGCGCATGGTCTCGACCAGGACGGCCAGGGCCAGCTCGCCGCGGCCCTGGACCTCCCAGGTGTCCGGCCGGCCAGTCGGCAGCACCTGCACCGAGACGTTGCCGACCAGTTCGCGGTCCAGCCTGTCCCGGACCATCCGCGCGGTGACCTTAGAGCCCTTCTCGCGGCCGACGAGCGGCGAGGTGTTCACCCCGATCGTCATGGAAATGGCTGGTTCGTCCACGGTGATCAGCGGCAGCGGCCGCGGGTCATCGGGGTCGGCCAGCGTCTCGCCGATCATGATCTCGCTGATGCCGGCGACCGCGATGATGTCCCCGGCCGATGCGCTGGCCGCCGGGACCCGCTCCAGGGCTTCCGTTCTGAATAGCTCAGTGATCTTCACTCGCTCGATCGAGCCGTCGCGGCGGCACCAGGCCGCCTGCTGGCCCCTGGTGATCTCGCCGCTGAATACCCGGCAGAGCGCGATCCGCCCCAGGTAAGAAGAGGCGTCCAGGTTCGTGACATGAGCCCGCAGCGGTGCCTCGAGATCATAGGAGGGCGCCGGCACGGTTTCCCTGAGCGTGGCGAACAGCGGCTCCAGATCCGGCGAATCGGGCATGGTGCCGTCGGCGGGCGGCGTCAGGGCCGCCCGGCCCGCCCGCGCGCTTGCGTACACGATCGGGAACTCGATCTGGTCCTCGGACGCGTCCAGGTCCATGAACAGCTCATAGCAGGCGTCCACGACCTCGGCGATCCGCGCGTCCGGCCGGTCCACCTTGTTGATGACCAGGATCACCGGCAGGCGCGCCTGCAGCGTCTTGCGCAGCACGAACCTCGTCTGCGGCAGCGGGCCCTCGCTGGCGTCGACGAGCAGCAGCACGCCGTCGACCATCGAAAGCCCGCGTTCTACCTCGCCGCCGAAATCCGCGTGCCCTGGCGTATCAATGATATTGATGGTTAGCCCGCCGTGCTGCACCGCCGTGTTCTTGGCCAGGATCGTGATGCCCTTTTCCCGCTCCAGGTCGCCGGAGTCCATCACCCGGTCGGCGATATGCGCGCCCGCCCGGAACGCCCCTGACTGCCAGAGCATGGCGTCGACAAGCGTCGTCTTGCCATGGTCGACGTGCGCGACGATCGCGACGTTGCGCAGGTCATCGCGGGTCGCGAGGTGGACGGTAGGGGCAGGCATGCGGCAAGACTCCGAGATAGACAGGGTGGGCGCCGGCAGCGACGGCCCGTTCAGCTTATTGCCTTAAGGCGCTTAACGAGAATCGTCTGCTTACCCGCCTGGCCAGGCTGGTCGCCCGCGGCACTGGTAACGGCGCCGTGAGTGGCTCCCGGTTGGTTATTAACGCGTTTTCGTGCTGGGTTAATCCCGCAAGAGGCCAGTCCTGGTGCGCGCCAGGGACACCGCGTCCGGCCCGGACATCCTGCTGGAGGCGTCCTCGCGCCCTGACCCCGGCCCGCGGCGCAGCTTCAGCGCCTGCCCCGCTGCCCCGCGCAGCTCCAGCGACTTAGCTTGCCGCCCCCGCGCAGCTCCAGCGCCTAAGGCAGCTGCTGCCGCAGAGATAGGGCATCCACCCGATGCGGCCGCCGGGGCCTTACGACAAATCTGAGTGAAGTCGGGCCGGAGCCCGGCGGCTACGAGGAGGCAGTCATGTATCCGACGATGATGAACGCCATCGCCGCGGACCAGATCAAGGACATGCGAGCGGATGCGGCACGGGACCGGCGTGCAAAGCTGGTTCGGCGCGCGCGCCTGTCAGCCCGGCATGCCGCTGTCGTCCAGCACGCCGGCAGCCAGACGACAGGTGCCCGGGCCGCGCGCCGCGAGCTGTCCGAGCGGCACGCGTGAGGCCGGGCTAGCCAGAACGAAGTCACCAGCCGCCGGGCCGGGTCCCCGCGGTGATCGGCCGGGGCGAGTCAGGTACTCGCCCCGGCGGCACAGCGGGGCCTGGTCGCGTGGCGCGGCCATCACCCCGGCGAGCAGTACTTAGGAGAATTGAAATGTCCCTGACCCAGTCCGCAGGCACGCGGCCGGCGCAACGCAGCGCCGCGCCCGCCGCCCGCGGGCCCCGCAATCTCGGCCTGGCGCTCGTGGTCATCGCCGCAGCGCAGCTGATGGTCGTGCTGGACTCCACCATCGTGAATGTCGCGCTGCCGCACATCCAGCGGGCGCTCGGCTTCTCCGGAAACGGCCTCGAGTGGGTGATCACCGCGTACGCGCTCACCTTCGGCGGCCTGCTGCTGCTCGGCGGCCGGGCCGGCGACCTACTCGGCCGCCGCAGGGTCTTCGTCGTCGGGCTGCTGCTGTTCTCGGGCGCGTCGCTGGCCGGGGGCTTCGCGACCTCCGAGGCATGGCTGCTCATCGCGCGGGCGATCCAGGGCGTCGGCGGCGCGCTGATCGCGCCCACCGCCCTCGCGCTGATCACGACGACGTTCGAGGAGGGTCCGGCCCGCAACCGGGCGATGGGAGTGTACGCCGCGATGAGTGGTGGCGGCGCGGCGGTCGGCCTCGTCGCAGGCGGCCTGCTCACCACCTACCTGTCCTGGCGTTGGGTGTTCTTCGTCAACGTGCCGATCGGCATCGTGGTCGCGGCCGCCGCCCCGTTCGTGCTCGGCGAGTCGGCCAGGCGCCGGGGGCGCTTCGACCTGCCCGGGGCGATCACCGGTACCGGCGGCGTGGCGCTGCTTGTTTACGGCTTGTCCAACGCAAGCACCGACCAGGCCGGTATCTCGCACTGGACCGACACCAAGGTCGTCGCGGCGCTTGCGGCAGCGGTGGTGCTGCTGGTCAGCTTTGTCGCCATCGAGCGGCGGAGCCGGCACGCGCTGATGCCACTGCGGATCCTGGCCAACCGTGACCGGTCGGGCGCCTACCTGATCATGCTCCTGCTCGCGACCGCCATGTTCGGCATCTTCTTCTTCCTGACGATCTTCGTGCAGAACGTGCTTGGTTACAGCGCGCTGCGGTCCGGCGTGGCCTTCCTGCCGTTCGCCCTCACGATCGTGGTCGTCTCAGGCATCGTCAGCCAGCTGGTCGCCCGTACCGGTGCCAGGCCGCTGATGCTGGCCGGGGCCGCCCTCACCACCGTAGGGATGTACTGGTTCTCGCACATCGGCGTGCACAGCAGCTACGTGGGCGGCCTGCTCGGCCCGATCCTGGTCGAAGCGTCCGGTCTCGGCTTGCTTTTCGTGCCGCTGCAGCTGGTCGCGCTCGCCCGGGTCCGCGACGAGGACTCCGGCCTGGCCTCCAGCCTGCTCAACACCGGCCAGCAGGTCGGCGGCGCGATCGGGCTTGCCACCCTCGGCACCGTGACCTGGTCGGCCGTGGCGGACAGCATCCGCAGCCAGGTCGCTGTCGCTGCGGCGGCCGCCAAGTCCGGCCACGCGGTGCTGCTGGCCGGGCAGGGCGCCCGGCTGCCCGGATCGATCTACTCGCAGGCCCTTGCCGCGGGTATCTCCCGTGGCTTCCTTGTCGCATCGGGCATAGCGCTGGCTGCCCTCATCATCACGGTGGTCAGCATCCGGGTGCGGCGCGCTGACCTGGCTGGCGCGGGCCCGGGCAGCGTTCCGCTGCGGAGAGAGCCTTGGCGCGGACCGGAACCGGTGCACCAAGGAAGATCTTGACGCAGGAAGGATCGGCTATCTGGAACATCTGTTCGATGGCAGATATCCTGAAATCGTGGCAGCCTATCTTCCGCCCGGCTGGCCTGCCGGCGTCCATCCGCCGGGCAGCGAGCAGTTCGAGCAGACCGCCGTGGCCTGGCTGCTCGACGTGGCACCGCCCGACTACCGGCTGCACGGCGTGCTGCGGCGTCACCCGCTCGCGCTCGCCGCGCTCGCCCGGCACCATGTGGCGGCGTGCGTGGCCGGCGCACGCGATGGTTACCGTTGCGCACGCGCCGAGCTCGGCGGCGATCTGCGGCCCGCTGGCCTTGATGCAGTCCTGGCCGCCTACCGAAGCGAGGGCCGCAGGCTCGTGGAAACCGCGCGCTCCATCGAGCTCATCGAGGCGGCACTGCGCGGCGAGGTGTTCAGGCCACAGCTCGGCGGCACGCAGGAGCGCAGGCAGCATGCTAACGGCTGGCGGGCGCCTGGCCAGCCGACGGCTGGCTAACCGTCGGCTTGGCTAACCGTCGGCTTGGCTAACCGTCGGCTTGGTGTGAGCTGGCTAACCGACGGCTGGCTAACCGACGGCTGGCTAACCGACGGCTGGCTAACCGATCCACGGCGCGCGGGCCCGCGGCACGCATCGTCCTGGTGCGCGCGCTCCTGGCGCGGGAGTTCCTGGCGCGGGAGCTCCTGGCGGGCCTCCCCCCGGAGCGCCTGCTCCCGGTGCGGAAACTCCTTGCCAATTGCGCCAACCCGGCGCGCAGCACTGCGCGCGGCATTGTCGAGCGCAACAGCGATCCTGCGGGCCAGACCCGAGGCGAGTTCTCTGGCCTCCCTGGGCGGCCAGTTCTCCCCGGGACCGCCGATGACCAACAGCCCGAGAGTCTGGTCAGCGGCATCGAGCGGGAAGCACCACACGTGATCCGCCGCTAGCTCGGCCGCGCAGAGCGGTGTCCGCTCCGGTCCATCAGGCCGACTGCGCCGCCCCGCCCGGCCGCGGTGCAACCTGAGCGCGTGGGCACGTGATCCTGCCTGCCGGCTCCCTATGGACCCGGCAGGCAGCTCCAGATGCCACCGCCAGCCCGCCGGCCGTCCGCGGACCAGCCGATCAGGCACCGGATCGCCGGGCGGGTCGACGCGCTCAAGCAGCCACTCGAGATCCCTGATACGCGAGGCGTCGGCATGTGCGGCATGCACGAGCCGCATCGGCCTGTCCTCGTCGGCGATCAGCACCGCGCACCATTTCGCCAGGTGACCGACAGCGAGCCGGGCACCGACGGCTGCGATCTTCGCCTCATCCAGGCTCACCGACAGTTCCTCGCTTGCCTCGGCGAGAAACTCCGCCCGGCCCCGCCGGCCATTCTCCAGCTCACCAAGCCTGGCACGCTCTAGGGCGGGAGCGGACCGGTCAGCTAGCTCCTGCAGTCGTGCCGCGTCCTGTTCGCCGAACCTGTCAGGCTCGGCAGCAGCAACGGTCAGCACGCCGGTTACCCGGCCGTCGACGATAAGCGGAACGGTCACCAGCGACAGCGCGGCACCGGCCAGCGCCCTGGCCTGGGCTGCCTGGGCCGGGCCTGCCTCGGCCGGAGCTGCCTGGGCCGGGCCTGCCTGGGCCGGGCCTACCTGGGCCGGGCCTGCCTGGGCCAGGGCTTCCTGGGCCAGGCCTGCCTGGGCCGGGCCTGCCTGGGCCGGGCCCTCACCGGCAACAGCACGAACCCGCAGCTCGCCGTCCTCGCCCGCGTCAAGAATGTAGGCGACATCGGCCGCGACGGCGGCACGGCCGGCTTCTGCGGTGCTGTTGAGAAGCTCTTCGTACCCGAGCCTGGTGAGGTTCCTGCGAGCCCAGGCTGGCACGCTGTCCGCCGTGATACGCGTCCTGGCCAGCATGCCGGCGCGGCTCGCCACGTCCTCAGTGTCGCCGCCCGCTTCGGTCCCCGCTCCGGCACCGAAACCAGGCAGGCCGATCCGGAACCAGACTGCCTTGACGGCGCGCGCGTACGTCACCCCCCACGCCGATGCGAGCTCGGAAGGGAGCTGGAGGCCACGGCCGCTGGTGCGCTCGGCGGGATCTGCGGGCGCGTGCCGCAGATCCGGGATCAGCTGTGCGGGCCGTCCGTCCAGGACCACGATCTCCACGGCCCCGCCGAAAAGCCTGCACGTGACGTGCACGGACGTGCCGGCATGCACAACGGCGTTGGTGACAAGCTCGCTGGTCAGCAAGACGGCATCGTCGATGAGCGTGTCCTGTCGGGCTGCGCGGCCCGGGAGCGGCCAGGACAGCAGCGTCTCGCGCACGAACTTGCGAGCAGCCGCCGCAGCCGCCGGCTCAGGCTGGTACGCCGCCGTCGCTACGAAGTCATCTCGTGCCTGCACCTGCACTCTTGACTACCCATCGCTCAGCTCCGCCCGGCTCTGACCGGGCTTCCTGGCGGCCCTGCTGCCCGCACCCGCCACGCCCCCGCGGCTCGCCGTCAGCTGCCCCTGATCCATCGTGACAGAATCGTGACGACGCCGTCGGCAAAGCGCTTAGTCCGGGCGTCGCGAAGGCCGGGACCAGCCTTCCCCCGGCACATATTCCCGGACGATCCTGCCGGGAACGCCAGCGACAACGCAGTGATCGGGCACCTGTCCCCGGACCACTGACCCTGCCCCCACGACCACATTCGCGCCGATCTGCGCGCCCGGCAGGATCACGGCGCCCGCGCCAAGCCAGCTGCCAGCGCCTATCGATACGCCGGAGTTCGCGGGCCACTGGCGGCCAATGGGGGTGTCGGTGTCGGTGTAGGTGTGATTCTGGTCGGTGATGTAGACGTAGGGTCCGGTGAACACGTCGTCCCCGATTACCAGCGAGTGGTGCGCGATGATGTGACTTCCCCGCCCGATCACGCACCGGTCGCCGACCCGCAGCACCGGGCTCGGTCCCAGGTCGTGCCCGGGCATCAGGCCAGCGGAAAGCGTCACGTTGGCGCCGATCATGGTCTGATCGCCGATCTCGATCCAGGTCTCCCCGAACAAGTCACCCGTCGGGAAGGCGATCAGCGAGCGCGGCCCGAACGCCGCGAACCTGCGGCCGGCCGCGGAATCCGCGGTGATCGTGCCTGCGTGCTGAACCACCCGCCAGGCGCCGTGGGCCAGGCCGGCGGCAGCATACCGATACCGTCTGCCCAGCGCGCGCTTCCATGACATGGCGGACAACGTACCTGCAGCGCGCGTCGGCTGCGCGTCCTATTCCGGTACCCTGCCGCTCCCGGAGGCCGCGAGCTGACCGCATGCGCCGTCAATCTGCCTGCCCCGGGTATCCCGGACCGTCACCGGGACTCCGTGGCCGGCGAGCACCGCCTCGAACTCAGCCATCACGCCCGGATCCGATGCTGTCCACTTCGACCCCGGCGTGGGGTTGAGCGGGATGAGATTGACGTGCGCCAGCCGGCCCGCGAGCAGGCGACCAAGTGCATCGGCCCGCCAGGGCTGGTCGTTGACATCCCTGATGAGCGCGTACTCGATGGACACCCGCCTGCCGGTGGCGGCCGCGTATCCCCACGCCGCGCTCAGCACCTCATCGACCTTCCAGCGCTTGTTCACCGGGACGAGGTCGTCTCGCAGCCCGTCATCCGGCGCATGCAGGGAGACCGCGAGCCGGACCGGCAGGCCTTCCCCGGTGAGCCTGCCGATCGCCGGGACCAGGCCCACCGTCGAGACAGTGATCGCGCGCCTGGAGAGGCCAAGGCCGTCGGGTACGCGGTCGGTCAACCGGCGCACGGCACCGACCACCTGGGCGTAGTTAGCAAGCGGCTCGCCCATCCCCATGAACACCACGTTGGATACCCGGCCTGGTCCCCCTGGCACCTCGCCCCGGGCAAGTGCCCTCGCCCCGGCGACTACCTGGGTTACGATCTCGGCCGCGGACAGGTTGCGGGTCAGGCCGGCCTGCCCCGTCGCGCAGAACGGGCAGGCCATCCCGCATCCGGCCTGCGAGGACACGCACATGGTGACGCGCCCTGGGTAGCGCATCAGCACCGACTCGATGTAGGCGCCGTCGAATGCCCGCCACAGCGTCTTGACGGTCCGCCCCTGATCGCAGCTGAGCTCGCGCTCCGCAGTGAGCAGCCGGGGCAGCAGGGCATCCGACAGCGCAGCGCGGGCGCTAGCCGGAAGGTCGGTCATATCGGCGGGATCGTCGGTCAGGCGCCCGAAGTAGTGCCGGGACAGCTGATCGGCGCGAAACGGCCGCTCGCCGAGTTCAGCTGCCGCCGAGCGCCGCTGCGCGGTGTCCAGGTCGGCGAGATGCACCGGCGGACGCGGCCGCCCGCCGCCACGGCGCCGGTCCGGGCGGGCCTGTATGGTCACCACCGGGCCGTCGGACGCCGATGATCGCGGGCTTAGCACCAGTACTCCGTTCTGTATGGTTAGACGCGGCGCGCCACGCTCGCTGGCTGCAAAGCGGCAACGATGCCGCGGATAAATAACGTTGGCCTGCCGTAAATCAGTAGATTTCGCTACTATGCCGACGTCGCGCAGGGGGACCGGTCAGCCTAGGATATCCGCCTGGCCAGGTCGGCCGACGATCCTGCTGGACAGCGAAAGTCCCTACGCCAGCCGACGCGTCGTCGTCGAGTACGACGGCACGACCACAGCCGCGTACCTGCATCACCGAACCGGCCCGATCGGTGCCACCTGGATCGCTAACCATCGACGCGCCCCGGAGGTGACCGACCTGGCCAGGCTCACCTCCGGCCTCGCTCCCGAGATGCCTGCCGCGCATACCAAGCATCCGGACGGCGCTCCGCTGGTCGAGCCGGATAGCCTGCGGGCGCTCTGGTTCGAGGAGGGCGACGGCGCTGCGGTGCTCGACCGTGGTGAGCTGCTCGCCGTGCTTCCTGGCTGGTCCGGCGTGGCTAAGGGGATGCCCGGCTACAGCAGGGACGTAATCGGCCAGACCCCGTTCGGCTGGTCGCTCGACGAGGCGATGGAGGGCCTGGGGCCCAGGACGGCGGAGGCGGCGGAGTTCTGGCGGTGGCGGGCGGACGAGGGCGCCTGGGCCGGCTTCCAGCAGGCGGTCCTCGGGCACCTTCTCGCCAGGCTCGGTCCCGGGGCCAGGTACTGGGATGTCGGCGGCGGACGGCAGCCGCTCGTCGGCGTCTCGGAACGGCCGCCCACGGCCCGTCGGCCCTACACCGTGCTATCCACCGTGGGAATGAGCTGCCAGCGAATGCCGGTGGTCGAGCAGCAGGGTGATGACCCGAACGCGGCCCCGCGGATCGAGCTCGCCATAGCAACGACGCGACCGAGCAACGATGCCGCCCGGATCTTCTTGTGGCTTGCCCAGTATCCGTGGCGTGAAGTCAGCTGGCTCGGTGCCGGGCACACCATCCCCTGGTATCACGAGCCAGCGACCTTTCCGCTTGGCGGCGGCCACGAGGCCATCCTGCTGCTCGACGAACCCGGCGGCCTGATCGGGCCTGAAGTCCCCGACCTGGGCGGTTTCTCGTTCAATGCGGAAGCTGTCAGGTGGCTGTGGATCATCCCCGTCAGCGGACGGGAGCGAGTGCTGGCGACCGAACGAGGCCCCGTCAGCCTGGTCACCGAGCTTGCCACGCAGCGCCGCAGCTGGGTTGCGGGTTAACGGGCCAGGTCACCGCGCACCGCCGCAGCGAGAACCGGCTGGGCTAATGGCCGGGGACGAACACTGTCAACAGCAGCCAGACCACCGGCGCCACGATGAGCATTGAGTCGATCCTGTCCAGGATGCCGCCGTGCCCGGGCAGCACGTGGCCCATGTCCTTGATCTGGAGGTCCCGCTTGATCATCGACTCGGCCAGGTCACCGAGGGTCGCGGCGGCCGCCGCCGCCGCGCCGAGGACAAGGCCCTGCCAGACGTGCGCGGACAGCAGCCACGGCAGCAGGATCCCCCCGGCCGCAAGACAAGCGGCGACCGAGCCCGCTAGGCCCTCCCAGGTCTTCTTGGGGCTGATGGCCTTGGCCAGCGGGTGCCTGCCGATCAGGACACCTGCGGCGTAACCTCCTATGTCGCTGCAGATGGCCAGCACGATGAAGATGAGTGCCTGGCGCGCGCCGTTGGTCCTGGCGAGAATCAGCGCCAGGAAGACAGCCAGCAACGGCAGGTAGGCCAGGGCGAATATCCCTGCGGTCAGGTCGCGAAGGTAGCCGATGGCACCGCCGGGCAGCCGCCACGCCATCAGCGCGACCACCGACAGGGCTAGCGCGGCCAACGCCGCCTGCGCGCCGTACCAGTACGCCAGCGTGTACATGGCGGCTCCGCCGACCATGACCGGAACTAGCGGCAGCCGGATGCCCCGGGTGCCCAGGGCACGGCTCAGCTCCCACAGCGCGATTATGACGACGATGCCCACATAGGCAAGGAACGTGACCTTGACGGTGAAGAGGGTGACGAGCACCAGCGCCCCGAGAAAGCAGCCGACCGCGACGGCCGCCGGGAGATTGCGGCCCGCGGAGATCGGCTTTCGCTCGCTCACCCGGATCGCCCTGGTGCGGCCGGGCCGCCTGGCCTCCGGCTGCCCGGCCTCCGGATCGGCGGCCTCCGGATCGGCGGCCTCCGGCTGCCCGGCCTCCGGCTGCCCGGCCTCCGGCTGCCCGGCCTCCGGCTGCCCGGCCTCCGGCTGCCCGGCCTCCGGATCGGCGGCCTCCGGCTGCCCGGCCTCCGGCGCGCTGGCCTCTGGCTCGCTGGCCTCTGGCTCGCTGGCCTGCCCGGCCTCCGGCTCGCTGGCCTGCCCGGCCTCCGGCTCGCTGACCTCTGGCTCGCTGGCCTCTGGCTCGCTGGCCTGCCCGGCCTCCGGCGCGCTGGCATCTGGCTGCCCGGCCTCCGGCGCTCTGGCATCTGGCTTCCCGGCCGCGACCGGGCGCTGCGCCCCGTTAGCTGGAGCGGCGCCTGGGCGGTCCTTGTGAGCGTGCACACCCCTCCGCTCCGGCGCGGCCGACTGGCCGGGAACCGGCTAAACCTCAAGCAGCTCGGTTTCCTTATGCCTGAGTAGCTCGTCGACCTGGCCGACGTATGAGTGCGTGAGGTCGTCGAGCTCCCGCTCGGCCCGCCGGCCGTCGTCTTCGCCTGCGTCGCCGTTCTTGACCAGCTTGTCGAGCGAGTCCTTGGCGTGCCGGCGGATGTTGCGGATGGACACCCTGCTGTCCTCCGCCTTATGCCGCGCGATCTTGATGAATTCCCGCCTGCGCTCCTCGGAAAGCTCAGGGAGGACTACCCTGATGAGCGCACCGTCGTTGGACGGGTTCACCCCGAGGTCTGAGTTCCTTATCGCCTTCTCAATCGCCTGCAGTGACGACTTGTCGAACGGCTGGATGACCACCATCCGCGGCTCGGGCATATGAAAGGAAGCGAGCTGGTTCACCGGCGTCTGGGTTCCGTAGTACTCCGCTGTGATCTTATTGAACATCGCAGGATGCGCACGTCCAGTGCGGATGCCGCCGAATTCCTCCTTGGCGACGACTACGGCCTTCTCCATCTTCTCCTCAGCCTCGAGGAGGGTGTCGTCAATCACTGCGGCTCCTGTGGTCCGTTAGCCTCCCCGGGCGCGCCGTCGGGCCCGCCCGCATGCTTCCATGGTGCTCCCAACCCGGTCAGTCGTGCGAAGTCGCGCCCCATTATCGGCCGAACCGGCTCACCAGGGTGCCGATCCGCTCACCCCGCACCACCCGGGCGACGTTACCCTCGCCCATCAGGTCAAAGACCACGATCGGCAGGTTATTGTCCATGCACAGGCTCACCGCCGTGGCGTCCATCACCCGCAGCTCGCGTTGAAGGACCTCACTGTAATCCAGCCGGTGGAAGCGCCTCGCACCCGGTATCTGGTGCGGATCCGCGTCGTAGACCCCGTCCACCTTGGTTCCCTTGAGGACGGCCTGGGCTCCGATCTCCAGGGCGCGCTGCGCGGCGCAGGTGTCCGTGGAGAAGAAGGGCGCGCCCAAGCCGGCGCCGAAGATCACCACGCGGCCCTTCTCCAGGTGCCGGATCGCTTTCCGGGGTATATAGGGCTCGGCGACCTGGCCCATGGTGATAGCTGTCTGCACCCTGGTCTCGACTCCCAGCTTCTCCAGCACGTCCTGGAGGGCAAGGCAGTTGATCACAGTGCCCAGCATGCCCATGTAGTCGGCCCGGGCCCGGTCGATTCCGCGCTCGGCCATCACCTTGCCGCGGAACATGTTGCCGCCGCCCACTACGGCCGCAACCTCGACCCCCTCGGCAACTGCCGACACGATCTCCTTCGCGATGTGGTACACGACGTCGGGCGAGATGCCGAGGGGCTCATCCCCGGAGAACGCCTCACCGGATAGCTTGACCACCACACGGCGCCAGGGGGGGTGGGCATCATCAGCTTCGGCGAGCCGATCCGCCGTGCTGATGCCGCTCGCGGTACCAGAGCCATTCGCAGGGCCGCGGTTCTGGCCCGTGGTGCGGTCCTGCACAGGGCGCTTCCTTTCTCTGGCCTTGCTCCTTGTGTCCGATCGGGCTCAGTGTCCGATCGGGCTCAGTGTCCGATCCGGTTCAGCCGGCCTGGCCGATCTGGAACCGGGCAAACCCGCGCACGCTGACATCGTGGTCGGCAAGCAGCTGCCTGACGGCCTTCTTCTGGTCCCTTACGGACGCCTGGTCGACGAGCACGATGTCCTTCAGGAACGCGTTCACGCGGCCCTCGACGATCTTGCCGATGGCCTGCTCCGGCTTGCCCTCGTCACGGGTGATCTGCTCGGCGATCCTGCGCTCATTGGCCAGCACGTCCTCGGGCACCTCATCCCGGGTGACGTAGCGCGGCCGCATGGCAGCGACCTGGTGCGCGATGTCCTGCCCGACGTCGGGGGCGTCCTTGTCGAGCTGGACGAGCACGCCGAGCGTCGGCGGCAGGGCGGGGTCTGACTTGTGAAGATAGCTCGTCACGTAGCCGCCTTCGAACCTGGCAAACCGGCCGAGCTCGAGCTTCTCCTTCAGCGAGGAGCTGGCCTCCTCGATCAGCACCGTCGCGGTCTGGCCTGGCCGTACCTCGAGGCCGAGCACGGTCAGCCGGTCTGCCGCGCCCGCGGCCAGCGCCGACCTTGCGATGTCGGCGGCCACCTGCTGGAAAAGGTCCGTCTTGGCAACAAAATCGGTCTCGCAATTGAGCTCTACGAGCACGCCGGAGCGATTATCGTCGAGCTCGGCGGTGACTAGGCCATTCGCCGCGGTCCGGCCGGCCCGCTTGCCGACGTCCTTGGCACCCTTGCGGCGCAGCAGCTCCATGGCAGCCTCGAAATCAGCGGCCTCCACCAAGGCGTTCTTGCAGTCGAGCATGCCGGCGCCGGACACCTCACGAAGCCGCTTCACGTCTGCAGCGCTGTAATCCATGTCCTCATCTCTCGTCTTTCTCGTCACGGGCGGCCGGCCCGGCTTCATGTGGCCGAGCCGGCGCCTGCCGACCGGGGGCCGGTCAGGCCGATTCCGGCGCCGCCCCGCCGTCAGCCTGAGCGGGTGCCGCGTCATCCGCGGTCGCACTGTCAGCTGCCTGCGCGGCGCCTGCCGCGGGTGCGGCGTCCGCTGGCGCTGCCTGGTCCGTGGGTGCGGCGTCCGCTGGCGCTGCCTGGCCCGCCGGTGCTGCCTGGTCCGCCCGTGCCGCCTGGCCCGCCAGTGCCGCCTGGTCCGCCGGTGCCGCCTGGTCCGCCGGTGCCGCCTGGCCCGCCGGTGCTGCCTGGCCCGCCGGTGCTGCCTGGCCCGCCGGTGCTGCCTGGCCCGCCGGTGCCGCCTGGCCCGCCGGTGCTGCCTGGCCCGCCGGTGCTGCCTGGCCCGCCGGTGCTGCCTGGCCCGCCGGCGCCGCGCTCGCTGCGAGCGCCGAATCCGTGGCTGCCGCAGCGCCGCTGGCCGCAGTCTCAGCAGCCGCGCCGTTTGCAGCTGCAGCCGCGCCGACGCTCGCATCCGCGGCACCGTCGGTGGCCGTGCGCTCGAGCAGCGCCCGCTCCCACTCGGCAAGCGGCTCCTCGGTACCTAGCATTCCGTCGGCTGCGGCGGAGGGCTTCTCCTCGCCAGCGGCGGCGCCTGCCCGGGCGATCAAACCGTCCGCGACCGCGTCCGCGACCACCCGGGTGAGCAGTGCGACGCTGCGGATCGCGTCGTCGTTGCCCGGCACCGGATAGGTCACCTCGTCCGGGTCACAGTTGGTGTCCAGGATGGCAATCACCGGAATGCCCAGCTTGCGGGCCTCGCTGACCGCGATGTGCTCCTTTTTCGTGTCGACCACCCAGAGCGCGCTTGGCACCCGGGCCATGTCCCTGATCCCGCCCAGCGACCGCTCAAGCTTGTCCCGCTCCCGCCTCAGGTGCAGGAGCTCCTTCTTGGTGAGGCCGGAATTAGCCACGTCATCGAAATCGATCTCTTCCAGTTCCTTGAGCCGCTGCAGCCGCTTGTAGACGGTCGCGAAGTTGGTCAGCATCCCGCCCAGCCAGCGCTGGTTCACGAACGGCATCCCGACCCTGCGAGCCTGCTCGGCGATTGCCTCCTGAGCCTGCTTCTTGGTGCCGACGTACAGGACGGAGCCGCCGTGCGCGACGGTCTCCTTGATGAACTCATACGCGCGGTCGATGAAGTCCAGCGACTGCTGGAGATCGATGATGTAGATCCCGTTGCGCTCGGTCAGGATGAACCGCTTCATCTTCGGGTTCCAGCGCCGGGTCTGATGACCAAAATGAACGCCGCTCTCGAGCAGCTGCCGCATGGTGACGACCGGTGCCATACCGGTGTCCCCTTCCTCTCATGCACCCACCGTGATCTGGGGTGCGTCCGGTTATTCCCTGGCGTCCGAACGCGCTCACCGCGGGATAAGAATCCCGCGGACCGGTGAGCTACGTTCCGCTGAGAGCCATGACGGCCTCCCGTGTGGCAAGCGGACGCGCGAATTTTGCGCCGGGCGGGTACGGGCTTCCCCGAAACGCCCTGGCGGCCTTGCGTAGTCTACATGCCCGTGCCTGTTAGATGCCGGCTCCGCTGCGTGCAACGGCCGCTCCCGTGGCTATGTCGCATGACCCGACCGCATGGTCACGCCCGCGGGTGCGCCTGGCGATACGCGGACAACAGGCGCTCCACCGATACATGGGTGTAGATCTGGGTTGTCGCGAGCGAGGAGTGACCGAGTATCTCCTGCACGCTCCTGAGATCGGCGCCGCCCTCCAGCAGATGGGTCGCGGCAGTATGGCGCAGTCCGTGCGGGCCAGTGTCAGGGACCGGCCCCGCGGCAGCGATCCTGGCGTGCACGACCCGGCGCGCGGTGCGCGGATCAAGGCGGCCGCCGCGCGTGCCGAGGAATAGCGCGGCACCGGACCGCGCGGTAACGAGGGCGGGGCGCCCGTCCTGGTGCCACCGCGCGATGGCCCGGACGGCAGGAATGCCCGTCGGCACGGCCCGCTCTCTGCCGCCCTTGCCGAGCACCCGGACGCTGCGCCGCTCGCCATCGACATCATCGATGTCGAGCCCGCACAGCTCGCTGACTCTGATGCCGGATGCGTACAGCAGCTCCATGATCGCAGCGTCCCGGCACGCGATCACTGCTGCAAGCTCGTCCTCGCCGGGCCCGCCCAGGCGCACAGCGCAGTTCGCGCCGTCGGCGCTCGATTCAGCTGCACTCCTGTCAGCTGCGGACGCGGCCGCTGCGGATGCGGCCGCCGCGGACGCGGTGGCCGCAGCGGCGAGCACGGCGTTCACCTGCTCGCGGGCGAGCACCTGCGGAAGGTGACGGCCGGCCTTGGGGCTTTTCAGCAGCGATCCTGGATCGACGGCGAGCCAGCCGCGGGAGCACGCGAATGCGGTAAACGCCCGGGCCGCCGCCGCCCGGCGGGCCAGGGTGGCACGGGCTCGCCCGCCAGCGTACTCAGCTGCGAGCCAGGACCTGATCGCGCCGATGTCCAGCGCCCCCAGTTCGCTGAGGCCATTGCGGCAAGCGTGCTCGAGCAAGGATCTCGCGTCGCCGGAATAAGCGCGGACGGTATGCGGGGACATGCTGCGCCCGGCCGCCAGGTGCCGCTGGAACTCCGTTAGCCGCTCATCGAGCCAGCCGGGCGGCGCGCCGGCAGGCTCCGGGGCCGTCCGCGGCGCCATGGCCGAAACATCCATGCGCCCAGTTTCTGCCATCGAGGCGGCCGGCGGCACGGTGACACGGGTTCGCGCCCGGGCAATGGCAGAGCGGAGCCGGGCGGGCTACTTCCGCAGCCGGTCGAGCGCCTGGCTGGCCTGGCGCTGGGCCGTTCTTGCGTGGCGGGTACTGAGCCTGGCGCCGGCGAGGCGGTGCCGGGCATCGGCAAGCTGTTCTTCCAGCGCCCGGACGGCAGACTCCTGCTTTTGCTCGGCCCTGGCCGCGGCGTCGAGGGCCCAGTCGGCATCGGCGACTGTCCGTTCGGCCTCGGTGATGGCCTGATGGCGGCGTTCCCGTTCCGCCTTCGCTCGCGCGGCTGCCAGCTCGACCGCCTTCGCCGGCCGGGCCGGGACCCTCGCCGCGGCGGCAGCGGCCGGCGTCGCGGCCGCGCCGTTGCTGGCCCGGGCCGCCGCCGCGCCGTTGCTGGCCCGGGCCGCGGCCGCGCCGTTGCTGGCCCGGGCCGCCGCCGCGCCGTTGCTGGCCCGGGCCGCCGCCGCGCCGTAGCTGGCCCGGGCCGCCGCCGCGCCGTCCGCGGGCCGGAGGCGGCGCCCGGCCGGAGACGACTGCACGAGGGTGAGGACCGGTGCCCCGGCGGTGCCGAAGCCATCGCGGCGGGCCGCCCGCTCCAGGGCACCCGCCTGCAGCCGCTCGGCGACCCGCGGATCGGCCAGCGCCGCGCGGAGGGTAGCGGCCACCTCTTCCCTGAGCGCCGCGGGCGGTGAGTGCTGACCGGAAACCTTGAACGCCCGGCGGGCCAGGGAGTCGATCAGCTGGCGCCGCCGCAGCGACAGGTCCCTGATGGCCGCGCCGTCCAGGGACAGCTGCGCGACACGAAGCTGCTCGCCCAGCTCAGCCAGCTGGGCCGTCAAACAAGGCTCCGCGCGGGCCAGCTGGTTCACGGTCCAGGCCGACCGGGTGGGCTTCCGCAGCCCGGCGATCTGCTTCGCCACCCTGGGCGCGCCCGCCTCGCGGGCCTGGGCAGCGAGAACGCCGCGGCGTTTGATGAACTCATCGGGGTCGGACGCATACAGCTCAGCGACCGCATCTGGCAGCAGGTCATCGTCCGTCACCCGACCCATCCTGCCCCAGAGCCATCAGCTATTTCGGGACGCCACCCGCAGCACTTCACGTTGTTTCATCCGGACCGGCCGGCCGATGGAACCGGGCCAGCGCCATGGTAGTCATGGAGACCGGCGGCGACATGGCCAGCCGCGTCGGCCGGCTGGCAGGCGGTCACCGTTTCCGATTTATCCGCCAGCCGGTAGCTGACCTCTCGATAAAGCCTGCAGCGGCAAGCAGCCCGAGGCAGCGCATCACGGCGTCCAGGCCGACCCCCGCCGATGCGGCGATCTGCGCAGGCCCGCGGCCGCCTCGTGCCGGAACCGCCTCCAGCACTGCCGCCGACTCCCGGTCCAGCGCGTCCCGCGGGACCGCCGGGCCCCTTCTCGGCTCTGCCAGGCCGTCACCCGCGGGCGAGATCAGCTCAAGGACATCCTGCGCGTCGGTGACCAGGACCGCTCCCCGGTTCCTGATGATCTCGTGACATCCCGCCGACAACCCCGAGGTCACCGGCCCGGGCACGGCCATCAGCGGCCGGCATAGGTCGAAGGCGTGCTTCGCCGTGCTCAGCGCGCCGCTGCGTAGCGCGGCCTCGACCACCACGGTGCCGCGGCTTGCGGCCGCGATCAGGCGGTTGCGGATCAGGAACCCCGGCTTGGTGGGGGCCCGGTCGGGTGGCCATTCGCTGACCAGCGCGCCGTTGCCTGCGATCGCGCTGAACAGCTCGCTGTGCCCGCGCGGGTACCCGTAGCTGAGCCCGCTGGCCAGCACCGCGATGGTGGTACCGCGGACCGCGAGCGCGCCGCGGTGCGCGTCGGCGTCGATGCCGTAAGCACCGCCGGAGACGATGGCCCAGCCGCGCTCGGCCAGCACAGCCGCCATCTCCGCGCACACATGCGCGCCGTAACTGGTAGCCGCGCGCGCCCCGACCACCGACACTGAGCGCAGGCAGGCGTAGCGCAGGTCGGTGCTGCCCTTGACCCACAGCAGGACGGGACGCGCATCGCCGAGCGCGTCGAGCTGGGTCGGCCATTCCGGGTCTCCCGGACAGACAATCCGGATGCCATTGCGGCGCCACGCCGCGATCCTGGATTCGGTGGGCACTGAGCCCACCCGCGCCGCCCAGCGCTCCAGCGCCCGCCGCACGCCGCGGATCGCGGGCTCTTGTCCCGGCTCGGCGGCTACCGACTCCGGCGCTTGCCCGGCGCAAATAGCGGCGAGTACCTCCGCGGGGCTGCAGGCGCGCAGCAACGCGCCGAGCACCGGATCACCTGGATCGGTCACGCAGCTCAGCGCGATCCGCGCGAATCGCTCGTCGTTGCCTGGGACAGTCACCGGGCCGCCCCCAGCCACAGCCCAAGCGCGTAGCTCACCTCAGCGGCCGTCGGCCGGCTGACACCGGCGAGGTCGGCAACAGTCCAGGCCAGCCGGATCACC
Organism: uncultured Actinomycetes bacterium; assembly: GCA_963774825.1. Lineage (GTDB taxonomy): Bacteria > Actinomycetota > Actinomycetes > Streptosporangiales > Streptosporangiaceae > DATBGO01. Next base: position 89,213 of record CAVZGW010000015.1, on the reverse strand, counting down.
CGGTCAACCCCCCGCGCGCTGATCTCGCCGATGTCCATAGCGCGTTCAAGCGGGGCAAGCGCACCTGAAGCGGGCCGGTAGCTGCGGCGCAGCTCGCAGCCGGGAATCTGCGCGTTCAGCCTCCAGCAGGTGCCTTTCAGCCGGACCCCGGCCCGCTGCCTGGCCAGGACGACCCGCTCGGCCACGACGGAACTCGGCTCGGTGAAGCGGCGGTCACTAAGCAGCTCAGCCCGTCCGACCGGCAAGAATTCCACTTTCATGTCCACCCGGTCAAGCAGCGGCCCGGACAGCCTGGCCAGGTACCTGCGGCGCACCCAGGGCGTGCACTCGCAGGCCGACCTGGCGGACGAGGCCCTCGCGCACGGGCACGGATTCGCGGCCAGGACCAGGGTGAACCTAGCCGGGAACCGTGCCGTCAGCCCGGATCTGGCCACCACCACCTCGCCGGACTCCAGCGGCTGGCGGAGCGCATCAAGGACGTCCCTCGAGAACTCGGGTGCTTCATCGAGGAACAGGCAGCCGTGGTGGGCCAGCGAGGCAGCGCCAGGCCTGATGGTCCCGCTGCCGCCGCCCACGATCGCGGCCTTGGTCGCGGTGTGATGCGGCGCGCAGAACGGCGGCTCGGTCACCAGCGGCCGACCATCAGGCAGCGTTCCCGCGACCGAGTGGATCGAGGTAACCTCCAGCGCGGCGGCGGGCTCCAGCGGGGGCAGCACGGTGGGCAGTCGCTCAGCCAGCATCGTCTTGCCCGCCCCTGGTGGCCCGACCAGCAGCAGGTGGTGGCCGCCTGCCGCGGATATCTCCGCGGCCCGCCTTGCGGCGGGCTGCCCGACGACATCCGCCAGATCACGGCGATGGCCCTGATCCTGACCGGATGCCGCGGCCAGCCCCGCGGGCGGCGCGGTGCCGCCCTCCGCCACCTCCAGCTGCGCCGTCCCCGCTGGCGGCGGCTGGCCGCGCAGCCAGGCCAGCAGCGAGCCCAGGCTAGGCACCGCCAGCACCCGCAGCCCGGGGACGAGCAGGGCCTCCGGCGCGTTCCGGGCGGGCACCGCGACCGTCGGGAAGCCGGCGGCGGCCGCTGCCGCCGCCGCAGGCAGCACGCCGGGCACCGGCCGGGCGCGGCCATCGAGCCCGAGCTCGCCGAGGAACACCACGTCCCGCAGGCCTGCGGCGGGAGCGGCGCCGGCAGCGCACAGAATTGCTATTGCGATGCCGAGGTCGAATCCGCTGCCGCGCTTGGGCAGGCTGGCCGGGGAAAGGCCCACGGTGATCCTGCGCTGCGGCCAGTGCTCCTTGCTGTTGACGATCGCCGACCGGATCCGGTCTCGGGCCTCCCGAAGCGCCGTGTCAGGCAGCCCCACCAGCATGAGCCCGACCAGTCCGTTCTCGATGTCCACCTCAATCTCGACCGGATGACCCTGCACGCCGACTAGGGCGATGGCGTGGGCGCGGGCCAGGGACATCTATCCCACCCCCCGGGCGTGCTCGATCGTGAAGCCGCCCGATGGGCTCGTCAGCACGCCGATGACGTCGATGCGTACCTCGTCGAAGAGCACTCCGTGCGCGATCACCCAACGGACCGCCAGCCGGCGCAGCCGGCTCCGTTTCTGCCTCGTGATCGCCTCGAGCGGGCTCCCGAACCTGGTTCCCGAGCGGGTCTTCACCTCGCAGATGACCAGCACCCTGCGTTCCGCGGCGACTATGTCGAGCTCTCCGTCGGCGCACCGCCAGTTGCGGTCCAGAATCCGGAACCCGGCTCGCTGCAGGTGCTCCGCCGCAGCCTGCTCGCCTTTCCTGCCGAGGGCATCCTTGGCGTTCAACCTCACCACCTCCGCCTGTGAGCCTGGCGGAGGCGGGTGGCCGCTCGCCGGGCCGTCGCGGCGGCTGTGCGAGCCTGCGGCCGGCCGACCCGGAGCGTGGACGGTGCCGCTGAACTGTCAGAACCGGCTGATTGGATGGCCCGCCGCTGCCGGCGACCGCGCAGCCCGGCTCACCCCGGAGCCCGCGCGCCCGCCGGGAATCCCGGCTACTAGTCGCCGGGCCAGTCCGCCACGGGCGAGCCGAACCGGATCAGGTTCCCGTCCGGGTCGGTGTGGGAGCCCTCACGGAGCCGGTAGGGCGTCGGGCCGACCGGGCGGGTACGACCGCCGATGCCCGGCCGGCTCCACTCGTCGTAGAGGGCATCGGCGTCGCGCACGTACAGATACGCCGATGCTGCGTTGCGCGCAGGATCGTGGCCGGGGTGGGCGGCCAGGTGCAGTCCGACGCCATCGCGGTCGGCGAACCCGTACTCGCTGCCGTCAGCGTAGGAGACAGTCTCGAAGCCGAGTGCCGAGTAGTGGGCCAGGCCGGCGGCCAGGTCCCGTACCGGGAAGATCGGGCTGAAGCGGCAGAGCTGGCGGGCCTGCCGGCGTCTCCCGGCTCCGGTAGCGAAGCTGGCGTTCCTGATGCTGGCTAGGGCGAGGAGAGCGGATCGCATGGCGTCGATCTGGTCGGCCGGTACTCGCTCACGCAGCTGGACGTCGACCGCCTGCACGCCGCGCAGCACGGCCTCGACGACCTGCTGCCCGCGCTCGGTCAGCTCCAGGGTGATCCGGCGGCGGTCGCCAGGATCGGTATTCCGGTTGAGATAGCGCCGGTTCACCAGGGTGTCGATGACCTGGCTCACGGCCTGCTTGGTGACGCCGAGATCGGACGGCAGATCCTGCCTGGGGCCGCCCGTGGTGTCGATCCCGGCCAGGATGAACGCGCCGTTCCTCGGCAGGTCGTCGATGCCGACGGAGTGCAACTGCGCCCGGATGGAGCTGGCGTACGCGCCGCGCGCGGCGCGCATCAGGGTAGGAGTGGCGAATTCGGCGGGCCCTGGGTCGTCCATGCCGGGCACGGTATCAACAAGTATTTTGACAGTAAATAAACCTGACGGGCTCTGCCCGCAGCCTGACGCGCGCCGGAAACCCTACTTCTCCTCAGGAACCTGCAGGTCGCTCTTGGCCAGCTCCTCGACGTTCACGTCCTTGAAGGTGACCACGCGGACGTTCTTGACGAACCGGGCGGGCCGGTACATATCCCACACCCAGGCATCCTGCATGATCACTTCGAAGAACACCTCGCCGTTGTCGGCCGTGCGCACGTTGAGCTCGACCGCGTTGGTGAGGTAGAACCTGCGCTCGGTCTCGACCACGTGGCTGAACAGCCCTACCACGTCGCGGTACTCGCGATAGAGCTGCAGCTCCATCTCCGTCTCGTACTTCTCGAGATCCTCAGCGCTCATGTGCTCCCCTCCGCTCCAGCGTCGCGTTCTCGCGGCAGCGGCCTGCGGCCGCCGCCGTCTCCGGCGCTCGCCAGGCGCCGGCGGGGACGACCCGTGCCCCGCCGGACGATCCGAATGAGGTCAACGATAGGACCATTCTGCGGGTTAGCTGCCCGGCCCGGCGCCGACCAGCGCCTCAGCCCGCTCATCTGGAGGTACCTCCGAGTCGGACGGAGGTATCTGCAGCTCCACGCCAGGCGGGAGTTCCGCGTCCCCGCGCGCCACCCCGATCACGTTGGCGAACGACATCCGGTGCTCAGGGCACGGACCGTGCTCGGCCAGGGCCCGCATGTGGCCGCGGGTGGAATATCCCTTATGCCGGGCGAAACCATACTGAGGGTACTCGGCGTGCAGGCCTTTCAGGATCCTGTCCCTGGTCACCTTGGCGACAACAGAGGCTGCAGCCACGCAGGCGGCCACCTGATCCCCCTTCCACATGGCCAGCGCCGGAACGGCAAGGCCGCGCACCGGGAACCCGTCGGTGAGCACGTAACCAGGCGTGGCGGCCAGCCCGGCAAGCGCGCGGCGCATCCCGGTCACATTGCACACGTGCAAGCCGATCCGGTCGATGTCGCCGGGCGGGATCACGACGACATTCCATGCCAGAGCGGACTCCATGACCTGCTGATAGGCCGTCTCGCGGACCGGCGCGGACAGCATCTTCGAATCGGCCAGCTCGGTGCAGCGCGACACCCGGCGGGGATCGAGCGCAACAGCGGCCACCACCAGAGGTCCCGCGCACGCGCCGCGGCCTGCCTCGTCGATCCCGGCTACCGGCGCCAGCCCGGCCCTTGCCAGGACGCGCTCGTAACCGGTCAGGCCTGCGGTGCGCCGGGGCGTGTAGCCCGGATGCCGCCATGCGGGCACCTGCACGGCGTCACCGGCGCCTCAGCCGCCGGCGCAGCCTGCGCTGCAGCCACGTCAGCGGCACAGCACCAGCGAATCCGGCCCCGAGCGGGAGGTACGGCGCGGCTGGCCCGGTGTGGCTCAGTGCGGCACCCCGGGGCTGGTCAACGCCGGGCTGGGAGAAGGTTGCGGGGATCGGCAGGACCCGCCATCGGCTTGGCGGCCAGACAATCATGAAGGCACGCCCGACTACCTGGCTTTCCGGGATGGTGCCGCCACCCGGATCGCCTAGGTGGCACCTGGAGTCACACGACACGGCGCGGTGATCGCCCATGACCCACAGCCGGCCAGGCGGGACTGTAAGGCTGAACGGCGAGCTTGACGGGATGTTCCCGGGAAAGAGGTAGGCGCTTTCGTGCAGGGCTACGCCGTTCACGGTCACCTGGCCGTGAGCGTTGCAGCACGCGACGTGGTCGCCCGGGACCCCGATCACGCGCTTGATGTAGTCATGCTGGCCCGGGGCGGTGCCGAACAGCCCGACAATCGAATGGAACAGCGGGACGACAGTCGCGTCGTAGAGGCGGGCGACCGGGTTGGAACTTGAGGCGGCCGGGGCAGCGGCCTGATCCCATGATCCAGACCCGTTGAAGACGATGATGTCGCCGGGCTGGATGCTGCGGAAATGATAGACGAGCTTGTTCACGAGTACCTTGTCGCCGATGTCGAGCGTGTTCTCCATCGATGACGACGGTATGTAGAACGCCTGGACGACGAATGACTTGATCAGAAGCGCGATCACCAGGGCGACCACGATCAGGACCGGCAGCTCGCGCCAGAACGACCTGGACTTCCGGGGCTCCTTCTCGGCGATGTCCTCGTCCGCCGTGTCGTCCTGCGCGGCCGTGCCTGCCATCGGCGAGCCTTTCCGTTCCTGACCCGGCTCGGTCGCAGCTGGCTCGCCGCCCGGCCAGCCTGGCCCGTGCGCGTCAGTCAGAGCGGACTCGTGGGCGCGGTCGTCATCAGTCATCGGCTTTGAGCCTAGCGCCGTCCGCTGCCCGATTGCCGGTCAGCGTGGTCACGCGAGGGTGAGTCGGGGCATCCACTGGCACGGCCCCGATCCCAGCCAGCGCAGGTCCGGCCATCGCAGCGCGTCCGCTTAGCGGGTCGACTGTTCGCGGCGCTCCTTGATCCGGGCGGCACGGCCGCGAAGCGCGCGGAGGTAGTAGAGCTTGGCGCGGCGGACCTGGCCCCTTGTCACTACCTCGATCCGGTCCAGCGAAGGGCTGTGCACGGGAAACGTCCGCTCGACGCCGACGCCGTAGCTGACCTTGCGGACGGTGAAGGTCTCGCGCGCGCCGCCGCCCTGCCGGCGGATGGCCACGCCCTGGAAGACCTGGATCCTGGACCGGCTGCCCTCCACGACCCGCACGTGCACCTTCAGCGTGTCACCCGGCCGGAAATCCGGGATGTCGGATCGGATCTGCGCCTGCTCCAGCTCGGCAATCGCGGTGTGCATCGCTGTGGTTTCCTCGATGGTCTTTACGCGCACGCCTGCGGACGCGCTGGTTCGGTCAGTTTGGCGCCGGGAGGGGCCCGGCTACGCCCCTGCAGACTGGGTCTCGCGGGTGGGGCAACGGCTTTCAGTGTGCCACATCTTCGTCACTGACCGGAAAGCCAGTCTCCGACAGCACCTGCCGGTCACGCGCGTCGAGCTGCGCCGCAGCCGCCTGCCCGGCCGCTGGCAGCGTCCCGGCGCCGCCGCGCGGCCAGCCTGGCCGCGAGGTCCGGGCGGTTCGCCACGGTGGTGCGGAGCGCGGCATCACGGCGCCACCTCGCGATCGCCGCGTGGTCACCGGACAGCAGGACAGACGGCACCTCGCGGCCGCGCCAGACCCTGGGCCTGGTATACGAAGGCCCCTCGAGGAGGCCGGGCCCGGTGCCGTCGCCGAACGAGTCGTCGGCCGTTGAGTCAGCATTTCCGATGACACCAGGCAGCAGCCTGCAGACCGCCTCGATCATCACGAGTACGGCGGCCTCAGCACCGGCGAGCACGTAGTCACCGATGCTCACCTCGTCGACGGCGATCCTGGAGCGAGCGTCCTGCGCCACCCGCGCATCGATCCCCTCATACCGGCCGCAGGCGAAAATGAGCCGGTACTGCGCCGCATACTGAACTGCTGTGGCCTGCGTGAACGGAACCCCGGCCGGGCTCGGGATCACCAGGCGCCCCGATCCGCCCGCCGGGAGCACCGCGTCCAGCGCCTCGCCCCACGGCTCCGGCTTCATGATCATGCCAGGGCCGCCGCCGAACGGCGCGTCATCGACCGAGTGATGTACATCGTGCGTCCACGCCCGCAGGTCATGGACTCCGAACGAGATCTTGCCGCGCCGCGCCGCCTTGCCGATCAGCGACACCCCCAGCGGGGCAAAGTACTCAGGAAAAATGGTGATGATGTCGATGTGCAAGGCCGGGGCCTCCTGCCTAGCCTGACGGGTCGAGCAGGCCGCCCGGCGGGTCGATCACCAGGCGCCCGGCCGCCACGTCGACCTCAGGCACGATGGCCGCCACGAACGGGACAAGTATCTCGCCGGTGCCCGCCTTGTCCTCGGGCGGCCGGATCACCAGCAAGTCCTGGCCATGGTGAAGCACGTCAGCGACGACGCCGACCTGCTCGCCGGCCACGGTCCAGGCGCCCAGCCCGATCAGCTGGTAGTCGTGGAACTCATCCGGATCGTCGGGCATGTCGAGTTCGGCCGAGTCCACCACGAGCAGAGTGCCGCGCAGCTCTTCCGCCGCTGTCCGGTCGTGATATCCGGCGAAGGAAAGGAGCAGCCGTCCCGAATGCCAGCGCGAGGAGGCGACCGTGAGCGGGCCGCACGCTGCGGGCTCCGTCGCAAGTACGGAACCCGCAGCGAACCTGCCGTCCGGATCATCGGTGCGCACGTCCACGGTCAGCTCACCGCGGATCCCGTGCGGCCTACCTACGCGGCCGACGACCAGCTGCATGCCTAGCGGATCTCGTCGGTGTCCAGCAGGTCGACCCTGACGTAAGCGTTTCCCGCCAGGGAACCGATGACTGTCCGCAGCGCCTTGGCGGTCCGGCCGCCCCGGCCGATCACCTTGCCGAGATCCTCGGGGTGCACGCGCACTTCGAGCACCCGTCCTCTGCGCAGCCCCCGGCTGTCCACCCGGACATCGTCCGGGTACTCCACGATGCCCCGGACGAGATGCTCAAGGGCCTCTTCGAGCACGTCAGGCTCCGCTCTCCGGAGCCGCGGCATCGGCTGTCGCATCCGGTTCAGCGGCCGCCGCCTTCGCGTCGGCCTCCTGGCCGGCGGAGTCGGCATCGGCCGGCCCGGCGTTCGCTTGCACGTCAGGCGCGGCATCCGGCTCTGCCTTCGCCTGTGTGTCGGCGCCGGCGCGCCGCTCCCGGCAGCATCCGGCTCGGCGCTCGCCACGCCTGCAGCCGCCTTGCCGTCGGTCTCCTGGCCGTCGGCGGCGCTGGCGTCGCCCGCCTTAGCGTCCGCCGCATTGGCAGCGTCCGCCGCATTGGCAGCGTCCGCCGCATTGGCATGTCCGCCGCCGCCTTGGCAGCGTCCGCCGCATTGGCGCCGGCTGTCTTGCTCCGCTCGGCCTTAGCGTCGCCCGTCTTGCCGTCGGCCCCTTCCGTGTCCGGCACAGCCTTGGCCTGGCCGCGCGCGGGCTTCTCGGCCTTCGCCGGCCACCGGCAGCCCTGCCTCGCCTTGCCGCCGCGCTTTCGGAATCCTTGGCCCCGTCAGCGGATCTGGCCCTCGCCCGTCCCTTCGCAGCAGCGCCACCATCCGCCAGCGTCTCCGACACCGCCGCGGCGAAGATCTCTTTCCTGTCCTGTTTCGGGGCCGCCGTCCGGAGCGTCCCCTCGGTACCGGGCAGGCCCTTGAACTTCTGCCAGTCGCCAGTGATCTCCAGGATCTTCCTGACCGGATCGGTAGGCTGCGCTCCAACGGACAGCCAGTGCTGTGCGCGCTCCGAATTGACCTCAATGAACGAGGGCTCGGCCTTCGGGTGGTACTTCCCGATCTCCTCGATCGCGCGCCCATCCCGCTTGGTGTGGGCGTCGGCGACGACGATCCGGTAGTAGGGCGCCCGGATCTTGCCCAGGCGCTTCAGCTTGATCTTTACAGCCACGGCTGTGGTCTTCTCCCAGCGGATTCGGGTGCGGGCCAGCACGGTGCCGGGTGGGGACCGGCCGTGCTGCCCGGATGGATCCGGCTCAGCGAGTGGTAGAGGGCCACGCGGAGCCGATGGTAGCGGTCACATTCTGCCAGACGCCCGCCGCCGGGGCGTAATCGCGGCACCCGAGCGCCGGATCAGCGCCATCGCGCGCACTCGATCAGCGCCGCTACCGGCCCTTCTTGCCTGGCCTGCCGCGCCGGTTCGGCGGCCCCCCGCGCAGCCCCGGCGGCAGGTTCGGCGGCAGCGTTGGCCACCCGGGGCCCGGGCCGGCCGGAATCGGCAGGGAACCGTCCCTGCCGCCCATGCCGCCTGGCAGGCCGGGCGGCACCGATCCTGGCACCGGCCCTGGCCGAATCCGGCCGGCAGCCCGGCGGGCCGCGGCCGCCGCCCTGGCCGCTGTCGGGCTGGCCGCCGCGCCGTCAGAACCGCCAGGTGCACGGCCGCTGGCGGATCCGCCAGGCCGACCGCCCTTCGCCTTCTTCTTTGCCTTGCCCCGCGCGCCCTTCTGCCCGGCTGCGCCGCATTCCCGGCATGCCGCCCATCATCTGACGCATCATCTTCTGGCCCTCGAGGAACCGAACGATGAGGGAACCGACCTCGCCGACCGTCACGCCCGAGCCGGCCGCGATCCGCGCTCGCCGCGAGCCGTTGATCATCTTCGGGTTTCGGCGTTCCGCCGGGGTCATCGAGTTCACGATGGCCGCGGCGCGGTCGAGGTCACGGTCGCTGACCTGGCTGAGCATCTCGCGGTTCTGCGCAGCGCCGGGCAGCATGCCGAGCAGATTGCCGATCGGCCCCAGCTTGCGGACCATGGCGAGCTGCTCGACGAAGTCCTCGAGGGTGAAGCCCTCGCCCGAGGCCAGTTTCCCGGCCATCTCAGCGGCCTGATCGGCGTCAAAGGTCCGCTCGGCCTGCTCGATGAGGGTCAGGACGTCACCCAGGTCGAGGATGCGGGAGGCCATCCGGTCAGGGTGGAAGAGGTCGAAGTCTTCCAGTTTCTCGCCGGACGAGGCGAACATCACCGGCCTGCCGGTGATCTGGGCGACCGACAGCGCGGCGCCGCCCCTGGCGTCGCCGTCCAGCTTGGCCAGCACCACGCCGTCGAATCCGACGCCGTCAAGGAATGCCTGTGCGGTCGTCACCGCATCCTGGCCGATCATCGCGTCGACCACGAACAGGATCTCGTCGGGGTCGACGGCGTCCCTGATGGCGACGGCCTGCGCCATCATCTCCTCATCGATGCCCAGCCGGCCGGCGGTGTCGATGACGACGATGTTGTGCAGGCGACGCCGCGCCTCGTCGATCGACTGCCTGGCCACCGCCACCGGATCGCCGATGCCGCCGCCGGGCGACGGCGCGAACACCGGCACCCCGGCCTTCCCGCCGAGTACCTGCAGCTGCTGCACGGCGTTCGGGCGCTGCAGGTCCGCCGCGACAAGCAGCGGGGTGTTGCCCTGCTCGCGCAGCCACAGACCGAGCTTGGCCGCCAGCGTTGTCTTACCCGAGCCCTGGAGGCCCGCCAGCATGATCACGGTCGGGGCGACTCTTAGCGAAACGCAGCCGCCGCGCCTCGCCGCCCAGGATCGCGATCAGTTCCTCATTAACGATCTTGATGACCTGCTGCGCCGGGTTGAGCGCGGCGGATACCTCTTCGCCGGACGCCCGTTCCTTGACGCGCGCAATGAACTGCCTGACCACGGGGAGCGCGACATCCGCTTCCAGCAGCGCGATCCTGATCTCACGGCAGGTAGCGTCGATGTCCGCGGCGGACAGCCGTCCGTGGCCGCGCAGCGCGGAGAAGACCTGGGTCAGTCGGTCGGAAAGTGTCTCGAACACGTAGGCTGCCGTCCTCGCAGATGGGCTAGGGCCGCTGTGGGCAAGCGCGGATACCGCGCCCTGCCAAGGTTATCCGGTCTGGACCGCGCCAGGCCTGCCGCTCACGGAGCGTGATCGCGACGGTTCGCGGTCAGGCCGCCCGAAGCGCAAATCATAGCGATGCACCATCGTCACGGCAAAAGTTAGCTAATCAGCACAGATCCCGGCGAGCTGGTGCGTACGGCTGGTTTTTTGTCTGATCTAAAGCTGATCCGCGGCGAAGTCAAGGCTTGTATCATTCATCCTGGGCGGCTATACACCAAACCATGACGACACAAACAAGTCTGTATGAACGCCTCGGCGGCTCGGCGGCCATTGAAGCGGCTACGGAGCTCTTTTACCGGAAGGTACTCGCCGACCCTCTCTTAGCGGCGTACTTCGATGATGTTGATATGGACCGCCAAATCGCCAAGCAGGCCGCCTTCCTGACCATGGCACTCGGCGGCCCGAATGGGTACACCGGGCGGGATCTGCGCGCAAGTCACGCCGCCTTCGAAGGGATCCGCGACGAGCACGTGGACCGCGTGCTCGAGCACCTGGCGCAGACCCTGCGCGAGCTCGGGGTCAGCGAAGCGGACATTGCCGCGGCAGGTGCTGTCGCCGACAGCGTCAGGGACGACGTGCTGAACCGCTGAGCTTCCGCGTGCGCCTGACGTTCAGCGGCGGGGCCTTCGAGCTCGATCCAGGTGAATCCGTCCTTGACGGCCTGACCCGGCATGGAGTCGGCCTGCCCGCCGGCTGCCGGGCCGGAGCCTGCCACGGGTGCCTGGTAAGGGCCGTGCACGGAGTGCCTGAGCCAGCCAGCCAGGCCGGGCTGAAGAGCACCTGGCGGGCCCGTGGGTACTTTCTCGCCTGCCTGGCCCGCCCGGTTACCGATCTGACCATCGCGCTGGCGGGTGACGCGGTGCTGGCGGGTGACCCGGTGCTGGCGGGTGACGCGGTGCTGGCGGGTGACGCGGTGCTGGCGGGTGACGCGGTGCTGACCGACGCGGCGGTAGCGTCGGTGCAGCCGCTCGGCGCCGGGGTGATCAAGGTGGCGATCAGGCCGAGCCAGCCGGTCGCCTTCCTGGCCGGCCAGCATCTGGCGTTACGGAGGGACGGCGGCGTCCTCAGGGTGTACTCCATCGCCAACACGCCAGCCGAGGCGGCTCGCGACGGGATCGAATTCCACGTCCGTGTCTATCAGGGCGGGGCCATGAGCAGCTGGCTCGCGGCCGCCGTGCCCGGGGCCCAGATCAGCATCGGTCAGCCCAACGGTAACTGCTGCTACCTGCCCGGCCAGCCGGATGGCCCGCTGCTGCTGGCCGGCACGGGTACTGGCATCGCGCCGCTTGCGGCAGTGCTGCGGGATGCGATCCGGCACGGGCATGCCGGTCCCGCGGTGCTCATTCACGGTGCGGCGGATCCGTCCGGCCTCTACCTCGGAGCCAGCCCGATCACCTTGGAGCCAGCCCGAACCTCGCAGCCAGCCCGCCGCCCAGCGGGCCGGCCGGGCCGGGATCGGTGCGCTGGCGCACCTGCCTGCGGTCACGCGGCGAGGACATCGCCGAGGTGGTCTGCCGGGAGCTGACGCCGCTTGGCGACCCCGGTGCCGTCCACGCCTACCTGTGCGGCGGGAGCCGCGCGGTGTCCCGGATGCGGCGGTCTCTTTTCCTGGCCGGAATGACCCTCAGGAACATCTGCGCCGACGAGTTCAGGCAGGCCAGCAGCTGAACCTACGGTAGCTGCCGGTTAATCGGCTGCTCGGCTCTGACGGTGGCGACGGACGACTTCTCCGCTCGCTCCCACTCCTCGACGTTGCGCAGCAACGCGTCCAGGTAGGCACGCAGGTGCGTCCGGTAGACGTCGCAGAACGTCCGCAAGTACGCCAGCTCGCCTTCCAGTTCCGTGCGGGCAGGATCCGTGCGGGCGGCTGCAGGCTGGGCCGAGGGCTCAGACATCGCCGCTGCCGCGGCCTTGCTGGCCTCCGAGTGCGCCTGCTCGAGCATGAGCGCGGCATGGGAGCGCGCCTCGGCCAGTATCTCGTCCCTGTGCCGCCTGGCGTCCTGGGCCAGCTGCCTGCTGTAGTCCTGGGCGTCGGCGACGTAGTTGTCGGCTGTCTGCTGCGCCTTGGACAGGATGCGGACCGCCTGGATGTGGGCGTCCTCCCGGCGGTACCCCGCCCCGTCCTCCTCGCTGTCGATCCCGAGCACCCGCCGGCGTAGCCGCTGGACCTCTTCGTCCAGGGCGGTCTTCTCGTTCAGCAATCGCACGAGTTCTGCCTCGACCTGATCGCAGAACGCGCGTACGTGCTCTTCGTCATATCCCCGCCGCCGTCCCAGCCGTGCGGCGGGAAAGGTGACCGCCTGGACCGCATCAGGGGTCAGCCGGCGGCTCGTGCTTGAGGTCACGGTCATGGCTCACTCCAACCGAAATCTTCGACGTGGATCCGGTCCCGCGGGACGCCAAGCCGCTCCAGCAGCGCGGTGGTAGCCACCGCCATCTGCGAGGGCCCCGCGATGTAGACGTCATGGCTGGTCCAGACGCCGAGGCGAGCCACGACGTCAGGCAGCGTCCCGCGCTCACCGGCGTAGTCGGCGTCGTCGGAAACGCAGGGAACAACGGTCAGCCACGGCGCCGCAGCGCTCATCTTCTCCAGGTCATGCAGGTCGTAAAGGCCTTCGGCCTTGCGCGCCCCGAAGAACAGCGTTGTCCTGGGCGGCGCAGCCAGCCCGCTGATCTGCTCGGCAATTGCCTTGACCGGGGCCAGTCCGGTACTGCCTGCCACCAGCAGGACGTCACGACCGGAGCAGCTGTCGTAGACGAGCGTGCCGACCGGGGGGCCGAGCCGGAGCCTGGCACCAGGCGCGAGCGACCGCGCCAGGGCAATGCTGAGCGTTCCGCCGTCGATCACGCGCACGTGAAACTCCAGCGTTCCGTTGTCGCGCGGCGCGTTAGCCATCGAGTAGAACCGCCACACCCTGGGCCGCAGCTCCGATGAGATCGCGACGGACTGGCCCGGCAGGTAGTCCAGCTGTTGCAGCGTGGCGACCTTGAACACCGCGACGTCAAAGGACCGCAGCTGGACCGACAGCACGGTCGCTTCCCAGCAGGCCGGATTCGCCTTCTCGTCCGCCGCGGCCGCCTCGATCATGACCTGCGCAACGAGCCCGTAGGCGGCGGCCCAGTCCGCGGCTAACTCATCCGACCAGTCAGCCCCGCTGAAATGAGCGAGCGTGGCCAGCAGGCTCGCGCCGACCGGCTCATAGTGGTCCGCGATTGTCCCGAACTTCCGGTGGTCGCGGCCTAGCTCCTGGAGGAAGCCGGTGAGCTCTGGCAGGTTCTCCACATCGGCAACAATCCGAGCCAGCGCGCTCAGCAGGTGATCACGCTGCGCGGCCATCGAGACAGGGAACATATCCCGTGTCTCTGGATGCGAAAGAAAAAGATCTGAGTAGAAGAACAGCGCCACGTCATCGCCATGCATGGCGACTCGCGCGAAATTCTCCTTGAGGCGTGCAACGTCCAACGAGTTCTCTCCCCGGGGCGGGGTAGGCAGAAGGAAATGGCGGGTAGTGACTGCAGGATATAGGAGCAGCCACGGATGTTCATACCGGTTCCGCATAAAGTAAAGGCCGAACAACGGCTTACCGGGAAATAATGGCGCAGAGTGGCACAACTGCGCCCGCATGGGAAATCCGTTAACCGCCGATGACCGCAGCCCGTTAGCCGCAGCCCGTTAGCCGCCGATGATCGCGTCGACAAACGCTTCGGGCTCAAACGGCGCCAGGTCGTCCGGCCCCTCACCGAGCCCGACCAGCTTCACCGGCACGCCGAGTTCGCGCTGGACCGCGATCACAATTCCGCCTTTGGCCGTTCCGTCAAGCTTAGTGAGGATAATCCCGGTAACGTCCACAACCTCAGCGAAGACCCTGGCCTGGCGCAGGCCATTCTGGCCAGTGGTGGCGTCAAGCACGAGCAGCACCTCGTCAACGTCTCCGTACCTGGAGATCACCCGCTTGATTTTGCCCAGCTCGTCCATCAGGCCGGCCTTTGTGTGCAGCCGCCCGGCGGTGTCCACGATGACGGTGTCGACACCGCGCTCGATGCCCTTGGCAACCGCCTCGAACGCCACGCTCGCCGGGTCGGCTCCGTCCCGGTCGGACCTGACGGTCTCGGCGCCCACCCGCTGTCCCCACGTCTGAAGCTGATCGGCAGCGGCCGCCCTGAAGGTATCGGCCGCGCCGAGCAGCACCGTCTGCCCGTCACCGACGAGCACCCTGGCGAGCTTGCCGACCGATGTCGTCTTCCCCGTCCCGTTCACCCCGACCACCAGCACCAGAGCCGGCCGGTCACCGTGCCTGCCGGTGTGCAGCGACCTGTCCATGTCCGGCCCGACCTGCTTCACGAGCTCTGCCTGCAGCAGCGACTTGATCTGCTGAGGACTGGCCGCGCCCGTCACCCTGACCTGGGTGCGGAGCTCGCCGACGAGGTCCCTGGCCGGGCTGACCCCCATGTCCGCCATGATCAGGGTGTCCTCGATCTCCTCCCACGTCTCCTCGTCGAGGCGATCCCTCGACAGCAGGCCGAGCAGCACGCCGCCGAGCGCCGACTGGGACCTGGCCAGCCTGGAACGCAGCCGGACCAGCCGGCCGGCTGAGGGCGGCGGCAGCTCGATCGCGGGCGGGGCTGCCGCCTCGGCCGCGAGGCCAGCGTCGGCCACCCCGGCCGGGGCGCCGGGCCGGCTTCCGGCTCAGCCACCGCGGTCCCTGCGGCGCTAGTACCTGCGCCAGTACCGGTTGCGCGGGTGCCGGTTCCCGCTTCGGGTGCGCCCGGATGGGCCTGACCGCGGCGGCGGAGCAGCACCGCCGCGGTGCCGCCTCCGCCCACGGCCACGACAACTGCGGCAATGATTATCAGCTCTTCCATGACGGCCCTAGTCTGACAGACCGGACCACCCGTCAGCGTCCGAGGCGGACCTCAGGCGCTTTCCCGCTCCCTGAGCCGCTGGCTGATAACCGCTGAGACGCCGTCGCCCCGCATGCTGACCCCGTACAGCGAGTCGGCTACCTCCATGGTCCTCTTCTGGTGCGTAACGATGATCAGCTGGGAGCTCTCCCTGAGTTCCTCGAAGATCTCCAGCAACCGCTGCAGGTTGACGTCGTCCAGCGCCGCCTCGACCTCGTCGAGGACGTAGAACGGCGACGGCCGTGCCTTGAAGATCGCCACCAGGAACGCGATCGCGGTGAGCGCGCGCTCGCCGCCGGACAACAGGGACAGCCGCTTCACCTTCTTGCCCGGCGGCCTGGCCTCCACCTCGATCCCGGTCGCCAGCAGGTCATCGGGCTCGGTCAGCAGCAGCCGCCCGTCACCGCCGGGGAACAGCCGACCGATGATCTGCTCGAACTCCCTGGCGGTGTCCTCGAACGCCGCTGCGAATACCTGCTGGACCCGGTCGTCGACCTCCTTGATCACGGTCAGCAGGTCCCGCCGGGTCTTCTTCAGGTCCTCGAGCTGGGTGACCAGGAACGCGTGCCGCTCTTCCAGCGCCGCGAACTCTTCGAGCGCCAGCGGGTTTACCTTGCCGAGCTGATCAAGCAGGCGCTGCGCCTGTTGCGCGCGCTGTTCCTGAACAGCCCGGTCGTAGGGCAGCCGGCGGGCTGTCGTCGTCCGGTCCCGGGACCGGCAGCTGCGGGCCGTACTCGGCGATCAACGCGGCCGGGTCCACGCCGAACTCGTCGGCCGCCCGCCCGGCGACCTGGTCAAGCCGCATCTGCTGGCCGGCCCGGGCGATCTCGGCACCGTGCGCGCTGTCCACCACGTTGTCGAGCTCGTCCGAGAACTCCCTGATCCGCGCCCGGATCGCGGCCAGCTCACCGCCGCGCTCCCTGCTGGCAAGCTCGGCCGCCTGGCGCTGCTCGTCAGCGGCCGCCCTGGACTCCTCGATCCTCGCCAGCGCGATCGCGGCCGCCGTCGCGACAGCGCTGGCCACCGCCGCCTCCTGCGCAGCCCGCTGGCGGCGGGCGGCGGCGCGCGCGATGGCCTGCCGTTCCGCTGCGGCCGCTGCCGCCAGCGCCTCACCGCGGCCCGCGATGGCGCGCAGCCGCTCCTCGACAGTCCGCACCTCAAGCCGGGCGTCCATCTCGGCGTTACGCGCGGCCACGGCGTTTCCGGCGAGGGCACCCTTGTCGTCATCTTCGTCGCGGCCGGCCGCCGTCTCCGGCTCGGCCTCCTGCTTGGCCAGCCTGGCCTGGGCGTCAGCGAGCTTGGCCAGGTCCTTCTCGCGTGCCTGCTCGGCTGCCGCAATCGCCGCTGCCATCCGGCCCGCCTCGTCCCTGGCCGCCCGCGCCGCGCCAGCGAGCGAGCCGAGCCTGCCCGACGTCTCCGCCGCGGCGGCGTCGGCCTCTTGCAGGCCAGCCAGCGCCTCGGCCAGCCCGCGGCGCGCCGCCTGCTCTTCCTCGACCGCGTCCGCCAGGTCTCGCTCGGCCCGCTGGCACCGGCTCTCGGCCTCGCCCAGGCGGCCCTCCGCTTCCTGCGCGGCGGCCCGCAGCCCGAGCAGGCTGGGCGCGCCAGCCGACCCGCCCCGCGCCCAGTGCGCACCGAGCAGGTCACCGTCCCTGGTCACGATGCGCAGCCCAGGATCCGCCCGCACCGCCTCAAGGCCCTCGGCCAGGCCGCCTGCGACGAATATCCCGTCCAGCAACTGCTCGACGGCATGCGCGAGCTCGGCAGGGGCTTTCACGAGATCAAGAGCGCGAATAACGGACAGTCCGCGCTCGCCGCCCGCATCGCCGCGGGTCGCGCCCGAGCGGGCCGCAGGAGCCCTAGATCCGGCCCGGCCGCCCGCGTCCTCGTCAGCCGCGCCCGGGCGGCCCGCAGGAGCCCCGCATCCGGCCCGGCCGCCCGCGTCGCCGTCGCCGTCGCCGTCGTCGGCGCCCGTCGCAAGGCGCCCGGTGAGCGGCGGGTGACACGCGATCACCAGCTCGGCCTGCCCCGCGCCGTCGCGCTTCAGCGCGGCCAGGATGTCCGCCGCCGCGTCCAGGCCGTCAACGGCCACCGCGCCTGCTGTCGCACCGAGCGCGGCCGCGATCGCGTCGGCCGCGTCCTCTTCCACGGTAAGCAGGGCGGCTAGCGAGCCGAGTACCCCGGTGAACCTGCCCCGCTCGGCGAGCAGCGCGCCGGACGCATCGACGCCGCGCCTGACCGCCTCGTGCAGCGCATCGCTGCGCGCCCGCAGTGCCGCATGGGCGCCGCTGGCCTGCCTCTCGGCGGCCCGTAGGTCGGCGACGCGCGCGGACGCGTGGGTAAGCGCACCGGCGGCGCGCTCGTGCGCGGTGGCGAGGTCGGCGCGGCCCTCTTCCCGGCCGGAGACAAGATCCTGCAATTCGCCGTAGTCGTGCTGGGCTCGCTCAGCCCTGGCTTGTGCCTGGGCGAACGCTGTGGCAAGCCGCCCGGCCTCCTCCTGGGCGGCCGTCAGCCTGCTCTGGGCTGCACCGACCTGGCTGCGCAGCTGAGCCAGCCGCTCGGCGCGCTGCGCGGCAGCGCGGGCATCGGCCGCCAGCCGCCGCTCGGTCTCAGCGAGCGCAGTCTCGGCGGCGGTCCGGTCTGCCACCGCGGCGGCCAGCTGTTCGCGCGCGGTAGACAGCCGCAGCCCGAGCGCGGCCTCCTCGCCGCGCAGCCTCGCGGCTTCCTGGTCGAGCTCGTCAGGGTCCCGGCCGGGCCGCTGCGGCTCCGGCGGAGCCGTCAGGTGTCGGTGGCGCTCCCTGGCCAGGCCGGCCGACCCCGCGAAGCCGCTCCGCAAGCCCGGAGAGCGCGAAGAATGCCTCCTGCGCCGCGGCCAGGCGCGGCGCGTGCAGATGCTCGGCGGCGTCCAGCTCGGCCTCGGCCACCCGGGCGGCGGCCAGCTCGGCCTCCACCGCCGCACGCCTTGCAGCGCTGGCCGCCTCGTCGGTCTGGCTCCGCTCGAGCTCGGCAGCGAGCGTGGTGTAGTCATCGGCGAGCAAACGCAGCTTTGCATCGCGCAGGTCAGCCTGGATGACCGCCGCCTTGCGGGCGATCTGTGCCTGCCTACCCAGCGGCTTGAGCCGGCGGCCGAGCTCGGTGGTCAGGTCAACCAGCCTCGTCAGGTTGGCCTGCATCGCCTCCAGCTTGCGGAGGGCCTTCTCCTTGCGCTTGCGGTGCTTGAGGACCCCGGCGGCCTCCTCGATCAGAGCGCGCCGCGCCTCAGGGCCAGCGTTCAGCACCTCGTCCAGGTGACCCTGGCTCACGATGACGTGCATCTCGCGGCCGAGGCCGGTATCGGAGAGCAGTTCCTGGACATCCAGCAGCCTGCACTGATCACCGTTGATCGCGTACTCGCTCTGGCCCGACCTGAACAGCAGCCGGCTGATCGTGACCTCCGCGTAGTCGATCGGCAGGGTGCCGTCGCTGTTGTCGATCGTCAGCGAGACCTCGGCGCGGCCAAGCGGCGGCCGGCCCGCCGTGCCGGCGAAGACGACGTCCTCCATCTTGCCGCCGCGCAGCGGCTTCACGCCCTGCTCGCCCATCACCCAGGAGAACGCGTCCACCACGTTGGACTTGCCTGATCCGTTTGGGCCGACGACGCAAGTGATGCCCGGCTCGAAGCGAAGCGAGGTCGCTGACGCGAACGACTTGAACCCGCGCAAGGTGAGCGTTTTCAGGTACACCCGCCGGATCTCCTCCTCAGCCACTGGCCTGGTGGCATTGTTCGCCCAGCACTACCGTGTGGGACCGGCTTCGGCTGGCCACCGACCCGTCCGCCTGACTGCCGTCCGCCTGACTGCCGTCCGCCTGACTGCCGTCCACGCTGACCGGCGGCCGCCGGCCGCCGACTGCCGTCCGCTCTGACCGCCGGGCCATCCCACCCGGCCGCCTGGACCGCCGGCCGCCTTACCCCGACGGGAGACCGCCTGCGGCCGGCGCTGACCGCCGGGCGCTGCGCTGCGCCGCCAAACCCACGCGTGCCGGAAGCGTCTTTCATGATCACGGTCGATTGGTGGGGTTCGGGCCCCACCTATCCACCATGATCATGAAATACAGCCCCCCAGCCAACGGGCCGCCCAGCGCCCTGGCTGACCGCACCTTCCGCACCTTACCGCGCGCTGCAATCATCGCTGTGGATCCGCGCGGACCAGCAACGCTTCTCCGTATCAGTCTGTCATGATCTGTACCAATCCGAGGCATTTCGCGACGCCACGTACTCCCCTCTACTCTCTACTCGCAGCGCTCAGCTTGCCGGCGGGCGCGCCGGGCTCTGCTGCGGCCGCCTACGGCTCGTGGAAGAGGGCGATTTGCCGGGAAAGTACCAGCTAGCTGGGTTGCTCGGTCCCCGGGGATCTGCGCCAGGACCACGAAGCGGCCTTCACGGCGTGCGGGACGGGCACGGCGCGGGACGGGCACGGCGCGGGACGGGCACGGCGCGGGACGCGGAAGGCACGGCGCGGGACAGGCACGGCGCGGGACAGGCACGGCGCGGGACAGGCACGGCGCGGGACAGGCTCCGTGGCCAAATCGAAGGCAAGGGGATAGCGGCGCTCAGAGGCAGCCCGCTGCCACTCTGGCCGAGGGCATGCTTCGCCGAGCGCCGCCGGCCATCACGCCGCAGCCGCCGCGCACGCGGCAGCTACTGGCCGATCTGCCGGTTGCCGGGCAGCCGACACCGCCGAGCGAGCTAACGCCGGACAAGCCGAACCGCGGCAGACGAAGAGGGACGCC
Source organism: uncultured Actinomycetes bacterium (assembly GCA_963774825.1). GTDB lineage: Bacteria > Actinomycetota > Actinomycetes > Streptosporangiales > Streptosporangiaceae > DATBGO01. The sequence continues at coordinate 69,252 of CAVZGW010000015.1, read as the reverse complement.
CGGTTCAGACGCCCCTCCGCTTCGCCGTGGCCAGCCCTTGCTCGCTAGGCGAGCGCAGGCACGCGGACCGGGATCAGCAGGTCTTGGCCGACTTCGGCAGCGAGCACGTCATTTTCTTCCTGAAGCCGGGCAAGCTCGGCTTCCAGGTCACGCACACGTTGCTGAAGGCGACGCATCTCAGAGACCATGCGGGGATCCGGCCCGCCGACGTGGCCGTACAGAGCCTTCGCCATTGTTAAAGGTCCTCCACACTGAGTGACCAGAGTGGGCGCGCATGCATAAACGCAACAAGAAAGCGCAGCCCTGCGCGCAAGTAACACTTACATGGTCCCACCGCGCGGGGTATCCGGTCAAGTTGACCGATCGCGCAGGTCACGCGGGTGAGCTGAAGACCGCGCCAGTAGGCGGGAACTTAATGCGCGGCCGCTGCCGGCCGAACAAAATGCCGGTCAACGCTCGGTAAAACCGCGGAAGCCGCCATCGGCTTCCTCCCAGCGATGCGTTACCCGGCGTACCAGTCCCGGGGTCCGCCCGCTTGCCAGCAGTGCCAGCAGTTCACCGCAGCCATCTGCCGGGCCTTCCGCCACCACCTTGACCCGGCCGTCGACAAGATTTTCCGCAAAGCCGGCCAGCCCGCGCTCGTGTGCCCTGACCCGGACCCACCATCGGAAGCCGACACCCTGGACACGGCCGTCCACCCAGGCGGTGAGCCGGGCCTGCGGGATGGTCACCAGCGGCCCCTGCGGGGACGGGGCTGGCACTTGGGACAGCTGAACGAGGACCTGTTCATGAACGGATCGCGCCGCACCGGAGTACCGCACCTGAGGCATGGCTGGCCAGCCCGTCCGTAGACGGCCAGCGACCGGTCGAAGTAGCCGCTCTCCCCGTTGACGTTCACGTAGAGCCTGTCGAAGGAAGTGCCGCCGACCGCCAGTGCCGCGGCGAAGATCTCCTGGGCCGATTGGATCACCAGCGCGACCTCCCTGCGCCTGAGCCCGTCAGCGGGGCGCGCCCAGTGCAGCCGCGCCCGCCAGAGTGCCTCGTCAGCGTAAATGTTGCCGATCCCGCTGACCAGGGACTGATCGAGCAGGGCTCGCTTGATGCCACTGCGCCGGACCCGCAGCCTGGCGGTGAGAGCTGCCAGGTCGAAGCCGGGCTCGAGCGGATCGGGAGCGATATGCGCGATGGCCTCTGGCAGCGCCGCGCCGCCTGGGCAGAAACTCAGGTGGCCAAAGGTTCGCTGGTCGGTGAAGCGCAGGTCGGGGCCGGAGTCAGCGAAGGTGAACCGGGCCCGGTCGTGCGGCGCAAGGGGCCGCGCCGGATCGCCTGCGACCAGCTGCCCGCTCATGCCCAGATGGGCGAGCAGCGCGTCCTCCCCCATCGGCAGCCACAGGTACTTCCCCCGCCGCCGTGCACCAGTGATGGTGCGTCCCGCCATCGCAGCGGCGAAATCTTGCTGGCCAGCCGCATGGCGCCGGGCGACTCGCGGGTGCAGAAGCTCGACTTGGTCAACCGTCCGACCGGCTACCTGGGACTGCAGGCCGCGGCGGACAACCTCGACCTCAGGCAGCTCTGGCACGAGCTAGTTCCGGTCCTCGTTGGCGGCACGGCCCTCCCCGTTGCCAGGCTGACGGGCCTGCTCGCGGCCGCCGCCGTTCCCGGCCCGAGCCCGGCTCCCTCCGTTCCCGGTCTGGGTGCCACTGCCGTTTCCGGCCTGCGAGGCCACGCCGCCGTCGGCCGGGTGGGCACCGCCTTCGCTGATCGCGGTCCATGCGGCCTCGGCAGCCTGCTGCTCGGCCTCCTTCTTGGAATGTCCCTCGCCCTCGCCGTAAGTGCGGCCGCCGATCCGGACCCAGGCCCGGAACGATTTCTGGTGGTCAGGGCCGCTCTCGTCGACGTGGTACTCCGGCACGCCGAGTATCTCGGCGGCGGTCAGTTCCTGCAGCGACGTCTTCCAGTCCAGGCCCGCGCCCAGCCTGGCCGAGCGCGCGATAACGGGATCGAAGAGCCGGTGCACGAGGGCATCGGCCTCCGCAAGGCCGCGGTCCAGGTAGACGGCGCCGAGCACGGCTTCGAGCGTGTCCGCAAGGATCGATGACTTGTCCCTGCCCCCGGTGCCTTCCTCGCCTTTGCCGAGCCGGATGTAGCTACCAAGGCGCAGGCCGCGGGCGACTCCGGCTAGCGCGCGCATGTTGACCACGGCCGCGCGCAACTTCGCGAGTTGCCCCTCAGGCAGGTCCGGGTACCCGCGGAACAGCGTGTCGGTCACGATCAGGCCGAGCACTGAATCGCCGAGGAATTCGAGCCGTTCGTTGGTCGGCAGGCCGCCATTCTCGTAGGCGAAGGACCGGTGCGTCAGGGCGCGCTCGAGCAACTCGGCGCCGAGCGGCACCTCAAGGGCACGCAGCAGGTCAGCGGCGTCAGCCTCGGGGGCTCCGCCTCGGCTCGATGCGCTCGGCACGGACTCCTCCTCTCCGCAGCGCACGCCGCACCGGCCGCGCACCTGGGGCGCGGTCAGGAAGGAGTGACCACCTGGCGCCGGTTGTAGGTGCCGCAGGTCGGGCACGCCCGGTGAGGCAGCTTCGGGTCACGGCATTGCGGGCAGGTCACCAGCTGGGGTGCCGCGGCCTTCCACTGGGACCGGCGCGACCTGGTGTTGCTGCGCGACATTCTCCGCTTGGGGACCGCCACCTCAGCGCTCCTTCCTTCTCCCCGGCCCGGGTGACCCGGCCGGCGTGTCATCCGGCAGCAATTCCCTGCCGGCACCGAATTCGCTGCCAGTATCGGCGATATCTGGCTGGGCATGTACATGACCAGGGCCTGCCTCGGCGAGCCGAACGCCGCACTCGACGCAGAGTCCGGCGCAGTCGGCTGCGCAAAGCGGCGCGAGCGGCAGCTCGAGCACCAGCGCGTCGCGCAAGGCAGGCTCTAGATCGAGCAGGTCTCCGTCGAGAAGATACCCGCCCTCCTCGTTCGCCTCGTAGCTGAACAGCTCACGGAACCTGACCTCGGTCGTTGATGAGACCGGCTCCAGGCACCGCGCGCACTCTCCGGCCAGCGGTGCCCGGACGGTCACGGTGGCGAGTACGCCCTCGGTGACGCCCTCGAGCTGGACATCCAGCGCCAGTTCCGACCCCTCGGGAATGCTGGCAAGCTCCACCGCCATATCGCCCGGGGCGGGCGCGGTACGGGTATGCCGGACCGCAGAACCAGGGCCGAGCGCCCGCGTATCGAAGACAAGCGGGTGACCCAGGCGCTTCGAATGCTTGGAGTTCACATGTGGCATGGCAGGCTGACGTGGTGGCGGGGTACTGGGCGGCCCAGCTTACCTGGCAGCCTGGCCGAATCCCAAGTTAGTCCCCGCCGGGCCGCCGGCCGGGGGTGTCAGGAGCGCCCCGTGCCCTCAGCGAGGCGCCGGAGCACCGGCTTGGGCACCAGGCTCGTGACATCGCCGCCGAACTTTGCGAATTCCTTGACCAGGCTCGAGGACAGGAACGCGTACAGCGGATTGGTGGTCATGAACATGGTCTCAACGCCGGCCTGATTGTAGTTCATCTGGGCCATCTGCAGCTCGTAGTCAAAATCGCTGACCGCGCGCAGGCCTTTCACGATCGCCGAGACGTCATTGGCCTTGCAGAAGTCCACGATCAGGCCGTCGAAGCTGGCGACCCGCACGTTGGGGAAGCCGGCGGTGACCTCACGGAGCATTTTCAGCCGCTCCTCGACCGTGAACAGCGCGGACTTCGAGAGGTTGAGCAGGACCGCGACAATCACCTCGTCGTACAGGCGTGCCGCACGGCTGATGATGTCGAGGTGCCCGTTGGTCACCGGATCGAACGAGCCTGGATAGACGACACTTCGCACGCGGGCTCACACTCCTGTCAGCGATCCGGTGGCAGACTGGGCACCTGCGGCCAGACCGTACCAGAGCGCCGCCTCGCCGTACTTGCGGGACCTGTCATGTTGGTATCCGCGAGGCCAGGCTTGCGGCCCCGACCTGGCGGCGCGCTCCACGACCACGAGGGCCCCCGGCGCCAGCCAGCCACGGGCAAGCAGCAGCTCAAGGACATGCGTCACCTCGTCAGCGGTGGTCGCGTATGGCGGGTCGGCGAATACGAAGTCGCATCGTATTCCGTCGGCAGGACCGCGGGCGAGCACCTGCTCCACGCGCCCGTGCAGCAACCGCGCGCCTGGCAGCCGGACCGTTTCGATATTGTCGCGGATCACCCTGGCCGCTGCCCGGTCTGCCTCAACGAGGACCACGCCAGCTGCGCCCCGTGACAGCGCCTCAAGCCCCACCGCGCCTGATCCCGCGTACAGGTCAGCCACCCGTGCTCCCTGCAGCGTGCCGAGGCTGGCGGCAGCGCTGGCCAGCAGCCCCTCGCGGGCGCGGTCGCTGGTAGGGCGGGCCCCTGGCGGTACGGCAAGCCGCCTGCCCTTGGCCACCCCCGCGACGATGCGCGTCATCGTCAGATCAGGCCTTCTCCAGGAATTCGGCGCGCTCCTGGTCGAGCAGAGCTCCGACTGCAGCCGCCAGCGCCGGGTGATCGGCTAGCGCGGGATCTGCGGCGACCAGCCCGGTCGCCTCCTGCCTGGCCTGCCCGATCAGTTCCTCGTCGGCGAGCAAGGTCAGCAGCTTCAGGCTCGACTTGCGCCCCGCCTGCGCGGCGCCGAGTACGTCGCCCTCCCTCCGCTGCTCCAGGTCGAGCCTGGACAGCGTGAATCCGTCCAGCGTCGCGGCGACGGCGCTAAGCCGGTCCCGCGACTTGGCCTCCTGCAGCGCTTCGGTCACCAGCAGGCACAGCCCCTCGTGACTACCGCGGCCGACCCGGCCTCTGAGCTGATGCAGCTGCGACACGCCGAACCTGTCCGCATCCATGATCACCATGGCGGTCGCGTTCGGCACATCGACGCCTACCTCGACGACAGTGGTCGTGACCAGCACGTCGACCGACCCATCCGCGAACGACCGCATCACGCGATCCTTCTCCTTCGGCCGCCAGCCTGCCATGCAGGATGGCGACCCGCAGTCCGGCCAGCGGACCCTGCTCCAGCGCTGGTGCCAGGTCGAGGACGGCAACTGGCGGCCGGGCGTCCGGCTCTTGGGGACCGCCGTCTGGCCCGGGCCGGCTGCCGTCCGCCTCGAATAGCGCGCCATCCTCGGCGAGGCCATCCGCCTCGAACCGTGCGCCCCCCCGGGCGAGCCCGCCGTCCTCGAAAAGCGCCCCGTCCCCAGCAAGGCCACCGTCCTCGAAAAGCGCGCCGTCCCCAGAAAGACCGCCGTCCCCCGAAAGACCGCCGTCCCCGGAAAGACCGCCGTCCTCGAAGAGGGCGCTGTCTCCGGCCGGTCTCCCTTCGTCGAAAGTTCCGCCGCCGGATCGCCGGCCGCTGTTTCCGGCCCTAGGCACCGTTCCTGCATCTTGATCGGCGGTGGTCTGGTCACCGATCCGCGGGCAGACCACGTATGCCTGGCGGCCGCTCGCCACCTCCTCGGCGACCCGCTCCCACACCCGGGCCAGGAACCTGGGCTTCTCCGCGGCCGGGACCACATGCGTGGCGATCGGCGCGCGGCCGGCCGGCAGCTCGGTGAGCGTGGAGATGTCCAGGTCACCGAAGACGGTCATGGCCACCGTGCGCGGAATAGGCGTCGCGGTCATCACCAGCACGTGCGGCCGGCCGTCGTCGGCCTTCTCGCGCAGCGCATCCCGCTGTTCCACGCCGAACCTGTGCTGCTCGTCGATCACCACCAGTCCAAGATCGGCGAACCGCACCTGCTCCTGGAGCAGCGCGTGGGTGCCGATCAGGATCCCGGCGGTACCTGACGCCGCTTCAAGCAGTGCCCGCCGCCGCGCGGCGGTGGGCTGCGAGCCGGTGAGCAGCGCAACCCTGGTACCACGAGAGTCACCGTCCAGCTGGCCGGCCCGCGCGAGCGGGCCGAGCAGGTCAGTGATGCCCCGGTAATGCTGCTGGGCGAGGACTTCTGTCGGGGCGAGCAGGGCGGCCTGGCCGCCCGCATCGACGACCTGCAGCATCGCCCGGATCGCGATGACCGTCTTGCCCGAGCCGACCTCGCCCTGCAGCAGCCGGTGCATGGGATGGTCGAGCGAGAGCTCATCGGAGATCGTCGCACCGGCCAGTTGCTGGCCGACCGTCAGCTCGAAGGGCAGCAACCCGTCGAACGCCGTCAGCAGCCCGCCGTCCCTGCGCTGCCTCGGCGTGGCCGAGAACGCGGTGGCAGCTAGCCGCCGCTGCGCCAGGATCACTTGCAGCACGAACGCCTCATCCCATTTCAGCCGCATCTTGGCGCGGTGCAGGTCGGCGCGGTCGACCGGCCGGTGGATGCCGCGCAGGGCGTCGGCCAGGCCGCACAGGCCATACCGCTGGCGCACCTCGCGGGGCAGCAGGTCGTCGTCAACGTCGAGGGTGTCCAACGCGATCAGCACCGAGTCCGCGATCTGCCAGGAAGTGATCTGGCTGCTGGCCCGGTAGACGGGGATCAGCTCGGCTGCGAAGTCGGCCGCCCGGACTCTTGCCTCCCCGGCGCCAAGCAGCTCGCATTCGGGGTGGGCCAGCTGGCGCTTGCCCTGGAACGTCGAGACCTGGCCCGAGAACAACCCGCGCAGGCCTGGCGTGAGCACCTTCTCCCGCCAGTCCTGCCTGCCCTTGCTGAAGAATGTCAGCGTGAGCCGCCCGTGGCCGTCGGTCACGGTCGCCTCGAGTATCGTGCCCGGACGGTTGCGCATCTTGCGAACCCGCACCGAGGCGATCTCCGCCTGCACGGTCACGTGCTCACCGTCGCGCAGCGACGCCAGATCGGTCAGCTCGCCCCTGGTGTCATACCGCCGCGGGTAGTAGCCAAGCAGTTCGCCCACGGTTTGCAGGTCGAGCGCCGACTTCAGCCGTTTGGCCGCCTTCTCGCCCACGACGGCGCGCAGCGGATCCGCGAGAGTCGCCATCGGCCCGTTACCCCACCCTGGTCTCGGCGGGCACCCCGGCCGCCAGGTGGTCCCTGCCCCGCGCCGCGTCGCCGCCGATGACCTCCAGCGTCGTCATACCCGCAGGGTAAGTCCCGGCGCCGACTATTAGGCGCAGAATGGCGCCCGGGCCGCCGTGAGCTGCCGCTAGCCGATGGAATCGGGCGGCGTGGGCGGCCAGCACAGGCCCGGCTCGCGCGATGGCCGCCAGTCGGATATCGTTTGACGACTGTCCGGCTCTGCCGGGCTGACCTATCTGGCTATCACCCCAATGGAGTATCCCGTGGCTTCCGTCTGCGACGTCTGCGGCAAGGGGCCGGGCTTCGGCAACAACGTGTCGCATTCGCACCGCCGCACCCCGCGCCGCTGGAACCCCAACATCCAGCGCGTGCGCGCTACCGTCAACGGCTCGCCGCGCCGGCTTAACGTATGCACTTCCTGCATCAAGGCGGGGAAAGTCACTCGCTGACGCGAATCCGCCAGCCATGATCAACAGGCCCGATCCCCGCACCGAGCGGGAACCCGCCCGCGATCGCGCCTGCCACGTAGGCTTTGGCTGACTCGACCGCGCCGGGCATATCCGCGCCCCGGGCCAGGAACGAAGCGATCGCCGATGCCAGCGTGCATCCGGTCCCGTGGGTATGGCGGCTGGCGATCCGCTGACCGGGATAGCGGATCGCCCGACGCCCGTCGTAGAGCAGGTCGACCGGACTGCCCGGCAGGTGGCCGCCTTTGACCAGGACCCACTGCGGGCCCAGACCAAAGATCACCTCGGCCGCCTTGAGCATTCCGGCCTCGTCGGTGATCTGGATGCCGGTCAGCAGCTGTGCCTCCAGCAGGTTCGGGGTGACGACCGCGGCCAGCGGGAGCAGGCGATCCCTGACGGCCTCCAGCGTGCCCGGCGTGAGCAGGCTGTCACCGTGTTTGGACACCGCCACCGGATCGACCACGATCGGCGCGGCGACACCGGAGAGCATGCTGGACACAGTGTCGACGATCGTCGCCGACGCCAGCATCCCGGTCTTGACCGCCTGCACGCCGATATCGCCGAGTACCGAGCTGAGCTGTGCGGCGACCGCGTCGGCGGGCAGCTCCCAGTACCCCTGGACGCCTACTGAATTCTGCGCCGTCACTGCGCAGATAACGGTCATTCCGTGCACGCCGAGGGCGAGCATCGTCTTAAGGTCGGCCTGGATCCCGGCGCCGCCGGCCGAGTCTGATCCTGCCACCGCAAGCACGCAAGGGGGAGTCGCTGCCATGGCCCAAGGGTAGGAGGCCCGGGGGACGCTAATGCACATGGCGGCCGCTCGCCAGCCAAGGCTGCCGCTCGTCAGCCAAAGCGGCAGCTTGCCCCGTCGAAGCTGCACGAACTCGGTGTCGACGAACGCCCGGTGGCGATGATCACGATCTTCGAGGTGCCCGGATTCTGTCCTGGCCACGCCCCCGGCTGCCCGGTCGCCACCCCGCCGTCGCTGTTGCTGTCCGGCTGCCACTGTGCGCCCCAGACATGCTGGACCTGGGCACCGGCGAAGGTGAAGGTCAGGGTCCAGGAGCCGGGTTTACCGGGCCCCTTAATAGTGATCAACGCGATGAATCCGGACGCTTGGGCACGGATCGGCCGGTACTCGATCACTACCCGACGGTGGCTATGCGGGATACCAGGAGCGGGAGTCGGGCCGGTGACGGCTGCCCTGGGGGGCACTGTCTTGGGGGGCACTGTCTTGGCGGGCACTGTCTTGGCGGGCACTGCCTTGGGGGGCGCTGTCTTGGGGGGCGCTGTCTTGCGGTGCGCCTGCTTGAGCTTGATGCTCGGCTTAGAAGTGGCCAGCCCGCCGGGGGCAGGCTTGGGAGTGGCGCAGGCTTGCTCTGCGCACTCGCGGACTGGCGGGTTCGGGCCGTAGGTCAAAGCTGCATGTGGCACGTCCACCGCGAGCATGGCGGCGATGACGATTCCTGCGCCCGCCGCGAACTGCGGGGTCACCATCAGCATGCGCAGATACCGCCCGGGGCTCCACCGCGCCGCTGGGGGGCCGGCGGGCACGCTCCCGCCGAGGCGCTGGCCCACGCCTGGCGCGCGGTGCCCAGGCCGCGGACCGCGCTCCTTGCGGTGACTTGGCATCAGGGGGTTTATACCAAGCAACGTCGCTACGGGGCTAGTCGCTAATGGCCTTTCATGGCTCACCCATCGTGAATCGGCCTAGTCAGGCGAAGTGAGTCCAGCCGGCCGCCCCGGGGTACTCCGCTCCGTCCACTCGCACGCCTTCGCCCGCGCCGACACTGCCGATAACCCGCCAGTGCCTGCCCAGTTCCGTTCGCGCGGGGAACGTGGCGGCCAGCGCGTGGTCCTCGCCGCCGGTCAGCGCCCAGCGAAGCCAGTCCGCTCCGCCGAGCGCGGCGGCTGCCGCCGTCAGCCTGGAATCCGCCAGCTGTGCGGTCTCGACATTGATGCGGACGCTACTGGCCTGGGCCACATGACCGAGGTCACCCAGCAACCCGTCGCTGATGTCGATCATCGATGTGGCGCCGAGCGCGGCTGCCTCCGGCCCGGCCGCGTAGGGCGGCCTCGGCCGCCGGTGGCTGGCCACCAGGGCACCAGGCTCGGTCAGCCCGGCTTCAAGCAGGGATAGCCCGGCAGCCGAGTGGCCGAGCCGGCCGGCCAGCGCCAGCTGATCGCCAGGCCGCGCGCCGGCCCTGGTGACAGGCTCACGGGCAGCCAGCTCTCCGAGAGCAGTGATCGCCAGGGTGATCTTCTCGGCGCTACTGACATCGCCGCCCGCAAGGAACGCGCCGGCTCGCGAGCATTCTGCCACCAGGCCGCGGACCAGGTCCTGCGCCCAGGCCGCCGGCAGGTCCCCTGGCGTGGCGAAACCGACCAGCAGCGCTGTCGGGCCTGCACCCATGGCCGCGACGTCGGCAAGGTTCTGCGCCGCCGCCTTGCAGCCGATGTCGAAGGCGGTCGACCAATCGCGGCGGAAATGACGATCCTCGACAAGCATGTCCATTGTCGCGACCAGCGGTCCGTCCGGCGGCCGGAGCACGGCCGCGTCATCGCCGATGCCCACCAATTGCGCCGCACCTGGCGGCGCTAGCGCCTTGATCACCGCGATGAGGCCGAATTCTCCCAGTTCAGCAACGGTAATGGGAGCCTCCAGCCGATCCTTAGCGCCCGGTCGGCCCGTGTTCAGGGCCGGATGCCGGGTATCTCATGTGGGGTACCTACGGTAGCGTGGGGCCTTCCACTCGCGCCCGGGAGGACGGCATGGTTCAGGCCTACATCCTTGTCCAGACAGAGGTCGGCAAGGCAGCCGATGTCGCCGTGCAGATCGGGCAGATCGCGGGCGTAACCCAGGCTGATGACGTCACCGGGCCCTACGATGTGATCGTCCGGGCCGAGGCGGACAACGTCGACGATCTCGGCAAACTGGTGGTCGCGCAGATCCAGGGCGTCGAAGGCATCACCAGGACGCTGACCTGCCCGATCGTCCATATCTAGCAGCCAGCCAGATCCGGCAGCCAGCCAGATCCGGCAGCCGACCAGATCCAGCAGCCAGGGCCAGGCCTAGTGGCCGGCCAGCTGGGCGGCCAAGGCCGCTGTCCGCGGGCCGAGCCCTAGCTGTGCGGCTTGCCGCAGGTCGGCGGGCGTATCCACATCCCGCCGCAGCCCGCTGCCAGCGTCCAGGTCAACCTGTACGGCGCCGCCAAGGCGATGCCGGTCCCGCGAACCCGGCCCGAACTTCGGGCAGAACGCCACTTCCGGCCCGGCCATGTACAGCGTCGTTCCGGTTCCCGCGGCGTCGGCTACGAACGCCTCAGGCAGGCGCGCCGCCGCGGCCAGCGCCCCGCTGAGCTCAGTCGGCTTGAGAGCAGGCAGGTCAGCCGCGAGCGCCGCTCTGCCCCGGTCCGGCCAGCGTGCCGCTGCGTGCGCTGCGCCGAACTCAAGCGCCCGGTTCAGCCCGGTGTCGGGCTCGTCGGGCAGCACGAGGGCGCCCAGGCCGGTGAGCTCGACCGTAGCGGCCGCGTCGCCGGTGACCACGATCACGGTGCCCGCGCCGCAGGCCACCGCTGCCGCCACCGTGTCCGCCGCCATCGCAAGCGCCAGCTCGGGACGGCGCGGCCGGCCAGCGGGGCGAGCCGCGATTTGGCGCGGGCAAGTACCTTGACGGGGATCACTATCGACCAGCGCAGCGCGACGTCCATGCATCAGATCCTGCCTCGACACCGCCGCACGCGAACCGGGAGACTGGCCACATGAATAGCGGGAGACTGCCCAGATGAGCAAGCGGGAGCACGGCAGCTACTCCACGGGCCTGGCGAAGGGTCTCGAAGATCATCCTGGTGCCCCTGGTCCCCATGCTGATGAAGCGGGACTGGCACGGCCAGGAGAACTTCCCCCGAGAGGGCGGCCTGATCCTCGCGGCCAACCACTTGTCCTACATGGACATCTTCGCCATGGCCCTGTTCAGCTACCGGGGGGGCCGGTACCCGGTGTTCCTGGCCAAGTCGACGCTCTTCGACGTCCCGGTCATCGGCAAGATGATCCGCGACGTCGGCCAGCTGCCGGTGCACCGCGACGCGACCGACGCCGCGCTTGTCCTGAGAGATGCCGAGGCGGGAGTCAGGAACGGCGCCTGCCTGATCTTCTACCCGGAGGCCACCGTCACCCGCGACCCGGCGCAGTGGCCCATGGTCGCCAAGACCGGGGTAGCCAGGCTCGCCCTGACGACAGGCGCACCGGTGGTCCCAGTGGCGACCTGGGGCGCCCAGGAGATCCTCCCTTACCACAGCTACCGGCCGCGGCTGATACCGCGCAAGACGGTGCATGTGCTCGCCGGACCGCCGGTTGACTTGTCCGCGTTCCAGGGACAGCCGCTGACCAGCAAAGTGCTGCACGCGGCGACCGAGGTCATCATGAAGGACATCACGGGCCTCCTCGCCCAGCTGCGCGGCGAGACTCCGCCCGCGGAGCCCTATCACCCCGCCGTCGCCCGCAGGAAAGCCCGCCAGGAACTTCGTGAGCTGCAAGACCAGAATAAAACGAATGGTCCACCCGACTCTGGCAGCACGCCCGATGTCGGCACCACCCACAGCTCCGGCGCCGCTCCCGACTCCAGCAGCACTGCCGACTCCAGCACCACCGCCGACTCCAGCCACACCGCCGACTCCGGCACCACGGCTTACTCCAGCACCACTCCCAACTCCGGAACCACGCCTGACTCCGGCAGCACCTCTGACTCCGGCACCACGCAGGCGACGCCGACGTGAGGGCAGCGGTGCTGGGCGCCGGATCGTGGGGCACAACCTTCGCCCAGGTGCTGTGCGACGCCGGCACCCCCGCGACGCTGTACTGCCGCAGGCCCGAGCTTGCCAAGGCGATCAACTCCACCAGGGAGAATCGCGATTACCTGCCAGGCATAGCTCTCACCGACGCGATCCGCGCGACCGCCGAACCCGCTGACGCGCTAGACGGCGCCGACCTGGTAATCCTGGCCGTGCCCGCCCAGAAGCTCCGGCAGAACCTGGCCGCCTGGGCAGGCCTGCTTCCCCCGGGCGCGCTGCTTGTCAGCCTGATGAAGGGTATCGAGCGGGGTAGTTGCATGCGGATGAGCGAGGTGATCGCCGAGGTGGCGGACGTGCCGCCGGAACGGACCGCGGTAGTATCCGGGCCCAACCTCGCCCGCGAGATCGCTCAGCGCCAGTATTCAGCGACGGTGGTGGCCTGCACCGACGCCGAGGCGGCGGGGCAGCTACAAAAGGCCTGCCACACTGGCTACTTCCGCCCGTATACCAACCCGGATGTCATCGGCTGCGAGCTGGGCGGCGCGGTCAAGAACGTGATCGCGCTCGCGGTGGGCATCGCCGTTGGCATGGGCCTTGGCGACAACACCAGGGCCATGCTGATCACCCGCGGCCTCGCAGAGATCACCAGGCTTGGCGCGGCGCTCGGTGCTGACCAGCATACGTTTGCCGGCCTAGCCGGAATGGGCGACCTGGTTGCAACCTGCAGCTCGCCGCTGTCGCGTAACCGCACGTTCGGCGAGAACCTGGGCAACGGGAGGGCGCTTGAGGAGGTCATCACGGCCACCAAGCAGACAGCTGAGGGCGTGGCGTCCTCAGAATCAGTTCTGCAGCTGGCGGGGCGCGGCGGCGTGGAGATGCCGATCACCGAGGTCATGACAGCAGTGCTGCACAAGGGACTGGAGGTAGGTAAGGCGGCAGTGATGCTCGCCAGCAGGTCAGCCAAACCGGAGCGCTACGGTGTCTGACCAGCGGAAGGGCAGGATCTGAGCGACCAAGGTGACCGGGAACGATCAGACCGGCTACGCGCCTGGCCGGCAGAGGAGGAAATAGTGAGCGAGCAGCGCAAGATCAGGGTGGCGGTCGTGTTCGGTGGCAGGGGCCCTGAGCACGCAGTGTCCTGCATGGGGGGCGGCAACCTGCTCGCTTCGATCGACCGGACCAGATACGACGTGGTCCCGGTGGGCATCACCAGGGACGGCAACTGGGTGCTGGCCGCTGATGACCCGGGCAGGCTCGAGGTCACGGGCGGTGAGCTCCCGTCGGTCGAGGCAGTCGCCCAGCCCGATCGCCAGGTTGTCCCGTGGGCCAGCCACGCTGCCATCGAAGCCACCGCGCCGGGCCAGATTCCGCATCTGCTCAGCGAGGTCGACGTGGTAATGCCCGTGCTCCACGGCCCGTTCGGCGAGGACGGCACGATCCAGGGCCTGCTGGAGATGGCCGGGATCAAGTACGTGGGTTCGGGGGTCCTGGCGAGCGCGGTCAGCATGGACAAGGCCTACATGAAGATGATCTTCAAGGCGAACGGGCTTCCTGTCGGGCCGTACGTGGTCGCGCATGAGCGGGACTGGCCGCCGGCCGACCCCGAGGGCAAGCGGGTGCAGGATGCGATCGCCGAGCTTGGCTGGCCGCTGTTCGTCAAGCCCGCGCGCGGCGGCTCAAGCATCGGCACCTCCAAGGCAACTGGCGCCGAGCAGTTGGCGAGCGCCATCGATAACGCCCGGCAGTACGACCCCAAAGTGCTCGTCGAAGCGGCCATTGCGGGACGGGAGATCGAATGCGCTGTGCTTGAGGGGATCGACGGCGGGCCGCCGGACGTCAGCGCCCCCGGCCAGCTGCTCATAGCCGGCGGCGAGGAGTTCTGGGATTTCGAGGCCAAGTACCTGGACACGGCCAGCGGGATGGCCATTCCTGCGCCGATCCCGCAGGCACACAGCCAGGAGATTCGCAGGCTTGCGGCAGAGGCGTTCTTGGCGGTATCCGCTGAGGGCTTCGCCCGGGTGGATTTCTTCTACACCCCGGACGGCCAGATCCTGCTCAACGAGATAAACACGATTCCTGGCCTGTCGCCCGCGTCCTATTTCCAGAAGCTGTGGGAGGCGAGCGGCCTGCCATTTAGCCAGATCATAGACCGGATGCTGAGCACGGCTCTGAAGAAGCGCCCTGGCCTGCGCTGACCGCGCGCTGGCGAGCGGCGCGTGGCGCGCCGCTCGCCAGCCGGGCTATCGCTTGACCGCGGCGAGTTTCTTGTCGCCGTTTACGACCGCCTTGAAGTCCGAGCCGGCCCGGAACTTGGGCACTGAGGACTTGGGCACCTTGATGGACGCCCCGGTGGCCGGGTTCCGCGCGGTGCGCGCCGGCCGGACAGCCTTCTCGAATACACCGAACCCGGTGATAGAGACCTTGTCACCCTTGGCGACAGCTGCCTGGATGGTGTCGAGTACTGCGTTTACGGCTTCGGTCGCGGTTTTCTTGTCCCCCAACCGGCCTGAAATCGCATCGATCAGGTCACGCTTGTTCATTTCCTCACTCCTGCGGTTCCCCCAACGGGAGGTCGCGCGGACAGGGCACCAGCTATTCGCGACCTCTGACCTGCCTGAAATTAGGCGATCCAGCGCTGGTGCACAATCACCTCCGCGCAAAACCACGGCGTGTCGAGATGTGAACCGCACATAATGCAACGGGAATTCCCGATCCGTGCCTCGTGATCGGCCCTGGTCACTCGCTCGCCCACGACACTGCGCTCACTGGACCGAGTCTGGCTCCCCCCCGCCGCACTGGACCGGTTCGCGCCCGCTGTCCGCATCGGCCCGGGTGGCCACCCTGCGCATCGGCCCGGGTGGCCACGCTGCGCATCGGACCGTACGCGCCGCTGTCCGCACCGGCCCCGGGGTCGCCCCACCCTTTTCACTGGCCAGGCTCGCGCTCACCGTCCGCAGCGGCTTCGACCTGACGACCCAGGTCGGCAAGGAACTGGTCAAGCCTGCGCGTGCAGCGCCCGGCATCAGCGCCTGGCGCCTTCAGCGCATCGCAGATCGCGGTCAGCCGCCGTTGGAACCGCTTTCGCACCTGATTGTCCAGTGCGGCGGATTCCAACACACGTTGCGTCGCTGATAGCCGTTCGGCAAGGCTGCCGGGCTCCCTGGTCTGTGCGGCATCGCCCGGGCCCGAGCCCGATTGGCCAGATTCGCAATTTGTGATCACTTATCCCGGTGCCCGCTCCGCTCAAGGTCCACGATCTTGCCGATTATCCGGCGCCATTTCTCGTGATATCATCACCATGCCCCCAAGGTGGCGATCGTTAATCATGCTGTGTGAAAAAGTCAGCCGATTCGGCTGTCCCCCCCGCCGTATACGCCGTCCCAAACGTATCTCGCCGCCCCGGCCGTGGCGCCACCGGATAGCCCAGCCGGCGTCCGGCATCGCCACTGCGCCATCGTCAGACAACTAGGCAGCAGCAGGTCGTTGATCCGCCGACGGTCCTGCCGTCCCCTCGTTCCGGGCGTCCAGCCAGCCCTTCGGCTTGGCTCAGCAAGTAGAGTCGATACTTGTACGGCAGGCTCGCCTGCGGCAGGATCAGCGGCCGAGGGGCCCTGGGGATCGGGACGTTATGCCCTGGTTGCTTCGCCCTGTGGCAGGAAGCGTTGGCAGCAACAAGCTGCGGGCACTCATAGACTGCCCCGATTGACTCGTGAGGTCTCGCCCATGAAAGTTGCCGTCGTCAGAGAAACCGCGCCCGGTGAGCGTCGGGTCGCGCTGGTGCCCGAGGCTGTGCTCAAAGTGCGCGCAGCCGGGCCGGATGTCCTGGTGGAATCTGGTGCGGGGGACGGAGCGTGGCTGGCGGACGGCAGCTATGCCGAGGCCGGCGCGGCCATCGTCTCTCCGCGCAGAGGCTTGGGCCGCGGACGCCGTATTGATGGTGGGCAAGCCGAGCGCCGAGGCCATCGCCGGCCTGCGGGCCGGCCAGGTGCTGTTCGGGATGCTGGCGCCGCTGACAGATCCGGCGTTGGCAGAGCAGCTCGCCCGCGCGGGTGTCACCGCAGTCAGCATGGACATGATTCCGCGGACCCTGCCGCGAGCACAATCGATGGACGCGCTGACCTCCCAGGCCAACATCGCAGGCTACAAGGCCGTGTTGCTGGCCGCGAGTTCCTATGGCCGGTTCTTCCCGCTGCTCATCACCGCTGCAGGTACCGCAAGGCCGGCCAAGGTGCTGATCCTTGGCACCGGGGTGGCCGGCCTGCAGGCAATCGGCACGGCACGAAGGCTTGGTGCCGTAGTCTCCGCCTACGACGTGCGGCCCGAGACCAAGGCCGAGGTGGCCTCGCTCGGCGCAACATTCATCGAGCTGAAGTCGGTGGGGGCGGCCAGCGGCGAGGGCGGATATGCCCGCGCCCTGACCGAGCAAGAGCGCCAAGCGCAGCAGGACGAGCTGGCGGGTCATATCGCCCGCCAGGACGTGATAGTCACTACCGCGCAGGTCCCCGGAAGGCGGCCACCGCTGCTGGTCACGGGCGACGCGCTCAAGTCCATGTCGGCAGGATCGGTTGTCGTCGACATGGGTGCCAGCGAGCTAGGCGGCAATGTCGCCGGCTCGGCTCCGGGCGAGACCATCGTTACGGAGAACGGCGTAACAGTGATCGGCGCGAGCACGCTGCCGTCCACAATGGCCCCCGCCGCATCGGCCGCATACGCCCGCAATGTGACCGCGCTGCTGCTCTACATGGTCAAGGACGGAAAATTTGCGGTCGACCTGTCCGACGACCTCCTGGCGGGCGTCGTTATCACCCATGAGGGCCATATCGTTCATCCCGCGCTTGTCGAGCCTGCTGGAGGTAACGCCAATGTCGACGGCGCTTCTCACTGACCTGGTCATCTTCGTTCTCAGCCTCTGGGTGGGCTTCGAGGTGATCAGCAAGGTCCCAGCCACCCTGCACACGCCCCTGATGTCAGCAGCCAACTCGATCCACGGGATCGTGCTGGTCGGCGCCATGCTGATCGCGGTCACCGCTAACAACGCCGTCGGCTACGTGATCGCATTCGTCGCCGCGGCATTCGCGGCCATGAACGTGGTCGGCGGGTACGTGGTCACCGGCCGGATGCTGAAAATGTTCCATCGCAGGCCAACTGCACCTGCTCCGCCGGCAGTCACAGCGAGCCAGGACGGTCAGGCGTCATGAGCACCTTCGACACAATTATCCAGCTGATCTACGTTGCCGCCGCGTCCTGCTTCGTGTTCGGACTGCACCTGATGAACAGCCCCGCCACCGCGCGCCGCGGCAACCAGTGGTCGACGGCGGGCATGGTGGCGGCGGTGGCCGCAACTTTGGCGCTGATCATCCACACGGGTGGCATCAGCGCGACCGGCTGGATCGTGATGGCCACCGGTGCGCTTGTCGGCGCCAGTGCCGGGCTGTATCTCGCCAGGACCGTGCAGATGACCGCGATGCCGCAGCTGGTTAGCATCTTCAACGCGGTCGGCGGCGGCGCTGCCGCCCTGGTCGGGATCCATGACTATATGCGGCTCGCGAACGCGGCGGTCGGTGTGCCTGAGTCCACGACCATCACGACCCTGCTCGACGTCATCATCGGAGCGGTCACCTTCTCCGGATCGATCATCGCCGCGGGCAAGCTGCAAGGTCTGATCACTTCGGCGCCGGTCACGTTCCGCGGCCAGCGCATCGTCAACCTGGTACTGGCAGCGGTCGCGCTGGGCGTAGGCGGCTATCTCATCGCCACCCCGAGCGTGCTCGGCCTGGTCCTCGTGATCATCGCCGCGCTCGCTTCGGCGTGTCCATGGTTATGCCTATCGGCGGGGCCGACATGCCGGTGGTGATCTCGCTGCTGAACGCCTTCACCGGCACCGCTGTGGCAATGGCGGGCTTCGTGATCGGCAACTGGGCGCTGATCATTGCTGGCGCGCTGGTCGGAGCCTCCGGCGGCATCCTGACCAAGCTGATGGCCGACGCGATGAACCGGTCCATCGGCAACATCATCGTGGGCGGGTTCGGCACTGGCGACGCCGCGGTCGCTGCGCTGCCCGGCGCGGGCGCAGGGGTGCGCGTCGATTGCCGCCGACGACGCGGCGATCCAGCTTGCCTACGCATCTAAGGTGATCATCGTGCCCGGCTATGGCCTGGCCGCCGCGCAGGCCCAGCACGAGGTAGCTGAGCTTGCCGACCTGCTTGAATCACGCGGCATCGACGTCAGCTACGCGATACACCCGGTCGCTGGCCGGATGCCTGGGCACATGAACGTGTTGCTGGCCGAGGCCAACGTGCCCTATCCGCAGCTCAAAGAGATGGACGACATCAACCCTGAGTTCGCCAGGACCGACGTGGCGCTGGTGATCGGCGCCAACGACGTCACCAACCCCGCCGCGCGGCGTGCGGGCTCGGCGATCTCCGGGCATGCCGATCCTCGATGTGGACCAGGCTAAGAGCATCATCGTGATCAAGCGCTCGATGGGCCACGGCTACGCAGGCATCGACAACGAGCTCTATGTCGACCCGAAGACCAGCATGTACTTCGGCGATGCCAAGGCGGCCCTGGCAGGCTTGACCGGCGCCGTCAAGACCCTGGTCGGCTGAGGCCAGCGCAGAGGCCGGACCTGAGCGGCCCGGTTCCCCGGCCGGGCCCGCTCAGGTCGTGCAGGTACTGATTGGCCGTTTTTGCCCCATCGCAGGCCAGGGATGCTGGGGCTTGCGGTCCGGCTGACGGGCCTTCTACCCTGGCGCGGACGGCTGCGATCAAGGGAGCAAGCGGTGCGTACCGACCGGCCGGAGACACCGGGCGCCAAAGCCGACTTAGATATCCCGAAACCCGGCACGCCAGCGGACTTCCGGCAGCGCATCGACAGGCTATATCCCGGTCATCCCTCGTCCCCGGTCGAGGCCGACGGGCGCCGCAAGCCGCCACCGCCACGGCTCCGCGACATCGCGCTCCCCGAGCCCGCCACCGACACCGAGCACACCGAGCACGTTAAAGACGTCCGCGACCGCCTAGACAAGGCCCGCGCCCACGGCCTGGCCACCGACCAGCAACACACCATCGACCCAGACAAGCAGAGTTGGTCCCGGGAACGCGCGCACTTCACGATTCAGATCTCAGACAGCTCTATGCCAGAAGCGGCCAAGTGCCCTGTGAGCGCCGCGCGATCATGGCGGGAGGTCTTGGCGGCGCGGGCAAGTCGACCGTCCTGGAGAGGTACGCAGGTATCGACCGGTCACAGTACCTAACCATTAATCCTGACGACATCAAGGAGGAAATGGCCAGCCGCGGACTGATCCCGCAGGTCGAGGGCCTGTCGCCGATGGAGGCATCTGATCTGGTGCACGAGGAATCCTCCTACATCGCTAAACGGCTCGCGCTGCCGGGCACAGGCCGACGGGAAGAACATCATCTGGGACATCACCATGTCCTCGCAGGTCA
This sequence comes from uncultured Actinomycetes bacterium, assembly GCA_963774825.1. Lineage (GTDB taxonomy): Bacteria > Actinomycetota > Actinomycetes > Streptosporangiales > Streptosporangiaceae > DATBGO01. The sequence continues at coordinate 49,552 of CAVZGW010000015.1, read as the reverse complement.
CGACGACCGGACGGATCGACGAGCTGCGCTCGGCCGGCTACACGCAGCATCCAAGGCATCTTCGTTGACATTCCGGTGCAGACCGCGGTGGCCCGGGTAGACGCCCGGCACCGCGAGGGCCAGGACGACCACCGCGCGGGCAAGGGATTCGGCGGCAGGTTCGTCCCGGCGGAGGTACTCGAACGGCAGGCAGACCCAGATTGGGGAAGCCTGAACAGGAAGAACTTCGAGGCTGTCAAGCACCGATTCGATACCTGGGCGTGCTACGAGAATTCTGGCGCCGCTCCGATGCTCGCGGAGGCGGACAGCACAACAAAGGAGCCCTGATGACGAGCGAGGTCACCGACCTGATCGCCGCCCTGAGTAACGGCTCGATGAGCCTAGATGAGGTCGCGCAGCGGTTCCGCGAGCGCTCTTGGCCACGTCGGCGGAAGCGTGATCCCGCGACCTATCTGGAAATGGCAGCCGCCGCCCAGGAAGACCCGGAGCCCTACATGCCAGGCTCGTTCGACGACGTCCTGCTGCCTACGAGCGAGGTGATCTATCAGGCACGCAGTACGACACGCTGGCTCGACGCCATGGCTGAATCGTTGCGCGCCGAGGACCAGCGCGAGGGCTGACGGAACCTCCCAGGCGGGCACCAGTGCCGCGGCCGACATCCGGACGTAACCGGCATAAACATCGGGAGTCGCGTCGCGGAGAGTGTGACCGGCTTGGGCAAGCTCATGGAGCAGTTCGTGGTTCGTGGCCATTGCCTGGCGCCTCCTCTATCGTCGAGACTTGTCCACCCAGCACGCAGCAGCGCGGCGAGGCCCGGAGGGAATGCCTGATGAGCACAGTTGACGCGGATCTCGAGATAGCTGAGACGCCCGTTAATTCCCTTGGACTTGAACTTACCGGTGCTCGGGAGGCGCAGGTCGGCGAGATGACCGTGCGGAGGCTCTTGCCGCTCCGGCTGCGGCGGAGCGTCGGGGCGTGGTGCTTCGTCGATCACTACGGTCCGTTGTCCGTGGACGGAGTGGCCGGAATGCGGGTGCCGCCGCATCCGCACATCGGCCTGCAGACGGTTACCTGGCTCATCTCCGGTAACGTCATGCATACCGACAGCCTCGGCAGCGAGCAGCTGATCCGGCCAGGCCAGCTGAACCTGATGACCGCCGGGCGCGGAATCGCGCACGCCGAGGTGTCGCCTGCCGAGCATGACCCGGCGCTGCACGGCGTCCAGCTGTGGGTAGCGCTGCCGGAGGCGGCGCGCCGGGTGGAACCGGCGTTCGCGCACCACCCTGAGCTGCCTGCGATTGACATCGCCGGGTTCGCGGTCACCGTATTCATCGGCTCGCTGGGCAGCGCGCGGTCGCCTGCCCGGGTGTACTCGGAGATCGTCGGAACTGAGCTGACCGCGGGGCGGGACGCTCGCGGCATGCTTCCGCTCCAGCCCGGGCACGAGCACGTGGTCTTCGTCGTACTCGGGTCGGCCGAGGTGGCGGGCAACGCATTGCGGCCGGGCAGCCTCCTGTACCTCGGCGCTGGGCGGGAGCAGGCGGAGATCGCGGCGCCGGAGGGTAGCAGGCTCATCCTGCTGGGTGGCGTGCCGCTCGGTGAGGAACTGCTGATGTGGTGGAACTTCGTCGCGCGGACGCCCGACGAGATCGCTGCGGCAGCGGCTGACTGGCGGGAGGGCAGGTTCGGCGCGGTCGCCGACTACGATGGAGATCCGATGCCAGCGCCGCCGCTTGCCCGGCTGCGGCGGCAATCCGGCTGAACGGTCGGCCGCGTCTGGTGTTTCGGAAGTGAGCTACGGTGGTACTGCGCCTGGCCTGCGGGGGGAGAGCCGTGCAGCGTGACAGTGCAGAGAACATTGCAGAGTGACCGTGCATAGTAACAATGCAGAGTGACCGTGCATAGTAACAATGCAGAGTGACCGTGCATAGTAACAATGCAGGGTGACCGTGCAGAGTAACACTGCAGACTGACCGTCAGGGAAATGGTGTTCCGGGCTAATGGCGCCCGTTCTGAAGTGAGATCTGCCGGATCCCGGGTACAGATGGCTCAGGGAATAACATCCTAGTTTTATAATAGGTATAACAGGCTAGCCCCCGACTGAGGAGGTTCCGAGATGGCCCTGCCGGACTTCTTCGTGGCAGGAGCGCCGAAAGCGGGCACCACAGCCTTGCACGCGGCGCTTGCCCGGCACCCGTACCTGTACCTCTCGCCTGTCAAGGAACCCAAGTTCTTTCTCACCGATGGCCCGCCGCCGACCCGCGGCGGCCCCGGCGACATCCGCACCTACCGCGAGCACGTATGGCGGCGGGATGAATACGAGGCACTGTTCGACGCCGCGCCGGCCGGTCAGCTGCGCGGCGAGTCGACACCGTTTTACCTGTACCGGCATGACGCGCAGCGCCGCATCAGGGACCTGATCCCCGATGCCAGGCTCATCGTCATCCTGCGCGATCCGGTGGAGCGTGCGCACTCCAACTGGACCCACCTGTGGTCGGCCGGCCTCGACCCGGTTGGCGACTTCGTGCAGGCCTGCGCCGAGGAAGAACGCCGGATCGCGGCCGGGTGGGCGGATTTCTGGCACTACCAGGCGCTCGGGCGGTACGGGGAGCAACTGGAGCACCTGTACACGGTGTTTCCGCGGGACCAGGTCCTGGCTTTCCGTTACCGGACCCTGATCGAGCAGCCCGCGATAGTCCTCGACCGGATCTGCGCGTTTCTCCGGGTGCCCCGGGGCGTCGTCACCGAGGTGCCGAGGGAAAACGTTACCGCCCATCCAGACCTGACGATCCGACATCGTGCCCTGTCCGCGGCTATCCGGATCGGCCATGCTGTCCCCGGCGTGCCGACCGAGGCAATGGAGCGGATGCTGCAACGGGACAGCCCGCCGCGCCGGCCCCTGACCTGGGATGAGCGGCGGGCGCTTATCCCGCGTTTCGAGGCCGACATCCGCCTGCTCGAGCGCGTGACCGGCGAGGAATTCGGCGACTGGCTCCAGCCCCGCGGTGATTCGGGCGGCCTGGTCGGCGCCAGGCCAGCCGGCCAGATGCAGGCAAGGAACGGGCGGCCGCGGGACTTTTAGACGGCCGGGCGGCCCCCCAGCGCAGCCCGGCGGGCCACCCAGCGCAGCCCGGCGGGCCCCAGCGCAGCCCGCCGGCCCCAGCGCAGCCCGACGGCCCCAGCGCAGCCCGCCGGCCCCCAGCGCAGCCCGGCGGGCCCCCAAAGCAGCCCGGCGGGCCACCCAGCGCAGCCCGCCGCGCGACCCGGCGCGCGGCCGGGCGGGTCACCCGGCGCGCGGCCGGGCGCGCAGTTCGGTCCGCAGGTCGTGGGCTCCGTCCGCGCGCGTCATCTCGTAGTACAGGCGCTCTTTCCCGTCGCCCAGGTCGACAATGTTCAAGTACCTGAGCCCGCGACCGTCGGGGGACCCGTAGGTCGGGCCGACCGCGGTCAGCGTCGCCGGGTCGGGGCCGGTCGCAAGGCCGGTGCGCTCCTCATAGTTCTCTGCCGCGCTGGCGCGCCCATCGTAGTGGGCGACAACGCCGTCCGCCGTGAACCTGACCGCGCTCACCCGGACGCCGCGCGAGTCCCACTCGCCGGACCGCGGGCTCAGCGCAGTGCCCAGCCAGGTCCACTCCAGCCCGTCAGGGCTCGAGGCATACTCGGTCACCATCTGGTCAGCCTCAAGCGGGTCGGCAAGCGGGTGCGTGGCGGCCCACAGGTGCCATAGGCCAGCGTTATGTACGATCACCGTATCTTTGACCGCGGTCTTGGTGTCGCCAGGCAGCACGACCTTGGTGTGCGCGGAGTCGAACCCGGCAGGATCGGCCGCCTCCATCACCTCAACCCGCCAGTGCTTGGTGCCAGGCGTAGCGCAGCTCACATACAGGCGCCAGGTCCCGTCGCGGGTGACGACCAGTGCCGGCCGTTCAAGCGATTCGGCGCTGAATTGTTCCTTGGTGATGGAGGTGATGGTCTCGAAGCACTCTCCGTCCGCCGAGCGCGCCACGACGACCGCGTAACCGCGCCCCTGGCCGATCGGCCGCCGCAGCCGGTAGGCGAGATAGATATCGCCGCCACTGCAGACCGCGCTCGGCGCACCTGCCCACATCCCAGGGCCGGGCCCTGGCGGCGGCACGGCGACGACGGACTGAGCTGGCATCGGGATGCTGAAATCATCAGGGACCACATCGGAAACAATAAGACACCGCAGGCAGTCGCGCAGTAAAGATGATCGTCTGACAGCCAGGCGAGGCGCCCCGCGCCCGCGGCCAGCAGCAGCGGGAACTCGCGGCCCAGATAGTAGGGCTTGCCGCCGGTCAAGAGGAGCGCCCTCAGCCGGTTAAGCGGCTGGGTAAGCCGCCGGTGCCGGTGGCCGGCGTGCTCGGGGTGGGTGTCGCCGCCGGGGTCACGGTACCCGGGGACGACGGCGTCGCGCCGACCGATGGGGATGGGGTAGAAGTCGCGCTCCGCGGCGAAGTGGATGTCGAAGGCGTCGGGCTGGCGGTGGGTGACCGGCTCGCCGTCGGCTTGACGCTCCGGGTCGGGGACGGGGACGGCGACGGGTGCGACGACTCAGTTGGCGTCGGCGACACTTGTGTTGCGCCTTGGGCCGGGGGCTGGTAGCCGACAGGTGAGAGGTACAACGCGAGAACCGCGACGAAGAAGAGCGTGATCACCGCCGTCGACGTGCGGACGGGCAGGTGCTCGCGTAGCCAGGAGCGCATCGGCATCAGCCCGCGCTGGTCGAGTCGGCGACGTCGAGGCTGGTGTGCAAGGTGATCCCCTCGCGCAGGAACACGATCGTGATCCGGGCCCGGAGGGCACGCCCCACATCGAACTGCTTGCCCGGCAGAGTCCGCGCGACCACCCGCAGGTTGAAGTGGTCCACTTCCAGGTTCTCCACGCCCATGACGTTCGGCGGGTCCAGCAGTAGCGGCTTCATCTCCTCGTCACTGAAAATGTCGTCGCAGACCTGGTGCAGGATCTCAGTGACGTGGTTCAGGTCCACGCTAACCGGCACCGGAACGTCGACCACCACCCGGGCCCAGTCCCTGGAGAGGTTCGTCGCCTGCACGATCTGACCGTTCGGCGTGGTGATCACCTCGCCGTTCAGCGAGCGGATCCGGGTGACGCGCAGCGTCACCTCCTCGACCGTGCCGGTCGAAGGCAGCGTGACTCCTGTTACGTTCAGCCGGACAATGTCACCGTAGCCGTACTGCCGTTCGGTGACGATCAGGAAGCCGGACAGGAGGTCCTGCACGACCCGCTGCGCGCCAAAGCCGAGGGCCACCGCAGCTACCGCACTCGGCGCGACAAAGGTGGATAGCGGGAAGCGTGGGAAAAGGGTCTGCAACGTCAGCACGCCCACCACGCAGTAGATCACCACGAGCAGGGTCCACGTGACGACCTGGGTGATCGAGTGCCGGTATTTCAGCGCCTCGGAACTAACCAGAGCATCGCTCTGGTCGGCTTTGGCGTCGATGCTCGCGGTGATCCGGCCGCTTACCCAGTTCGCGAAGCGCGTCAGCAGGATTGTGCCGGTAACCAGCAGCACGGCCTCGAGCAGGCTGCTGCGGGCCCACAGGCCGAGGTTATGCAGCGGGGTCTCCGCCAGCACCATGCTCCGGTCCTCCCATGTCGGTCCGTCACAGTGCCGGTCAGCAAGAAACGCTGTCCGGCCGGGCGGCCATCTCATCTCCCAACGCCTTCCCAGGGTAGGTGCCCTGCCGGGGCGCGCGGACATTACGGGAGATCTCCGCCCCCGGCCGTGTCGCTGTCCCGTACGCTGCCCCGGTGGCGATCGACGTGGAACGGGCCCGCCTCGACACCCCCGGTTGCGCTCAGGTGGCGCATCTCAACAACGCGGGTGCCGCACTTCCGCCACGGTGCGTGACCGAGGCGGTGGTGGCCCACCTGGAGCGCGAGGCACAAGCCGGCGGCTACGAGGCGGCCGCGGCGGCGGCGGGCGCGACGGAGCACACCTACGAGGCCGTCGGCCGCCTGCTGGGCTGCGCGCCGGCCGAGATCGCCCTGGTCGAGAACGCCACCCGGGCCTGGGACATGGCGTTTTATTCGCTGGTCTTCGCGCCCGGTGACCGCATTCTCACCTCGCGCGCGGAGTACGCGTCCAATGTCATCGCCTTCCTGCAGGTCTCCCAGCGCACCGGCGCGGTGGTCGAGGTCATCGATGACGACGCTGATGGCCAGCTGGACGTGGCTGATCTCGAGCGCCGCGCATGCAGCGGCCCCGGGCCCGCCCGGCTGGTGGCCATCACCCACGTCCCGACCCAGAGCGGCCTGGTCAATCCGGCCGCCGAGGTCGGCCGGGCGGCTCGCGCCGCGGGAGTGCCTTACCTGCTCGACGCCTGCCAGTCGGCCGGGCAGCTGCCGCTCGACGTCAGCGCGCTCGGCTGCGACATGCTGTCCGCGACGGGCCGCAAGTACCTGCGCGCGCCGCGTGGCACCGGGTTCCTTTACGTGTCCGAGCGGCTGGCCGGGACGCTGGAGCCGCCGTTCCTTGACCTGTGGTCGGCCACCTGGACCGGTCCGGGCAGCTTCGAGATCCGCCCGGGCGCCCGGCGGTTCGAGACCTGGGAAGGCAACGTGGCGGCAAAGATCGGCCTCGGGGTTGCCGTCGACTACGCCCTGGCCATCGGGCTGCCCGACATCGAGGCCCGGGTGAGCCAGCTAGCCGCCAGGCTCCGCGAGCAGCTGGCGGCGCTGCCCGGGGTCGCGGTGCGCGACCGGGGCCGACAGCTGTGCGGGATCGTGACCTTCACCGTCGCGGGCACGGATGCGGCGAAACTGCAGCGGCACCTGTCGGCCGCCGGCGTCAACGTGAGCGTGTCAGCGGCCACCTCGGCGCAGTTCGACCTGCCCGCCCGCGGGCTCGCCGAGGTCGTGCGCGCCTCGGTCCACTACTACAACACCGACCAGGAACTGGACCTGCTCTGCCAGGCGGTGCGGGCACTCGGGTAGCCGGTCACCTCGGGTAATCCGGTCTCAGAGCACGGTCTCGAGGATATGCCTGGCCTCGTCCTGGATCCGGGCGAGGTGAGCGGGCCCGGCGAACGACTCAGCGTAGAGCTTGTAGACGTCCTCGGTCCCGGATGGCCGGGCGGCGAACCAGCCCGAGGCAGTGATCACCTTCAGGCCGCCGAGCGGCTCGCCGTTGCCCGGCGCGGTGGTGAGCCGTTCGAGCACCGGCTCGCCGCCGAGCTCATCGGCGCTGAACTGCTCGGGGGCGAGCCTGGCCAGGGCTGCCTTCTGCTCGCGGGTGGCCGGGGCGTCGATCCTGGCGTAGGCGGGGTCGCCAAGCGTGACGGTCAGTTCCCGGTAGCGCTCGGCAGGCGTCTTGCCGGTGACGGCGGTGATCTCGGAGGCGAGCAGCGCCAGGATGATGCCGTCCTTGTCGGTGGTCCAGACCCGCCCGTCGCTTCGCAGGAACGAGGCCCCCGCGCTCTCCTCGCCGCCGAAGGCGACGGTCCCGTCCAGCAGGCCAGGCACGAACCACTTGAACCCGACCGGCACCTCGAGCAGGCGCCGCCCGGCGGCCTCGGCGACCCTGTCAATGATCGACGAGCTGACCATGGTCTTGCCGACGACGGCGCCGGCGGGCCAGTCCGCCCGGTGGCGGTAGAGGTAGTCGATGGCCGCGGCGAGGTAGTGGTTGGGGTTCAGCAGGCCCGCGTCCGGGGTCACGATGCCGTGCCTGTCGGCGTCGGTGTCGTTGCCCGTCGCGATGGCGAACTCGGCCCGCCGACCGATCAGCGAGGCCATCGCGTACGGCGACGAGCAGTCCATCCGGATCCGGCCGTCCCAGTCCAGGGTCATGAACCCGAAGGTGGGATCCACCGCCGGGTTCACCACCGTCAGGTCAAGCCCGAACCGGTCACCGATCTCACCCCAGTAGCCGACGCTGGCGCCGCCTAGCGGATCAGCGCCGATCCGCACCCCGGCGGCGCGCACCGCGTCGAGTGCCACCACGGCAGGCAGCCCGGAGACGTACTCATCGAGGAAGTCGTGCCGTCCGGCCGCCGCCCTCGCCGGCGCGTAATGCATCCTGCGGACGGCCGTCAGCCCGTCGCGCAGCAGTTCATTGGCCCGGTCCTGGATCACCGAGGTGATCTGGGTACCAGCGGGGCCGCCATCGGGCGGGTTGTACTTGAAGCCGCCATCTTCCGGCGGGTTATGCGACGGAGTGACCACGATCCCGTCGGCGAGGCCATCCGCGCGGTCTTCGTTATACAGCAAAATCGCGCGCGAGAGCGCTGGCGTCGGCGTGTAACCGTCCCTGCTGTCAATCAGTACCCGGACGTCGTTGGCGGCGAGCACCTCAAGCGCTGTGACGAAGGCCGGCTCGGACAGCGCGTGCGTGTCGCGGCCGATGAACAGGGGGCCGTGATGCCGCTGCGGGCGCGATATTCGCAGATCGCCTGCGTTGTCGCGGCGATGTGGTCATCGTTGAACGAGACCCGCAGCGCCGAGCCGCGATGGCCAGACGTACCGAAGGACACCTGCTGCCCTGGCTCGGCCGGATCCGGGTGCTGCGCATAGTAGGCGGTCACCAGCCCAGCGACGTCGACGAGGTCGGATGCGGCCGCCGGCTGTCCGGCCCGATCATTCACCTGCACGGGCTACTCCTCCTGCCAGGTTAAAGTCGGTAGACGACCAAGCGGACGGACCGAGCGACACTGCATGGACAGCCAGGGCGCTGCGCCTCCATGTAACCCTAGAACGCCAGGCGGCCGATCAAAACGGCGGCACGGCATGCCCGCTGGCGATCGGCTGCGAGCAAGCCGACGCGGGACCAATGGCTCTACAAGCGGCTAGCGTCGGCGGTTTTGCTGTAAGCCGGTAGGGGGAGATGAGCGTCATGGCACGAGGATCAGCGGGCGGTGACGCGGGCTCCTCTCCAACGTCCGGCGTGGCTGGCGGGCGTCGGCCGCGCCGTAACGCGGGCCGTCACCATGGCAGGACGGGACATGAAACGAGGTCCGGGCGCCGGGCTGACGATCCGGACTCCGGTCTCACCACCCTGGACGCGTTGCTGACCGGTGGCGACGGGCCGCTGGCCGGACGGTACCGGCTGGAGGAGCGGCTCAGCGACCACGATGGATCGTCGGTCTGGAGAGCGACCGATGAATCGCTTGCCCGCACCGTCACTGTCTGCACCTTCGCCCCCGGATCCCGCCGTAGCGCGGCGGCCGTCGAAGCGGCCCGGTCAGCAGCCCAGCTAACCGATCCGCGGCTCGTCCAGGTCTTCGACGCCGACGATCGCGGCGAGCAGCCCTATGTCGTCACCGAGTGGCCGTCGGGTGACCCGTTCGGCGACGTCGTCGCGGCCGGTCCCCTCGACTCGGTGCGCGCTGCCGAAATCATCGCGGAGGCGGCCGGCGCACTGACAGTTGCGCACGCGGCAGGGCTGGCGCACCTGTGCCTGACCCCGGACTCGCTGTGGTGGAACCAGTGGGGCGAGGTGAAGATCAGCGGGCTGGGAACCGAGGCGGCGCTCACGGGTGCGGCCGAGAAGCTCGCGGAGGGCGACAGCACGGCGGCAGCCGACACTCGTGGCCTGGCCAGCCTCCTGTACGCGGCGCTTACTGGATACTGGCCGGGCGAAAGGCCGACCAGGCTGCCTGCGGCGCCGCGGTCAGGCCGCCGGGCGGACAGGCCCAGCCGGGTCAGGACCGGGCTTTCCGGCGACATCGACGCGGTTACCTGCCGGGCGCTCTTCGGTGAGGCCAACGGCTACGGCCCGCCGATTCTGAGCCCGGCCGGGCTGACGGTCGCGCTCGGCGCGATCGTGCACCCGAGCGACGACACCCAGCCGATCGCGTCGCTGCCGTACAACACGCAGCCGTCTAACACACGGGCGTCTGACACAGAGCCGTCTGACACACGGGCGTCTAACACACGGGCGTCTGATACGCGGGCGCCCAATGCGCAGCCGCCCAGTAGAGAGCCGTCGTATACCCAGCGGTCATATACGCAGCCGTCATATTCCCAGCCGGTTACTCCGGTGCCCGCCGATTCTCCGCAGGCCGACACCTCACCGCCGACTCTGCTATGGCCGTGGGCACTGCCTCCGTCCCCATCAGCGGACGCCCCGGCAACCCCGGCACAGCCGGACGCCTGGCCAGCCGCGCCGGCGCAACCGGACACCTCCGACGCCTGGCCAGCCACTTCCCCGCCACCGGACAGCTCCCACGGCCGGCCAGCCGACCTCGCGCCAACAGACACCACCGACGCCTGGCCAGCCACTCCCGCGCCACCAGACACCACCGACGCCTGGCCAGCCACTCCCGCGCCACCAGACGACGACGCCTGGCCAACTGCTCCCGCGGAACCAGACACCACCCACGCCTGGCCAACCGCTCCCGCGCCACCAGACGACGACGCCTGGCCAACCGCTCCCGCGTCATCGGATGCCTGGTCAGACACTCCCGCGCCACCAGACGACGTCTGGCCAGCTTCCACCGCGCAACCCGACGCCTCCGCCGTCTGGCCAGCTTCTGCTGCGCCGCTAGACATCGACGGCTGGCCAACGGCTCCCCCGCCACCAGAAACCGACGCCTGGCCAGTCACTCCCGCGCCACGAGACGACGACGCCTGGCCAGCCACTCCCCCGAAACCGGACGCCTTCGACGTCTGGCCAGCTTCTGCCGCGCAACCGGACGCCTCCGACGTCTGGCCAGTCACTCCCGCGCCGCCAGACGACGTCTGGCCAGCTTCCGCCGCGCAACCGGACGCCTCCGACGTCTGGCCAGTCACTCCCGCGCCGCCAGACGACGTCTGGCCAGCTTCCGCCGCGCCGCCGGACGACGTCTGGCCAACGGCTCCCTCGCCACCAGACACCGACGCCTGGCCAACGGCTCCCCCGCCACCAGACACCGACGCCTGGCCAGCCGCTCCCCCGCCACCAGACACCGACGCCTGGCCAGCCGCTCCCGCGCCGGTCCCCATCCCGCCGCTCGCGTCACCGCCGTCTGAGACGCCGCCGTCTGAGACGCCGACGTCTGAGACGCTGGCGTCTGAGACGCCGACGTCCGAGACGCTGACGTCCGCGCCGGCCTCCGGGTCAGCGCCAGCCACTGGGCCGCCATCTGTGCCGACCTCGGTGCGACCGCAGCCGCACGTCCTGGCGGCGAAGCTGGCCGGGGCCGCGGCAGGGAGCCGCGCGAAGATCAGCAGCCGACTACCTCGGCCGGACAGCTCGCCCCGGCTACCAGCCGTGCCTGCTGCGATCGCCAAGCCGCTGCGCGTAGCTATCGTCATCCTGGTGCTCGCCGTCTGCGCGCTGGCGGGCTGGCTCATCGGCCAGCCAGGAGGAGCCGCGCGACACCATGCCGCTCGCTACGCCCGCTCCGCCCCCGCCAGCGTCCCCGCAGGCCCCACCAGTCACGTCCAGATCCTCACGCCGGTCGGGGCCGTGACTTTCGACCCCTACGGCAACGGTCAAAACCCTCAGCAGGCCCCGCTGGCCATCGACGCCAGCCCGGCCACGGCCTGGCATACCGACTGGTACACGACCGCGAAGTTCGGGAACCTCAAACCCGGCACCGGCCTGCTCATCGACATGGGCCGCGCGGTGACCATCACAAACGCCAGGATCAGTCTCGGCAGGGCTGCCGGTGCCGACTTCCAGCTGCGCGTCGGCACCACCCGGGGCTCCCTGGCAAGCCTGCATCGGGTGGCGCGCGTGACCGACGCCAGCGGCAATGTGCGCCTGCGGCTCGCCAAGCCAGCTCACGGCCGTTACGTGCTGATCTGGTTCACCAGGCTGCCGCATACCGCGTCAGGCACCTTCGAGGCGAGCGTCTACAACGTGCGGCTGGCCGGGCTGCGGTAGCCGTTTCGCGCCGAGGATGCGTCGCCGCCGAGGGCGAGGTCAGCGACCCCAGATCGCGCGGCAGTGACCGGGGAACCGCTCGGCCGTGCGTGCTTCAGCTTCATAAGCGCGGGCACCGTCATGCTTTCGTACTGGTTGGTGACCGGAGGGGCTCGGCCTGCTGGCGGGCAGCCGATGGCGGCGCCGCCGCCGCGGGCTGGCGCATCGTCAGGATGGCTACGATTGCGCCGGCGACGCCCAGCAGGCCAGCGAGCACGAAGGCCGCATCGAGGCCGGCCGCCGAGCCGACGTGGATCAACTGGTCGAGACCGCCGCGCTTGGCGCCGGTGACCTGGGCCAGTACCGCCCTGGCCTGTCCGCGGAGATCGCCTGTCCGACCGACGGGCGAGCGTCACCGGTTGTCAGTGCTCGCCCGATCTGAGCGATGAGCGGCGGGCTCAACCCACAGCGCAGTGCCGGGCGGCCACCAGCCGGGCTACGACCAGCTGAGCCAGCCGCGTTCGTCGGCGATCCGCAGGGCCTCGACGCGGTTGCGCGCTCCGGTCTTCTGGATGCAGGCCGAGAGGTAGTTGCGCACCGTTCCCTCGGACAGGTACAGGCTGGCCGCGATCTCCGAGATGAGCGAGCCATCGGCGGACGCCGCGAGCACGTCGCGTTCCCGCTGTGTCAGCGGGTTGATCCCGTCGGCCAGCGCCGACGCGGCCAGGTCCGGGTCGATGACCCGGCCGCCCGCGAGCACCTGCCGTACCGTCGCGGCAAGCTTGTCCGCCGGGGAGTCCTTGACCAGGAACCCTGACACGCCCGATTCCATCGCGCGGCGCAGGAAACCGGGCCGCCCGAACGTCGTGAGGATCACGATCTTCACTGACGGTTTCGCGCGCCGGAGCTCGGCCGCGGCGGCCAGGCCGTCCATGCCGGGCATCTCGATGTCCAGCAGCGCGACGTCAATGTCGTGCCTGGCCGCGGCGGGCACAACCTCATCGCCCCTGCCGACCTGCGCGACAACCTCTATATCGTCCTCGAAGGACAGCAGCGCCGCGAGGGCCTGGCGGATCATGGCCTGGTCTTCGGCCAGCAGCACGCGGATGCGCTGGACTGGCTCGGCCGGGGCGCTAGAGCCGCCGGGCTCAGGCCGGCCGGTCACGTCGGAACGCTGGCGCGGGATCGCATCATGCCGTGCGCGCCCCCACGTTCGCTGGCGGCACCGGATGACTGCCGTCGGCAATCGCCGCCGCAGCGCTGGGCGAAGCCGCGCCGTGCTGGTCATCGCCGGGCGGCGGCGGGGCGTCCGGCACGGTCGCGACGAGCCGGAAGCCGCGACCGCCAGCCTGGCGGGTCCCGAGGGACAGCCTGCCGCCCATCGCGGCCAGCCGCTCAGACATTCCGCGCAGCCCGCTGCCGACCGCATCCATCGCCGCGGGCTCCTGTCCATCGGCATCCACCCGGTCTGCCGGGCCGCTGAGCCCGCGGCCATCGTCGCTAACCTCGAGGGATACCTCGCCGTCCCGTTGCGTCAGCTGTACCCGGCAGTTCTTCGCGCCCGAATGACGGATCACGTTGGTGACGGCCTCACGCAGGCACCACGCGAGCGCCGCTTCCGCGTCGGCGTCGAAAGAGCCGGACCGCAGCGTCAGACCCGGATCGTCGTCCAGCTGTATGCCGGCCGATTCAAGGGCGCCCCGCGCGGTGATGATCTCGATGGCGAGGGTCGGCCGCCGGTATCCGCTGACGGCTTCTCTGATGTCACGCAGGGTCTGCCGGCTGACCTGGCCGATGTCGTCGACCTCGCTCAGTGCCGCGTCGCGCTCGCGGGTCTGCGGCAGCCTGGACAGGATCTTCCGCGCCAGGTCAGATTTGAGCGTCACCAGGGAGAGCGACTGGCCGGTCAGGTCATGCATGTCGCGGGCCAGCCGCAGCCGTTCCTCGTTGGCGGCCAGCTTCGCGACGGTCTCGCGCGCCTGGCTGAGCTCCCGGGTCAGCATGATCTGCATCCGGAAACCGATCATGGCCCAGCCGATCAGCACGACGGGCAGCAAGGTGATGAGGAAATTGCCCATGGTGGCATGGGTCAGCCACGCCAGCACCGAGTAGCAGGCGCTGTCGCAGAGGACGGCCAGCATCGCAAGACGCCGTCCGGGGAAGGCGAAGCCCGTAGCCGCGCTCACGTAGATCCAGAGCGCGAGCCAGTCAGAGCCGTACACCACGCAGGCCAGTACGGCCAGCGCGAAGATCACGCCGAGCCCCCAGAGCGCGGCCTTCCGGGAAGCGCGGTCCCAGGTGCTGAGCACGGCGATGTAGGTGGCGCAGAACGCCACCGTGATCGCGAACCCGCCGGCGATCCAGGCCGCCGAATGGTGCTGGCCGAACAGGCCGGAGACCGGCTGGATGAGGTAGACGAGCCAGATCGCGGAGAAGAACCACCGCGTCCGGCCGCCCGGCCCCGGCGTCAGCTGACCCCGCATCCCGCTGTAGGCAATGCTCGGCCGCCTGGTGTCACCGCTGCCGGATGCCCGGTCGTGCCCGGATGCCCGGTCGCTGCCAGACATTCCCGCGCACGATGCGTGGTCGCCAGAGCCCGCCATTACGTCCTCACCTCACCGTCTTGCCTCGTGTCCATGCTGCCACGGCGCCCAGCCGGAGCGTACCGGTGCGGTATGCCCCGGCTGGGCCCCGGTGCCCCGTCGGCTCAGGTCGTCTCAGCTGTGCTGCGCACCGCCAGCACCGCCAGCACGACGAAGCCCGCGAGCCAGGCCAGGATCGTCACGATCGAGGTCATCGACACCGTCCCGTGGCCGATCACGTCCGTGCCGATCCTGGTGATCTGGTAGGTGGGCAGTACCTGGCCGGCCTTCTGCAGCGCACCGCTGAGCGGGAACCAGAGCCCGCCGAGGATCGACATCAGGAAGTAGACGAACATGGTGACCGGCTGCACGGTGTCCGGCATGAACCGGTAGCCGATGGCGACCGCAAGCGCGGCGAACGTCATCGTGCCCAGCCAGATGGCCGCCCCGATCGCCAGCCATTTCCAGCCAGCCAGCTGGACGCCGCCGTAGAAGTGACCAAGCGCCAGCACGATCGCGATGGACGGCACCGTGGTCGCCATCGACGCGACGATCTTGGCGACCACGTAGGACTGCGGTGGCAGCGAGGTCAGCCTGAGCTGCCTGACCCAGCCGTCCTTGCGCTCCTGCGAGATGCGCTGCGCGTTGCCGGTCAGCGCGCCGCTGAACGCGCCCACCGAGGCCATCCCGACCATGTAGAACGCCTTGAACGCCACGCCGTAGGCGGTGCTGGTGGCCTGTTTGGCGAACACCAGGTAGAGCATGACCGGCAGCGCGATCGAGAAGATCAGGTACCTCTTGTTGCGCGATAGCCGGAGCATTTCCTTCCGGGTCAGCGCCAGTGTCCCGTTCATCGGACTGTCTCCTTCGCCAGTTCGCTCATTGACCCGTCACGTCCGGATGCCGGGCCAGCATTGTTGTCTTGCGCGGTGATGGCCAGGAACGCCTGCTCCAGGCCGAGGCTCGATACCTCGATCTCACGCGGCCGGTAGCCGGCGTCAAGCAGTGCGTACAGCGTGCGATCGGAGTCGGCCGACTGGATCTGCACCAGATCGTGCCTGATCTCCAGGTTCACCAGCCCGGGCAGGCCCAGCAGGAATGCCTCATCCAGCCGGTCGGACCGGAAGGACAGCCGTTTGGCACCGGCTCGGGCCTTGATCTCGGCGGGCGTGGCGTCGGCCAGCAGGCGGCCCTTGTTGATCACCAGGATCCGGTCCGCCGCCTGATCCGCTTCTTCCAGGTAGTGCGTGGCGAACAGCACCGTGCGGCCGTCCGCGACCTCGGCTTTCATGTTGCCCCAGAACATCTGGCGGCTCTCCACGTCCATCGCCGTGGTCGGCTCGTCGAGCACGATCAGGTCGCTTTCACCCACGATCGCCAGCGCGAACCTGACCCGCTGAGCCTGGCCGCCGGACAGTTTGTCGACCCGCCGATCCGCCAGGTCCGCGAGGCCGGCCCGCCGGAGCGTCTGCCCGACCGGCAGTGGCCGCGGGTGGAAACCCGCCACCAGCCCGACCAACTCCTGCACGGTCAGCTCGGGCATCAGGCCGCCCGACTGGAGCATCGCGCCGACCCGGCCTGACTTGACGCCGGCGTACGGGTCGGAACCCAGCACCCGGATGCGGCCAGATGTGGGCTTGCGGAGGGCGAGCAGCATCTCAAGCGAGGTCGACTTGCCGGCGCCGTTCGGGCCAAGGAAAGCCACGATTTCGCCTCGATGCAAGCTGAGGGACAATCCATCTACGGCCCGCACGTAGCCGTAGACCTTACTGACCTCCGCAAAGGACACCACCGGCGAGCCGGCCTGTCCGGTTCCCCGTTGACTCATAGCGATTCCCTTCGGATTAATCCCGGCCCAGCTGGCTGGTATTCACATCCGACCATCCGGCGGGTGCCTGGCGGCAGTGCGCTATCTCCGGGAGGTGCCATGACATATGTCACGAGTAAGACGGAATGGGCGGCATCTCAAGGCGTGTCGCACGCGGCAGCACGCCGCTGGTCGCCGGTTGCCACGTCAGCCGCCAGCAGCAAGTTCAGCCCGCGCCACCGCGCCCGCCTGCCAGCTGAGTGAACGGAATGCCCGGCAGGTACGTGATCGGGATTATTGACCGCATTCCACGCATCCCATGTGAACGGAGACCTGCGATGGGTAACAGATGGCTGGCGCCAGCAGGGCTGACCGCCGCCGCGCTAGTGATCGCGGCCTGCGGGGCGGCGGAAACGGGTACTAACCGTGCGGCACTGCGGGCCGAGCTGCACTGCGGAGGATAATCCGGCATGTGACAGGCGAGGACACGCCCGGGCCTGCGCAGCCGGGAGCTGACGCAGCAGCGCTGGCACGGTGGTCGCACCGGCATCGCGACGTGTCGGGCGGATGGCTGCGGCCCACGGTATTCGGGGCGGTGGACGGCCTGGTGACGAATGCCTCGCTGATAGCCGGGCTCGGCGGTGGCGGTGCCTCCGCCAACGCGGTCGTGCTGACCGGCCTCGCCGCGATGGTAGCCGGCGCCTTCTCGATGGGCACCGGGGAGTACGTGTCGGTGACCAACCAGAATGAGCTCGTGCACGCTGAGGTCGCGCTCGAACGCAGTATGCACGCCAGGTTCCCGGCGATCGAGCAGGCCGAGCTTGCCCAGTATTTCCGCGATTACGGTGCCGACCTGGACACCGCGGCCCGGATGGCTGCCGCGGTGTCCCGAGATCCGGACATCGCGCTGCGCGTGCATACCCGCGAGGAGCTGGGCATCGACCCGCAGCAGCTGCCGTCCGCCGTACTGGCCGGCGTCGCGTCGCTGCTCGCGTTCTCCCTCGGCGCCCTGATACCGCTGCTGCCCTGGCTGGCTGGCCTGCCATTGCTGACCGCCAGCCTGGGCATTACCGCAGTGGCTCTCGCCGCTGGCGGGATGCTGGTGGGGCGGCTCACCGGCCGGCCGTCGCTGCGCTCGGGGCTGCGCCAGCTCCTCCTCGGCGGGCTCGCCGTCGGCGTCACGTTCGGTGTCGGCGCACTGATCGGCGGCCACGTCGGCTAGCAGTCCCGAGC
Organism: uncultured Actinomycetes bacterium; assembly: GCA_963774825.1. Classification (GTDB taxonomy): domain Bacteria; phylum Actinomycetota; class Actinomycetes; order Streptosporangiales; family Streptosporangiaceae; genus DATBGO01. The sequence goes on along the minus strand of CAVZGW010000015.1, from coordinate 32,100 downwards.
TAGACGGCACAGCAGCGGTACGGCAGCGGTACGGCAGCCATGCTGCGATAAGACTGGCCTGAATGCGACGTCCGCAACACATGCCAAAAAATCCTGCACATGCTGAAAACCGGGAGCTGCCGATGACCGCCGCTGCGCTGTCGACCCAGGGACTGGCTCACCTGCACGACGTCCTGACCGGGCACGTCGAGGCCGGCGAGATACCGGGCCTCGTCATGCTGGTGGCCGGGGGCGACGACGTCCACGTCGCCGCCATCGGCTCCCCCTCGCTCGCCGACCAAGCGCCCCTCGCCCGGTCGGCCATCTTCCGCATCGCGTCGCTCAGCAAGCCGATCACCGCGGCGGCAACGATGTCACTGGTCGAAGAGGGGGTGCTGCACCTGGATCAGGCCGTTGATGACCTGCTGCCAGAACTCGCTCATCGCCGGGTCCTGCGCGCCATCGACAGCGAGCTCGACGACACGGTGGCCGCCGGCCGACCCATCACTGTCGAGGATCTGCTCAGCTTCCGGTTCGGGCTCGGATCGGTCATGGCGCCGCCTGGCAGCTACCCCATCCAGCGAGCCGAGGCCGAGCTGGGCCTGCGGAGCATCGGGGATCCGCCGTGGCCACCCGTAACCTTCGACGTCGACGGTTGGATAACGGCCCTTGGCTCATTGCCGCTCATGTACCAACCGGGCGACCAGTGGCTCTACAACACGTCGGGCCAGGTGCTCGGCGTGCTGCTGGCACGGGCGGCGGGCAAGGACCTCGAGACGGTGCTACGCGAACGCATCTTCGAGCCGCTCGCCATGCCCGACACCGGCTTCACCGTGCCGGCAGATCAACTGAGCAGGCTGACGACTGCCTACACCTCAGATCCGGACACTGGCGAGATCCTCGTGCTCGATGACCCGGCCGATAGCTGGTGGAGCACTCCACCGTCGTTCCCCGACGCCGGCGGCTGGCTGGTCTCGACCATGGACGACTACTGGTCGTTCGTGTCCATGCTGCTGGCCGGCGGGAGCCTGCGTGGCCAGCGGATCCTCGCACCGGAATCGGTGGCGCTCATGACTGCGGACCGGCTCTCGAGGGCACAGCGTGAGGCGTCGGGGTTCTTCCTCGGCGAGCATGGCGGCTGGGGCCTGGGTATGGCAGCCCCGGCGACGGGGAGTTCCGCGCCCCTGCCGTGCGGCTTCGGCTGGCAGGGCGGCACCGGCACTACCTGGCGCTCCAGCCCCAGCAGCGGCGTGACAGGGATCCTGTTCACTCAGCGCGCAGCCAGCTCGCCCGCGCCTGCGCCAGTCATCGACGACTTCTGGGCCGCGGTCAACGCCGCCACCGTCGGCTGATGGCCAGGCAGTGGCGGTTCCGCTGAGGTTCACCTCGACGCCCGGAGCCGGAAGATCCGCGGGCTGCTGACGATATCGTGCCCGCCTCCGCCTTGTTCGTGATCATCGGGGCGGGACCCGTGCACGCAGAGGCTTGAGGACAGCGTCGCGCGGGACGGGCGAGGGTGCCATCGCCATTCAGCTTCTCCATGAGTACCCGCGCACGGAACAAGGATGACCGTCCGCAGTGAATAGCGAGCCGTGCTATCCCGGCGCGGCTGCAGTTACCCGCCGGGCCCTGCGCCTAGTGCGCAGACTCGTACCTGACAAGCACGTCCGCGGGGATGCGCCCCCGGTCGGAGATCTTGAGGCCCTGAGCGCGAGCCCACGCCCGGACGTCGGACTGGTTATGCCGGGCCGGACGCGAACCTCGTGCTGACCGCCGAGATGATGACACCTTGCGGGCCGCATCAATGTAGGGGCGAATGGCCTTGGCGAGCTGATCCGCGTGCTTCTTGTTCAGGTCGATCTCATAGTCCGCGCCGTCGAGTCCGAACCTGACAGTGCCCTCGGCCTCGCTACCGTCAATGTCATCTACATACAGGATCTGTGTCCGCTGAGCCACCGTTTGTCACTCCGCTTCGGGATTAAGTCTGGCGCCTATGCCAACATCCTAGGCGATCGCTAAATCCTACCGCGCCGCCTCATCCTTCACGAACACAGGGCACCGAAGAGCTTCCACTTGGGCATCGAGATTGCCGATCGGCGGCGAAGATGCGCGTTGTCACGGACCCCCGCGGGGAATTGGCCTCAAGGTTGTCGTGGTTGCCGCGAGCCGCGCGGCATGTCTCGCCGATCCGCCAGCAGAGCCAGCGTCGGCTGCGGCGATGCGGGACAACGACCGACACCGCGGGTAACAGTCCCCCGACGAGTTCATGGCGGTGATGCTGATCGGATAGCGGCCGCCGCCTTCAGCGGCTGGTGTGCTGGCGATGACGGCGGTCCCGTTACCGTGGTCAGTGAAGGGTCAGCCCGGCGGGCGGGGCCCGGGATCGGCTGATGGCAGCCAGCAGCGAAACCAAGTTACTGGCGCAAGCCCACGCGTTTATCAATACCGCACGTCAGGGCCGGTTCGGTCACGCATTGTTCGCCGCATTCTGCCGTGCGGTTATCGGCCGTCCTGGGCGGAAAGGCCGGCAAACTCCCGGGCGCGGTATTGAGCCTCTTCTGGCTGCGCAGGCTTGGCGCCTCGCGAAGTCGCCGAGCGGTCCACAACCTCTTGCCACCGACCTACCGCGCGGCCGATGCCCAGGATTGTCCAGCGGCCCGGCGGAAGTTGCCGCCGAGGATTGAGGTGATCGCATCCCCGGGATAGCCACGGTCGCTGAGCGCGATCCCGAGCCGCACCAGCGTCTCGGGGGGCATGAAGTCGATGGGCCCCCACGAGGTATAGGCAGCGGGAAACAACTGCGGGTTCTCGGTGAGCTCGCGATTGAAGTCGGCGAAGTCGAAGGGATAGTCCGAGCCGACGCCGACGTGCTCGGGACCGACCAGGGAGACGGCGTGATCGATGTGCCGGACCATGGCCTCAAGTGTCGCCGTGTTCGGGCCGAGGAAAATCCCCACCCCGGCGATGCCGATCACGCCGCCGGTTGCCGCGCAGGCGAGGGCCTGCTCATCGCTGATGTTTCGCGGGTGATCCCACACGGCCCGCATGCAGGAGTGCGAGTAGATCACCGGGCGCTGGGATACCTCGCACATGTCGAGGCCGGTCCGCGCGCTGCAATGGGAGCCGTCGACGAGCATGCCCACTTCGTTCATCCGGGCGACAAGATCGCGGCCGTAGCCGGTCAGTCCCTCATCTGTTTCGTCCAGGCAGCCGGACCCGGCCCGGTTGCGCGAGTTGTAGGTCGGCAGAAGGGACCGCACGCCGAGTTCGTAGAACCGCTGCACCAGGTCCAGGTCGCCTTCCAGCGGGCCGGAATCCTCAAGGTCGAAGGCCACCACCGTACGGCCTGCCCGGTGCGCGGCGTCGACATCGTCGACGGTCGACGCGAGCGCCAGCCGCGCGTCCCGGCCGATCTGCGCCCGGAAGTGGGCAATCAGCGCCAGCACGTCAGCTGCGCCGTGCGGCGCGTAGCCGACATTGACTGACACGTAGGTTCCGCCAGAACGCGCGTAACGAGCCAGCTCACCCACGTTCGCCTCGGCCGTCAGCGGCAGGCAACTATGCTGCTCCCACAGCAGGGACGACTCGGGTGAGGTTATCCCTGGGACCGGCACCGCGCCAGGATCGCACCCGGCCCGGCGCGATCACGGCTGGCCGGTCGCGCCCAGGCGGTCATGGCGTCACCACTTGTCCCTTGCCGACCACCGTGATGCCGCCGCGGGACACTCGCAGGCCGCGGGCCCGGTCGTGCTCCTTGTCCACCCCGACCGTGGCGCCCTCCAGGACGACGACGTTCTTATCCAGGATCGCGTCTTTGACGACGGCCTTGCGGCTGACGCGGGAGTTGTGCAGTATCACCGCCCGGTCCACCCGGGACCAGCTGTCCACTCGGGCGCCCGGCGACAGGACGGAGTTGCGCACCAGGCCGCCCGAGATGATAACGCCGTTACTGACCACGCTGTTGATCGCCCGTCCTACCCGGTCGCCATCATCGTGCACGAACTTGGCCGGCGGCTGCGGGGGCACCTGGGTCAGGATCGGCCACCGGTCGTTGTACAGGTTGAACTCCGGGTACGCCGCGCACAGGTCCATGTGCGCATCGAAGTAAGAATCGAGAGTGCCGACGTCCCGCCAGTAGCCCAGGTCGCGCGCATCGGCGCCGGGGACCTTGTTCTGCAGGAAGTCATAGACGTGCGCGGCGCGCTCGCGCACCAGCCTCGGAATGATGTCGCCGCCCATGCTGTGTCCGCTGCCGTCATCGGCCGCGTCCTTCCTCAGCGCCTCTATCAGCACATCACTGTCGAACACGTAGTTGCCCATCGACGCAAATGCCTCGTCCGGCTGGCCAGGGCGGCCCGGCGGGTCGGCCGGCTTTTCCAGGAACGCTTCGATGCTGTGGCCGTCCCGCGCGGTCTGCACCACGCCGAAGTCCGTCGCCTCCATCCTCGGCACGGGGACCGCCGCGACCGTCACCCCCGCGCCCCAGGCCGTGTGCTGGTCGATCATCTGCATCGGGTCCATCCGGTAAACATGATCGGCCCCGAAGACCGCCACGATGTCGGGCTGGTCGTCGTAGATGAGGTTCAGTGACTGGTAGATCGCATCCGCCGAGCCGGTTTGCCAGTGCGGGCCGAGCCGCTGCTGGGCCGGGACCGGCGTCACGTAGTTGTCCAGCGGGCTGCTCAGCCGCCAGGTGGTGGTGATATGCCGGTCCAGGCTGTGGCTCTTGTACTGGGTGAGAACGCAGATGCGCCAACATCCGGCGTTGAGGAGGTTGGACAGCGTGAAATCCACCAGCCGGTACAAGCCGCCGAACGGAACGGCTGGCTTAGCCCGATCCGCGGTCAACGGCGCGAGGCGCTTGCCCGCCCCGCCCGCCAGAACGATGCCCAACACCCGCTGTCCAGCCATCCTCCACCTCCCAGCGTCCGGCCTCGGATACCTCCGGAGCCCCGCCAGCCCGGGCCAATGCCGTAGCCAGCCGCTCGCGGTCGTCTCCGGGCGAGCTTGCCCGGAATTCCGCGTGCAATATCCAGTCTTGTCCGTCTGGATACATAAAGGGAGGCCCGTCGGCCATCCGATTGCCAAGACTTCAAGCAGCGCAACCCAAGCCGGCGCGATAGCGGCCGCGGCCCGCGCGAAAGCGGCCCCTCGCCGGCTCGACCGGATGGCCGCCCAGCTCGGTTTCCGCAGCGGGCCGCCACCGCAGTACAGTCGAAACTATGAGCGAAAAAGTACACCTGACAGCGCACCTAGGCCTCGCCGCTCAACAACCGGCCACCTTCCCGGACGTCTCCAGCTGGGCCGGCACCGACCCGTGCGCCGGGCCGACCGCAACTATCCAGGCGGTCCTCGAACGTGTCCTTGCCGCCACCGCCCAGATCGCCTCCCATCTGAACGCCGGGCTTGGCGCCGGCCCGGCAGGCACCCGGCCGGACGGCACGGCGAGCGCCGGGGACAGTCCGCCCAACTGGTGGCCGACGGCAAAAGACGACCTAACTAGCATTCACGAAACTGCGGTCCGGTTCTTCCGTGACCGGCTGCCCGGCAGCTGGGTCCCCGGCTACCTGGCCAGCCGCGGGTTCGCGCAGCCCGTCCAGCAGCGCTGGCAGGCCGGCTACGCGCATCCAGCCTGGAACGGGCTGACCCGCCACCTGCGCGCCGCCGGCTACCCGGACGCGCTCATCGAGGCTGCCGGGCTGGCCCGCCGGACCCGGCGCGGCGCCCTCACCGACACCTTCCGCGACCGCGCCATGCTGCCCATCCGCGCCGCCGACGGGACCATCATCGCGTTCATCGGCCGCGCCCCCGAGCACGCCCGCCCGGACGTGCCCAGATACCTCAACAGCCCGGCCACCAGCCGGTACGACAAAAGCGAGGTCCTGTTCGGCCTCTGGGAGGGGCGCGGGGCGCTCGCCAGCGGGGCGCGGCCGGTCCTCGTCGAAGGCCCCTTCGACGCCATCGCCGTCACCACATCCTGCCCCGGCAGGTACGCCGGCCTAGCGCCGTGCGGCGCCGTCCTCACCGCCCGCCAGGCCGACGCACTCGAGCACGCGGCGGGGCTGTCCGCGGTCGGCGTGCTGATCGCGTTCGACCCGGACAACGCCGGCCGCCGGGCCGCCGTTAAGGCCTACCACCTGCTCACCCCGCTCACCACCAGCACCACGGCAGTGATCTTCGCGCCGGGGCAGGATCCGGCCCAGATCCTGCAAGACCACGGCCCCGCCGCTCTCGCCAGGACCCTAGACAGCTGTACGCGGCCGCTGGCCGACCTAGTGATCGACGCTGAAGTCGGCCGGTGGAACCGGTGGCTGCGGTATCCGGAAGGGCAGCTCAACGCGCTGCACGCCGCCGCCCCCCTGATCGCTGCCATGCCTCCGGCTCACATCGCCCGCCAGGTAGCCCGCCTCGCCGGGCGCCTCGGCCTCGATTACCCGGCCGTCACCGAAGCCGTCACCAGCGCCCTTACCGACGTCATCGCCACCGCTTAGGCCAGGCCGCGCACCACCCAGCCGCGCATCGGGGCGAGCGACCGGCCTCCCGCGAGCTTCCGCACCGTCAGCCGTGATCGGCCACTCGGTCAGCGCCGCCACGATCCGCCGGGTCCTTAAAGCCTTGAAGATACCGCCGACGCCGAAACGGCGGCCGACAACTGCGCCCGCCATGCCAGACCAACCGTTTCCGACCGCTCCCGGGAACGGGCCAAGGAGCCGGACCTTCATGGCGGTCTCCGCAACGAGCACGGGGGGGTCGCATAAGAGCCCAGTTCAAGGTTAGTGGCACAGTTCTGGCACCTGGCACGGCCTGCGACCGCAGAGACTACTGGCTGATCAGCGTGCCGTTGACAACGGCCACCTGAGGCGGGAAGCTCGGGTTCTGTAAATATCAAGGGCGCGTCAACCGCAAATGGCGGTCCGGGCGAGGGAGCTTTATCTAGCGATGACTGCCATACTTTCGGTGAGTTCCATTGCAGCGCAGCCGTTGGCTGACAGCACGTCCAGCGTGCTGCAGGCCGTCTCCGCACTGACGTGGCCGGTGATCGCGGTGATAGCCATAATCGTGTTTCAGGCTCCGCTGCGGGCTGCCATCGGCCGCGTCAGCGAGGTTGACGTTGGCACCACAAAGATCGTCCTGCAGAAGCAAGCCGATGACGCCGCTAATACAACGAAATCATTGGTCGGCGTGGGGGAGGGAATGCCGGCCTCGTCGCCCGTTATTGCGAAGGCGAAAATCGATGCGGCAAACGACCCGCCAAACTCGGTGCTGGGCGCGTGGAGCGGGGTTGAGGAAGCCGTCGGTAACGCCGCCAAGGCTGCGCCGGGGGTGAGCAGCCCGTCCGTGCCTGAGGTGGTGAACAAATTGGTGGCGGAAAAGAACATGAGTTCCTCGTTGGTGCCCGTGGCAAAAACCCTGCAATCGCTCAGGGCCGTGGCAGCGGTCAAGCCGAAGATGATCAGCCCGGCGATGGCGATCAGCTTCGTGTCTGCCGCAGACGACCTGGCCAGGCTCATCTTGAACGCCGATTAGCGGGCACCAGGCCGGCCCGATGCGGATGGCCGATATCATCCGGTGCCGGCACGCCACGTTCAGGGATCCGGGCGACACAATCGTTATGGGGCGAGGTAATGATGCCGGGTGCGGGCAGCGGGCTATCGGGGAGCGGCTGATGAGGGTGCGCCCGCCGCTGGCTGAGCAGCTTGACCTTTCGCCGCATCCCGAGGGCGGGTGGTTCCGGCAGACGTGGCGCTCGGCGGTGTCCTTCTCGCCCGAGGGGTACAGCGGGCCGCGCAGTGCCGCGACCGCCATCTACTTTCTGCTCCACCCAGGCGAGCGGTCACGCTGGCATGTGGTGCGCTCCGACGAACTGTGGTTCTGGCACAGCGGCGGCCCGCTGGTCCTGCGCCTGGGCGGCGCCGGTGCGGAGCCTTCCGCCGGGATTGCTGTTCTGCTCGGCGGCGATCTGAGCGCCAGCCAGCAACCGCAGGCCATCGTTCCCGGCGGCGTATGGCAATGCGCTGCACCGGCCGGCCAGACGCCGGTACTGGTCAGCTGCGTTGTAGCTCCTGGCTTCGACTTCGCCGACTTCCGCCTGTACTGACGCCGGTGCCTGCCGGGGAGGGATCGCACTGGGGAGCCGCCGACCAAGTGGCGGAAGCAGCGGGCATACTGTGCACCGGAAGCATCAGCGTGGGCAGCAGGCCCGAGGACAACCTGGCTGAACATGGCGCGGCTCAATCAGCGATTCACGCGGCACCGACGCTACCTCCAGGATCGCCGGGCGGGTTGCCGGGGCCGTCTCCCATGAGCGGCTCGGAAACGGTGCGGGGCCTGCAGGAGAGGGCGGCCCGGGCTCTTCCGGCGGAGCAGGTTGAGAATGTTGAAGGGTGGTGGCTGCGCCATTCCCCCGGCTGTGCCTGGTGGGTGGGGACGGTGCTGCCACATGCTGATGCCGGGCCGGGCGAATTGGTGCGCAGGATCGTTGGGGCTGAGGAATTCTATGCCGGCCACGGCGCAACCGCGCGGTTTCAGATCAGCCCGCCAGCGTGTCCCGAAGGGCTCGACACAGTCTTGGCAGAGCTTGGCTACCGCCGTGAGTGCTTGGTGTCGTTGCAGGTGGCGTCGACCGCATGGGTCCTGGAACAGGCGCCGGCAGGCCCGCTGCGGGTTCGATTGGACGACCGTCCGACACGCGCCTGGTTCGAGGTCTGGCACGCTGCGCATGGTCATGCCGGCACCTGGAGTGCCGAGTGGGAGATGCTCGGTCGTGTGGAGCGGCCGTGCGCCTATGCCTGCGCGATGATCAGGGAAGATGTTGTGGCTGTGGGCCGCGCCGTCGCCGACACTGGCTGGGCGGGAGTGTTCGGTATGGCCACGCTTTCCCGGGCACGCGGGAATGGCGCGGCCCGCAATGTGCTCGCCGCGCTGGCCGACTGGGCTGGTACACACGAAGCCGACAGCATGTATCTCCAGGTGGAGCGTGGCAACATCCCGGCTCTCCGGCTGTACGAACGGACGGGTTTCATCGAAATTTGCGGTTTCCACTACCGCACCGCAGGGTGAGCCTCAGCCTCTAACCCCGGTTCCGCCACCAGGGTCGTCATCTCACGGCTCGTCAGCCAAGGGAAAGAAGTGGGTCTTGGGGGGTTCCAGCTTCTGGCCGCCGAGGAAGATGTCGACTTTTTCGTTGTAGAAGGCGATCAGGCCGCCGATGGGCGACAGCTGGCGGGTCGGAAAGTCATAGGCCCAGGCGAGGTCGGGATGGACCGTGTCGCCGGCCCGGATCGACCAGTAGCCGCTGGTCGTGCCCTTGTAAGGGCACTCGGTCACGGTGCCGGTGGGGATCAGGTGCTCGAAGTTGATCTCTGTCCGGTTGATGTAATAACGAGTGGGCAGCCCCGTCTCAAAAACCATGACCGGCGACGACGACTCCGCCAGCACGGCACCCTGGAGTTCGACGCGGACCGGCCGGGTCGAGCGCAGCGCGTCGACCCGGACGTAGGGGTTGCGGGGGTGGACGAACACCTGCTCGTCCTCCTCGAACCAGGCATCGAGCGCGGCCCACTCGAAGCGCAAGGTACCGCTCAGCCCGTCGATAGGTGAGTCGGCGAGCAGCTTGGCGGCGCGCGGCCGGTGGATGCCGTCGGCGCGGAGCCCGTGCAGCTCAACCTTGCCGCGGCTGCTGTGCTGGGTGTGGCCCTCCGGGACGAGCACCCCGGGGCGCACGTCGGCAGCGGGAATGTAGTACTGCGGGTAGTAAGGCCACTCCCAGACATAGAGCGCCCGCGTCGTGTCGAGCACCGCCTGGCCGGCGACGAACGCCCGGACGCGGCGCGGAACCGGCTCGACGTGGTTGGCCTTGGCGATCATCGCCGGATAGTCGTTCACGTGGCCACTCCTTAGGTGTAGATCAGCACTTCGGGCAGGCAGCGCCCCGGAAGAGGAGGCAGCGGCGCGACGCTCCCATCGGCACGAACGGTCGGGTGCTCGGAATCGCTACCCGCCGCTCGCGCATGCCAAGCTGCGATCCAGGTTCGTTCACTAGATGATCCAGGCGGCACCTCGCCGGTGTAGCTATATCAGTGTATGGTCTTTTGTATGGCTCAGCGTAAGGTAACTTTGTCGCTTCCTGGTCACACAGTGACGGCTGCGCAGGCTGCGGCCCGCAAGACCGGTGCTCCGTTCAGCGTCTATGTGGCCAGGGCGCTGCGCAACGAAACGCTGCGGCAGCAGCTGGCGGCCTCTCCCCTACCCGAGGACGCTGAGTGGCTGGTTTCGGCCGAGGCCGACGAAGCTGACGGTTCTTGAGACGCGGCGAGGTCCGCGTCGTGCACAGCAGGGTCAGCGGAAGACACCGTTATGCCCTCGTCGTCGGCAACGACGCGCTCAACGAATCCGAAGCTGTCTCGACCGTCCTCGCCGCACCGATAGACACTGACGGAATCGCGCCCGAGACCCTGGTCACGGTCCGGCTCGCGGAGCCGGTCGCAGGCGTGGCTCGGCTGGACAATATCGCATCAGTCCGTAAGGAGCGGATCGGCGAACTAGCTGGCCGGGCCAGCCCGGAAGCGATGGCAGCTGTCAGCATCGCGCTGCGTGCCGCCCTCGACCTGTAAGCCAAGGGGGCTACGGAAAGGCCTCGACCTGACCCTACGGGGGCCGGGCGTCAGGCCGGAACCCAGCGAAGCGCAGACGATCGCCGATGGCCAGGGCTTGTATCAGATCTTGATGACCCGGACATCGGGCATGGCGTCGTAGTCGGAGTCCTGCGTCACAACCGGAACGCCGTGCGCGATTGCGGTGGCCGCGATCCAGCTATCGTTCACCGGCGCCCTGCGCCCCGCCGCGCGGAGCCTGGACACTAGCAATGCCCAGGCTTCAGACACTGCCTCGTCCACGGTGAGCGCCGCGAAGCGCTGCGCGAGCTGATACGTCGACAGTCTCCGGGAAGCAGCCTCGGGATCCTTGGCCTGCAGCACGCCGAGTCGCAGTTCCCCGAGCGTGACCGCGGAAACGCCCCACTCATACCCGGCGAACTTGTCGACGTCGAAACGCGCTGCCTCAAAGCCGACGAAAACGGAGGTGTCGGCTAGCGCCCGCTGGGATGTCACCACGGCAGATCGTCCGTCGTATCGGTCAGGGTCGCCCGCAACTCCTCAGCCAGGCCCGTAGTGTCCGGCCCCAGACGCATGAGCTCATGGCCTATCTCGGCCGCGGGCAGCCACTGCCGCCGCCGCGACAGCGGGATGATCTTCGCCACCGGGCGGTTATCCCTGAGGACCTCGATCTCCTCCCCCGCCTCAACGCGCCGCAACACCTCCGCCGTGTGGTTGCGGAGATCGCGCGCCGGGATGGCAGTCATACTACGATTGTAGTGGTACGGCTACACTCGTAGCAACACGCCTGGCCAACTGGGTGAAGCTGGCCCGGCTTGGCCCCGCTCCCTCTGCGGCAGGACCATCAGTCGGCTGAGCCGCTCGTCCTCGTTCTTCCCCCGATCGTCAATAAGCAGTTGGCAGGTGCCGAGCACACCCTTGAGAAGCCGCTTGTTGGGTTCGTTGTTGCCGCTGCCGTTTTCTATTTGCCGCGTGGCGCAGGCGCTTCGCGATCGGGAATCTGGCGATCTGCCTAATCGTCGGTTCCACCCAAGTTATCTACTACTTTTATCTACTACTTCCTGGGCGCGGCGGACTCACTGCAGGGTCGCCGCATGCCGATCCATGCCGGAACACTGGTGAGCGCCGCCACAACGAACACGGTTCCGAGCACCGCGGCGACCAGCCAGAGCACTGGCGGCAGGCCACTCACGCCATGACGAGCCGTGACCTTGAACAGACCGAGGCCGAGCGGCGAACGCCAGCTACCAGTTCGGCGATGTCACCCCAGTCACCGAACCGGGCCAGCCCGCCGATGAGTTCATCAGTACGCGTGCTGTCAGAACCCACTCTCAGCCAAGGCCCGGCGCGATGCCGTGTGCTGCTCGGTCCGCAGCCACCCGGCCCGCCACGAATGCGGTATCCATGCCGTTTTCCACCCTTGAGGGGTGGTTCCGGCGGCGGCGTGGCCTGCTTGGCTAATATCAGCTGCAAGCCCCGGCAGCTTGAACGGCTTGCCTTTCACGATGCCGATGGCGGCAAGTGACCCCATGATCTCGGGGTCGAGCGCGCCCGCCGGCTCTTGCTGCACCAGTTCGTCGATCATCTCGTAATAGCTGACGTCGTTCGGCGGGATCGTGTCCATGACCAGGCCACTGCCCGCGGTAAACGTCGCGGCTGGCTGCGGCCCGAGAAATGACCAGTCCAAGTTACCCTGTGGGGTTCGCCGTAGGGAGGCTGTTCCCGCCAGCGCGGCACCGATGCTGGTGCCGTAGCCGCCCGGCTGGTATGGGTAGATCTTGAGCGTCTTCTTGATCAGCTCGACGGGCTGCCCCGGGTCATCGTTCTCGTCGAGGAACGCCCGCCCGAGCATGAGGGCCCGGGTCGTGCGGACTCGCTCCACAATGAATCCGCCATCGGGCAGGTCGCCGGTATAGTCGGGCGGGAGCAGCAGGTACTTTCCATCCGCGCCCCGGTCGGGGCCCGGCAGGCCAAAGTCAGTCACCCAGTGGAACCACATTGCCGGCATCACCCGACGGGCGATTTCACCCAGTTGAAAAGCCGCCACCGACCAGGGCCGCTCGCCAGGCGTTGCGATCTGGTCCGATGTTCAGCTTTCGGGCGCAGATGCCGTTAGGCCGAGCTGGAGCACCCGCCGGGATCGCCGCCCTGACCGGGTTCTTCCGGGCCCGCGGCAGCGTGTCCCCCCGGTTCGAGGCAGGCACCCTCATCGACGAAGCCAGCTCCACCGCGTTCCTGCTGCGCGGCCGGGCCGCACCGCAGGCACGGCGCGCCCGCGGCGGCGACCGGGGCGGTCGGTTCCAGGACATGATTGGGCAGCCATCGCTCCTCGACGTACTTCCGGAACGTCCGGCGTCCGCGAGCCGGGTCGCCGACGCGTCCCTGCCGCAACTAAACCTCGGCCTTACGTAATTCCGGAGCTAGCTCCATGTGGCCGAAGAGGTCAGCCTGAACCCCCGGGCTCGCCGGGCAGCGTTGTTCGCGATTGGCGCGCGGTGCCCCCGGGCTAGTGGTTGCCCGCGGCCGCATGCTTGGCGCGTTCCAGCCAGCCGAGACTGTTCTGGGCGATGGCCTCGTCGGCGATCTGCTTGGCAGACGGAGTGGCCAGGGCCGCGACCGAAGTGTCGATCCAGGGCTGCACGTTGGCGTGCCCCTGCTCCTGGTACTCACGCGCCTGCAGCAGGCAGTCCAGCTTGTCGGCGTCCCGGGCGCACCGGGCTTCGATCGTCTCGCCAGCCTGGTACTCGGCAACCGCGGCCGAGATCATCCCCGCCACCGCGGGCGGGAGCAGCGCTACCTGGTCCTGGGTGACTACCTCGTTGCGGGCTGCGGACACGTAGTTCTTGGTCAGGTGCGGGATGTCGGTAGTGCGGGTCTCCTGGCTGTCGTGCCACAGCGCGAGGAACGCGGCCCGATTCGGATCAGCGCCTTCCATAACGGCGATCACCGAGGCGATAACACTGACACGGAACGAATGGTCAGCGACCGATTCAGGCGAAGGGACGCCAGCCAGGGACCAGCCGGTCCGCTTGTAGCGCTTGAGCAAGCCGATCTCGTAGAGGAAACCGGTGGTGTCCCGTAGCTGGTCGCTCAACCCGCCTGCCTCTCAGCATCCAAAGATCTCAGTATCGCCGTGCCATAGCGATTCCGTAGCGCAGCGCGTTACTGGTGGAGGGGTGTTATTCCGGCTGTGCGCTATTCGGCTTCGGTGTCTTTCTGGTCGGCGGCCCGGATGGCGAGGTAGGAGGCCCAGTCGCGGCGTGCGTAGGTGACCCAGCGAACGGCGGTGTTGACGTGCATGCCGAGCAGGTCGGCCATGATGGCGGCGGGCAGGTCGGCGGCGAGGGCGATGAGGGCTCCGTTGCGGGCGGGCCGGGCGCTGATGCCGTGCCGGCTGCAGCCGGCTGGTGAGGCTGCGGGTGTGGATCGGCTGTCCGGGGATCCGGCCGGGAAAGAGCCAGCGGGGTGCTGTGGGGTCGTGGGGGATCATGAGCTGGGGTGGTGGCTGGGCAGCCAGCCGGGTGAGGACGGCTGCGAGGCGGGGCGGGAGCAGGATCGGGTGCCGCCCGGTGGTCAGGTAGGTGCTGTTGTCCCGCAGGATCACATGATCGGTGGTGAGGTGGCGGATCCGCTGTGCGTGGAGGCCGAATAGCAGGATGAGCGCACCGGCTGCCCGGACGTCGGCGGGCAGGGCCTCGTCGGTCAGGCACTGGTGCAGCAGTTGCCAGCGTTCATCGTCGCCGAGCAGGTCCGCTGGTTGCTGGCGCGGGATGAGCGGGACGGTGAGCTTGCGGGTGAGGCCGCGGTCGGCGGTCCATCCCAGGAAGTCGCGGATACGGTTGCGGCGCTGGGTGTCCTGCTCATCGAGCCAGCGGTCGATGTCGTCCTGGCGCAGGTTCTCCAGGGTGATGGCCTGCTCGTCCGCCCAGGCCAGCAGCTCGAGGGCGACCATGATCTGGCAGCGCAGGTCAGGGCCGGCCCTGACCGGGTAGCGGCGTGCGGACGCGCGGCTGCGGGCTCGCCGCAGCAGGTACCAGTGCAGGAACGGGCGGACGAGGCTGGCGTGCACGGCCGGCTTGCCGGCCAGGTGATGCTCGAGCCAGGACGGGACCCGCTCGAGATCTTCATCCCGGCCGGGCAGCACTCCTGTCTGTACCATGACCTGCCTGATGTAGTGCAGGCCGGGTGCGGGCGGCAGTTCATCCAGCAGGTCGTGGCTGAGCGGCCGGTCTTCGGCGACGAGACGGGCCAGCAGCCGGGCGGCCGGGCTGCTGCGGATCCACTGGATCCCGGCGAACGGCCGGCTGATCTGAGCGAATGCTGCGGCCAGCGGCTGCAGCTCGGGCGAGATGGTGCCGCCGGGCCCGGTCAGCAGGTCACGGGCCCTGTCGGCGAGGACGCAGTAGGCGCATCGCCCGCGCGCGTATGGGTTGCCCGGCCGTCCGCACTGGTGGCAGGTGTAGTCGGCGTCGTGCCCGGCGCACGGCCCGCAGACGGCGGTGCCGTCGTCATCGCGGGCGATCAGCGGCTGGCATGTCCGGCACCGGGCGCATTCGGCCGGGGACCGCAGGATCGCGGAGTAGCAGGCCTGGCAGACCGGCCCGATCGGCCAGTGGGCCATCACCGGACGATCACGCTGGCAGCGGGTGCAGGTGACGCGGGGCTGCTCGTCACGCGCGTAACAGGTGCCGCAGATCGGCGCCACCGAGTTCGCCCGCTGGCAGGGGCGTATCCGCCCGCATCGTGAGCAGGTCATCTGCGGTCCGCGGTAGCAGCTGTTGCACAGGTCGGGCTGGCCGCTGCTGGCGTTGCGGGCGATCAGCCCCAGACGGCCGCAGTACCCGCAGCGCCGGCGCGGCCGCCGCTGGCGGCTGTAGCACAGGCGGCAGTACGCCCCTGCGTCGTCGATCAGCGCGGCGGGTGCTGTCTTGCCGCAGGACACGCACGTGTGCATGGGGCGTTTCCAGCACCCGGCGCACAGCCAGCCGCCGCCGGGCAGGCGCACTGCCGGGTACCGGACACGGCCGCACTCCATGCACTCCTTGAGGACCTGCGGATCCATCTGGTAACAGGAACGGCAGATCCCGCCTTCGGGCCGCTTAGCCGTGATCGTCGCCCCGGTGGCGCCGCACCGGGCGCACGTTCCCTTCCGGGAGCGTGTATCGCAGGTGCCGCAGACCCGCCCCTCGGGCCGCCAGTGCGCAAGGTTCACGCGGATCTTGCCGCAGTGCGAGCACCCGGGACGGACGACTGGGTGCCCGGCGTCGTGCAGGACGCGGATCAGCCGCAGCAGCATCAGCGGGCAATGGGTCTCACCGGAGGTCAGCGCGCTGGGGTGAGCGGCCATGTGCCCGGCCAGCTCCTCCAGGTACTGCGCCGGGCATCTCACCCTGGGCACCACGGCTTCCAGCACCGCGGTGGCATCACTGGTGCCCAGCACGGGCACGGCGGTGGTGAGCTGGGCGGCTGCCGCCGTCATCGCGGACTCCAGCCGGGCCGCCTGGCTGGCGAGCCGGGCGGCCACCGACGGCGGTGTCACAGGCCCTCAGGCCTGCGGATCGAGGTGCGGCGCACCGCTGGAACCGGGCCGCGATCCTCCCCGGCGGCCCTACGGACCTCCGCGTTGACGACCTCGATCTCGATCAGGTCGCCAGGGCCGCAGCCCAGGATGTCGCACAACGCGGCGAGGGTATCCATCGACAGCCGCTGCGGCGGCTGGGTGACGAGCCGGAATACCTGCTCGCGGGACAAGATGACGCCGCGTTCGGCCAGCAGCGGCACCAGGTCAGAGGTCTGGAACATGTCCGCGGCGGCCATGAGCTTACGCAGATTCCAGCGGTACCCCATCTTCTTGATCACGGCTAGCCCTCCTCCCACAGCCCGGCGTGGCGTTCGGTCAGCTTCCGCTGCAAGAGCCGGTTGCGGTACTCATCGGAGACACCGGTGTAAATCGCGGTCGTGGCCGCCACCGCATGACCTGCCTGATCCTGGACGAATTTCTCCGGGTAGCCGAACTCCACCAGATGAGTGATCATGGAATGACGCAGGCTGTGCAAATCGAGCCCGGCAGGCAGCCCCGCCGCCTCACGGGCGGCCGCGAACGCCTCGTTCGCGCCCCGCCTGGACAGCCGGCCGCAGCGCTCGGTCACCCACAGCGCCGGATGATTCCCGGCCTCGAACCGGGGCCGGACCTCGGCCAGGTAATGCTCCAGCACGCCGACGACCCAGTCCATCTCCGGGACCGTGAACACGGTACGGCGCTTAGGCGGGCTGCCGTTGGAAGACTTTCCCCACCGGATGAACAACGCACCGTACCGCCCATAACCCGGCGCCTTGGCGTTACGCCGCAGGTCAGCCAGGTCCAGACCGCATCCTTCCCGGCGGCGCAGCCCATAGGCGTAATAAGTCTTCAGAATCGCAGAGTCCCGCATCGCGGTCAGCGAGCCCTTGCGGCCCCGGGCCCGGATCTCCTCGACCCGGCCATCCGCGGCGTCGAACAGCGCCTGCACCTCCTCATACGTCAGCGGCCGCCGCCCCGGCTGCCCCTCATACTCACTAACGTGAGTGACCGAGTTCCACTCGTGCAGGATCTGCGCGGGTGCCCGCCCGAACCGCTCCAGGCAGGTCGCCGACCACCCGTAACGGGCATCGGTGATGAACTCGCAGAACATCCGCAGCGAGTTCTGGTACTGCCGGCCCGCCGACATCGTGAAACCCGGGTTCTTCACCCTGATGTGGTCGAAGAACGCCTCCACCTCAGCAGGCTCCCACTCCCACGGGTACTGGCCGGTGAACACCGCGAACCGGCGGACCAGCGACAGCCGCGGCTTGATCGTCCCCTCCCACTTCAGGAACCGGGTCCGCTGCTGCCGCGCCCACCCCTCCAGCATCCCCTCGAACACCGCCGGCGCCGGGTCCAGATGCACAACCCCGTCCGCCAGCACCAGGTGCGCCGCACCCTCCAGATCAGCCGCTCGGCTCACTCCAACCCCCGTTACATCAGATGCAACATTGTTGAGTCGGCGGCGCCCAGGCGCAAGCGGTACAGGCAGACCCGCCGATCGCATTCCGGCCATCACGACCGACCCCCCCTCCGACCAGCGCATACGCCAATGGCCCGGCGAAACGAATGTTGTATCAGACGCAATTCCGCTTGTTTCCAGCTCTCTGCGCGCGGCCGCTGACACCAGGTTCTCATCCAGCAGCCGCTCAAGCTTGGCCTGGAGCTCCTCAGCCAGTCGGGTATCACGGATCATCTCGGGCTGGACCCGGATCAGCGATCAGAGCGTATGGATGTTGTGTTCGAGGAAGCCGATGTTGCCGTGCAGCCGGTCCAGCAGATGGCGCATCAGCCGGTCGACGTGCCAGGCGCTGAGCGGAGTATTGGCGATGAAGGCGGTCGCAGGTCCGCTGCTCGTCGAAGTCACCGGTCCAGAATGCCCAGTAGTTCAGGTTGGCGCGCTCGCCAGCCTCGTCGCAGAGCTGGTCAGCGATGAATCGCCGCATGGGTTCGGGATCGCCGAGCCGACGTGGCTGTTTCCCGCCGATCGGCCACGCCGCCGTTTCGGTGAAGGGCGGGTGATTACCCATGTGCTGAGCAGATGGCCAGCGGGATCGGCCGCGTGATGTGGGGTAGCGAGGGCCTGGCCGATGAACAGGTCGGCTGCCAGCCCTTCTGTCAGGGTGTCCAGCAGGCCGGGTCCGCCGCTCCACCACAGCGCAATTCCTGGCGGCCGACGGAGCTAACCCAGAACGGCCCGAACTGGCCCTGATCGAGATTGACCGCCGCCGCGACTTCGCACACTCCCTCGACTACCCCAAGTTCGCGATCCGGCTGGGCTGCGCGGACGCTGGTGTCCTCACCCAGTTCGTCCTGGTCCCCAAAGGCCTAACGCTACAACTCCGACAAGAACCTCGGCAGGGCAGCATGGCGCGGCACTAGCGCCAGAATGCGGGTGATGAGTGTTTAGGAGGGCGCGATCACCAGCAGGCCCCCGTCCACCGGTCCCTACAACAGGATCTGCTCGGGCGCGCTAATGGAACTTGACCGATGGGCGCTGTCCCGCACCCTTTACCTAACACCTTCGACCTGCTCATTCCCATCGGCGCGCCTTCGGGCTCCGCACCGCCTACGCCTCCACCAGCCCAATGGCTTGCCGACGCCCCCATCGCAGCCGGGTGGATACTCGCCACCGCCCGCATCACCGGCACCATCCGCCGCGACTAACCGCCGCTCCCACCGCGATATCTACTGGGTCCGCACGGGCAAGCTGGACACGGTGGTGTTCACCCGGCCCCGCGTTCCTTATACCTGCCGTTGACGCTCTTGTTGTGACACAGGGTTGCGCCAGATGACGGTCGAACTCACGGACAAATCACGGACAGACGATCAAGGACCTGACCGCCGCAACGGCGATCAGGTCCCTGACCTGCTACTCCATGAGTAGCCCCGACCGGATTTGAACCGGCGCTACCGCCTTGAGAGGGCGGCGTCCTGGGCCACTAGACGACGGGGCCTCTTGCCACGGGCCGCAACGGCACCGCGTCCACCGCCGACCGGACGGCCGACAGCAGATAGATCGGCCGGAGTACAAGGATTTGGGCAGATCCCGCGACCCCTGCCGGGAACCAAGGGTAGCGCAACCGTCGTGCCCCGCCAAACGGTGATCCGCGGGATGAGAGTGCCTGCGGCGGGCCAGTTTGGTGCCAGCGGCGCCTCTTCATCATCGCGGGAGATCAGCGGGCACCCACGGCACCGGCCTGCTCGTGATTCGCCGGGGCCCGCCGGGCGGAGGCGGCGCAGCTGAGCCCCGGAGCGGTTCACAGCGGATAAGTGCGGCTGCACTCGTGAGCATCCGCGCTGGTCAGCGACGTGGCTGGGGTACCAGGACTCGAACCTAGACTAACGGGGCCAGAACCCGTCGGGCTGCCAATTACCCCATACCCCATGGGATCGGGCCGCCCAGCGGGCGACCGCGCCAGTGCAGTTTAGCCGAACCCGGACGTGGCGGCTAACGGGATCCGGCGAGGCGGATCCGTCGCCAGACGGTTACGTCACGGTACCCGGTTCCCCCGCCGCGCCCGGTTCCCCCGCCGCGGGCGGTTCGCCTCGCGGGGCGGCCTAACCTGACATAGCCAGCACTGCCGCCGCCGCTGGTGTGAGGAGCGCTTGTCATGACGCGTCTGCGCGATCTGGTCGTCCTGCTGTACCGGGCGAACTGGACGCAGCTGAGCCTGTCCGGCAACCTGACCAGACAAGTCGATCGGGCTGCGATCGCATTGCCGCGCGCGCCATCCGGGCGGGACTCGGGCACCGGCCCGACGGGCACCAACCAGGGCACCGGCCCGGGCACCGGCCCGGGCACCGGCCCGACGGGCACCGGGGAATCACCACGATGGAAGGAGACCACGAGCACCGTGCTGGTGGCTCCGGGCGGCCGGTTCCGGGTGGAGAACCAGGACAGGGATGACCAGCGAGACGTCACGGTCTGCGACGGCGAGTCCTGCTGGCGGCTGCTCGGCGACTGGGCGGAACGTCGGGAAGCCGGCCTGGGAGATCCGGCGCTGGCCGAGTTGCTCGACCCGTCGTGGCTGCTGGCCATGTACGTCCTTGACGAGACCGGCAGCGTCGAGGCCGATGGCAGGACCGCGTACGCCGCCACCGCAACGCCGCGCCTGGTCGGGCAGCGCGGAAACCAGCCGGACCGCATCGATGTACTCGTCGACGCCGAGTGGGGGATCCTGCTCCGCCTGGAGGCCAGGCGCGGCGGCAGGCTGATCGAGGCCGCGGCGCTCCAGCCGGTGACGACGCATCCTGATCGCGTCCTTGACCTGACACAGTTCTCGCCGCCGCCAGGGACCACCCCGACCGACCCCGCCGCAGCGATCGCGGAGTTTGGCCAGCTGAAAGGCCCGCTCGGACAGGTGGTGGGCACGGCGGCTGACCTGACATCGGCCGCGCTCGCCTTCGCTGTCCGGCACGGACCACGCCCGGCCGCCGCGGCACCCGGGCCGCCGATGCCGGTCCCGGCACCCGAGGCCGAAACCGCCGGATCCGAGCCGCTGACCAGCCACGAGATCAACCTACTGCACCGTACCGGGCTACCCAGCCAGAATTTCAGCGCCGAGGTGCGGCATTGGACGGACGGCGAGC
Source organism: uncultured Actinomycetes bacterium (assembly GCA_963774825.1). Classification (GTDB taxonomy): domain Bacteria; phylum Actinomycetota; class Actinomycetes; order Streptosporangiales; family Streptosporangiaceae; genus DATBGO01. Next base: position 11,355 of record CAVZGW010000015.1, on the reverse strand, counting down.
TCATGCTCGAATGGGCGCAGCAGATGCGCTCCTCGATGCGCCAGCCGTTCACCGGCATTCTGGGTCCTGACTCGGTCTGGACGGCTCTCGGCGAGCGGGTCGCCGGCATCGGCTACCGGACGGCCCGGCTGCGGCTGGCGCTGCCCGGCCGGTACCGGATCGACTACCTGTCGGGCAACTGGCAGTCCAAGCTGACCGTCGCCTGCGACGGCGGCCGCCTGCAGACCCGCTACAGCAACCGGATGGTGACCGGCCCGGCCGAGCCACTCGAGGACGACTGGGCTCGGCTGGCCGATCCCGCCTGGCTGCTGCAATCGGACTGGCAGCTGTCACCGGCTGGCGAGACCACAGTGGGCGGCCGCCACGGCCTGCTCGCCTGGGCCGATGCCGAGCCCGGCCCAGACAGTTCCGTCTTGTACCCGGACAGCTGGTATCCGCACGGCGCAGCAGTCCCGTTCGACCAGATCGCGGTGATCATCGACGCGGAGCTTGGCATCCTGCTGCGCTACGTCGGCTATCTCAAGGGCAGGCCGGCGGTCTGCTTCGAGCTGCACGATGTCCAGCCGTGCAGCGTCGCGGACGCGGCGGATTTCACCATTGAGGTTCCGCCAGGGACCCGGGTGATCGAAAGCTCGTCCCCGCTGGCCCATCTGGACCTGCAGCGACCGGTCAACGCCGCCAAGGCGGCCGGCGCAATCCGGGATGGCCGGCGCAGCGGCCGTCTCCGGCTGGCTCCAGAACCGGCCGCGCAAGCACGAGGCACCCCACCACCAGGCACCCGACCACGAAGCATCCGACCAGGACCGCTAGGCGACCGCACGGGCTAGCCGCCCGAGGGCCCGGTCCCGGCCGAGCAGCTCGATCGACTCGAACAGCGGCGGCGAGATCCGCCGTCCGGTCACCGCTACCCGCACCGGGCCGAACGCGGCCCGCGGCTTCAGGCCCATCTTCTCCACGAGCGCCGTGCGCAGGGCGTCCTCGATCGCCCCGGCGGTCCAGGAGCCGACGCCCTCCAGCGCGGCATGCGCCGCGTGGAGCACCGGTGCGGCGTCGGCACCGAGCCCGCGCTCGGCATCGGCCGCCTCGACCGCGAAGGAAGCCTCGGGCACGAACAGGAAGGCCAGCATGCCAGCGGCCTCGACCAGGTCACCGCTGCGTTCCTGGACCAGCGGCGCCGCCGCCGCGATGAGGCTGGCCTCGCGCTCCGACGGCCGGTCACCGACCAGCTCCAGCCGGTGCAGGAACGGGGTCAGCCTGGCCGCGAAATCGGCCGGCTCCAGGGCCCGGATCTTGGCCCCGTTTATCGCTCTCAGCTTGTCGACGTCGAACTGGGCCGCGTTCTTGTTGACCCGCGCCAGGTCGAACTCGGCGGCCATCTCGGCCATCGTGAAGGACTCCCGGTCCTCCCCCGGCGACCAGCCCAGCAGCGCGAGGTAGTTGCAGATCGCCTCGGGCAGATAGCCCGCGTCGCGGTACCAGTTGACCGAGACGACGCCGTTTCGCTTGGATAGGCGCTGCCCGTTCTTGCCGAGCACGTACGGCAGGTGCGCGAAGACCGGGAACTCCGCCTCGGGCACGCCCATCGCGGCATAGACGGCGAGCTGGCGCGGCGTTGAGGACAGCAGGTCCTCGCCCCGCACCACATGGGTGATCTTCATCAGCACGTCGTCTACCGCGACGGCCAGCGTGTAAAGCGGGCTGCCGTCGGCGCGGGCCAGCACGAAATCGGGCACATGCTGGTGATCAAAGGTGACCTGGCCCCTGACCAGGTCGGTGAAGGTCGTCGAACCATCCGGCATCCGCAGCCGTACCACCGGCCGCCTGCCCTCGGCCCGGTAGGCGGCGACCTGGGCGGGGGTCAGCTCCCGGCAATGCCCGTCGTAGCCGCTGGGACCGCCGGCCCCGGCCCGCGCCGCGGCCCGCCGCTGCGCGACCTCCTCCTGGGTGCAGTAACAGTCATAGGCGGCCCCCGAGTTGAGCAGGGTCTCCACCCAGTCCGCGTAGATCTCCAGCCGCTGGCTCTGCTGGTACGGGCCGTATGGGCCGCCGACCTCGGGCCCCTCGTCCCAGTCCAGGCCCAGCCAGCGCAGCGTGTCCAGCGCCGAGTCGACGTACTCGGGCGTCACCCGGGACGCGTCGGTGTCCTCGATCCTCAGCACGAAGGTCCCGCCGGTGTGCCGGGCGAACGCCCAGTCGTACAGAGCCGTCCTGATGTTGCCGACGTGCAGATCCCCGCTGGGTGACGGGGCGAAGCGCACCCGGACGAGCGAATCCTCAGTCATGATTGATCACCCTGTTGGTCAGCGTTCCGATCCCCTCGATCTGCACCGATACCTGATCGCCCTCTTCGAGCGAGCCGACGCCGCCCGGGGTTCCGGTCAGCAGCACGTCGCCTGGCAGCAGCGTCATCACCGCGCTGACGTAACTCACCAGCCCGATCACGTCGTGCAGCAGCAGCGAGGTGCGCGCGTGCTGCCTGACCTCACCGTTCACCAGCGTGCTCAGCTCTAGGTCGGCGGGGTCAAGCTCGGTCTCGATCCACGGCCCGAGCGGGCAGAACGTGTCGAACCCCTTGGCCCTGGCCCACTGGCCGTCCCTGGCCTGCAGGTCACGCGCGGTGACGTCGTTGGCGCACGTGTAGCCGAAGATCACCTCGGGCACCCGGGCGGCGGGCACCTCACGGCATAGCCTGCCGATCACCACCGCGAGCTCGCCCTCGTAGTCAACCTGCTTGGACAGGTGCACGGGACGGACAATCGCGTCAGCGGGCCCGGCGACCGCCGTCGACGGCTTAAGGAAGATCATCGGCTCGTCCGGCGGCTCGCCGCCCATCTCCCGCGCGTGGTCGGCGTAGTTCTTCCCGATCGCGACGACCTTGCTGGGCAGCACGGGAGCAAGCAGCCGCACGTCGAGCAGCGGATAGCGCGCGCCGGTGAATTGGACGCTGGTCTTTCCCACTCCAAACGGATGTCCGGACAACTCTGCGATTACCAGCTCATCGCTCGCGTGGCTGACCGCGGCGCCATCCGGTGGGGCCTCCTGCACGACTCCGTAGGCGACCTCGCTGCCAACGGTAAACCTCGCGATACGCACGTCAGCCCTCCGCTGCCTAGACTCCTGCCTGAGCCTACTGAGCGGCTACTGCAGGTAGCCCTCCACCTCCGGCGCCGGGCGCGCCGTGGCCTGCTCAGGGTCCGCACCGAACTCACGTCGGGCGCGGCGCTGCCGCAGCAGGTCCCAGCACTGGTCAAGTGCCTCCTCAGCCGTTTGCAGCCTGGCCTGTTCCTCGCCCTCGGACAGCTGTCCCGCGGCGAGCTTGTCGCGTAGCTGGTGCTCGGTCTTGATGAGCTCATCGATCTGACCGAGGATCTGCTTGTCATCCATGCGGAACACCGTATGAGGCCGGCCAGCTCAGCGCCAACGTGACCCCGTCGGCGACGTACCGTGGTGGGTTACGGAGGGCCGCCCGGGCCAGCGAGGCGGCGCAGGTGATCGCCGACGGCGCCGCAGATTGAGCGAGCGGCAGGTCACCCATCCGCCCGCAGCCGCAAGCACCGGAAGGGACTGCCTTGGCCGCGACGTACTCGGCGCTGAGCCACCTGGAATGCTCGCGGTGCGCGGCGAGCCTCGACGCGGGCCAGTTGCAGGGCACCTGCGAGTGCGGGGCGCCGCTGCTGGCCCGCTACGACCAGGCGGCCGCCGCCGCGCAGTGCAGTCCCGCTCAGATCGCGGGGCGCGCCCCGGATCTGTGGCGTTATCACGAGCTGCTGCCGGTCGGCTCGGCCGCGGCCGTGGTGCGGCTGGGCGAGGGCATGACGCCGCTGCTGGAGATGGTCCGCCTTGGCGGCGAGCTTGGCGTCCCTGGCCTGCTGATGAAGGACGAGGGCCTGCTGCCCACCGGGACGTTCAAGGCCCGTGGCGCGGCGGTCGGGGTGTCCCGTGCGGCCGAGCTCGGCGCGGCCGGGGTGGCCATGCCGACCAACGGCAACGCCGGGGCGGCCTGGGCGGCGTATTGCGCGCGGGCCGGGCTGGGCTGCCTGGTCGTGATGCCTGCCGACGCCCCCGGGATCACCCGGTCGGAGTGCGCGGCGGCCGGCGCGCAGACCTACCTGGTGGACGGCCTCATCGGGGACGCAGCCCGGCTGGTCGCCGGGGCCTTCCCCGCGCGCCCGAGCTACCAGGACGTCTCCACGCTCAAGGAGCCGTACCGGCTGGAGGGCAAGAAGACGATCGGGCTCGAGATCGCTGAGCAGCTCGGCTGGCGTGTCCCCGACGTGATCGTCTGCCCGGTCGGCGGCGGCGTGGCCCTGATCGGTATCTTCAAGGCCCTCGGCGAGCTGCGCGAGCTCGGGTGGATAGGGCCGGAACTGCCCCGCCTTGTCGCGGTGCAGGCAGCTGGCTGCGCTCCGGTGGTGCGCGCCTTCGAGCAGCGGGCCCGCGAGATTGAGCCGTGGCCCGACGCCTGCACAGTGGCATTCGGCCTCACGGTGCCCGCACCGCTCGGCGGGTTCCTTGTGCTGCAGGCCCTGGCGGCCACGCGTGGCACGGCTGTCTCGGTCACCGACGCCGAGCTGCTGGCCAGCCAGCGGCAGGCGGCGAGGGCCGAGGGCTGCTGGGTCTGCCCGGAAGGGGCCGCATGCTTCGCTGCGGTCGGCCGCCTGCGCGCCGAAGGATGGCTCGCCGGGACCGACAAAGTGGTGACGGTGAATACCGGCGCCGGGCTGAAATACCCGCAGACGATCCCGGCTAGCCCGGCCCTGATCCCGGCCAGCGGCCGGCTCCCGGCTCCCTGACGGCCAGCCCGCCCGGCACTCCCCCCGGCCAGGCCGGCGGCGTTTCGTCGGCCGGCCCCCGGGCACCCAAGCCCGCGGGGCTTCGTCAGCCGGCCCCCGGGCACCCAAGCCCGCGGCGCTTCCAGCCGGACCCCTGGCACCCAAGCCCGCTGCGCGGTACAGCTAGCCCGCGACCCGCTCAGCGATGTCGTCGCCAACCTCGAGCGTGAACCGCGCCGCCCAGGCCCCCTGACGCTCTACCAGGTCATCGGCGACCGCCTGCTCGATCCGGGCCGCCTCGGCAGTAAGGCCGACGTGCTCGCACAGCATCGCGGCCGAGAGAATCGCCGCCGTCGGATCCGCCTTCTGCTGCCCGGCGAGGTCCGGCGCGCTTCCGTGTACCGGCTCGAACGTGCTCGGAAAGGTCCGCTCCGGATTGATGCTGGCGCTGGCCGCCAGCCCGATACCGCCAGCCACTGCGGCGCCGAGCGCGGTGAGGATGTCACCGAACAGATTGTCGGTGAGGATGACATCGAACCGGTCCGGCTGCGTGACGAAATACATCGACGCGGCATCCATGTGGCAGTAATCGGTGGTGACGTCGCTGAACTCCTTAGCGACCTGGTCCACCGTCCGCCGCCAGAGGTCGCCCGCATAAGCGAGCACATTCGTCTTGTGCACCAGGGTCAGCTTCCTGCGTGGCCGGTCAGCGGCGCGTTGCATCGCGTACCTGGTTACCCGCCCGACGCCGAACGCGGTGTTGATGCTCTCCTGGGTGGCCACCTCGCCGGGGCCGCCCTTCCGCATGACGCCGCCTGCCTCGTTGTAGGGCCCCTCGGTCCCTTCCCGCACCACCAGCATGTCGACCGACTCCGAGCGCAGCCCGGACAGCGGCGAGGCAACTCCCGGATACAGCCGCACCGGCCGGAGGTTGACGTACTGGTCGAGCTCGAATCTCAGCCGCAGTACCAGGCCACGCTCGAGGACGCCGCTCGGCACGCTCGGGTCACCCACCGCCCCGAACAAGATCGCGTCATGCTCGGCGATCTCGGTGAGTACCGAGGCAGGGAGCGCCTCCCCGGTGCGATGCCAGCGCTCCGAGCCGAGATCGTAACTGGTGGTCTCGATCGCGACCTCGGTGACCGCAGCCCTGAGTACCTTGATCGCCTCTGCGACCACCTCAGGGCCGATGCCATCACCGCCGATCACGGCAATCCGGATGGTTCGTGCCGCCATGCGCGTACCTTACTGGGCGGCCACGGCCGGGCTGCCAAGGGCCGTACCTGGCCAGCGGCCGGTCAGCGCTCGTCAAGATCCGCGGTCCGGCCGACGACCGCGCCGATCGAGGAGGTGATCTCGGCTAGGGTGGCGGGCGGCAGGGCGGAGTCCACTGTCAAGACGATCAGCGCGTGGCCTCCCCTGGCGTCCCGGCACACCTGCATGCCGGCAATGTTGATGCCCTGGCCGCCGAGGATCTGCCCGACGAGCCCGACCACGCCAGGCCGGTCGGTATAGGTGAAGAACGCCATGTGAGGGGCTGGCGCGATCTCCATGTCAAAGCCGTTGACCTCGATGAGCCGCTCCGCCTGCCGTCGTCCGGTCAGCGTCCCGCTGACCGATACCACCTGGCCGTCGGGAAGCGTGCCGCGCACCGAGATCAAGTTGCGCCAGTCCGGGCTCTCCTCGATGGTCTCCAGGCCGACCTCGACACCGCGTTCCTTCGCCAGCAGCGGCGCGTTCACGTAGCTGACGGACTCCTCGACCACGTCCATGAAGATGCCCTTCAGCGCCGCCAGCTGCAGCACGCTGACGTCGAGCGCCGCGATCTCGCCGCGAACCTGCACATCGATCCTGATCGGGGCCCCGCCAGCCAGGGCGGTGAAGATCCGGCCCAGCTTCTCGGCCAGCGGCAGCCCGGGCCTGATGTCCTCGGCTACCACCCCGCCCTGGACGTTGACGGCGTCGGGCACGAACTCACCGGCCAGTGCCAGCCGGACCGACCTGGCCACCTGGGTTCCCGCCTTCTCCTGTGCCTCATGGGTGCTGGCCGCCAGATGCGGGGTGACCACCACGTTGGGCAGCCGGAGCAGCGGGCTGTCCGTGCAGGGCTCCTTGGCGTAGACGTCGAGAGCAGCCCCGGAAACCCGGCCGTCGGTCAGCGCATCGGCCAGCGCGCCCTCGTCCACGATCCCGCCGCGCGCCGCGTTGATGATCCGGACGCCCGGCTTGACCCTGCGCAGTTCCGCGTCGCCGATCAGGCCCGTGGTCTCCGCGTTCTTGGGCAGGTGGATGCTGATGAAATCGGCCTCGGCCAGGAGCTCGTCCATGCTTACCAGCCGGGCCCCGAGCGCGGCCGCGCGCCCGGCTGCGACATATGGGTCATGAGCGATCACTGTCATGCCGAATGAGGCGAGCCGCTCGGCAACCAGCATCCCAATCCGGCCAAGGCCGAGCAGCCCGACCACCTTGTCCTGCAGCTCGATCCCGGTGTACGCGGCCCGCTTCCACTGCCCGGCCTGCAGCGAGGCCATCGCCTGCGGCAGGTTGCGCGCCAGCGATAGCAGCAGCGCGACGGCATGCTCGGCGGCGCTCACCGTGTTGGAAGTCGGCGCGTTCACCACCATGACGCCCGCCTTGGTCGCGGCGTCGACGTCGACGTTGTCCAGGCCCACCCCTGCCCGCGCGATGACACGCAAACGCGGCGCGTGCGCGATCGCCTCAGCATCGATCCTGGTCGCGCTCCGGATGATCACCGCCTCCGCCTCGGTCAGCGCAGGCAACAGCGACGCCCGGTCAGCGCCGTCGGCATAGCGGATGTCGAAGCCGGACTCCAGCTGCGCCAGTCCGGCTGGCGAGAGCTCTTCGGCGACTACGACGACAGGTGCGGACACGAATCCTCCAGAGGCGGCGGTCGGACGTCACAGTCTAATGGGTGCTTGTGAAGAGTTTCACAAATTAGGGCTAACCAGAATAGGAGTCAGCTCGCGGGCGCCTGTGCCGGCGAGGGCTCCAGCGGGGCACCGAGCACCGGACCCGGCCCGGACGCGCGCTCATCCTGCGCCGACCGCCCCGGAAGCACGCCCATCAGCTCCGGATCCGGCGACGGCTCCGGGGCCAGCGAGACCCCTGGCGCCGGCACCGCGGCCGCCGCCCGGGCCCGGTGCCGGTCCGCGCCGAACGCGGCGGCAAACGACTCGATCCGGCCCGCGGCCATCGGCCGGGCGACAAGGAAACCCTGGCCGCGCCCGCAGCCCATCCCGCGCAGCAGCTCAAGCTGTTCGGGCCGCTCGATGCCCTCGGCGACCACCTCGATGCCAAGATCGCGGCCGACGCGGACGATGGTGGCGGTGAGCATGGCCAGGGTTGCGTCGGTGCCTAGGCCGGCGACGAACGAGGGGTCGATCTTGATGATGTCGACTGGAAGCTGCCGGAGATAGGCGAGCGACGCGTACCCGGTGCCGAAGTCATCGATGGCCAGCCGGACCCCGCGGCGGCGGAGCTGTGCCAGTGCATCGACCATGCTCCCGGCGCCCTCGACGAGCACCCGCTCGGTGACCTCCAGGGTCAGCGCGCTAGGCGGCAGGCCGCTATCGGCGAGCACGGCAACAACCAGGTCAGCAAAACCAGCCGCGCTCACCTGCCGGAGCGAGAAGTTGACCGAGACGCCGACCGGCCAGCCGGACGCGTGCCACGCGGCCGCCTGCGCGCAAGCAGCGCGCAGCACCTGCTCGCCGAGAGGCACGATCAGCCCCGATTCCTCCGCGACGCTGAGGAACTCGAGCGGCGGCACCGCTGTCTGCTCGCGCGTCCATCTGACCAGCGCCTCAACGCCGACCACCCGCGAGGTGGCGAGCTCAACCACCGGCTGGTATTCAAGCTCCAGTTTCTCCTCGGTGATCGCCCGGCGCAGATCGCTGGCAAGCTCCAGCCTGCGCACCACGTCGGCGTGCATGTGCGCGGCGAAGACCTCGACATGCCCGCCACCGGACTCCTTGGCGCGTGACATCGCCACGTCCGCGTTGCGCAGCAGGTGCTCGGGCGGATCAGCATCGGCGAGCGCGACCCCGATGCTGGCGGTCACGGAGACATCCCTGTCGGCGATCTGGAATGGCTCGCCAGCCACAGCCCCGGCGAGCCGTTCGGCGATATCCACGATCTCCTGGACGCTCGCGGCGCTCTCCACAAGCACCGCGAACTCGTCCCCTCCCCAGCGGGCGACCGTATGCTGCGGCGGCACGGCGGCCCGCAGCCTGCGCGCAGCCTGGGCAAGCAGCAGGTCACCCGCGCCATGGCCGACGGAGTCGCTCACCCCGGTGAAGCCGTCCAGGTCGATGAAGATGGCGGCAGCTTCCGCAGGCGGCGGATCCGGGGCCCGCCCGGCCGCGCTCTTCGCCCGCTCCTCGACATAGGCGCGGTTCGGCAGCCCGGTCAGCCCGTCGTGGAAGGTCAGATGGGTGACCTGCCTGCGGAGGGCTACCTGGTCGCTGATGTCTCGGGCGGTGACGAGCACCTTGTCCGGCGAGTCCGCACCGCTGTGCCGGGAGAGAGTGGACTGGACATGTCGCCAGGTGCCGTCTGCGGACCTGACCCGGCAGGAGAACCTGACCGTCCGGTCTGGTGCGCCCCGGGCGGTGGTGAGGATCACCCTGGTGGCGTTCAGCCGGTCCTCCGGATGCAGGAGACCGGTCAGCGACGAGCCTTCAAGCGCCTGGGGCGTATAGCCAAACTGGGCCACCGCCGGGCTCGCGTACGTGACGATCCCGTCAAGGTTGCAGAGCACGACCACGTCGCTGGTGCGATCGGCCAGCTCACGGAAGCCCCGGCCCGACTCCTGCCAGATCACCGAAGCCGCGTTCTCCCGCCGCGCCACGCCGACGACCCGGGCGACCAGCGCGAGCACGGCGACGCCCCCGACGATCACCACTACAGGCTCGGCAGTCGATCCGCCGCCCAGGGCCCAGACGATGACGGTTACGGCGGCCACGGCAGCCGCGATGGCCGCAGCCCCCGTCGACGCGCCTGGCCAGGCAAGCCCAGGTCCCGGGCGCCATCGCCAGCTGGGACCAGGCCTGGCCAGCGGCACTGCCGCCAGCAGACACAGTCCGGCGAGCTGCGCGAGCAGCGCCCATGTCCCCGGGTGCAGACCGGCAATCCGGGCGGAAATTGCTAGCGAGTCGCCCGCGGCCACTGCGAGCAGCGCGAGCCATGGCAGCAGGCTGTGCCGCCATCTGCGGCCGACGTAGACCAGCAGGGCGCCGAGCACGACCAGGTCGGCCACCGGACGGATCATGTAATGCGCGAAGGCGCCCGCGCTCACGCCGGCCGTCGCATACGCGTGCCCGTAGAGCACCGTCCAGCCCGTCACGAAGAGCGCGGCCACCAGCAGGCAGCCGTCGGCCAGCCGCTGGGCGATCACGCCCGCCTGGCGGCCCTGCGCGTCCGCTCCGCCCGCGGCCGCTCCGCCAGCGGCCTGTTCACCCGCGGCCGCTCCGCCCGCGGCCTGTTCACCCGCGGCCGCTCCGCCCGCGGCCTGTTCACCCGCGGCCGCTCCGCCAGCGGCCTGTCCGCCCGCGGCCTGTCCGCCCGCGGCCTGTCCGCCAGGGGCCTGTCCGCCAGCGCGCGCGAGGGCCGCCACCCCGACGGCCAGTGCAGGCAAGGCGGCGAGGGCGATCAGGTCCGCAAGGGTCAGCGATTCGCCCAGGCCAGGGCCAGGAAGTCCGGCCTGGGTGACGAAAGCCGCGCCCCACCCAAGCGCGACGGCAGCGAGCCAACGATAAGCATTCTTAACGGCTGGCTGATCGCCGGTCGACGAACGCCAGAGCGATGTCGCGGCGGCGCAAGCGACCAGAGCCCCGGCCGTCATCCAGGCGAATACGGCCAGGCTCATCGCGCACCGCCGGATGAATCCGACCGCAAATTGAGCCTCCCTCTCGCCGCGTCCAATGCCAGACGAGCCCGGCTGGCCCCGTAGGCCCGCCGGGCTCGCGTCCGGACGGTCCAAACGGGGGCGCACGACTCTGTGCAGCAGCTCACGATCAGCCAGGACGTAGATCCCGTATCAGCAGGCGAGCGGGGATCGCCTGAGTACTGGACGCGGTCTCGCGATGAGCGATGTGACTTCACTCTACGTGCCGTAGGTCACGCTTTGATTGAGGAAGGATGACAGTCTGCTGAGTCACTGGCGTCACTATGTGCGCTGTCACACACCGTGCCCCGAATCAGCGATTCCGGCGGGTGGCCGACCCGTTTTTCGGTCCGCCCGCTTGAAGGACGGCAGAACGCGGAACTCACTTGGTGGGTGCGGCCAAATAACGCTCTCTGGCGCGACCACGCGACGGCTATCCGCGTCGAGGCCGCCAGCGCCGCCGCCAGTTGCTCCGCTAGTTGCTCCGCCCGGAGCCAGATCCGCACCATCGCGTCACACTTGACTCATGCGCCCCTCGCTCCGGCTCCATGCAACGGTACCGTGCCAGGGTGGATGAGCCGCCAGGCCAACCCGCGGATGGCGTTCGAATCCCGCATCGACCCGGCCCTTGAGGCCGGGTCGTACGCGAATGCCCTCGCGATCTGGCACACCCCGCAC
>CAVZGW010000014.1:0-31255 GCA_963774825.1 uncultured Actinomycetes bacterium | reverse complement strand
CGGACCGCCTGGTCACGCCCCTGGTCAGGGACGAGGCCGGGATGCTGGTGCCCGCATCCTGGCCGGAGGCCATGGGCGCCGCGGCGGCCGGGCTGCTGGCCGCCCGGGGCAGCGCGGGCGTGCTCACCGGCGGCCGGCTCACCCTGGAAGACGCCTACGCCTACGCGAAGTTCGCCAGGGTGGCGCTGGGCAGTAACGACATCGATATGCGGGCCCGGCCGCTGTCGGCCGAGGAGACCCAGTTCCTGGCCGACCACGTGGCCGGCCGCCGGTCCGGCGTCAGCTACGCCAGCCTGCAGCGGGCGCCCGCGGTGCTGCTCGCCGGGTTCGAGCCGCAGGATGAGTCGCCGATCGTGTTCCTGCGGCTGCGCAAGGCAGCCAGGGCCGGGCGCCTCGCCGTGTACTCGCTGGCCGCGCTGGCCAGCGCCGGGCTTGACCGGCTGTCCGGGGTGCTGCTGCCGGTGGTGCCAGGAGGTGAGGCCGCCGCGCTCGGCAGCCTCGCCGACGGCATCGACCTGGATGAGGCGGGCCGCGCCGCGGCCCGCGCGCTGAGCCAGCCCGGCGCGGTGATCCTGGCTGGCGAGCGGCTGGCCGAGGTGCCTGGCGCGCTGATAGCAGTTGCCAGGCTGGCCGACCAGACCGGAGCCGAGCTGGCCTGGATCCCGCGCCGGGCGGGCGAGCGCGGCGCGATCGAGGCTGGCGCACTGCCGACCCTGCTGCCCGGCGGCCGTCCGGTCACCGACCCCGCCGCGCGGGCCGAGGTGGCCAGGACGTGGGGGGTGGCGGCGCTGCCCGCCGACCCCGGCATGGACACCGCGCAGATCCTGGCGGCGGCCGAGACTGGCGAGCTCGGCGCGCTGGTCGTGGCCGGGGTCGACCCGGCCGACCTGGCTGACCCTGAGGCCGCGCTGCGCGCCCTCGATGCTGCTCCCTTCATCGTCAGCCTGGAGCTGCGGGTCAGCGCCGTGACCGACCGCGCGGATGTCGTTTTCCCGGTGGCGGCGGTCGCGGAGAAGCCGGGCACCTTCGTGAACTGGGAGGGCAGGCCCGGCACCTTCGGCGCCGCGCTGCAGGTCCCGGCGGCCCGATCCGACCTGCAGATACTCACCACGATCGCGGACGCGATGGACGTGCACCTGGCACTGCCGGATGCTGCGGCCGCGATCCGCGAGTTCAATGAGCTGGCCGGGCTGCGGCCGCGCGCGGCCGGCCGGGCGGCCGGCCGGGCCGGTGCCGCTATCGGAGGCGGCGCGGCGCACGCGCCAGTCCCGTCCGGCCAGATCGGCCACCTCGGCCGCCCGCATCCGGGCCCCGGCCATGCGGTGCTGGCGACCTGGCATAATCTTCTCGACGCCGGCCGGATGCAGGACGGCGAGCCGAACCTGGCGGGCACGGCCCGCGCCAGCGTCGCGAAGATGTCAGCGGTGACCGCGGCGGAGACCGGAGCCGCCGAGGGCGATAAGGTCACGGTGGCCACTGACCGGGGCGAGATCACCGTCCCGCTGCAGCTCGCCGACATGCCCGACCGGGTCGTCTGGCTGCCGACCTACTCAGCCGGCTGCGCGGTCCGCGGCGGGCTCGGCGCGGGCCACGGCACCCTAGTTACGGTGAGGAGCGCGGAATGACTGCCCTGGCAGTCGCGGCGCAGGCGCGAAGCGCCGGCCCTGTGTACCCCACGCTGGCCAGCTTCGGCTACGGCCCCTGGTGGATGATCCTGCTCAAGGTAGTCGTGATCTTCCTGTTCCTCATGCTGGGCACGCTGTTCATGATCTGGGCCGAGCGCCGGGTGATCGGCCGGATGCAGCAGCGTCCCGGGCCGAACCGGGCCGGGAAGTACGGCCTGCTGCAGTCCCTGATGGACGGCCTGAAGCTGCCGCTGAAGGAAGACATCGTGCCGCGCGGCGTGGACAAGGTCCTGTTCGTGATCGCCCCGGCGATAGCGTTGATCCCCGCTTTCATCAGCTTCGCGATCATCCCGGTCGGCCCGATCGTCTCGATCTTCCACCACAAGACGCCGCTGCAGCTGACCGACCTGCCGGTCGCGGTGCTGCTGGTCCTGGCGATGAGCTCGCTGGCCGTGTACGGGATCGTGCTGGCCGGGTGGGCGTCGGCGTCGCCGTACTCCCTGCTCGGCGGGCTGCGGTCGTCGGCCCAGGTGATCAGCTACGAGATCGCGATGGGGCTGTCGTTCGTCCCGGTCTTCCTCTACGCGGGGTCGCTGTCGACCTCGCAGATCGTGGCCGCGCAGGCCAACGGCGGCGAGTTCCACTTCGCCGGGGTGATCCTGCACTATCCGTCCTGGTTCGCGATCTTGCTGCTGCCGTCGTTCGTGATCTACCTGATCACGATGGTCGGCGAGACCAACCGGCTCCCGTTCGACCTGCCCGAGGGCGAGGGCGAGCTGGTCGCCGGTTTCCACACCGAGTACTCCTCGCTCAAGTTCGCGCTGTTCTACCTGGCCGAGTACGTCAATATGATCACCGTGTCCGCGCTCGCGACCACGCTGTTCCTCGGCGGCTGGCGGGCTCCGTGGCCGATCTCGGTCTGGCCGGACGCCAACACCGGGTGGTGGCCGATCCTGTGGTTCCTCGCCAAGATCGTGATCCTGCTGTTCTGCTTCATCTGGCTGCGCGGCACGCTGCCGAGGATCCGCTACGACCAGCTGATGGCGCTGGGCTGGAAGGTCCTGATTCCGACCGCGCTGGTGTGGACGCTGATGATCGCTACCGTCCGGGTGTGGCGCCGGCTGGGCGGCAGCCCCGCCGTCTACATCGCCGCAGGCACCATCGTGGTCGTGCTGATGGTGCTGGTCTGGGGCTGGGATAGCGCCAGCGCCCGCGGCGAGGCTGACCGCGAGGCTGCCGAAGCCGAATCCGGCGCGGCCGCCGAAGCCGGTGCGGCAGGCGAGGCGGCCAGCCCGTTCCCGGTTCCGCCGATGGACCTGCCGCACTATCACGGCGTCGGTGTCGGCGTCGGCGTCCGCGACGGGCCGCTGCTTGCGGAGCCGGCCGAGACTACGAAGGAGGTCACCGGTGCTTGACTTCCTCAACCCCATCAAGGGATTCGGCGTCACCTTCCGGCAGATGTTCCGCAAGGTAGACACCGTCGAGTACCCGGAGGTGAAGGAGCCGACGGCGCCCCGGTTCCACGGCCGTCACCAGCTGAACCGCTGGCCGGACGGGCTGGAGAAGTGCATCGGCTGCGAGCTTTGCGCGTGGGCCTGCCCGGCCGACGCCATCTACGTCGAGGGCGGCGACAACACCCCGGAAGAGCGGTACTCTCCCGGCGAGCGCTATGGCCGCGTTTACCAGATCAACTACCTGCGCTGCATCCTGTGCGGACTGTGCGTGGAGGCGTGCCCGACTCGCGCGCTCACCATGACCAACGACTACGAGCTGGCCAATGACAGCAGGGAGGCCCTGATCTGGACCAAGGAGCAGCTCGTCGCCCCGCTGGAGCAGGGCATGGAGGCCCCGCCGCACCCGATGCGCCTTGGCGATACCGAGGAGGATTACTACCGGCTCGGCACGGCAGGGTCGGGTCCTGGCCCGGGCAAGCCTGATGATGACGCCCCGGGCGGTGCGGGGCGATGAGTCACCCCATGGTGCTGGCCGCCGGAGCTGCCGCCACTACCCAGGGCATCGCGTTCTGGCTGCTCGCCGTCATCTCGGTAGTGGCGGGGCTCGGGCTGGTACTGGCCAGGCGCGCGGTGCACTGCGCCGTGCTGCTCGCGGTGGTCATGCTCTGCCTTGCTGTGCTCTATGCGCTCGCCGGTGCGCCGTTCCTGGCCTTCGTGCAGGTCATCGTGTACACCGGCGCCGTGCTGATGCTGTTCCTCTTCGTGCTGATGATGGTCGGCGTGTCCGCCTCGGACTCGATCGTGGAGACGATCAGGGGGCAGCGGCTCGCCGCGGGCCTCGCCGGGATCGGCCTGCTCGTGCTGCTTGCCCTGACGGTCGGGCACGCTGTCATCGGCCCGGCAGCCCCGGCCACCGCGCAGTTCGGCAACTCCAATGTGCAGGGGGTGGCGACGCTCATCTTCACCACCTACGTCTTCCCGTTCGAAGTGACGAGCGCATTGCTGATCACCGCGGCGGTGGGGGCGATGGTCCTGGCGCACCGGGAGCGCACCAGCCCGAAGCCGACCCAGCGGGACCTGGCGCGGCGGCGGGTGGCCAGCGGCCGGCCGGCGCCGCTGCCCGGCCCGGGAACCTACGCCCGGCATAACGCGGTCGACATGCCTGCCCTGCTGCCCGACGGCTCGCCCTCGCAGCAGTCGGTCAGCCCGGTGATCACCCACCGGCCCGACCCTGGCCAGGTGGAGCTTGGCAGCGGCCCGCCCGATGCTGCGGACGCGGGGACCACCGGCGAGCGCGAGGAGGCCCGATGGTAAGCCCGGCGCACTACATCGCCCTAGCCGTGATCTTGTTCGCGATCGGCAGCGTCGGCGTCCTCGTGCGCAGGAACGCGATCGTGGTGTTCATGTGCGTCGAGCTGATGCTCAACGCGGTCAACCTGGCGTTCGTCGGCTTCGCCCGGATGCACGGCAACCTCGACGGCCAGGTCATCGCCTTCTTCGTGATGGTGGTCGCGGCCGCCGAGGTGGTCGTGGGGCTGGCCATCCTGACCGCGATCTTCCGTGCCCGCAGGTCCGCGTCGGTGGATGAGGCGAACCTGCTGAAATATTGACCCGGACGGCTCCGGGGCCAGCCGGGCCCGGGGCTTCCCCGCGGGGCAGCGTCCCCCGGGGGCAGCACTTGCAGAGAGGTAGCCCGTGACAGGCTCAGTTGCGGTCGCGCATGCGGCGCACGCGGCCCCGGCCATGGCCCCGATGGCTGCGGCAGGCGTTCAGCGCGCCGCGTGGCTGCTGCTGGCGTTCCCGCTGGCAGGCGCGGTCGTGCTGCTGCTCGGCGGGAAGCGCACCGACAAGTTCGGGCCCCTGGTGGGCGTCGCGATGCCGGTAGCCGCGTTCTGCTACGGCCTGGTCGCTTTTTTCACGATGCTGTCCTATCCGGCCAGCCAGCGCAGCAGGGACCTTTATCTGTTCACCTGGATCCCGGTGGCCGGCTTCCATGTCGACATCGGCCTGCTCCTCGACCCGCTGTCAATTTGTTTCGTGCTGCTGATCACCGGCGTCGGATCGCTGATCCACATCTACGCGGTCGGCTACATGGCGGCCGATCCGGGCGCCGGCGGTTCTTCGGGTACATGAACCTGTTCGTCGCGGCGATGCTGCTGCTCGTGCTCGCCGACAACTACCTGGGCCTGTACGCGGGATGGGAAGGCGTCGGCCTCGCTTCCTACCTGCTGATCGGGTTCTGGCAGGTCAAGCCGGCCGCCGCCACCGCGGCGAAGAAAGCATTCATCGCCAACCGGGTCGGCGACGCCGGGCTGTCGCTGGCGATCATGCTCATGTTCGCGACCTTCGGAACGGTCAGCTTCGTCGGCGTCTTCTCGAAGTCGGGCGCGGCGAGCCAAGGCGTGATGACCGCGCTCGGACTGCTGCTGCTGCTCGGGGCCTGTGGCAAGTCTGCCCAGCTGCCATTGCAATCCTGGCTGCTTGACGCCATGGAGGGCCCCACTCCGGTATCGGCGCTCATCCACGCGGCGACCATGGTGACCGCCGGGGTCTACCTCATCGTGCGCTCCAACCCGATCTTCAACCTGTCCGGTGACGCCCGTGTGGCTGTCACCGTCGTGGGCGCGGCCACGCTGCTGTTCGGCGCGATCATCGGGTGCGCAAAGGACGACATCAAGAAGGCGCTCGCCGGGTCCACGATGAGCCAGATCGGCTACATGACGCTGGCCGCCGGCCTCGGCCCGGCCGGATATGCGTTCGCGATCGCCCATCTCCTCGCGCACGGCTTCTTCAAGGCCGGCTTGTTCCTCGGGGCAGGCTCGGTGAAGCACGAGATGAACGATGAAGTGGACATGCGCAGGTTCGGCGCGCTGCGCGTGGTCATGCCGATAACCTTCGTTACCTTCGTGATCGGCTACCTGGCGATCATCGGCGTGCCGCCGTTCTCCGGCTTCTTCACCAAGGATCCGATCATCGAGGCGGCCTTCGCCAAGGGCGGCACGTCAGGAGCGATCCTGGGTACCGCGGCACTGCTCGGCGCTGGCATCACCGCCTTCTACATGACCAGGGTGGTGCTGATGACCTTCACCGGGGAGCGCCGCTGGGACGATACCGTGCACCCGCACGAGGCGCCGCCGGTGATGACCTCGCCGATGGTGGTGCTGGCCATCGGCTCGGCCGGGGCTGGCGCCTTCCTCATCCTCGATAACCGGCTGGTGAACTTCCTCGCACCGGTTGTCGGGATGCCGCCGGCCTTCAAAGGACTGTTCACGCCCGTCTCGATCGGGGCGCTCGCGCTGGTGGTGGTCGGCGCCGCGATTGCCTGGGCGATGTACGGGCGGCGCGAGGTACCAGCCCGGGCGCCCGCAGGCCGGTTCGCGACGGTGGCGGCGCGCAAGGACCTTTACGGCGACGCGATCAACGAGTCCGTGCTCATGCGGCCCGGCCAGTGGCTGACCAGGCTTTCGGTGTACTTCGACAACCGGGGCGTGGACGGCCTGGTCAACACGCTGGCGGCCACCATGGGCGGCACCTCGGGCCGGATGCGCAGGCTGCAGACCGGGTTCGTCCGCACCTACGCGCTGTCAATGCTGGTCGGCGCGGTCCTGCTGGTTGGCGCCCTGCTGCTGGTGCGAATCTAAGACCTCGAAAGGCCCAGAGAATCCATGAGCACATTCCCCTGGCTGACCGTAGCGGGAGCGGTCCCGCTGGTCGGCGCGGTGGCGGTGGCCCTCACCCCGGGGAGGTCCGCGCCAGGCGGCGCGGCCGACCGGCGCGCCCGCGACCTGCTGGTCAAGCGGCTGACCCTGGCATTCACGCTGGCCACGCTCGGGGTCACGATCGCGATGGCGGTCGCGTTCAAGCCGGGCGGCCCTGACTTCCAGTTCAACCAGACTTACCAGTGGATCCCGCAGTTCGGCGTGCACTACGCGGTGGGCGTGGACGGCATCGCGCTCGTCCTCATCCTGATGACCACGGTCCTGATGCCGGTGGTGGTGCTCGCGTCGTGGAACGATGCCGAGGGCGGCTCGGGCCCCGCGCAGCAGCCGCCGCCGCGGCGCAGCGTCAAGACCTATTTCGCGCTGATGCTCGTCCTCGAGACGATGATGATCGGCGTCTTCGCGGCCACCGACGTGTTCCTGTTCTACGTGTTCTTCGAGGCCATGCTCATCCCGATGTACTTCATGATCGGGAGCTACGGGGTCGGCCAGCGCCAGTACGCGGCGGTCAAGTTCCTGCTCTACAGCCTGCTCGGCGGGCTGCTCATGCTGGTCGCAGTGATCGCGCTATACGTGTACTCGGCGCATGGCGGGCACCCGGGCACGTTCCTGTTCAGGGACCTGATCCACACCACGTTCAGCCCGGTGGCGCAGAAATGGATGTTCCTCGGCTTCTTCGTCGCGTTCGCCATCAAGGCACCGCTCTGGCCGTTCCACACCTGGCTGCCCGATGCGGCCACCGCCGCTCAGCCGGGCGGGGCGGTGCTGCTCGTCGGCGTGCTCGACAAGGTCGGCACCTTCGGCATGATCCGCTACTGCCTGGAGCTGTTCCCGGCCGCCTCGCACTACTTCACGCCGCTGGTCATCACGCTCGCGGTGATCGGGGTCCTGTACGGCGCGATCGTGGCGATCGGGCAGGCGGACCTGAAACGGCTGATCGCCTACACCTCGGTCTCCCACTTCGGGCTGATCACCCTGGGCATCTTCGCGATGACCACGCCAGGGCCAGTCCGGCGCGACCCTCTACATGGTCAACCACGGGTTTGCGACCGGCGCGCTGTTCCTGATCGCCGGGTTCATGATCGCCCGCCGCCGGTCGCAGCTGATCGCCGACTACGGCGGCGTGCAGTCGGTCGCCCCGGTGCTCGCGGGCCTGTTCCTGATCGCGGGCCTGGCAGGCCTGGCGCTGCCCGGTTTGTCCACGTTCGTCAGTGAGTTCCTCGTCCTCGTCGGCACGTTCACCAGGTACGTCGTGCCTGCCGTGCTAGCCACCGCCGGCATCATCCTCGCCGCGATCTACATCCTGTGGATGTACCAGCGCACCATGACCGGCCCGGTGCGCGAGGAGATCAAGGGAATGCCGGACCTGAAGGCGCGCGAGCTCTGGGCGGTCGGCCCGCTGATCGTCTTGATCGTGGCGCTTGGCGTCTACCCCAAGCCGGTGCTCGACATCATCAATCCCGCGGTCCACCAGACCATGGTGCAGGTGCATTCCACCGACCCGGTCCCGCCGCATCCGGCTAACGCGCTCTACCCGAGGAGCAACCCGTGAGCGGCACCGTGGCGAGCCTGGGGACCGTAGCGAGCCTCACCTCGGTGATCCCGGCGCCGCGGATCGAATGGGGCCAGCTCTCGCCGATGCTGCTGGTCTTCGGTGTCGCGGTGGCCGGGGTGCTGGTCGAGGCGTTCCTGCCCAGGCACTTGCGTCGGCCGGTACACATCGCCCTGGCGCTCGGCGGCCTCGCCGGGGCCTTTGTCCTGACCATCGTGGTCAGCCTCAGCAGTTCGGTCTTCGGCCACGGCAGCCCCGGGCATGTCGCCGCGGTGGGCGCGGTCGCCGTGGACCGGCCGACCCTGTTCATCCAGGGCACGATCCTGGTGCTCGCGTTCATCAGCATGCTGCTGATCGCGGAAAGCTCACATGAGGTAAGCCCGTTCGTGGCGCAGGCGGCCGCGGTGCCAGGCAGCGCCGAGGAACGCGAGGGGCTAGAGGCCGGGATCACGCACACCGAGGTCTACCCGCTGACCCTGTTCGCGGTGGGCGGCATGCTGTTGTTCCCCGCCGCCAACGACCTGCTCACGATGTTCGTCGCGCTTGAAGTCCTGTCGCTGCCGCTGTATCTGCTCTGCGGCCTCGCCAGGCGCCGCCGCCTGCTGTCCCAGGAAGCGGCGATGAAGTACTTCCTGCTCGGGGCGTACTCGTCGGCGTTTTTCTTGTTCGGCATAGCCATGCTGTACGGCTTCACGGGCTCGGTGCGGCTTGCGGCGATCGCGTCGGAGGCGTCGTCCAACACCGGCAACGCGACGCTGCTATATGCCGGGATCGCGCTGCTCGGCCTCGGCCTGTTCTTTAAGATCGGCGCGGTGCCGTTCCACAGCTGGAAGCCTGACGTGTACCAGGGTGCCCCCACGCCGGTGACCGCGCTGATGGCCTCGTGCACCCTGGTATCCGCGTTCGGGGCCGTGCTGCGCATCTTCTACGTGGCGTTCGGGCAGCTTGTCTGGGACTGGCGGCCGGCGCTGTGGGCAGTGGCGATCCTCACCATGCTGGTCGGCTCGATCGTCGCGATCACCCAGACGGACGTGAAGCGGCTGCTCGCCTATTCCTCCATCGCCCAGGCGGGGTACCTACTGACCGGGGTCGCCGCCGCCAGCACGGCGGGCCTGTCCGGCAGCATGTTCTACCTGGCCGCCTACGGCGCGGCGATCATCGGCGCCTTCGCCGTGGTCACGCTGGTGCGCGACCCGGCCGGCGAGGCAGCGCACCTGGGCAGCTGGGCCGGGCTCGGCAAGCGCTCGCCGCTGATCGCCGGGACCTTCGCCTTCTTCCTGATCGCGTTCGCCGGGATACCGCTGACCAGCGGTTTCAGCGGAAAGTTCGCCGTGTTCGAGGCCGCAGTCAGCGGCGGGGCGCTGCCGCTGGTGATCGTCGGGGTGCTCAGCAGCGCGATCCTGGCCTTCCCCTATGTCCGCGTTATCGTGCTTATGTTCTTCAGCGAGCCCGCGACTGGCGGGGCCGCCGTGGTCCGGCCGAGCCTGTACACCGGGGTCGCCGTGGCCGCGGGCGCAGCCGTCACGCTGTGGCTGGGCGTGGCGCCTGAGCCGCTGCTGAACCTCGCCCACCATGCCGCCAGCCAGCTGTTTGTGCGCTGAGAGACCGGGCGGCGGCCAGGCCGCTGGTGTCCGCCGACGGCATCGCGGGCATATCCCTATTACTTCGCCTTGCACTTATCGTGGGGGTGGCGTTGCGATTATCGCGCCCGCCGCCAGTCCGCCAGCGGAGCGGCCAGATCGAGGGAGCCTGAGTGATCACTGTGGTGCCCGTGGAGCTGTCCGATGCGGCGCTGGCAGCCGACGTCGTCGACGGCCTGGCGCTGGTTGAGGAGGGCCTGCGGGATGCGGCGCGCGCTCAGCATGAGCTGCTCGCGCAGACATCCGGGTACCTGATCGATGCGGGTGGCAAGCGGTTCCGCGCCACCCTGGTGCTGCTGGCCGCCCAGTTCGGCAACCCGAAGGACGAGCGGATCGTGCCGGCCGCGGTGGCAATCGAGCTCACTCATCTGGCGACCCTGTATCACGACGACGTGATGGACGAGGCCGCCGTGCGGCGCGGGCATCCCAGCGCGAACTCGCGCTGGGATAACACCATCGCGATCCTGACCGGCGACTTCCTCTTCGCCCGCGCCTCGCAGATCCTGGCCGATCTCGGCGATGCAGCGATCAGGATCCAGGCTGCGACGTTCAGCCGCCTGGTCAGCGGGCAGATCGCGGAGACCGTCGGCCCGCTGCCTGACGAGGATCCGCTGGCCCATTACATGGGCGTCGTGACCCAGAAGACCGCATCGCTGATCGCTACCGCCGGTCAGTTCGGGGCCATGTTCTCCGGAACCCCTGATCAGGTCATCGAACGGATCAGGCCGGCCTGCGAGGCGCTCGGCGTGGCTTTCCAGCTTTCCGACGACATCCTCGACGTGGCCAGCGACTCAGCGCAGTCGGGAAAGACCCCGGGGACCGACCTGCGAGAAGGGGTACGGACGCTGCCCATGCTGCACGCGCTGCGCTCAGCCGGCAGCGGCGATGCCAGGCTCATCGAGCTGCTCGGCAGCGGCGAGCTGACCGATCCCGCCCAGCATGCCGAGGCGCTCGCCCTGCTTCGGGCGCATCCGGGGATGAAGATGGCGCGAGCGGACATGGCACGCTGGGCGGAGATCGCCAGGGACGAGATCCTTGCCCTGCCTGACGTGCCAGCGCGGGCAGCGTTTGAGGCGCTGTGTGATTTCGTGGTGGAGCGGACTGGCTGAATCGTGCACCGGCTGGGCTTCACCCGGGAGGTGACAATATGAGGAATCGTCCTATGATGACGGCCGCTGCCATGGCCGTCATCACGGTGGCGGCGGCGGCGCTGGCGGCCTGCGGCGGTTCAGCCGCTCCGTCCCAGTCGGGTTCGTCGCAGTCGGGTTCGTCGCAGTCGGGTTCGTCGCAGTCTTCTCGCAGTCCGGTTCGTCGCAGTCCGCGTCGGCGCGCCCGGCGACGGCGGCAATCGCCGGGATGAAAGCCGCGATTCGCACCGCGACCAGCGTGCACCTGACCGGCTCGCTCAGCGAGACCGGCGGGAAGACCGTCGGCCTCAACGTCAGCCTGACCCGCTCTGGCCGGTTCTCCGGCACGGTTGCCGAGGGCGGGACGACACTGACGATCATCAACGCGGGCGGCAACGTCTACATCAAGGCCACCCGCGCCTTTCTCGCCCAGCTCAACGTGTCGGCCGCGGTCTGCTCGCTGATGTGCGGAAAGTACGTCGCGATGTCGTCGGCCGAAGGCGATGCGCTTTCGGGTCAGCTCAACATGACCCAGCTGCTCCAGTCGATCAGCGGGAGGCTGCCGGCCTTCACCAGCGCAGGGACCAAGACCATCAACGGCCAGGATGCCCAGGTACTGCACGGCGCCGACGGGTCCACGCTCGCCGTCGCGGCGACCGGGAGGCCGTATCCGGTCGAGGCCATCTCGCCGCACGACAGCCGCGGCAGCATTAGCTTCTCCCAGTGGAACAGCGTGCCGCCGCCAGCGGCGCCGCCGGCCAGCCAGGTGATCGACCTGAGCAAGCTGGGCGGCTGATCCGGCCCGTCTCCCGGCCGCCCGGCACGGCTTCCGGCCGCGCGGCACGGCTTCCGGCCGCCCGGCCGCCGCCCCGGCTCTCCCGGAGCTGAAACTCGTGCGGCGCCGGTGACACCAGCGCCTCCCGGGCGGCTGCGGGGCCAGCGGTGCGGTCCAGATCGGGTCACACGGACACCAGCAGCCTCGCCAGCCCCCGCACACGGGGGACAGCCAAAGATCTTGACGACTTTTCAGCGATATTTGCCGAAAAGTCGTCAAGATCTTTGAAAAGCCTGCGATAAGAAGCTGAACCACGCCAGGTCCACAGGCTCTGCTCAAGGATACCTGCGGCGACAGTGACAGAAGCGACCACGGATACGACAGTCACACCCGTGATCAGCGCCCAGCACGCCGCACACATCCTGAGACCGGGACGGCTGGACGCCCTCGGGCGTTCTGACTGCCCAAGCCGCCTCGACTGCCCCGGCTGCCTCGGCTGCCCCGGCTGCCGCCCCGGCTGCCCCAGCCGCCCCGGCTGCCCCGGCTGCCCAAGCCGCCCCGGCTGCCCAAGCCGCCCCGGCTGCCCAAGCCGCCAGCAGCGCTCCGTCGGCGCGGCCCGGAGCGCGGACAATAACCTCAATGGGGAACCTAACGCGGACACGGCGACAGCTATGGGCCATCGGTGATACAGCCATCGCGCAATCCGTCGGCCAGCGCTGTGGTCAGGCTGCGCCCGCTCGTCGGCTGACCGCGGCCGACAATGCGGCCTTGATCCGCTTATGCTCTGTTAACGTGCTACCTGGAATCCGGCCCGCGAGGCCGTGCCGGTCTCGGAGCGGGAGAGCATGATCGGGAAATGGGCACCGGCGTCAGTCCTGCTGGCAGTGGTAGTCATCGCGGCGTCGGGATGCGGCGGGAGCGCGAGCCAGAGCCCGAGTTCCGGCTCCGGCTCCAGCTCCCTTTCAACCTCCAGCAGCTCAACCTCCAGCTCCCTTTCAACCTCCAGCAGCTCAACCTCCAACAGCTCTGCCTCCAGTGCCAGCCTGTCGGGGACGGTCGGCACCCAGAGCGCGGCAACCATCATCACTCAGATGAAGACGGCGTTGATCGAGGCCACGAGCGTGCACCTGGCCGGGAACTTGCGTAGCAATGGGACCGCGGTCGGACTGGACGTCTCCATGAACCGGTCGGGTGCATTCACCGGATCCATCGACAACGAGGGGACGCGGCTGGAACTCGTCGACACGGGTAAGCATGTGTACGTCAAGGTAACCAGCGCCTTTCTCAAGCTCAGCGGTGCCGAGGCCAGCGCCTGCCAGCGGGCCTGCGGCAAGTTCGTGGCGGCGCCCGCTGGCCTGGCGAAGTCGATAGGCGGCGATCTAACCATGGAGAAGCTGCTGGGAAACGTTCGCCAGGCGCTGCCTAGCTACGTCAAGGCCGGCATGACGACGATCACTGGCCAGCAGGCACTGGTCCTGCGCGGATCGGATGGCTCGACGCTGTACGTCGCCGCGACCGGCACCAGGTACCTGCTCCGGGCAGTCGCCCCCAAACCCGACAACGCTGGCGCGCTCAACTTCAACGAGTGGAACGCCGTGGCAGCCATCACTGCCCCGCCTGCCAGCGAGGTAATCAGCACCAGCCAGCTGGTGGGCTGACCGAGGAGGGGTCGCGCGGGCTCCCTGGCTGACGGCGGCCGCACGCTAGCATTGTGTGCAATGAGAACCCCTGGGCGCACGGCGAACGGTGCTGTCGATCTGAGCCCAGGCCGGAGGGTGGCCCCGTCAGCGGCGGCTGACGATGGCGGAAGGGCGCAGCCTGATCGGTGGGTCCGGCTGGCTTGCCGC
Source organism: uncultured Actinomycetes bacterium (assembly GCA_963774825.1). GTDB lineage: Bacteria > Actinomycetota > Actinomycetes > Streptosporangiales > Streptosporangiaceae > DATBGO01. The sequence continues at coordinate 17,516 of CAVZGW010000014.1, read as the reverse complement.
GGGGCTCGCCAAGGCGATCGCCAGCTAGGTGCCGCGGCTTCGGGGCTGTTCACCGATCGCCTGAACATCCGGCTCTTCCCGGTCGGTCACTGGCTCTGGCCAGCCTCAGCGACGGGTGCACCCGGGCCTGGTCGGCCGTTCCGGCGGCGCGGTACGGGAATGCCTGGCCGGTCCGAGGACCCAGGCGCCTGACCCCCCGCCCGCCTCGCCGCAGGCGGCCGGGGGCAGCATGGCGGTTCCGGATGGCCGGGAATCTCACCCTGCGGGCGACGGTTGTCAAACGGCGTGCGGGTCGGGTCGACCTGCAGATCGCGGCAGGCACCGGAGGCCGACGCAGGCCGCGACGTAGCTGGCTGAGGAGGCGGTCGTGGGACTGTTCGGATTCCACCAGACGCGCATGGTCACGGCGGATGAGGCGCTGCGCGGACGGAGCAGGCCGATGGAGGTCCCGGCGCGCCATGAAGTTCTCGACGGGCCCTTGCAGCCGCCCTATCCGCCGGGCAGCGAGGTCGCTGAGTTCGCGCTCGGCTGCTTCTGGGGAGCCGAGCGGAAGTTCTGGGAGACGCCAGGCGTGCTTTCCACCGCGGTGGGCTACGAGGGCGGCTTCACTCCGAACCCCAGCTACGAGGAGGTCTGCAGCGGCCAGACCGGGCACGCGGAGACGGTGCGGGTGGTATTCGATCCGGCCAAGGTCTCCTACAGTGAACTGCTCGCTATCTTCTGGGAGTCACACAATCCGACGCAGGGCATGCGGCAGGGAAACGACACGGGCACCCAGTACCGTTCAGCGATCTTCTTCAACTCGCCTGGGCAGGAGGCTGCGGCGAGAGACTCGCTGGCCGCCTACCAGAAGCGGCTGAGCGAGGCCGGATACGGTCAGATCACCACGCAGGTGTCCCCGGCGTCGGACTTCTATTTCGCCGAGGACTACCACCAGCAGTATCTTTCGAGCAACAAAAACCCGTACGGGTACTGCCCCGACCACGGGACGGGCGTGTCCTGCCCGATCGGGGTCGTGAAGGCGAGTGGCGCGCCAGGCGCCGTGCAGGCGGAGGGCTGAGCTGGCTCAACGAATCTCGCCACTACCTAGTCGCTCGTAGCGGGTCCAGGTCGGGGCAGCGGTCCGGGTCCCGACTCCGGAGGAGACCGCGCGAATCAAGGGCTACCTGATCGTCCGTCGCAATCAGTGCAGCCGAGTTCGCTAGCGGCCCGGGTTGTAGCGCCGCCGGAACCTCGTGATCATCGCGTCCGATGCGGTTCCCAGGAGGCCAGCCAGCAGGGCCCCGGCCGCGATTCCGAGGAGGACCCCCGCTACCGCTCCGGCAGCGCCCCAGCGGACGCCGTCCACGATGCCGACATAGATGGGCGCCAGGCCACCGCAGATGATCAGGAGGTTGGCCGTCAGGCGGAGGATCAGTTCCATTCCGCGACGGCTTGAGGTACTCATTGTCACCCTAAGCGTAGCTGTCGTCGCTGTCGGCCTCCCGGCGGCGGCCAAAGACAGTTATAGCGGATTGCGCGGTCAGCTCCGGACGCCACCGTGACTGCCGGAAATACCGGTGGTGCGGCTGACCGCGAACAGGACGTAGCCGTAGGTGAGGCCTGTTGCCGCCGGGTTCCTGGCGAGCCAGGACCGGGCAACGCGGGCGGGAAGCTCGATATGCAGGACCGCCGCGAGATCAGCCCGGCAGCGAAAACGCAGTTCCGACCGGACCTGGAGGCGGATCGCGGCACGCTCCCGCCACCAGGTATCGATGGCGGCGGCGGTCCGGTCCGGCCGGGTGGCTGACCCGGCGGCCAGGAGCTCGGCGAACTGGCCCCATCGGTGGTCGTTGTCAACCACGATCAGGCTCCCACCCGGGCGCAGCACCCGCATCACCTCGGCAAGCCCGGCGTCACCGCCGGGCGCGAGGAAATATGCGAACCTGGCGTGCACGACATCCGCCGAGCAGGCTGGCAGCGGCAGCCGCTCCGCCGATCCTGCCAGTACCGTTGTCCGCGGCAGCCGCGCTGCCAAGGTCGTCGCGGCGGCCCGCAGCGCCGGATCAGGCTCGATCCCGATCACTTCGGTGGCCTCACCGGCGTACTTGCCGAGCCAGAATCCGGTGCCACAGCCCAGGTCCACCAGGGTGCGGCCGTCCCATGGGGCCAGCGCGCGCATGGCGCCGAGGACATGCCCGGCCGCGTCGACGGCCTGATTCTCGATCTCGTAGGTGCCTGGATGGCTGCCGATGTTGGGGGCGAACTTCCAATCAGGGAATGCGCCGCGGGCGCCACCGGCGCCGCGCACGCGGGTACCGCTATCAGGTGCCGTGCCACGCCGCTGCGCCGCTGCAGCCTGGACGGTGTCGGCGATCACCGGAACATTGTGGCCGGCCGGCCAGGCAGCCGCTCGCGCGACCGCCAGCTTCGCGGGGGCAGCCGCTGCTGAACGGCTGGTCTGCGGAGCTTTCCCGGTCGGGTCTCTGGGATTGACCGCGACTTATTAACGGGGCCGGGCGCCGGTCTTATCGGCTGCCTGCGGTGCCGGGAGCGGCTCGTCGGGAGTGCCCCACGACGGGAACGGCGCGGACGCCGGGATGACTGCCGTCACCCCCTCGTTCAGATCCCGGTTGATCACCTCCGCGATGTCCTGGACCGTATCGACGCCGTAGGTCATGCTCGGGTTGTCCGCCGTCAGCACGACGATCATGTAGTTGCGGTGGCGGCCGGAAAAGCTCCCGATGCTGTTGATGTGCCAGTCGTCGCCAGGGTAGGGCAGCCAGCCATTCTTCACGTGCACGGTCACATCGGCCGGGGCTCCGGCTGGCACGCCCCAGCGCTGCGCCGGGATGACGCGCGCCATCAGTGCTAGCTCGTAGGCTCGCGACGCGGCGTCGAGCACGTGGTTCTTGCTGGTCAGCAGCTTCAGGAGGGTCGTCTCGTCGTGGGCGGTGATCAGGGTCAGGCCCCAGTAGCCGCCCGGCCCGAGCACGGTCTGCTTCATCATCGCGAGGCTAAGGAAGTGCTGGAGGCTGCGGCGGCCGACCTCGGCCCATAGCGCCGAGGCAGCGGAGTTGGCCGACTCGGTGATCATCTCAGTGGCCAGGGCCCGCTGGGCCGAGGTCAGATGGCGGTGTTCTTCCATCAGCTTGCGGAGCAGCGCGGCCAGGATCGTCGCCTTCACCACGCTGGCCGAGTAGTACCGCCGGTCCTGATGGAATTCGCAGATCACCTGCTTGACGGTGTCATCGACCTTCAGCCCGACAACCGAAGAACGCCCGCGCAGCGCAGTCAGTACGCCGCGTGAAATCCGGGCGGCAAGCTTGGGATGCGGACCTGACCAGCAGATCGTGCCCGCGGCGTCCGCCTGCTTCCCGGTACTCGCCTGCCGGGCGGCCGTAGCCGGAGCCGGAGCCGGAGCCGTAGCCGTGGTCGTAGCCGTGGTCGCCGCCGTGGCCGTAGCCGGGGCTGCCGTCGCGGTCGCCGTGCCGAGCGATAAGGCCGCTGCCAGACCCAGACCTAGACCCGCTCGCGGAAAGTGGTTGCCTGCGCCCACGAAGTCACCTCTGCTTCTTGCCGGGCATGCCCCGCGCTTGCTGGGCGCGGTCGGCGCTCAAGTTAAGACGGTCGGCGCGGCCACGTGGTTGGCATGGCCCAATCGAGCCGGGTGCTTCGACCATAACCACGATCGCCATCCCGCCGGCCATCTTTACCGTGGCTGCCGTTCCTGGTTACATCCACGGAATCGCGCGCATCGCCCGGATCGGCCACCGCTGCCTGCGACTGACGGGGTTCTCGATGATGGCGCTCTGTTTGTACCCGGTGTCTATGCGACGACGGCACGGCATTTCTGCCGGGATTGGTAGGTTCGGGGCGTTTACAGGGATATTTCTCTTTAGGCTGGTGCGCCGCCCCGGCCGGCGCCGCCGCGGAACCGCGAGACGCCCGCAAGGACCGCCGCATCAGTAAGGGCGGCTCAGTCCGTGGCGGAACTCATTGGCCATCGCCTCCGCGCCGGAGAGTGACACCCCCTCCAGCGCGGACTGCCGGTCACTGCGCAGGCAGCCCTGGGGTGGCATGGCCAGCTCGAGGGCCAGCTTCTCGGCGGCCGCCCGGGCACTGCCATGGGGCACGACGCGGTTGACCAGGCCCATCTGAGCAGCTTCAGCGGCAGAAATGGCGCGCCCGGTGAGGATCAGGTCCAGTGCCCTGCCGAGTCCGACGATACGGGGCAGCCGGACGGTGCCGCCGTCGATGAGCGGCACGCCCCAGCGCCTGCAGAATACGCCCAGGACGGCGTCCTCCTCGGCGACCCGCAGGTCGCACCACAGGGCAAGCTCAAGACCGCCCGCCACGGCGTGCCCGGAGATCGCCGCGATCACTGGTTTCGACAGTTCCATCCTGGTGGGGCCCATCGGCCCGGCGCCATCGGGCCGCACCGCGTTGGCGTCCGGGGTGCCGATCGCCTTGAGATCGGCTCCGGCGCAGAACGTGCCGCCCGCGCCGAACAGCACCGCGACCGACGCGTCCGGGTCAGCATCGAAATCGGCGAATGCCTCGGCGAGCGCGGCCGCGGTCGGGCCGTTGACCGCGTTGCGCACCTCGGGCCGGTCCAGGATGACGGTGGTGACCGGCCCGCTGCGCTCGACGTGCACCGTCATCGGCAGCTATCCGACCTGCCAGGTGTCGCTGCCCGCGAGCAGGGCGGCCAGGTCGCCATCGCCCTGTTGCACGCGGGCGGACTCGATCTGGGCCGACATCAGCTCGTCATAGCTGTGCCTCGGCGCCTGCCTGAACACGCCAATCGGCGTATGCGCGAAATCCGAGCCATCCAGCCGCGACATGGCGAATGCGTATGACGGATCGGCGGCGTGCGCGTCATGCGTCAGCAGCGTGTCGGGATCGGATGCCGCGACGTCGACTGCCTCGAGGCTGCCGTAGCGGCTGAACCGCAGGCCCTTGCTGCCGTCGGGGCCGAACCGCACCGGCGCGCCGTGCTGGAGCCTGATCAGCCGCGCGTCCCGCGATCCAGGATCGGTGACCGGCGAGAAGGCATCATCGTTGTAGATCGGGCAGTTCTGGTAGATCTCGACGAACGCGGTCCCGTTGTGGTCGGCCGCCGCGCGCAGCACGCTGGTCAGGTGCTTGCGGTCGGAGTCGATCGTCCGGGCTACGAAGCTGGCCTCGGCGCCGAGCGCCAGAGATACCGGATTGAATGGCGTGTCCAGGGACCCGAACGGGGTGGACTTGGTGACCTTGCCCTGTTCCGACGTGGGTGAGTACTGGCCCTTGGTCAAGCCGTAGATCCGGTTGTTGAAGAGCAGGATCTTGATGTTGATATTCCGGCGCAGCGCGTGGATCAGGTGGTTCCCGCCGATCGACAACGCGTCGCCGTCACCGGTGATCACCCAGACCGACAAGTCTGGGCGGGACGAGGCGAGCCCGGTTGCGATCGCGGGGGCGCGCCCGTGGATCGAGTGCATCCCGTAGCTGTTGACGTAGTAGGGCAGCCGCGATGAGCAGCCGATGCCGGAGATGATGACCAGATTCTCCCGCGGGATTTCCAGCTCAGGCAGGAACGACTGGAACGCGGCCAGGATGGCGTAGTCGCCGCACCCCGGGCACCAGCGAACTTCCTGGTCAGACTTGAAATCCCGGGTAGACAGCTTCTCGTCGGCCTTCGGCACGAGGGCAAGCGACGCGAACCTGTGCGGGTCGACGGCGTGTTCCGCGCCGTTGCCTCCCGCGCCGTTGCCTCCCGCGCCGTCGCCTGCTGTGGGCAGATCAGACATTTGCGATCACATCCTGAATGACGCCGGCCAGTTCCGCCGCACGGAACGGTAGCCCGCGGACCCTGTTGTAGGAGATCACGTCGACCAGGTAACGCCCGCGCAGCAGCAGCGCGAGCTGGCCGAGGTTGATCTCGGGGACGAGCACCTTGTCGTAGCAGCGCAGCACGTCGCCGAGGTTGGGGGGAAACGGGGACAGGTGCCGGAGATGCGCCTGGGCGACCGCGCCCCCGGCCAGCCTGATCCGGCGGGCCGCTGCCCCGATGGAGCCATAGGTCGAGCCCCAGCCGAGCACGAGGACCCGGGCGCTGCCGCCTGGATCGTCCACCTCGAGCGGGGCGATATCGGCGGCGATCCCATCGATCTTGGCCTGGCGCAGCCGGACCATCTTGTCGTGGTTATCTGGATCATAGGAGATCGTCCCGGCAACGTCGGCCTTCTCGATCCCGCCGATCCGGTGCTCGAGCCCTGGAGTTCCCGGGATAGCCCACGGCCGGGCGAGGGTCCGCGGATCCCGCTTGAACGGCAGGAAGCCCGGCGTGCCGTCGGCGTTCTGCCCTTCGTCCGGAATGGCGAAACTGAACTCATCACGCAGCTTGGCCAGGCTGTCGACAGCGGGAATCCGCCACGGTTCCGATCCGTTCGCCAGGTACCCGTCGGAAAGGATGATCACCGGCGTGCGGTACTTGACCGCGATCCGGACCGCTTCGATGGCAGTCTCGAAACAGTCAGACGGGGTAGCAGGCGCCAGCACCGCGACCGGCGACTCCCCGTTCCTGCCATACAGGGCGGTCAGCAGGTCCGCCTGCTCAGTCTTGGTCGGCATGCCGGTGGATGGGCCCGCTCGCTGGATGTCGCAGACGATCAGCGGCAGCTCCACCGAGGCCGCCAGGCCGATCGTCTCGGCCTTGAGGCACATCCCTGGCCCGGACGTGCTGGTGACGCCGAGGCTGCCGCCGAAGGCCGCGCCGAGCGCCGCGCCCACGCCGCTGATCTCGTCTTCGGCCTGGAATGTGCGGACACCGAACCGCTTGAGCTTGGCCAGCTCGTGCAGGATGTCGGAGGCCGGGGTGATCGGGTACGAGCCGAGGAACAGCGGCAGGCCTGAGCGTCTTGATGCCGCGACGAGCCCGTAGGCGAGGGCGGTGTTGCCGGTGATGTTGCGGTAGGTGCCTGGCCGCAGCGTCGCGGGCTTGATTTCGTACTGAACGGAGAAGTCCTCGGTGGTCTCGCCGTAGTTCCAGCCGGCCTGGAAAGCCGCGATGTTCGCCTGCATGATGTCGGGCTTGGCCGCGAACTTGGACGCGAGGTACTTCATCGTGCCCTCGGTCGGCCGGTTATACAGCCAGGAGAGCAGCCCGAGCGCGAACATGTTCTTGGCCCGCTCGGCGTCCTTCCTTGAGATCTCGTACCCTTCCAGGGCCTTGACGGTCATCGAGGTGATCTGCAGCGCGTGCAGCTGGTAGGCACTAAGGCTGCCGTCGTCAAGCGGGTTCGCGGCATAGCCCACCTTGGCGAGGTTCCGCTTGGTGAACTCGTCGGTGTTGGCGATGATGTCCGCGCCGCGGGGCAGGTCGGTGAGATTGGCCTTGAGCGCGGCAGGGTTCATCGCCACCAGGACGTCAGGGACATCGCCCGGGGTCAGGATGTCATGGTCGGCGAAGTGCAGCTGGAAGCTAGATACGCCGGGCAGGGTGCCGGCCGGGGCGCGGATCTCGGCGGGGAAGTTGGGCAGCGTCGACAGGTCGTTGCCGAACGTGGCCGTTTCCTGGGTGAACCGGTCGCCGGTCAGTTGCATCCCGTCCCCGGAGTCGCCGGCGAACCTGATGATGACGTGGTCGAGTTTCTGGACCTGCTTGGTCACAGTGGGAGGACCTCCTCCACGCGCCGAGGCCGGGCAGTGCTACCACTGGTGAGCGGTGACGGCGTGCAATTTTGAGCGCCCGCCCCAAGGCCTATGTCGGCTGGGGCGCTGAGGTTTGGACTAGGGCTATATCTTACTCGCGGCATTGGGTCGCAGGTCGGGTACGGACGGTCCCCAATTGCTGCGATGGCCGCATTACCTGACTCATGGCCAGGTCACACGGTCGGTGCGGCGGCTCTGCGTGATTCTAGGACGTATCCGTGGCTTACCGGTCGGCCTCTGTAAATGATGACGCACTGCCCGATCGGCCGGTTCACGTCCGGGCGCCTTTCGTGGCCCGGGCGTATGGACCGCGCGGCTGTGGCCCCGGCGGGTTGAGCGTGCTCCTGCGCGGAGCCGACACTTGGCGCAGGCCAACGGGGGCGCAGCCAACTGTCGCCCATATCCATCGCACGCCGACAGTGACGAGACTCGGGTGCGCGCTACCGGTTGGCCGGGTGCTGTGCGGGCAGAATTCTGATTACCGAGAGTGTCAACTTGATTGCGTTGCGAGACGTCTTACTCGCGTGATCCGCAACCCGATCTCCCGCCCCACGAGGAGGCCGCGGAGTATGAGCGATCGTGTGCAGGGAAATGCCGTCAGCGTCACCACCGTGCCTAGGCCGGCTGACCCATACGAGGGGCCGGAGTCACCCAGCGGGCCGCAGCCGTTCGCGCCCCAGGTGACCGGGATCTCCCGGGAAGGGACCGTGCCGCGGCCGTCGGTGCCGCGGCCGTCGATCCCGAGGCCGCCGGTCCCGAGGCCGCCGGCACCTGTGTCAACGGCGCCTAGGTCGGCGACGCCGGCGCTGGTCACGTCTTGGACGGCTGAAGTCCGGCAGCCGCACCCCAGCGCCAGTCCCAGCCGGGCTTCGGTCCGGGACGAGTTCGACGCTGTCTTAAGCGGGGTGCCGCTCAGCACCAGGGACCGCCAGTTCCTCGGCAAGCTGGTGCACTGGGACAAGCGGAAAGCGGCTTCCGTGGTCTATCTGCTCAGGCGCGCCCGACGTGCGGGACGCAATGAGGCCGGGCTCACTCCGGTTCAGTTGGAGACGGTTCTGGCCGCGCTCAAGGACGCTGTGGTTCATCGTGTTGCGGGTGTCGATACGGTCGGCTGCTGGGACTGCGACAAAGTCAGGGGCGGACGCTGCGCGGAGCATTCGAGGGATTTCGAGCGGGCACGGGGCTATGCCGACCTGGCTGCTCTGCTTTCTGCAGGCTCGATTCTGCCCCACCTCGACAACGACTGCGCCACGGGTCTGGCTCCGACGCCTATCCAGCGACCGACCGACATCTCGGGCTACCGGCGCCGCGCCCCGATCGTGTCCTGAGAGCTACGCAGGGCTGCCGCTGGCTACCGCCGACGGCTGGCTACTGCCGGTGGCCGCTACTGCCCGGCGGCTGGCTACCACCCGGCGGCCGCTACTGCCCAGCGGCTGGCTACCGCCCGGCGGCCGCTAGCGATAGTTGACGAACTGGAGTGCCAGGTCGAATTCTTTGTCCTTCAGCAGGCTGATGACCTGCTGAAGCTCGTCCTTCTTCTTGGAAGAGACGCGTAGCTCGTCGCCCTGCACCTGGGCCCGGATGCCTTTCGGCCCCTCGTCCCTGATGATCTTCGATATCTTTCTCGAGTCGTCTTGGGAGATACCTTCCTTCAGGATTACGGCAAGCCGGTACTCCTTGCCCGACGGCTTCGGCTCGCCGGGGTCGAGGACCTTCAGCGAGACCGAGCGCCTGACGAGCTTCTCCTTGAAGACGTCGAGCACAGCTTTGGCTCGCTCCTCGCTGTTAGCCTTGATCTCTACGGCGTGATCGCCCGACCAGGCGATGGACGCACCCACGCCGCGGAAATCGAATCGGGTGCCGATCTCCTTGGCAGCCTGGTTGAGGGCGTTGTCGACTTCCTGACGGTTGATCTTGGATACGATGTCGAAAGAGGATTCGGATGCCACGAGTTCCAGGTTAGACGCCTAGCGCCCGGGTGGGCATTCTGGCGGGGCGTGTCGGCCTGGGAACAGGGTCCACGTGCTACCCGCCAGCGTGGCTTCCGCTATCCTTCACTTTGCCGTCCAGCGAGGCGGCGCCCCAGGCAGGTTGCCCGAGTGGCCAAAGGGAGCGGTCTGTAAAACCGTCGGCTAAGCCTACGTTGGTTCGAACCCAACACCTGCCACCTCCAGCGCAAACGGCCCGCTAGCTGCATGAACGCGGCTAGCGGGCCGTTTCTTCTCTGTCCCGTCGTGTGTCACCTTGTCGCGCTGGGTGCCGCTGTGTTGCGCCATCCACGGACGTATCGCGGACGGGCGCCCGTGCTACCAGGACGGTCGGTACGCACCGTCGGCTTTTTCACGGACGGCCACGGACGGGCCGTGCTGGCGTCGTGTCCTGGCTTGACGTGGGCCGCTGAGTCGGGCGTGCATCCCCCATAGTGACCGCCCGGCCGCGTGACCCCGGGGACGAGGGCGGCCGGGAAGGCGGGTGCCCGGATGGCTGACGGGGTGGTGACGGAGAGTGTGACACTTGCCGGGCGGGCGGAGCGGGCGCGGGTCGCCCGCGCGTTCGTGGACGGGGTGCTCGGTCCCGGCCACCCGTGCGGGGATGTCGCCGTTTTGCTGGTAAGCGAGTTGTTCGGCAACAGTGCGCGGCACAGCGGCTCGGGCAATCCGGGAGAGACGGTCACGGTGGTGGTCAGGGCCGGGGACGGGGTAGTCCGGGTCGAGGTCACCGACAGGAGCGGGCCTGGGGTGCCGGAGCTGCTCCCCGCTGGCCGGGATGCGGAAGGCGGTCGCGGGCTTACGCTTGTTGCGGGCCTCGCGGCGCGGTGGGGGTGGCGGCGGCGCGGCGGGCGGACGGTGACCTGGTTCCAGCTATCGCACGGCTGACACTGAGCCGGACACCGGTCACCTGACATGATGGCCGTCCCCAGCTCAGGACTGCGTCCCGGCCGTCTCGTCCCGTGCCGGGATAGCTGTGCTCGCCCTGATCTTCCGCAACCGCCACAGGTAATCCCCACCTCCAGCGCGCCCGCACATGATCAGACTCGCAACCATTTTCAGGCGAGCGGTTACTAACGGTGTCCAATGGTGTCCGTGTTTGTAGCGTTCACTGGTCCTGGTATCTGGTGGAGAGTGAGAGCGGCCGATGACAGGCACGCGGGAAGGATGCGATGAAGCCGCCGTTTGCCCTCTCCGAGATTGACACCACCACGCCACACCCTGCCCGCATGTATGACGCATACCTCGGCGGTAAGGACAACTACGCTGCGGACAGGGAAGCCGTCCGCCAGGTGCTGCGTGCTGCCCCGGAAGCGCGCGACAGCGCACTGGCCAACCGGGCGTTTCTTCAGCGTGTGGTGCGGTTTCTGGTTGGGGAGGCTGGGATTCGGCAGATCCTCGATATTGGCACGGGCATTCCCACGGCGGGGAACGTCCATCAGGTAGCCGGCGAGGCGGCGCCTGGAACGCGCGTGGTGTATGTGGATAACGACCCGATCGTGCACGTGCATGCCAATGCCCTGCTGACCGGCAAAGGCACTACCAGAATCGTCTTGGCCGATCTGCGGGAGCCGGAAAAGATCCTCCAGGACTCGAGAGTCGGTGAACTGATCGACTTCACCGAACCGGTAGGGCTGCTGCTGGTGGCAATCGTGCATTTCATCACGGAGAAAGAGAATCCCGCGCGCATCCTGGCCACGCTGCGAGATGCGCTGCCGCCCGGCAGTTTTCTCGCCTTGTCACATGCTACGGGCGACTTCCGCCCGGAGGCCGCGCAGCAGGCCGCCGCCGTCTACGACCAGGCCACGTCCACCGTGACCCTGCGCAGCCACACGCAGATCGCGGGGCTTTTCGAGGGCTGGGATCTCATCGATCCCGGCCTGGTCCAGGTGCCGCTGTGGCGCCCCGAGGGTAAGCCGCCCCGCCCCAAGGATCTCAGCAAGATCTGGGTCTATGGTGGCGTCGGCCGCCTGCGGTAGGAAACGCTTCCGCGCGGGCCTGGCTGATGTTAGCCGGGGGTGCCGGGAAGGCTGTGCAGCCCTGCAACGATGCTCTCCCGGCCGAAGTCCTCGATCCGCTCATCCAGATCGCGCACCTGCACCGAGTCCCGGAAGATTGGCTGAGCCAGCTCTGCTCGCACGGCGGACATGCGCTGGGGCAGTTCCAGCGTTCTCTTCGAAGGCGGAAGGGAAAGCACTGGTTCGACTGCGTCAACTGCGGCATCGAGAGCGCCCACGCGCAGGCGGGCGGTGCAAAGGTCGATGCGGGCACGTGCTTCCAGCGTGTACCTGAACACTTCACCCGGTTCACCGGTTTGGTAAAGCTGTGTGGCTTGCTCCAGTTCGGCGGCGGCGGCACGTTCGGCGCCTGGGATCTCGATCAGCGCGGAACCCGCCAGGGAGTGATGGCTGGCCCAGCTCAGCCGGAATTCACCCCCGATCTCCAGCAGGTCATCGTTGTAGTCACGCTCGCGGGCGTCATGCGCGGCTGTGATCGCCTGGTGCACGGCTTCGGATTCGCCGGTCCTGGCTGCTGCCCTTGCATATTTGAGGTGGAGCTGCGCCGCGGTGGGGCCAGCAGCCCCATCGGCTGCGAGGGGGTGCGGTGCGCGGTTGCGGTGAGCGACTGGGGTGATGTCGAGTGGGAGTGCTGGCCGCAGGCCGACTACGAGGCCGACCCCAAGCAGGTGGCCGACATGGCGGCCACGCTGCTCACCGGCCACGCGCGGGATTATCCGCGGCTGGGAGACGGGTACGGCCACGAGACCGTCACGTTCAAGGGCATCGTCGGCCTGGAGCTGAAAGCCAGGGGCTTTGACGTCGGCCTGGAAGTCTACGAGGACGAGGACTATTTCGACGCGCGGGCCGAGATCGTGATCACCAGCCCCGATCCCGGGGACGGCGCAACGGTCCACGTTACGGATGACGGCTGTATCGCCTGGACCCGTGACTACTGGGCCGACGCCGCAACCGTCATCTGGGAACCGGACTTCTGCGGGCAGATCGCTGACCCACAGAAGGTCGCCGCCGTCGTGGTGGCGACGATCACAGCCGCCATGTCCCACCTTGCCCCGGCCAGCCGGTGAGCGGGATGGCACCGGCACAGCAGGCACCCGTGCCAGGCGGGATGGTGACGCGCGTGAACGGGACCGTGCCGCGCCTTTCGGTGGCGCCTGGGCGGAAGGGTTCAAGGCTGAGCTGGAGGAGCTGCGGGAGCGGATGGGTGGCCTGGGCCTGGGGCACGGGCCGATCGCGGGCGAGATAGCGCGCCGCTACCGGCTCCGGCCGCGTGAGGCGTACCGGCTGGCGCATGGGTGGACGCTGGGGCAGGCAGCGGCCCAGTTCAACGCCCGCGCGGCCGGCCTGGGCACCGACCCGGGCGGACTGGCCAGCCTGGCCGGGAACCGGCTGTGTGAGTACGAGAAGTGGCCGCCCAGCGAGCGCCGGCCCTCGGTCTACGTGCTGGTCATGCTGGCCCACATCTACCAGGCCGGGGTGCTGGACCTGCTGGATTTGGCCGACTACGAGCACTTGCCACCGCGCGACCGGCTCACCCTCCTCCAGCCCGGACAAACAGCCGCCTCCGAGGCGGACGTGAGCACACCTACCGGGGCAGCGCGGGACATCGGCCAGCCCGGCGCGGTGCCGCCGGGCCTGGTGCCTGGCCCGCCGGTGGCGACTGGTCAGGGCATGTCGCTGTCGCTGCCGTATGTGCCGGGCCGGCTGGTGATCGACGTGACCGATCCCGCACTGAGCGCCGGACAGCGCGGCGGTGAGACGGCGCAGCCCGTCACCGGGCTGGTGGTGCAACCGCCAGGACCGGCAGCCCTCGCGCCTGCCCCCGTCAGCTACGGCGGGCGCGCCTAACCCCCCGGGGTCATCGTTGAGCCGCCGCACAGCGGAAGGAAGCGCTATGACCGGCAGGACGGGCACGAGGTCAGCCCCACGGTCACGTGGTGGTGGTGCTCGCCTTGCCCCGGGCGGAACCGGCGCCGTTTCTGGGACTGCGGCCCCCGGATTTGCGCGCAGTCCCGGGCAGAGCAGGGCTCCGGCGCCGGTTCCGCCCACCCAGAATCGGGGCACCGGCATGGCGTACCAATGGCCAATAAGGGACTTCCTGGAGCTGGGCGCGCTGGAAGGCGCGGTGCCCTCCGCGCGCCTGCATGCCAGGTCCATTCTGTGGGAATGGTCCCTGACCTCGCTCACCGAAGCGGTGGAGCAGGTTGTCTCTGAATTGGTGACCAATTCAGTGGCCGCCGCCAGGGCCATGCCGCAGACCGGTCCGGTGCGCCTGTGGCTGCTGACCGACACCAGGAAAGTACTCGTGCTGGCCTGGGATGCCAACCCACAGCCACCGGCCTTAATCGAGGCCGACAACTTTGCCGAAAACGGCCGGGGCCTGCTCCTTGTCCAAGCGTTCAGCGAGCACTGGGGCACCTACCCCACGCCGCAGATGGGCGGCAAGGTTGTCTGGGCCCTGTGCGGCATGGCCGCCAGCCGACAACCAGCCCCACCGTGAGGAGGCCCGGTGCCCGACGATTCAGCACGTGTTCCCGCAATGATCTGCCATTGAAGCTTATTAAAAATACAGTTTAAAGAAGTACAGGCCGATGGCGGCCCGGAACGACGTGAGGTAGGTGGCCAGCGGTCTCCGGTAGTCAGTGTGGAGAATGCGCCAGGACTTGATGTGGGCGATCGCTCGCTCGACCGGGGCGCGCAGGCGGCTTACGTCCGCGTTGAACTCCTTCTCCCATTTAAGCAGGTCCCTGTATTGCTCGACTTTCGCAGTTTCGGGGCTGGTGAAGCATGGCGTCTGAGCGGCTATGCGGGCATGGGCCGGGGCGTGGGGTGAGCAGGGCATCTGGTGCGGAAACGACACGCGGTGTGACCTGATGTTATGTGAGGATGCGCACGGCGGGGCCATGGCGGCGGGAGCATCGGCGGTGCTTATGAAACCGCCGATGAAACGGATTTCCCGCCGATGCTCCCGGATGCCACGCTACCGGTTCCGGCGTCGCTGATGACGCTGCTGACTGGTTTTGCCCCGCTGTTCACCGCGCCGTCGTTTCGCACGTTCTGCGGCCTGGCCTGCGGTTTCCTCGCGCAGCCGGAGAGGCAGACGGTGTGCGGGATGCTGTCGGGGGCGGGCCTGTCCCGGCTGTGGCCGCATGACCGGGCGCACTGGTTCTTCTCCCGGGCTCGCTGGAACCCCGATGACCTGGGCCTGGCGGCCGCGAAGCTGGTGGTGTCGCTGCTGGTCCCGGCAGGGGAGCCGGTTCTCGTCGCGATTGATGACACGCTGTTCCGCAGGCGGGGGAAGAAGGTCTGGGCTGCCTCCTGGTTCCACGACGGGTCCGCGCAAGGGAAACATAAGACGGGACGCGGCAACAACTGGGCCGTGCTGGCCGTCATCGTGCGGCTGCCGTTCTGCTCCCGGCCCGTCGCGCTGCCGGTCATGGCGAAACTCGTGGTCAAGGGCACGAACTCCGCCTCCAGGCTGTGGCTGGCCCGCCGCATGACCCAGAAGCTCGCGGACGCGTTGCCCGGCCGGGACCTGCATGCCGTCGCCGATTCCGCCTACGCCGGGGAAGAACTGAAGAAACTGGGCAGGCAGGTCACGTGGACGACCCGGCTGCGCAAGGACGCCGCCCTGCACGGGCTGCCGCCGGAGCGTACCGGGAAGCGGGGCCGGCCCCGCGCCCGCGGGGACCGGCTGCCGAAGCTGGCAGGCCTCGCCGCCGCAGCGGTGTTCGCGCAGGTCACCGTCACCCGCTACGGCAAGACCGAAACCGTGCAGGCGACCGCGGTCAGGTGCCTGTGGTATTCCGTCTTCGGCACCCGGCCCGTGCAGGTGATCCTCGTCCGCGACCGGTCCGCGTCCGGTTACGACCTGGCCCTGGTCACCACCGACCTGGGCGTCGGCCTCGCACCGGTCATCGAACGATATGCCGCGAGATGGAGCATCGAGGTCGCGATCCAGGACGCGAAACAGGAATTCGGCGCAGGCCAGGCCCGGAACCGCACCGCAGGCGCGGTCCGCCGCACCCTCCCGTTCCAGCTCGCCTGCCAGGCCATCGCCGTGACCTGGTACGCCACGGCCGGCCACGACCCCGCCGACGTGGAAGACCGCCGCGCCCGCGCTCCCTGGTACCGCAGCAAGACCCGGCCGTCCACCGCCGACATGACCGCCAAGCTCCGCCGTGTCCTCATCACCGCCAGATTTCGGCCATCTTGCCCTGACCAGCCGACACCCGAAGAAATCCAGGCCATCCGCCTGACCTGGGAAACCCCAGCGGCATAACTGCGAAAGTCGAGTGTATTGCGGTTTCTTGATCGGCGTGATGTAGCCCGATCCCTGGTATCCCTTGTCGCCGATGCCGCTGAATGCCTCCGCGATGATCTCGGCGGTCTTTGTTTCGCTGAGGACGGTCATGTCGTGGTTGTGTCCGGTGAGCGGTTCGGAAACGAAGATCACGTTGCCCGCCATGTCAGATATGACCTGGCTGTTGAAGCCAGTCGTCTTATGCTTTCCTGACCACAGGCCCGGTAGCCCGCGCCAGGACCAGCATGGCGCCAGGAAGCCGTCTACCAGGACGGTCTGGCCGCGGGCGGCGGCCTGGGCCTCCTCGGCATCCGGCCGGAATTCTGCGGTTGCCTTTTCGATGAGGGGAGTGATCTCGGTGATGATCCGGGAAACTCCCGGCTGTGAGATGTCGAAGATCTCTGCCCAGACGTCCTGGATGATGTTCTGCCGGGTATATCCGCTCGCGATGATGATCGCTTCCCGGAGCGTGAGTTCCTTTGGGCGGCCGGTTGCGCTTTTCCAGGGATTCTCGAGCATCCCTGCGACCCGCAGCTCGAGTTCGTCGAGTTGCTCAGAGTCGAGTCCTGACATACGATCGAATCGCAACGGCTTCTCCATCGGTGAAAGTTTTGGCTTCAGACACCCTTCTTTCTACTGAATGGAGAAGTCGTTGCCTGTTAGGCGCGCCGTGCGCCTATGGCATTATCTGATAACAAATTCTGGGCAGCCTTGCTGGCAAGATTATCTAAGGACTTTTGAATAAGACTCATTATGCCGCCTACCTGCGGGCCTGGCTGCATGTCACGCCGGAGGTACGCGTGGAGGGCAGCCGGGCGGAACTGCGCCTTAACTTCGGCAACAAGCTATTCGTTGCCGTATTCGGCAACCACAAGAAAACATGGTCACTTCGGCACGTCGAGATCCGCCGCGGCGAGCGCACCGCAACCTTCAGCCGAAACGAACTAGCAAAAGCAATGGCCACATTACTCGGGCAAGAGCCCATGGCACCCACGCCACAGGCGATCAAGGCCAGCTCGCGACCGCGAACCGATACAACCCTCGGCGAGCGACGCACGATTGTGATCCGTGAATGAACGCGGCTGTGGATTTTACCCGGTAAGGGTAGCTGAGCCGCCGCTTCGCGAGTGTGTGGCGGCTTCGGCTGGCTCGCCAACGGTCCCACACTGCCAAACGATGCTTCATGAGGCATCGACGGTGAGTACTGGCCGGACCGAGCGCGTAACACGTTCGCTGATTACAGCGGGCAGGTCAGCAAGGTCGCCAGAGTGAGCGGAGAGGTGGGCGGCCTGTGTGGCCTGCCGGCTGAGCAGGTCCAGGGCCAGCGCAAAGTCGGCCGGGTGCCGACGACAGTGGGAGAACGAGCCGATCATGCGGATAGACCGGCGAAAGAGATCGCGCAGCGGTGCCGGAAGTTTCACGGCAGGATGGTAGGCGTTCTGGACGATGACGGTGCCGCCATCGTTCACGAGCCGCAGGGCGAGGGTAAGTGGTGCCGGGTCGCCTCCGGTCGCGGCATCGATTACCAGG